>JBILBH010000004.1:0-79717 GCA_044353785.1 Terrimicrobiaceae bacterium
TTAAAAAATCATGCATAATTCTAGTATAAAAATACTAACTTGGCTGTTTATAGTCATATCGCTCATTGTATCATTATATATTGGCGCTAAAGTTGCCGAGGGAAACTATTTCAATTTAGGACTTTGCTCCGCGTTAGTTATCGGTGCGTTCTATGCGTTGTTTATCAATAAATATTGGATATTTATATCACTTGCCATCACAAGCTTTGCTTTTAGAATCCAACCGATAGGCCCTGCATTAGACCCTGAGCATTTAGCCGTGTTGCTTGGTGCAGGATTTATTTTCTCCAATTTTTGGAAAAAGGCCAAGCGAGCACCGAATGAGACTTTAGTATCTGGAGCATTCGTTTTGTTTAACAAGGCATTCATTGTTTTTACATTTTACCTTCTGATTCATGCATATGTAACTTATTATTATCCTTCACCAGAGATTGTGGTTGCATTTGGAAATCTTGCGAAACAATATTTTTCATTTTGGGCAGTATTCGCCATTGTCTGGACGACCAACCGCTTTGTCCGCTTTATTCCTCCAATTAGTAAACCGCACACTTGGATTGGAATGATATTTCTTTTTGCGATTTCTTTTAATATTATTTTGCGAGCTTACTCGTCATTTGTGATCGGTGTGGGAGAAAAAGATTTAGTCACTGGAGAAATACTTTCGCCTTCGGTGCTTTTTATTCCTGTCTTAAATCTCACTGATAACATTTTTTCTCTCCGCGGCTTATCCCCATTAGTATCGCTTTTCGGTATCGCCATGTTAACCTCACGAAATAAGAATTTAACTAATGGCACTCAAAAAATTTTATGGATCTTATTACTTGTTCTTGGCATCATCGGCAGTATTTTAAGTATGGGTCGAGCGACCATGGTGATCACGGCATTTTTGGTGATTCTCTGCTTACTCATTAGAAAACACATCGCTGCGGTTGCAGTGATTTTCTTGCTTTTCGTATTTCTCATCGTCGGTGCGCGGATTGCTTATGAGACCGATAAAGATTATGTTCCATTCGGACTGCAGCGAAGCCTTGCGATGATCCCTGGAATGGATATGCCCGAAGCCAAAGGAGATATTGACGCTTCAAGTAATTGGCGCTGGTTGCTGGCGACAAGGGCATTCGATGAATGGAAGTCCAACAGCAGAAAGTTTTTTATCGGCCGCGGTGTTCATGCTTTTACAGAACGGGATATCGTGGCAGTAAAACTGGAAGGCTACTTTGGCGCGATGGAAGTTTCATTGCGCCGAGGGGCGACTCACAACATCGTCACCGACTTATTAATTACAGTCGGGCTGTTAGGAACAATTTTGTATGTATCAGTATTTATTGGCTTTATCATTTCGATGTTAAAAATCCTCAGGCTGGCGAAAGATTCTAAAAATATTACGTACGATACTCTCTTCGTGTGCCTGCTTTTCTCTGTTTCCATGATCCCAGTTTTTATTCTTGGTGGAGGCGGGGTTTATAACATTGTCGTCTTGGTTTTTTCTGCGGCGCTTGCTAATATTGCTGCGATAGACCCAATTTCCTACCAAGCGAAGAAAGTGACTTTGTAGGAGTTTCTTCGAATTCGTGTTCTTAAAAACCAAGTTATACATCCAGACTCACCCGGCGCGAACAGGCGCTTTGGCTGGGCTGTTTCAGCAGGGGAGTAGTATGCTGGTGGCCTTATTGCTGGTTCCACTTTCGATTCACTATTTAGGCCCTGATCGTGCCGGGGTGTGGTTTGCGTTTCAGGGATTGATAGCGATGCTGTCCCTTTTGGATATGGGATTTGGGTTTGCTATTTCACGGCAAGCAGCCTTCACGCTTGGCGTTAATAATGACACGCGCTTGTCGCATGGTTTTTTAAATCTTCCAGCAGGCCTTGGCGGAGTGTCATGCTTGTTCCATATCATGATTCGAATGTATCGCGTAACAGCACTTTCCATTTTAGTAATTGGCGCACTGAGCTTTGAACTAATTCAAAACTTCGGTCGCTTATTACCTGCTCAAGATTGGGAAGCCCGGTTTTGCTGGTATGCATTGGTTGTTTCAGCTACTCTCCAGATTCTCAGCCTCGGACACGCAGCTCTTGTCAATGGCCTCGGCTTAACTTTTCAAACAAAGGCTCTCGCTGGCTTCCTAATACTCCTTTCTGGCGCTCTGGCAGTAGTTGCCGCAAGTATTGGTTTGGGCCTTATTGGAATGGGCTGCGCATTTCTTACAACAGCCTTTGTGCAGTGGATTTTAGTTCGGTATTTGGTTCCGAAATCACTACGCAGTTTGGATTCCGTGAATACAACATGGATTAGAAGGAATGGTGGGTGTTGGAAACAAGTGCAGCTCCTCTCAAAATGCGCGCTGCCCATTGGTGGAGTTCTCGTATTTGCCTCGCTCATTTATACAATCCAGCCAACAATTTCCGGAATGATTATTGGCGCTGAGAGCGTGACGCCCTATTATGTGGCGCAAAAAATTGCCGGGGCACTCAATTTGGTCATCATGCAGGTATGCCTACCACAACTACCGTTCCTCACTCGCCTCGTCGGAGCTCGAGATTTTACGAGTGCCTTTTCAAAAATATCTCAAGTAATGCGCTTAGGGTTATTTGCTTTTATTGTTTCAGGATTATTTTTTTATTTTTTAAGTCCTATAGCCGCAAAAGTTCTTTTACACAAACAATCCTACCTTCAGGACCCAGCGCTTGCGGTTCTGACGGTAGACTTCGTCTTGCTTGGCATTTCAAGTTTTGCGGCACAAATAATTCTTGCAACGGGTCGTAATCCATTTCTGCTCTCGACTCTACTTACTGGCTTGCTGGCACTTCTCCTATCAATAGTGCTCACTCCGCACTTGGGTTTATTAGGGTTAACTCTCGCCCCACTCCTAGCTGGAATTTGTTTTAACTATCGTGTTAGCCTCCTTCAATTTATTCATCTTCAACATTATTTAAAGAATGCTGCCAAGACTTAGACAAAATTTTAATCGTTTCTTAAGGCTTTTCGGCTACCAAATCAAGTCCGTTCAGCAACTTCCCAGTGAGAACTTGTTGGGCATTTCACAGCGCTACAACATTCGGACGATTTTGGATGCCGGAGCAAATGAAGGTCAGTTTGCACTCTGGTCGCGCAAGTTCTTTCCAGAGGCCTCGGTCTATTCGTTTGAACCCGTGGAATCCACATTTAAAAAACTAAAGCGTATCGCTAAGGATAGCCACAGATGGGATGTTTTTCAAGTCGCGCTCTCAGACACCTGTAAAGATCGACAAATTTTTCACCACATCAACCACCCCTCATCATCATCGCTACACGAATCCACAGCGGTTGAACTTGCTTTATTTCCCGAAACTCAAGACAAAATTTTAGAAAATGTATCCTGTGTAACGCTTGATCACTGGCTGAATAATTCTAATATTTCTTTAAAAGAAGATATTCTTCTGAAATTGGATGTTCAAGGACACGAAACCTGTGTGCTGAAGGGCGCTAAAAATGTCTTGGAAATGACAAGTGTTGTGATTACCGAAGTAATTGTTGGAAGTTTATATGCTGAGCAAGCACGATTTGTTGACATCGTCCATCTTTTATCTGAGGCGGGCTTCCAATTTCAAGGCGTATTGGAACATGGTTTTGATAAAAGTGCAGCTATCATCTCATTGGATGCCGTATTTGTAAAAGATTCAAACAAATGACCGCTAATTCTTTTTACACTCGACAGTCCGAAGCTCGTAAAATAAATGGGCCGGATGATGTCGAACGACTTTCTCGCGAAAGCGATATTGTTTTTAGCCGCATTATTAGTCCCTTTTTGCCGACTAACAAGAGCGACTGCATCTATGAGGCGGCGACTGGACCTGGAATTCTCCAGTTCTGGCTTCGCAAGCAGGGATTTACAAATAGAGAGGGCAGTGATTTTTCTGCAAAGGAAGTAGCATTGGCACAGCATGTTACTGCCACTATTCGCCATGCGGACTCGATTTCAGACCTTACGGAGCGTTTCAGAGAGGAGAGTCTCCATAGTATTATTGCATTAGATTTCTATGAGCATATTGAAAGAGAGAATTTTATTCGTTTTTTAAAAATCGCGCACAGTCGACTTTCTCCTGGTGCTTGGTTGGTGCTAAGAGGGCCCAACGCGGACAGCCCACTTCTCGGCTTAAACCTCTACAACGATGTCACTCATACCTGGGCTTATACGACGACTTGCCTGCGTGTTTTATGCCGTTTGGAAGGTTTCCAAGATGTTCGTTTCTGCGATGATGCCATTCCTGGACTTCAACATGGGGCCGCTTGGAAAAAACCTCTCATGCGATTGGCGCAGATGATCTTGACCCAACTTGTTTGGATGGCCTCTCGCCAACGAGTTCAATTTTGGGGATCTTCGATTTACATTTTTGCCAGAAAGGGTTAAAAGTTTAATGATACATCGCAATTGGGTATTTTATACAGACGCCCCTCCTTTATTGGAAGAAGCAGCCGGCAATCATGGCATCGCCATTCAAATTCTTCGCTCGATCAGCGAGCGATTGGCTTTTGTGTTAACCCGAAAATTTCGCCGCTCGATCTCGCTTAGCGCTATTAAGAAGGCCTCTGGGGATACAAAGGTAGTTCTACATCCTGATGCCAGTGGCTATGGCATTAAGCATGTATCTCCACTGTTAGGTTCAATATTGGACTTTTTGATTTTTGGGATTTGGATTATTTTTTCAAAGGATATCCGTTGTAAAGGGAAAGACTGGTTCATTCTATGCGGAGGCGATTGTTGGTTTCTTCTTCATATCTTACTTCTGCAAAAATTAGGAATTTCTACCCACATCTATTTGGTCGATGAAATCGAAGCCTCCGCAAAATACAGACAACCAAAGTGGGTTCGATTCTGGATCAAACCAACGCTTGCTCTCGTATTAAAAAATAGCAACTCTGTCTTTGCCATTTCAGAAGGATTTGTGGATTTTTTAAAAAGTGAATTTCAATGCAAAGCGGTTTGGTTGCCTCTTCCAAGCCAAAACGCACCAGTGGCACCCGTAATCCTTCCGAGCAACAAAAACTCCACAAGAAATATAGTTTTCATAGGGGGACTCAATTCTCTCTACCTCAGCGCACTCAAAGATCTTTATGATGAAATCTCCGATTTTAACGCCAAATCCACTAGCAGACTACCTTGGAAGTTAGAAATCCTGAGTTATTGCTCTCCTGAGACAGTGCTATCGCTTTTTTCTGATAAAAAACATCTTGTTTTTCATCAAAATCTTCCAAATAAAAAACGTATGGAGCGCATGGCCCAAGCTTCCGCATGCTTTTTGCCTTATAGTTTTTTGGAAAGCGAGCGGATCATGGTTACCACCTCGTTTTCTTGCAAAATATTAGAATATTTTTCATCTGGCTCTCCCATATTGGTCTATGGACCCTCTTATGCGTCCATACCCAGATACTTTATTAAAGAAAATTTGCCGGTTTGCACAACTACACGTGTTGAATTACGGCAGGCTCTGATTGATATGAACCATATCCGAAACTCCAACTATTTAGCGAAATATCAAGCTGTTTGGGAGAAATTCCACTCTCCTGAAGCTTTTAAGAAACATTTTTTCGATACTGTGCGTGGCATGGCTTCTTCGTCAAATTGAAGTAATAAACATCGAATCTAAAAACCAAAAAAATAAAAACTTCTAAGTCACAACTCCTATGTGTCCAATCTGCGCTCATGATTCTGTCTCTGTTTGTCATCTGTCTCCAACTACCATAACAACCGAACTACAACGCTACTACTCTTTGTCAGCGCCACCGAGCGCTGAGATTTGCAATCAAAAATATGAATTGATGAGATGCCAAAATTGTAGTCTGGAGTTTGCTTCTCCAATGGTTCCAGGAAGCTCAGAATATTACAACTACTTGGCAAATCAAAAAGGATATTATCCATCATTTCGCTGGGAGTATCAGTATGTAAAAGATAATTTTCTGTCGACTTCATCCTTCTTAAGTCTCTTAGACATCGGTTGTGGATCTGGAGTCTTCTTGGATTACATAAAAGATTTATCCTATATAGTTTCCCAAGGTATTGATTTATCTCCTGAGGCAGTCAGTGCTTGTATAAATAAAGGATTAATAGCATCTAAATGTGATATATATGATTTTATAAAAACTTCAACCAAACTGCCAGACATAGCCGTTTCTTTTCATTGCCTAGAACATGTCAAAGATCCAGTTCAATTTATCGAATCATTAAAGCCAGTTTGTGACAATGGTGGTCGAATACTAACATCGACGCCCTATTCTCCTATGTCATTCGAGGCAGGTTGGTTTGATATTCTGAACCATCCACCGCACCATTTGACTCGTTGGAATACAAAAGCCTACTCGGTTTTAGCACAGAAGTTGAACCTAAAGTGTAAATTTCACGCGCCTCCAACCTCATCGTTTCTGTCTTTAAGCGCGCGATCAACACTACTTCAAGTTGGGGGCATAGAGTCGCTAGCCTTTGATAAAAATACAAAACTTCGCATCCTCTTTAATAATCTTTCATCTTTTTTTAATAACTGCTTAGCAATCTTCAATCGAGAAAAAATTAATAATCGCCGTGCTGCAGATGTCATTTTAGTTGAGTGGTACAAAAATTGACTGCGGCGTTCGGTTTTATATGAAATATAATGCACACTCATTTAGTAACCTTTGCAACGCCGCGCTTTCGCCATCGGCAAATTCTTCTTGGCTGGTCGGCTTTAGCAAATGGGTTTGTAGATGCCGTAACCCACTGGACTCCTGAGAGACTTCTGGCGGCAGGATTCGAGAATCGCTGTCCCAAGATCAGAGTCAGCGAACGGGGTTCGGGGTTTTATGCATGGAAACCATTTATTATTCAAAAAAAACTTGAAGAGACGCCCGATGGAGACATCGTTTTTTATTGTGATGTGGGCAGAACATTTCCCTACAAGCTATTAAGTGGTTCCCTAGACGTCTTTTTGGATTGGATGAAAACCCATGAGCAGTCTGTCATGCCGGGAATTAAAATTCCTTGGGGTGGGCCGATGTCGATGTGGACGAAGCGCGATGCTTTTGTATCGATGTCGATGGATACTCCTTCCGTTCACACGACTGCACCAATACAAGCCAGCTTTTCCACTTGGACTAATGGTTTAGTTTCCAAAGAAATTGTTGCTGATTGGATGAATCTTTCCGCCCAGCGGCAACTGATAAGTGATGATCCCAGTGCGATGGGCCTGCCGGAACTCTCAGGCTATAAAGAGCATAGGCACGACCAATCACTGTTGACTCTTGTCTGTATCAAGCGCGGCATTGATGCCATGGATATCGGCTGCGACTTGCCTTCCATAGATACCAAGCATCCAAATGAGGTATTCAAACTTTTGAGCGATAAAATTGCCGGCTCGTCGACCGAGGGGAAACTCATTAAGAGATTTGCCATTGCTGTTGAGAGGCTTGAATGGACAGCACGGAAATGGATTAAGTTTAACGAGCCAAGGCCTGTTTCGAGTGTTTATAAAAGATGTGAACCATGATAGGAACATCTTCAACATTCATACTTATGCACTATCTCCTTCGCTTACGCTAATACCAAAGCGGTCTAGAGAGGGCTCTCCGCCGCTGACATTTCAGCCAGCGAGGGATTGCTTTCTCGAGCGCGGCGTATTCACCTCATGGAATTTAAGCCTAAGGATTCTATTCACCTTTCCTGTGCGATCGAAGCCGGCGCCCCCATCTTCTTCACTACGGATACTGGAATTCTTAAGAAGGCCGATTTAATTTCAGAACTTGCATTTTTTAACCCAGTGGACTATACGTTCAACCAACCATAATGACTGACACCGAGATTCGCGTTAAGGGCATGACAGCATTTTCCACTTCACTGGGTTTTGTGGAGGCGGCGTGTTTTATTAGTCTCGTGCTCAGATAACTCTTCGATTACACACGCTGGCAGGGCACACTTTTTAAAGATCAATCTTTCAAAGCCCTGAGTGAATCGGCCAGCAGGCTTAAGAACCAACAAGAAGAACAAGAAGAGGTAAAGCTATTTCGATAAGCCCTGTAGCGGCTTCTGTGACTGCTATCAGCTGAAAACATTTTGACCACCGAGGACACCGAGAGCACGGAGAAAAATCAGGCGGCCCGAGTAGTGCCAACTTGAAAGGCGTGGAGGTGAGCGTCTCGCCCACCAAACTGCCAAAGCACGGAAGGCCAACCTTGACATAAAAATTTTTTATGCTTATATGCGTTTATGAGAACCACGATTGATCTTCCAGACGAACTCTTTCGCGAGGCGAAAACCCTCGCAGTTCAGCAACGGACAACACTCAAAAACCTGATCACCCAATTCATTCTTTCTGGCTTAGGCTCACAGGCGACCGCCAGTTCTCCTTCCAAGCGCCGCATGCCACCGCCGGTCGCCATCCACCGGGTTCTGGGGCAGCCGCCATCCCCAGCACTCACGAACCGCCAGCTCAACGCAATCCTTGAAGAAGAGGATATTCAGGCCATCCGCGAAACAGACTCCAAGATCCGGATAGAAGGAAGCCTATGACAGATCTTCTGGATGTGAATGTCTGGCTCGCTTTGGCGGATGAAAACCATGCGCACCATAAAATAGCAATCGCCTACTGGCAAGACCAATCCGCTCCTGAAATTGCCTTCTGCCGAGTTACGGCACTGTCCTTTCTGCGCCTCTCCACTCATCCCAAAATCCTGAGCCGCCCGCTAACAACTGACGAGGCCTGGGAAATATATCAACGATATCGCACCGAAGCTCAAGTACGTTTCATCGTGGATTCTCCAGATATCGACCATTCTTTCATGGCATTATCCCGCCAGCCAGACTTCCCACACCACCTCTGGACGGATTGTTACCTAGCGGCACTGGCTCAGTTCAAAAAGTGTCGCATCGTTTCTTTTGATGAGGATTTTCATAGCTTTCGCAATCTGGAATTCCTCCACCTGGCTAGTTAAGTAATCTATTAGTTTTAGCGCTGCCTATGGGTGCCAATACACCCATTCTTCCCATCTGTGTTAATCAGTGTAAGCGGTGGTTAAAAAGATTCCCACCAATGATTTTGCCAACAATTATTCTGTCATAACTCATCTTGAATCGCGAATTTAGCATCGTTACGCCTACCTTTCGCCAACTTGATTGGTTGCGGTTGTGTATCGCCAGCGTGCGGGATCAAGTCTTGCACTCGGCTATTCGAGTCGAGCACATCATCCAAGATGCCGAAACGCCGGGTATCGAGGAACTGGCTCGTGAACTCGGCGCGGAGTTTTACCGTAACGGTCAGCTGATTTTCCATGCTAAAGAATGTGGCATGGGCGTCCCGCCTGCGATCCTTCAATCCGCTCCCGACCAGGCGGCCAACGATTCCTTCCTAACCAACAAGTTTCATAGTCCTCATAAAAAGCATGATGCAAAACGTCATTTTCGCTCCGTGTCCTCTGTGCGCTCTGTGGTTAATTCCTGTCCAACCGTGCCCGACCAGGCGCATTACTACCTCAAAATCTTCAGCGAGAAGGACGCCGGAATGTATGACGCCATTAATCGTGGCCTTGCGCGATCTACTGGAGAAATTTGTGCATGGCTTAACTCCGACGAGCAATATCTGCCCGGGACCCTTTCCAAAGTGGCGAAAATCTTTCAGCAGCAAACAAAGTTGGATGTTTTGCTTGGTGATGCGATCTTGCTTAATTCTTCCATGGAGGCCATTTGCTATAGAAGAATTATGCTTCCCAGTCTTTGGCATACGCGCTTAGTTCATCTGCACTCGCTGAGTTGCGCCATGTTCTTTAAAAAATCGGCCCTGCCAAATCCGCCTCTGAACCCTCGCTGGAAAGTGATCAGCGATGCAGTTTTGATGGAGCATTTTTTGGTGAATCGAAAAAACATCCATGCCTGCCAGTTGCCTCTGGCAGCTTATGCCTTCACCGGACAAAATCTCAGCGCGGACAAAAATTGCAAAGAACTGGAACAATGGTGGGCGGAAACGCATTGGCCTCCAATAGTAGTAAAGCCGTTTGTTACTCTCCACAACCGGTTGCGACGATTCCTAGCTGGTGCTTATCAAAACTTTCAACTGAATACAAAAATCCAGACTTCTTCTGGATATAAATCCCTGAAAGGAAGCGTCTCCGGATTATGGCCTGCCAATTGATCTTGACGATCTGGAAATCCTGAAGAACTGGAACCACGGATGGCACGGATGGGCACGGATAAAGAGGGGCTTGGATGCAGTCGCCGGGCGAATGGGGCGGAGAAACAACAAACCTCCTGCAAGCGAGCTTGCGCGAGTGTGGATTTTTCTCCGCCTATCCCTCTGTGCGGGATCATCCATGCCACCCAAGCAGTCTGCGAGTAGTTTCACCCCCCCCTCCATTCTTCCCATCCGTGTCTTTCCGTGCCATCCGTGGTGGAAACCTCTTCGTAAAGCTATTGCGGTAAAAAACATGCTTAACAATAACGAACAACTCACGAAAATCATCATCGGTGCTGCCATGAACGTGCTTAATAAAACTGAAGCCTGGTCTTGATGAAAAGCTCTACGAGCGCGCACTGGTCATCGAACTCACCAAGGAAGGTCTTATCTGCGAACAGCAGAAACAATATCCCGTTCAGTACGACGGTCAACTCATTGGCACCCTCATCCCCCAGATGCTTGGCTATCTCAACATCACGAGCTTGAAAACCGCTCTGCTTCTCAATTTCAAGAATGCCAGGCTTGAGATCAAACGCATCTCAAACTAAACTTTATGGGAAAATCTTAGGGGAAAACTGAACCACGGATGACACGGATGGGCACGGATAAAGAGGGGCTTGGATGCAGTCACCGAGCGAATGGGGTGGCGAAATAACAAACCTCCCGCAAGCGAGCTTGCGCGAGTTTCGATTTTTCTCCGCCAATCCCACTTTGCAGGATCATCCATGCCACCCAAGCAATCTACGAGTAGTCACGCACCCCATTCTTCCCATCCGTGTCTTTCCGTGTAATCCGTGGTTAAATTCATCCGTCTGTGACTTATGGCTAAACAAGTGATCTCCATCATTGCCGTGGCGCAAACGCCGCCGCCCTTTCATGGTCAAGCGGTAATGAACCAACTCCTTTTGGAAGGCGACTACTCCAAAGTCAAGTTCCACCATGTGCGAATGGCATTTTCGGGTGATATCCAGGAAGTTGGCGTTTTCAGGTGGAAAAAGATTTTTCATTTGGTGGCGGTCTTTTTTGGTATTGTGGCGGCTCGGTTTCGGACCGGCGCGCAGGTTCTTTACTACCCGCCGGCAAGTCCAAATATGGTGCCGTTCTTGCGCGATTGCGTATTACTCATTGGCACGCGCTGGCTTTTTAAGAAAACGGTTTTTCACTTTCACGCCAATGGACTCGCTGATCTCTACGCGCGCCTACCTTGGCTGTTACAAAAAGCTTTCTGGTTGGCTTATGGAAAACCAGCGCTTTCCATTGCTATTTCCGATTATGGCAAGCGGGATGGAGAATTTTTGAAATCAAAGGGCATTGCTCTTATCCCAAACGGAATTCCTGAACCAAGCACGCTCTCCGAAATCAATAAGTCCACGCCCAACGCTATGGCTGAGATTCTTTTTTGCGGAATGGTAAGCGAGGAAAAAGGCGTAGGCATTCTCTTGGAAGCCTGCGCCACATTGAAACGGCGTGGCGCATCTTTCCGATGCAAAATCGTAGGAAAAGCCGCCTCCGAGGTGGAGGAAAAGAATTTCAAAGACTTTGTTCAAAACCATCAGCTTGAAGGGACTGTCGAGTTCACTGGCCCGCTTTATGACGACAGAAAATGGAAGGCCTATGCAGGAGCGGATGTTTTTTGTTTCCCAACGCATTATTCTGCGGAATCCTTTGGATTGGTGGCCGTGGAAGCCATGATGTTTGGTTTGCCAGTCGTCTCCACCGATTGGCGCGGCCTCCCGGATATCGTGGTGGACGGAGAAACCGGCTTCCTTGTCCCTCCAAAGGATGCCAAATCCATCGCCGAGCGCTTGGAGCACCTCATTTCCGATCCAGATTTGCGAAGGACAATGGGCTCTGCCGGCCGGCGGCGATATGAAGAGAATTTTACTGTTGAAAAATTCCGGAATAGTATGGAATCTGCTCTTGCTTCGGTGGGTGAGCGCTAGTTCCAACGGGATTGACCACAGAAGGCACAGAGAGCACAGAGGATAGATGAAATATGTAAGCGAATTATCTTTCATTATTTTTAGATTAAAATCATATGGTTAAATACTTATTAAATAAAATTGCTACAAAACTTGGCTATATTGTCCGAAAGCAAAAAGCGGGTATCAAACGCACAGCAAAGGAAGCTCAAGAAAGCGATGTGGACTTCAAGTGGCTTATGCAACAAATCCATGGAAAGGATATCTATAAGAACTTTGATGCTTCGAAATATCCAAGCGATCCATCTGGTTGGGGGAGTGATTCGCCGGCATTTGCCAAAATTTTTGCCCAATACAATCCACGCTTCGTCATTGAGGTAGGCACATGGAAGGGTGGTTCAGCACTAACCATGGCGAAACTTCTGCGGGCTCGCTCCGGCGGCACGATTTTATGCATAGACACTTGGCTCGGAGCGATTGAGTTCTGGGAGGATCAAAATGATCCAAACCGCTTTCAGTCGCTAAACTGCCATCACGGATTTCCTCAAGTTTATTACACTTTTCTTTCCAATGTATGCCATGCAAATGTTCAAGACATTGTAGTTCCTTTTCCGCTGCATTCTTCATCTGCCGCCTTGTGGCTGATGCGGCGAGGCATCCAAGCTGACGCCATTTACATTGATGCGAGTCACGAGGAGGATGATGTTTATCAAGATCTTTTGGATTACTCGCAGGTCGTGAAAAAGGGTTCTATTCTTTTCGGAGATGACTGGTCGTGGCTAGGCGTTCAAAATGCCGTGAAGCGATTTGCCAGTGAGCATAAACTTACGATTTCGCATATTGACGACAAATGGGTTATCAAAATTCGGTGATGTAAGCTCAAGCAACAAAACCATCCAAGCCAAAAGTTTTTCTTCTCAGAGGGAAAGTATTTTTACTCCATCATTGAGTAAAAATCTCATTTATCACTTAGTCTGCTTGTTTAAAATATATTCAAAAGAAAAATTGTTGGCGAAGTTCTTCGATTGGAACGGGCTTGCAAGGATTGACCACCGAGGACACGGATGGGCACGGATAAAGAGGGGCTTGGATGCAGTCGCCGGGCGAATGGGGCGGCGAAAAAACAAACCTCTGCAAGCGAGCTTGCGCGAGTTTCGATTTTTCCTCGCCAATCCCGCTTTGCGGGATCATCCATGCCACCTAAGCAGCCTGCCATTAGTCTCACCCCCCATTCTCCCCATCCGTGTTAATCCGTGTAATCCGTGGTTAAATAAAATTCTTAAAATTAGAATGATAATCTTTTTAAGTTAGGAGTTGAAGTGTGGCTTGCTTTGGTGGATGAAAACCATCTTCACCACGAGAGGTCGCTCGCTTATTGGCAAGACCAATCCGCCAAGGAGATTGCCTGGTGCCGCATCACAATGCTTGCCTTTCTGCGTCTTTCCACTCACCCGCATGGTTGACCACCGAGAATAATAACAACCCGCGTAAGGCAAAGCAGTTTCTTTCTGAAAGGCCGCATTGTTTCGCAGCACCCCTCGAGGCGTGTGCTTGTGTGCCTGAGGCGTGTGCGCTCCCCGAGACCATTGCAGGCGAGACGCCTACGCTACATTTGAGAATGTCTAGAACCAACCTTCCTTTGGTTGACCATCGGCGGTCATAGACCGCCGCTACAGTAGAGTCCAAAAGCATTCAGCTTTTGGTCTTATACCTGAAATCTATTTTTCAATAGACAGGTCTATTATTTTTGATAGACTAATCTATCAATTCTTAATTGCCTTATGTTGCCGACCTATGAGAGAGCTTTTGTTGGGATTTTAGAAGAGCGTTTCCGCTCTCGCGATGTGCTCATTCAAGTTCTGATTGGGCCTCGCCAAGTCGGTAAGACCACGGGCGTAAAGCAACTCTTGCAGCGTTGGAGTGGGCCTTTTTTTTATGCCAATGCGGATGGTTTACTGGTCAGTGACCGGAGTTGGTTATTGGAGCAATGGCAAAAAGCTTTGGCCTTGGGCGATGGCACCCTCCTCATCGTTGATGAAATTCAAAAAGTGCCCAACTGGGCTGAAACCATCAAGGCGCTCTGGGATTCCCAAGCGGGGCGAGTGAGGGTTCTTCTCTTGGGGTCGAGTGCGCTTCAACTCCATAGCGGGTTGACGGAAAGTCTTGCTGGGCGTTTTGAATTGATCCGCGTATATCAATGGAAATACAACGAATTGCACGAGGCTTTTGGCTATGATCTGACTCGCTACCTGATCTTCGGAGGCTATCCCGGCGCGGTTCCCTTTGAGGGTGATGCCGACCGCTGGTATGCCTACATGAAGGAATCTATCGTCGAGGCAGTCATCGGCAAGGATATCCTCCAGAACCGAAAAGTTGCCAATCCCGCCTTGTTCCGCCAAGCCTTTGAAATCCTCTGTCACTATCCCGCTCAGGAAATCAGCTACACCAAGCTGCTCGGACAGTTACAGAATCGCGGAAACACCGATTTGGTAAAGTATTACATCGAACTCTATGGCGGAGCATTTTTGATCCATGCCCTCCAAAAATATTCCGCCAAAGCGTGGCTGGCGCGCAGTTCCAGCCCAAAAGTGATCCCCGCCTGTCCCGCGCTCCACACGATGGCGACCGGCAAGATGGATACCACGGATCCCGAGCGGCGCGGTCGGGTCTTCGAACTCGCTGTAGGAGCGGAATTGCTCCAATTGCCAGGTGAACTCTTCTACTGGCGCGAAAAAAATGCCGAAGTGGACTTTATCCATCAGTATCAAGGACAACTTTATGCCATCGAAGTGAAATCGGGCCGAAAAAAATCGGCTCAAGGCTTGAATGCCTTCCTGGAACATTTCCCCGGAGCCAAGCTCATCATCGTATCGCCCGAAAATTTCCCTCAATTCTCAAAAAATCCAAGGGCTTTTTTGAGTCAAGTTGCCTAAATGTTTTCTTTCCTCCACTCGAAGATCAAGTATTTTTACTCAGTCATTGAGTAAAAATCCGGCTTGTCGCAAAAATTATTCACTCACAGTATATTCGAAAGAAAAATTGTCGGTGAGATTCTCCGTTTGGCCTCGATTTCACCGCGTCGGCTTCAGATTGTGATTGGTCCGCGACAGATCGGCAAGACGACGCTCCGGGTCTGTCGATTCTGTCTAAATTTTTCAACCACGGATGGCACAGATGGGCACGGAGAGAAAAAAATGCAAAAAGTGGCTTTCGGCTTTCGAGTCTGTGGTTTTCAGTTTTTCTCTGTCCTTCACTCGCCTCGGCGGTCACAGACCGCCGCTACAGATACCGGCCACCAGTTACACGTCACGCGCTACGGCTTTTCCTCAATTCTGCACATCCTGCCACGTCACGCCGTAGTCGCGTAGCGCGTAGGCGGACCATTCTGTCTAAAAAATTTCGCCAAAACATGTCTTGAAAAAAGCATTATTATTGCTATTTTCAAAACATGAAAAGACATCTTCTCTCATCTCTTCAAGAGTGGTTTCATCGCAAAAGTCGCAAACCCCTTTTGCTACACGGAGCGCGCCAAGTGGGCAAAACATGGCTCATTCGCGAACTCGCCAGAATCGAAAAAATTCCCTTGGTCGAAATAAACTTTGAACTCCATCCCAGCGCCACAGCCGCTTTTGCCACTCCCGACCCGGCCGATATCCTCCGCCAACTGACCCTCATCGGCTTTCCGCTTGCCACCGGTGGACTGCTTTTTCTTGATGAAATCCAAGAATGCCCCGAAGCCATCACTGCGCTTCGCTACTTCCACGAACTTAAACCGCACATTCCACTCATCGCCACAGGTTCCCTGCTGGAATTCGCGATGGATGCCGCAGAATTCTCCATGCCTGTTGGACGCATCGAATCCCTCTGGCTCCACCCGATGGACTTCATGGAATTCCTTCTCGCCAAAAGCAAGCCCGACCTTGCGGATGCCATCTCCAGCCTCGGGCCTGGCGAGTCACTTCCACCCGCAGCTCACACCGTTGCCCTTTCCCTGCTGCGAGACTACTTTTTCACTGGCGGCATGCCCGAAGCCCTCCGAGAGTCAATCGATAACGCAGATCCCTCTGCATGCCGCCGCGCCCAACTCTCCATCCTGCAAACCTACCGGCGCGACTTCGCCAAATACGCTCCGCGCATCCCGGCCGACCTTGCCGAAAATCTCTTCCTTCGCACACCCGGCCTCGTTGGCGAGCGCCTGAAATTTTCCAATATCGACCCAGATCGCCGAGCTGCTTCTGTCCGCCAAGCTCTCAGCGCTCTGGAAAAAGCCGGTGTCGTCCGGCAAATCACCCACTCTTCCGGACAAGGCCTGCCCCTTGCCGCACAAGCAAATCCCCGCCGCGTCAAACTCGCTTTTCTGGACATCGGCCTCCTCCACGCCGCCCTTCGCATCGACTCCGAACTCGTCGCCCAACCCGACCTCTTGGGCATCCACCGTGGCGCCGCCGCCGAACAATTCGTCGCCCAAGAGCTCCTCGCCGCCGCACCTCCGGATCAGGAACCCGAACTCTACTTCTGGATTCGCGAAGCCCTCAACAGCCAAGCCGAAGTGGACTTCCTCCTTGCCGTAGGTTCATACATCATTCCGATTGAAGTCAAATCCGGCGCCACAGGCACGCTCAAAAGCCTCCATCTCTTCCTCCAAAGCCATCCGTCCACCCCCTATGGCATCCGAATTCATTCCGCACCGGGTCACAGCGACCCTCGCCTCCGCCATATCCCCCTTTATGCAGCCCGCACGGCACTTACCCCAAGCGCCCTGTAGCGGCTGTCTGTGACTGCCGATCACCTGAAAGCATTTGACCACAGAGGACACTGAGACCACAGAGAGTGAATTTTTTACAACTCAGCAGCGGAAGGGCCCTGAGCGGTTCGAGAGGAAATATGAACCACGGAACACGGAGAGCACGGAGAAAAAAAATGCAAAAGGTGGTTTTCAGTTTTCTCTGTCCTTCACTCGCCTCGGCGGTCGCAGACCGCCGCTACAGATACCAGTGACCCGTCACGCTCTACGGCTTTTCCTCAATTCCGTAAATTTCGTTAATTCTGTCTAAAAAATGTTCGATTTTCTCATTATAGGTGCCGGGTTTTCCGGCTTAACCATGGCCGAGCGGCTCACGACCCAACTGGGCAAGCGTTGTCTGGTGGTGGACAAGCGCAACCACATCGGCGGGAATGCTTATGATCACTACGATTCGCATGGTGTGCTCATCCATACCTACGGGCCGCATTATTTCCGGACGAATTCGCAGAGGATTCGCGAGTATCTCTCGCAGTTTACGGAATGGCATGCGGTGGACTACAAAATCCTCTCACATACCGATGGCCGGTATTGGAATTTTCCCATCAATCTGAATACCTTCGAGCAACTCATAGGCCGCGCGTCGACGACCGAAGAGATGGAGGCTTGGCTTGCAGAGAAGCGGGTTGCGATCGAAAATCCCGCAAACTCCGAAGAAGTCATTATTTCGCAGGTGGGGTGTGAACTTTATGAGAAGTTCTTCAAAGGCTACACGCTCAAGCAATGGCGGAGACATCCAAGAGAGTTGGATGCCAGCGTGTGCGGGCGAATCCCGCTTCGCACGAACCGAGACGATCGTTACTTGAGCGATGAGTTTCAAGCTCTTCCCAAGCACGGCTATACCAAACTCTTCGAAAATATGATTCGTGCTTGCGGCGACAAACTGGACCTGCGTTTGAATACTTCCTACCGCGATATTCTTCCGCAAGTGAAGTTTAAGCACCTCGTCTTCACCGGGCCGATTGATGAATTCTTCGATTTCCAACTAGGTCGCCTGCCTTACCGATCACTCCGCTTCGAGGCGGAATCCTTCACGCCCGAAGCGTTGGCTTCAATGGCCTCTCAGCCATCGCAAGCAGCTTTTCCCGTTCCTCCTCAACATTACCAACCGGCAATGCAAGTCAACTACCCTGGTGAGGAACTATTTACCCGGATTGTCGAGGTCAAGCACGCCACAGGGCAGGATTGCCCAAACACCACGATCGTTCGCGAATACCCAGATGACTTCGGCCCCGGTAAGGAGCCCTACTATCCGATCCCCGCGCCGGATTCCTCGGCTCTCTACAAAAAATACAAGGAACTAGCCGACGAAGCCGCCCGATCGCCAGCGCCCCACCTCCCGACCGACTGCGGCTGCACAGGCATTTCCTTCATCGGCCGCTTGGCCACCTACCGCTATTACAACATGGACCAAGTCGTCGGCATGGCGCTGAAGGAGTTTGAGGATGTGAGGAAAGATACCGAATTGCCGAAACCGAGTTTAAAAAAATTGACCACAGAGGACACAGAGACGTAAAAAGTGGCAAGAGAATCCTAATTTTTCTCACCTAATTTTGTTAATTTTGTCTAAAAAATGTTAAAACAACTCAAGCAATCTCTCCGCGATATGGGCGTGTGGTTCTTTCGTTTGATCGGTTCCGAGATTCGTGATTGCCGAACGGGCAAGCCGCTCGGACGGGGTTTGATTTTTTATTGGGGCGGGCGAGTGCATTTGTTGGGCTGCGATTGCGCTATCGTGCCGCTGCCCATAGCTCAGAAGCGTCTTACCTATTGGAAGCAATCGATTGGCTTTACAGCTCATCCGGAGGTAGATTTTCCAAAACAGCACGCAGTTTCGGCTGGCGAGCCTGATAAAGTCCTCCTCGTGCTTCTCGATCATCGCGATCCGGAATCAGTCGAAAAAATGATATGTCTCTGGACAAAAGCTGGTTTTGATAGGGAAAGCCTTTTACTTGCTTACGGTGGAAGCCAAGATACGTTTCAAAAAATCTCGCATTCACAGAAATTTCTTCTCACCGAATCGAAGCACAAAACCTCCGACCACCAGCGGGAGCGGCAGAGCTATCGTGAGATTTTTTCCCGCACCACAAACTGGCTCCAGGGACGATCCTTCACGCATATTCTTTTTCAGGAATACGACCACCTCCCGATGGTCACCGATTTACCTGCACGCATGCTGCGCTGCCTCGCTGCGGAAAACGCGGACATTCTCGCATATCACTTGGGCCGGGTGGATGCCTCGACGAATCCACATTGGCTTGCCACGGTCACTGAGACCTACGACCAATCGGTAGCGCTATCGATGCTTGGAACTGGCCACTTTTGGACACGCCAGGCTTGGGAAGCCGTTTCAGCGGATTGTGTGCTTGCAAGTTGGTATTTGGAGCTTGACATGCCCACCACGGCGCATCGCTCGGGCTACCGGATCAAAGAAATTCCATCGCAGGGCAGATTCGTCCAAAATCTGGTGTCGAACCGCCCCTCACCTGCTGAGGCACAAAAATGCGGCGCTTGGACGCTCCATCCCGTCAAAGATTTCCACACTTTCGCTATTGTCGAAGAGCACTTTCCTATGCAACAATCCTTATCCGCTCGTGAATAAATATCTCACTCAGATTCGCTCACACGCCTCCGACCGCCAGCTCATCGCGCTGGGGTTGGCTTGGCTCATTCCTTTCTTACTCTTTGCATTGATACCTTACTCTCAAGGTTATGGGGAATTCAATGAGTCGGCTTTCAAGCAATTTCTGAACATCTCCAAGGGCAGCGGGGACTGGGGGCACTGCCTTCTAGTATTGCCTGCCGCATTTCTGATTTTCGTGCACAGCATCTACCAAAAGCCCCTCCCGGCACCTACCTCCTCGTGGACCGGTCTGGTTTTTGTAATTTTGGCGTTTGGATTTTTTTGGGTAGGTCTCCGAGTGGGCACCCACTATATCGGATTTTTTGCTTTTCAAGCCATGGTCATTGGAGCGGTGTGGTTTCAACTGGGCTTGCGCACGGTCGTCTTCTTTGGCTTTCCACTGATCTTTCTCGTCTTTGCCTGGCCCGTGCCGTTCCTTGACAACTACATCGCGTTTCCACTCCGCATGCTGATGTCGCATGCGGCAGTTTTTTCGCTGGATTTCATTGGTATTGATGTCGTGCGAAACGGCACGGGCATCCTCTCGGCGCCGGAGCCACTGTTGGGGATTCCGGCGGGGAAAAAGTTTGCGGTGGATGTGGCGGATCCGTGTTCTGGCATTCGGTCCCTTTTTGCTCTCATGATGGCGAGCGCGCTTTATGGGAATCTGGTGCTGGTAAAGTGGTGGCAGAAGTGGATCCTTTTTATCTGTTCGGTGCCATTGGCGATTGCCGGAAACCTTGCGCGTATTCTCATGCTCACGATTGGCACGATTGTGTTCGGGCCAGAGTTTGCGATTGGAAAAAATCCTCTCACCGATCCATCTTGGTTCCATATTATTGCAGGTTTGCTTGTCTTTGCTGTGGCCATAAGCGGCATGGTTGGGATTGCGAAGCTTCTGCTTGATTTCTCATCCATCCGCGCTTGGGTTGTGACGACGGCTCGATCTCTGCGTGGTTCTTCGAAGCCCACCCGCGACCCGTCTGCACTTCGTCCGCCGCCGCCTTCGGCGCCTTCGCAGAAGAACGACACAGATGATTACTGATTTGCCGGTGGTTGGGTGAACGCGCATTCAGCAGATTTGACCACCGAGGACACAGAGAGCACAGAGGATGAGTTGTTTACTTTTCAGTAACGAACGGGCGTGGCGAAGGAAGCCCATTGAAGATGGTCCGAAGGGTGCAGCGAGCAGGGTTGCGAGCAAGGCAAAGGGTGGCCCTCCCAAGGTCGCTTGGAGGAAAAATGACTATAAGTAAAATATATTTGCTTTTGCAATAACGAGACGCCAATGGACATTCATGGTATCTCGACCGAGTTTGGATAACTCGCATTGAACAGTGCTGGCGGGAGCGTCCGATCATTTGGCTCACGGCGCCGAGGCGGGTGGGAACGACAACTCTGGCGAAGGCGCTGCCGGAGGCGATTTATATTGATTTGCCAGTTATACCAATATCTATTAGGTATTGAATTTTAGCGCGCCGTTTTAACTTGTTACGGCGTCTCTATGAGCGCCGGAGTCGCTAACCATCGTCGGTCATAGACCGCAGCTACAATAGAGTCCAAAAGCATTCAGCTCTTAGTATTACGTCTTGTTGCGGGCGCTGATGCCGTCAGGTAGGTCGGCGTTCCGAGCCACGCCGGCGGATGGACCTCCCAGAGTTAGAGGGCGGCGGCGGCTTCTTTGGCTGCGGCGGCTTTGCCGGCATACCATTTTTCGTATTCCTCGACAGGGACTACGCGGATTTTGGCCTTCATGTTGTAGTGGCCGGTACCGCAGAGTTGGCTGCAAGCGAGTTCGAGTTCCGCCGTGCGGGTGGTTGTGAATTGCATCCACTTGATAGTGCGCCCAGGGACGGCGTCTTGGTAGAGGCGGAAGGATGGGACGTAGAACGAGTGGATCACATCGCGGGAGCGAAGGAGCACATGGATGGGTTTGCCAACGGGAATGACGAGCTCGGTGGAGGTGAAGTCGTCTTTGCCAGCGGGGTCTGCGGGATCTACGCCGAATTTGTTTTCGACGCTGAATCGCTTCACATCGCCTTCTCCGAGTTGGCCATCAGCTCCGGCGTAACGCAAATCCCAGCCGTATTGGTAGCTCACGATGTCAACGGTAATGGCATCCGGAGCAATGGGTGACTCGGTGAGTTCGAACCAGATGCGGTTCGACCAAACGGCGAGGAGCAGGAAGACGGCGGTTGGAATGATGGTCCACCAGAATTCGAGGGTGTTATTGCCGTGGCTGTAATGGGCCTTGTGCCCGGGACGCCGACGATAGCGGATGAGATAGATTATATAAACACCTTGTGTCAATACAAATACCACCAGTGTGAGGACAAAGATGAAGTTGAGCAGGGTGTCGATTTTTTCTCCACCGACTGTGATATTTGGTGGGGCCCAGTAAAGGTTCGAGGTGCGTTGCTCGGCTTGGGCGGAGATGCTGCCGCCTACGAGAAGGAATGCGGTGATGGAAAGGATTCGCAGCAGGAAGTTCATAGTCGGGTCAAATCAGGCGGCGGGCGGTGCGGCGGGGGCCGGGGCGGCAGGGGCGGCACCTCCTGCGGGAATTGTCTCTGCGGGAATGGCTTTAAGTTCTTTTTGTGTCCAAGGATCTTTGCGATCCGCACTGGCGGCGCGGACTGTCTTAACATAGTCGCCCGTGATCGGCGTAGCTGCATTGCCCCACTCGGAGCGGATGTAGGTAAGGATTGATGCGATCTGGTCGTCTTTGAGCTGCGACCATGGTGGCATCGCATTATTGTAAGTATTGCCCTTGACTTGGATGGGGCCTTGCATGCCAGCGAGAAGAATTTTCACGAGGTGGTTATCGCCCACCCAATCTCCGCCCACAACCCATTCGCTGGCTACAAGTGGCGGGAATTGTCCTGCGACTCCCATGCCGGAGCCTTGGTGGCAAACGGCACAATTTTGGCTGTAAAGACGCTTGCCGATCACTTTGGGATCGGGAGCGACAGCAGGACCGCCGCTTCCCCCGCCGCTCCAGGAAACGAGCGAGGGATTGTAGACATCGGCGCGAAAGCCACCGCTATTGAGTGCCAAGTGGATACCGGCCCAGAAAATGATGACAGCGGCGAAGATGATCAACCAAAAGGGCACCGGGGCGCGTTTTTCCGATGGCTCAGGTCCTTCACGGAGGACGGGAGCGTTAGGTTCCGGGCTTTCGCCGTTTGGTGGCTCGTTCGATGGCGTATGAGAAGTCACGGTGTTACTTGGCGGTGGGCTCCGGGGATTCCGGCAGCGGGTAATTTTGGTTCAGGGATAGCAGGTAGGCGACAAGTGCTTCGGCCTGTTGTGTCGGAACAACTTCATATCCGGGCTTCGGGGCGCGGGAGCCTGTGAGACCTTGGATGGCGCTAGCCGAAGGCTGACTCACAATTTTGCGGTATTCGTAGAGGTAGCTGTAAGATGGCATGTTCGACCATGGGGTTACGCTCTTGGGTGAATAGAGGTGACGGTGAATCGCCGCCACATCTGTCTGCCGTGCGCCGTAATTTGAGAGGTCTTGACCGATGCGATACTCGCCGAGGAGTGCCGTATGCTCGCGGATTTCATCACGCGGCACGGTTTGGCGTTTGCCAAGTTGTTTTGCTATATCTGTCGTAAGGGGATCAGGGCGCACCTGCTGGGTGTGGCACTCCATGCAACCATTGGCTGCGTAGACTTTTTGTCCAGCCACAGCCAAGCCTGATTGCGTCGGCGGATTGACTCCACCCGTCTCCTCATTGGGAAGAGGCTGCATGTTGCTGAGGTTGGCCATTGGGTAAGCAACGAGACCGACCCATGCGGAGCCGAATGTGAGAAAAATGCCAGTGAAAAGAAGTGTGAGTTTGTTCATACCGCGACGGGCTCTTGGGAATTTTCTTCGCGCACAGCGATAAGCGCTGGGACCGTGCCGGAGCGACGGAGCGACCAATGGAGCCAGGCGAAGGCGAGGGCGAAAGCGAGGTTTGCCCCGACGATCAGCAAGGCAGCCAGTGCGGCTAGCAACCTAAATGGATAAGCGAACTCCATGGAACTGCGGAATGTGACACCGATATCTTGGAGAGCAAAGCCTTGGATGAGGCCGCCGAGAATGAGGACGGAGACGGCGAGGAGGACACCAACCGTGGCCAACCAGAAGTGCCACGATATGAGGCACGATGAAGGCCATTCCTTGCCGGTAAGGCGAGGCACAATGTAATAGATCGCGCCAAACGCGGTCATACTGAAGAACCCGTAGTAGCCGAGCAAGTTCAGGGCGCGTGTGATGTCCGAGAAGTTTGTCACAGAGCTTACGGTGGGCAAGGAGTTGATGGCGGTAAATACCCAAGTGAAAACGAGCATCGAAACGCCAGTAATGGTAAATCGAAGTGCGGGACTCCAACTCATGGCCGCATAGTGGCCATCAAGGGTGAAATGGAGATTCAAGGCGACGGCAAGCGCTGGAATAATCAGCATGACACTGGCCGCAACTCCCACACTAACCATCCAAGCCGGAAGAGGACCACCAATCAGGCGACTTGTTCCCGACCATGCCCCGAAGAGAAGGAGTGACCAAAAGGCGACAAGGCTGAGGTGATTGCTATGGATCGGGCGACCGACGGCTTTTGGTATGAGATAAAATGCAGCCGCCAATCCCATGGGTGCGAGCCAGAGGTTGAAGAAGCCACCGACGAACCAAGCAGCGATGGCGGGTTGGGCGCTGGCTTGGATAGGGTTCCAGACGAGAAGTTGGCTGGCCGTGGCGTAAAGCCAGGGGAAAGAGAAGAACCCAGCCACCAAGAACCACTGGGAGACATAGAGCGGTCCGGACTTGCGGTGGTTGAAGGTAACAATGGCCCAGACGGCGATCAAAATGAAGGCCAACAAGAGGATGTGGGTCGAGTAGCCTGGGAAATTCAGGTGTGAGATCGAGGTGTTGTCACCAATCAAGATGCCTGCAACTCCGACAAATGTGCCGATGTTCCAAATGATTCCTGCGGCCAAGAGGCTCTTGTAGCGAGCGAGCTCCACACGGCAGAGGCGGGCGGTGAGCCAGAGACCGATGCCGATCGCGGCGGGTGTTGCCCAGCCGAAGGCCAGCGCATTAACGGAGACCACGCTGGTGCGGCCGTAGGTGAGGAGCGCGCATCCATCGAGGAAGCAGGGCCATACGAGTTTGATGGCGCTGATCAGTTCAAAAACGGAGCCGAAGAGCAACCAGAAGATGGCTGAGCCAAAAAAGAGAATCACCGGAGCGGCGACCGAGGAGTCGATGGTCGCGCGTTCGGCGCTATTAAGAGTGTCCGGCTGGCTGGACTGGTCGTTACTCATTGATTGGCAGGTTTTTTGGTTTTGGCCGGTTTGGAGGAGCCGGACTCGACGGGAGCGGCCAAGACATTAGATGAGGTCTGGCTGGCGGCAGTCGGCTCGCTGGGAAGGTTATCGGCTGCGTCCGCTGCGGGGCTTGATGCGGGCGTGGAGGATGGAAGTGGTTTGCCAGTAGAATCCAGAACGGGGTAGGCTGCAGCTGGTTTTTTGGCATTCAAGTCTGCAATAACAAGTGCCATAGCCTCAGCAATCGGGATCTGGATAGATCCCTTGGGTTGATCGATCCAGGCGTAAGTATTGAGCTTGATCTCGTTCTCCGCTTTGAGGTCCGCGAGGTTTTTCACACGCTCGGCGTCGCGGGCCGGGTCTTCGGGATCAAGTGTGGAATTGGATTTCCCGAGGAAAAGGGAATTCATGCCGAAGAAAAGGCCGAGGCCGATCAAGGCGGCAACAAAAATCCAGAAGACAGGTTTTTTCTGTCCGGCGGAATTTTCGTGATGAGTGGTGGCGGATTGCATCAGTTTTTGAGAGCGATGGAATTTTTGAGGCGTGGGTCACGCAGCGGCCAGAGCGGTGCATCGCCGAGGCGCTTGAGGAATGTCGCCGCGAGTGTGCAACCGATGGCAACGAGGCAGGCAAAATCGAGCCAGCTGAGTTGGACGCCCGCTTTGTGAAGTGCTGGGAGGACAACGACATAGATGTCGAGCATGTGCATGGCCAGAATCCATAATGCCATACCGCAGAGGAAGGCAGGGCTCTTTTTGCCCATATTTGAGAGGAGGAGCAAGAAGGGAACAAAGAAGTGTCCCACGACGAGTGCTGTGCTGAGAATTTGCCATGTCTCCGTGTTGCGGCGCAAGAAGTAGGTGGTTTCCTCTGGTATGTTTGCGTACCAAATAAGCATATATTGGCTGAAGCCGATGTAGGCCCAGAAGATGGTAAAGGCCAGCATGAGCTTACCCAAAATGTGGTAATGCTCGATGGTAATCACGTTTTTAAAGTAGCCCGCATTTCGCAAGGCCGTGATAATTAATACGAGGACACAGAGGCTACTCAACGCCGTGCCAGCGAAGATATAGACACCCCACATGGTCGAGAACCAGTGGTAATCGAGACCCATGAGCCAGTCGATGGCAGCGAAGGTGAGGCAAATAGCGAAGAGCGGGAGGCTTCCGAATGTGATCTTGCGATTAAGTAGAGTGTATTTTGCTGCTCCAGAAGTGTCTTGTTTTATGGAATTTCTGCGAAGCCAAAGGCTGGCTACGGCGAAGAAAATGAAGTAAAAAGCCGCACGAATCCAGAAGAATTCTTTGGTGAGATACGGCCATTTCTCATCGAGAAGGATGTCTTGACCAGGAAGTTTTGTCATCCAATACCAGAGCTTTGGGGCAACAAATATGAGTGGAATAAATAGAATTCCCATTACGACCAAAAGGCTTGCCATGTTTTCCAACTGCCGACGAACCACGACGCTCCATTCGGCATCCACCGCATGGTGCACAAGGGTCCAAAAGAGACCGCCCATACAAATGGTGAGGAAGAATGTGAAGGCGAAGAGGTAAGAAAAGGCAAACTGCTTGGTCTCAGTGAAAGCGCCAAAGGCGACGGCGCCGAAGGCGACGAGCGCGAGGGCGACGAGACCGAGAAAACGACCCCCGACATGCTTGTAGTCGAAGGTGTGGCTGCCGGGTTGTGATGGTTCGTGTCCGCTCATTTTGTCTGCGATTCTAATTTTGCCCGTTCGGTGGCTGGAACATCATTGATCGTCGCACCGCCTTGGGATTTCTGGAGTGCACGCATGTAGGCGATGATGGCCCAACGGTCTTGCACCTGAATGCGGTCGCCGTAACCCATCATGGTATTCTTGCCGTGGGTGATTGTGTTAAAAATCTCTCCATCTGCCATATCACGAATGCGTTGCTGGTTCAGGTTGGCGATGGCGACGAGACCGTATTTTCCAGCGATGCCGTTCCCTTCGCCTGTTGCTCCGTGACACACTTTGCAAGAGATTGCGTAGCGTTCTTGACCACGAGCGATGAATTCCGGCGTCACTTCCATTGGCATACCGGTGCCCCATTGGTTGTCGAAGCGGCCCGTGTCAAAGTAGGATACGCCAGATGAGAATTTGACTTGCTTGTAAGGACTCTCCGACTCACCGGTGGAGCCATCGACTGGTTTGTGCTGCGGCATGGCGTAGCCGAGTGGCACTGTTCCTGCGATGGGTTCGCGGTTTGCGCGGCCATCGGCGTAAAAGCTGCTTGGGGTCTGCGCCTTGACCTTTGGCTGATGATCCATGTCCGGGAAGATTTCAAAAGGAGGCTTGCTAGACTTTTGACCACGGAAACCAGCCACACTCACCACGAGCACAATCAGCAAAACGAATGTATAGAAGAAGTATTTCAGCATGATCGTCTAGTCGCCGTGGATGGTGGTGATGTTGGTTCCGCCGAGGGAGTCCAGAAAGTCGCTGACCGAGCGGGATGAGAATTTTGGGTCATTCGCTTCGATGGCCACGAAGAATTTGTCTTCGGTGACGAGTTTAAAGCGGTCCCAGTTGAAAAGCTGGTGGTTGAGGCGCGGCAAACCATTGAGGATGAGCATTCCAAAGACCGCTGTGAATGCGGAGAGCAGAATGGTCAACTCAAACATGATCGGAAAAAATGCCGGAACAGTGTAGAGGTTCGTTGGTTTTCCGGCAACGATAAGCGGGTAGAGGAACGAGGAAGTGCCGAATTCCAGGGTCACAGCAGTGAGAAAGCCGGTTAGACCACCAATGAAAACGAGTTTGCCGAGGATCGAGCGTTTCATGCCCATGGCTTCGTCCATGCCGTGGATGGGAAATGGGGAAAAGACATCCCATTTTTGGAATCCAGCGTCGCGGATTTTTTCAGCGGCTTTGTAAAGGTCGCGGGCGCATTGGAATTCGGCCGCGATGCCGTAGACTGGAGCGGATGTGTTGCCGACAGCGTTCATTAGTGATGAGCCTCCCCGTGGTGCGGATCTGCTTCTGGCAGAACTGCTTTAACTTCGAACATACAGATCATGGGAAGGAATCGGATGAAGAGCAGGAACAAGGTTCCGAAGAGGCCGAAGGTTCCGATGAAAGTGCAGATATCAACCCAAGTCGGATGGAACATGCCCCATGCGGATGGTGTGAAATCGCGGGCCAAGGTGGTGGCGATGATCACGAAGCGCTCGAACCACATGCCGGCGTTCGGGAATTGGACGAGAATCCAGACCCAGACGAGGTGCGTGCGGAAAAATTTGAACCAAAAGAATTGTGGAGCGATGACGTTACAAAACATCATGGACCAATACGCCCACCAATAAGGACCAAAGGCACGATACCAGAAAGCGGCTCGCTCGTAGGGGTTTGCGCCATACCAAGCAATGAAAAGCTCCATGAGATAGGCGTAACCCACGATTGAGCCAGTGAGGAGGATGATTTTGCACATCTTGTCCACATGGTTCACGGTCACAAGATCATGAAGTGGCTTATAGATCGCGCAGGCTGGAATCATGATGGTGAGAACCATCGCAAATCCGCCGAAAATCGCGCCTGCCACGAAGTAAGGAGGGAAGATCGTCGTATGCCAGCCTGGAACCACGGAGGTCGCGAAGTCGAAAGAAACGACCGAGTGCACAGAGAGCACAAGCGGGGTTGAGAGGCCAGCGAGAATAAGATAGGCCATTTCGTAGTGGCGCCACTGGCGGTTGCCGCCGCGCCATCCGAGGGCGAGCACGCCGTAGATGAATTTGCGAATCTTGGTCTTGCAGCGATCACGCAGAGTCGCAAGATCGGGAATGAGTCCAGTATACCAGAAGAGAACGGAAACGGTGAAATAGGTGGAAACCGCAAAAACGTCCCACAAGAGAGGCGAGCGGAAGTTTTGCCAGATCGCATTGGCGTTAGGCACTGGAGCTAGCCACCAAGCCATCCAGACGCGGCCCACATGCAATGCAGGATAAATGCCGGCGCACACCACTGCGAAGAGGGTCATTGCTTCAGCAGCGCGGTTGATCGAAGTGCGCCATTTTTGGCGGGTCAAGAAGAGAATAGCCGAAATGAGCGTTCCGGCGTGGCCGATACCGATCCAGAACACGAAGTTTGTGATATCCCACGCCCAGCCAACGGGATGATTGTTTCCCCAAACGCCTACGCCTGTGGAAATAAGGTAGGCGAGGAGCGCCAAGCAAACGAGCGTGAGCGGGATGGTGAATGCCATCGAGACATACCACCATGTCGGCGTTTTCCCTTCGACGATTGAGCTGATGTAGGTGCTAATCCAGCCCATCGTGCGCTCATTGAGGACGAGCGGTGGACGGACGAGCTGTTTATCCTCCGCCGTGAGGGGCTCGTTGTGTTCGGCAGTAGCTGTCGGGTTGGACATTGGTCAGGAAGCTGTTAGTGGCCGGCGGGGGCGTGGGTTGCGCCGTGTGGCGGTTGAGCGTTGTGGGAATCGTGCGCTGCACCGTGGGCATCGCCGTGGTGGCCAGAGCCGTTGGCCATTCCGACTTGATCGGCGCCTGGCATTTTCGCATTCGGGTTTTTGATGCGGGCCAAGTAGAGGACGCGCGGCGTGACATTGAGATACTTGAACATCTCGTAGCGGCGTGGGCTCTTGCGCATTTTGGAGACTTCGCTCTTCGGATTGGCGATGTCGCCAAAAACGAGCGAATCGTTCGGGCAAGCTTGTTGGCAAGCGACCTTGAACGAAGCGACCGGCGTTTCACTGGCTGGAGTCGGACCGGCTTCCACGAGGCGGGAGATTTTGGCCTCCTCGATACGCTGGATGCAGAAAGTGCACTTTTCCATAACGCCACGCATACGAACTGTGACATTCGGATTCTTGGCCATCTTGAGGCTGTCGGCCATGCCTTTTTTGGCAAGCGGACCCCAGTAGAGCTCGTCGATCGGACGCTGATTGTAGTCGAAATAGTTGAAGCGACGCACTTTCCACGGGCAGTTGTTCGCGCAATAGCGCGTTCCAATGCAGCGGTTGTAGGCCATGAGATTCAGACCATCCTCGCTGTGAACTGTGGCGTTCACCGGGCAAACGGTTTCGCAAGGTGCATTTTCGCAATGCTGGCACATGACGGCCTGCGTGAGCATTTCGGGTTCGTCGGCATCCCCCGCGAAGTAGCGGTCGAGGCGGATCCAGGCCATGTCGCGGTTTTTGCGGACTTGGTCTTTGCCGACGACAGGGACATTGTTCTCTGCCTGACAAGCTACGACGCAGGCGTTGCAACCCGTGCAGGTGTTGAGATCGACCGTCATGCCCCACTGTTCCTTCGAGGTCAGTTCGGGATGGGTGTAGAGAGAAATATTTGGGGGGATGTGACTATCCATGCCCATCTTTTGGGCGAAGGCGTTGTCTTTAGCGTAACGGTCAACCGTTCCCTCACGGACGAGATCGCGGCCTTCCATGCTGCGATGCTCCTGGGTTTGAGCCATCGGGTAGTCGCGGTTCGTAACCTTGAGACTCACTCCGCTCAGGAAAAGCATGGAGTCGGAGGTGCGAAGCGGGTAGGCATCGAAACCAACACCATCCATCAGCGCGGAAACGCCCTTGCGTCCGTAACCGAGGGCGATCGAGAGCGAATCGTCAGCGTGACCGGGAGCGACAATCGCTGCGGCTTCGATGGTTTTTTTGCCATCGGAAATTTCCACGATGTCGGCAACGAGGTCGTAGTTGACATCATTGCCCATCTTCTCGGCGATATCACCGAGGACATTGAAGTTGTTGGCTTTGATGCCGAGCTTTTTGGCCGTAGCTGGGCTCACAAGCACCGCGTTGTCCCAAGTCAGTTTAGTGACAAAATCCGGCGTCTCGACGAGCCACGAGTTGTTGGCATAGCGTCCATCGTCCACGCTAGGGCTTTGCAGGAAAACGAGTTCCAAGGCATCGGCTTTAGCGGGCTGGGCTTGCTTGGCAAGTGCGGCGGCCGCGGCGGCATTGAAGGCAATCTTGGCTGGGGCAAAAGCCGAGTCCGGCAGGAAACCATCGCGCAGGAAGGCATTCCATGACTCGTCACTTGCGGCTTTGGCGACTTTATTGAAGGTCGCACGAACGAGGGCCGGGCCTTCTGGTTCTGCGGAGCCTGTGAGTTTATTGAGCAGTTCGATTTCGGAGACGCCATTCCAGAGCGGAAGGATCATCGGCTGCACCGAAGTGTAGGTGCCGTCGAAAGTGCGGATATCGCCCCAAGTTTCTAGGAAATGGGCTGCGGGCACATGCCAGCTGCAGGCCTTCGCGGTTTCATCCTCGAAAAGGCCGAGATGGACGGTATTCGGAACTTTGCCGAGGAGAGCGGTGAAATCGAGGTTGGCCGGAGCGTTTTGGGCTGGATTGACGCCGAGGAGGAAGAGGTTGTTGACGCTCCCCTTGTTGATCGCGGCGGCGAGGTCTTCGATGGAAGCGGCGTCGCGGGAGTCGGTTTTGACGGCCTTGAGGGTGGTGCCGATGTTGCCGAGGGCGCTATTGATCGCGATGGCAAGCGTCTGGAGAGGGGCCGGGGTGAGCGGGCCAGCGAGGACGATCGAACGGCCGGTATTCGCGGCGAGATCGGCGGCGCATTCTTTGACCCAATCCGCGTTGATAGCGGCTTTCGACTCAGGGAAGGCTTTGGCAACGGCAGCGAGGTTAGCGTCGTTGGTTTTAGCCGCAACGGCGAGGGCCAACTGGCGGGTGAATTCGCCGAGTTCCGACGCCTTGCAGCGCAGGCGGTGATCTGCCATGCCGCCGGTGACCGTGAAGTGGTTCTCCACGGCGTAGAGGCGATTCATTGGAGCGCCTTCCTGATCGGGACTGCGACGGGCGGCGAAGCCTTGGGCGAAACCGATGCCGGTCTCTATCGGATTCAAGAAATCACTACCAATCGCGAGGACGATGTCGGCGCGTTTGAAGTCGGGAACGAGACGGATATTCGGGCCGAAGGATGCTTCGTTCGCCTCGATGGTGGCCGCAGCAGCAAGAGGATCGTATTCCGCCCAGATGAGTTTCGGGAATTTTGCTTCCAGCGCGGCACGCAGGCGGTCGCGGGTGGGCGAGTTTTTCGACTCGGTCAGAATGGCGAGACCCTCACCATTGCTGTTGGCGATGGATTGGATGAACGCATCGAACGCGGCGGCGTCCGAGGCTTTTCCCTTTTCTGTGATCTGCTTCGAGCGGTGCGGATCGTAAAGATTGAGAATCTCGGCTTGGGCGAAGCTGTCCGTGCCACCATTGCTGAAGGGATGAAGCGGATTGCCTTCCAGCTTGGTGGGGCGTCCATCACTCGTCGTGGCGATGAGTGGAACCGCGCCGTAACGGGCGGGCATGGAAGTGGCGTAGTAGAGGAACTTGCCAGGAATGGCGTATTCCACGCCTTTGGTGAAAGGAACGAGGTAAGACTCTGGACGGCGGCAGCCAGCAAGGCCCACACCGGCGAGGGCGATCGAGGCGCCCATGAGTTTCATGAACTCACGCTTCGAGAGGCCGCTGTCCTGATAGACATCGGCTCCACGCGGGAACTCGGTCTGCAGGTGTTTGAGAAATTCCGGATCGTTCTCGCGCTCGCGAAGGCTGCGCCAGATGCGCGGGTTGGTCTCCGGGGCCGGGTGGTTCAAATTTTTCTTCATCGGTGGCAACCTCCGCAAGTGACGGGCGGGTTGACTTCCCACTCCTCTTTAAACTTCAGGCCGATCTCGCGCTGGGTGGTATCCACTGGCGGTTTCCAAGCCATGTTGTAGATTTCCGAGGGCGGACGGAGGTGATTTTCAGGTGCGCGGTGGCAATCGAGACACCACGACATGCTTTGCGGCTCGTGCTGGTAGACGACCTTCATTTCATTCACCGCACCATGGCAGCTGTAGCAGCTCACGCCACGGTTCACGTGGACGGCGTGGTTGAAATAGGTGTAATCGGGAACCTGGTGGATGCGGACCCAGTTCACTGGCTGGCCTGTCTTCCAGCTCTCACGCACGGCGGCGAGCTTTGGACTGTCGGCCTTGATCTGGGTATGGCAGGCCATACAAGTCTGCGTGGTCGGGACATTCGAGTGCGAGGCGACCTCTACGAAGCTATGGCAGTAGCGGCAATCCATGCCGAGCTGCTGCACATGGATCACATGCGAGAAAGGCACGGGCTGGTTCGGCTCGTAGCCGACGCGCGTGTATTTGGGAGTGAAGTAATAGGTGAGTCCGCCCGCAATGGCGGTGACCAGCGCACCGGCGCAAATGACCAGCTTCAGCGGAAGCCAGTTTGTCCATTTTGGAAAAAAATTCGCCATTGATCAGAGCGTCACAATCGAAAGTTTGAGTCCGTGTATCCCTTGGGTTTTTGCAGTCTTTGGAAATACCTCAGCGCGAAAATTAGCGCGATGGGAGTTTGCGTGGAGACTGCGGATGGAATACATGAGTTTTTGAAAGTCCGGTATGTCTCCAAATTCTTTCCATCATGTCAACAAATTCAGTGAAATTTCTTTCTGTGTCAGGACTCTCCTGACGGCGATTTTTCTGAATACCGCCTGCTTGACAAGCCGCGCGCAAACACAAGCCCAGCCTGAATTGCCAGTCACGAAGCTCTCGGTCGGCGGCAAATCGATCCGCGCGGAAATCGCCGACGAGGAGCACGAACGCGCAGCAGGGCTCATGTTTCGCAAGGAGCTCGCAGACGATGCCGGCATGCTTTTCATCATGCCGCAAACGGGTCCAGTTGCTTTCTGGATGCGGAACACCGCGCTGCCCCTGACCATCGCCTACATGGCTCCGAACGGTGCGATCATGGAGCTTCACGACCTTGAGCCGTTCAATGAACACCCGGTACCAAGCAGCTTCCCGCACATCGCCTACGCGCTTGAAATGCCGCGCGGATGGTTCACCAAAAATAACATCTGGCCCGGCGAACGCGTGGTGGGATTGCCAAAGGCGGGCGGGAAGTAACGGCGGAGCGTCATTTGGGTGGGGCATCGTCCCGCACGCTCCATTTTTCAGACGCGAAGCGGCGTTGGCGCACGGTGTGATGGGGATGTGGCGGCGTGGATGCTTCGCGGTTCATTCTTGGGACAAGCCGGAGGTTGTCCCTCCCGGGATTACATTCGCCGTTCGTAGATATCTCCTTGGTGGGGAGAATTTTCGGTTATCTGGGCGGCCTTCCATTTGCGGGCGACTGCGTTTTTCCAGAAGGCGACCCAGCGTTCGAGCGAAATATCACAGCCTACAACGGGCGAGCAAAAGAGATGCAGGTGGTCCGGCAGGATCACATATCGGCCGACAAGCCAATGCGACGCATCGGACCATGCTTCGCGGAGAAAATTGTGCATGGTGGGACATGACAGAAGAGAGCGGCGCTCCTTGGTGCATAGGGGAACGCCTTCGTACAATGGGTGGAGGTGTTCAAGATTTTTTTGGGAGGGGCATCCTCCGGCATGCCCCATTTTTTCAGCCGCGAAGCGGCGTTAATGCCTCACGGTTCAATCTTGGGACAAGCCGGAGGTTGTCCCTCCCGGGGCTGATTGTCCCTGCAGGATTTCGTCGAAGCGTTTTGTGGTGTTCGCGTAAAAGGGGTAGTTGCCCTCGGGAGCGGTGGAGGGTTTGTATCTCCACTGTTTGTAGCTCCAGAGCCAGAGCTCGGGATTTTTGGCGATCATGGGTTCCATGATATCCCAGCAGGCTTGGGCGATTTGTTGGTGGGTGGCGTTCTGCGGCAGGTCAAGCGGGGGATAATAGACGATGCGGAAGCGTCCATCGGGTTCGGGAAAAATCTGGCTGGGGACGAGGCCTGCACCGCCGCGCTCGGAGAGGATGCCGGCGATCGGGCTCATGGATGTCCAGAGGCCGAAGCAGCGGACTGGCACGGCGCCATGTTTTGGATTGATGCTGAGATCGGCGGCGGCGCCGACTTTTCCTCCGGCGCGCAGGAGTTTGATCATGCGAATGAGCGCGCGCGAAGGAGGAATGATTGTGTGGCCACCTCGGGCCCGAAGGCTGTCGAAAATCGGACCGAGCGATGGATTTTTAAAGGTCTGGGTAATGACCAATCCCGGCGTGACGGCGAAGGAACTGGCAAGGCTGATCCATTCAAAATTGGAGAAGTGGGTTAGGAAATAAACGCCGGGCGCGTTTTTGTCGCGGTGAATGGGGTGGTTGTCCAGTCCCTCGATGCGGATGTAGTCCTGATAATTTTCGGGTGTCAGATTCGACGACCAGAAAAGGCAGAGCATGGTTCGAGCAAAGTTCTGGCACGACTTGCGCGCGATGCGCGCGCGCTGGGCGGGAGTGTGGGCGGAGCCGAAGGCGACCCGGAGATTGTCGATCGCCACGGCACGGCCGCGCGAATCCAAGTGAAAGAAAACAAATCCGAGCACGTCGGCGAGCGGCTGGAGGGCGCTGTAGGGCAGGCGAGGCACAAGGGCTTCGACAAATTTGAGACCGAGAAATTCGAGTTTGTAGCGCAGGCGCTTGAAGCCGGAAACGGCTGGCGGGGGAGTTTCGGCTATGGGATTTTCAGCGCTCACGGTGCTTGAAGAAAAAGCTCGGCCAGCGTGAGATCGCTCGGGAAGGTGATCTTGAAATTGGGGTCACCGTGGAGAACGGGGGCGGGATGAATACCATTGGCGATGAGTGCGGAGACTTCGTCTGTGGCACCGGCGTGATGGGCCTCCAGCGCGGCGAGGAGGAGGTCGTGGCGGGCGGCCTGCGGGGTTTCCATGGCAAAGAGATTGGCGCGGGGAATGGTTTCCGCGAGCACTCCAAGAGCATCGGCGCGGTGCAGTGAATCGGTCACCGGATGCGCGGCCGAGGCGGCGCGGTGGGTTTCTGCGGCAGCGAGGACTTTGTCGATGAGTGCGGGTGTGACCAGCGGGCGGGCGGCATCATGGACAGCGACGAAATCCGGAGGATTCGAGGCGAGGGCTTGGAGGCCGTGGAGCACGGAAGCGCTGCGCTCGGCTCCGCCAGCGACGATGTCGCGAAACTTGGGAAAAGCAGCGGCGAGTTCCGTGAATTCTGAGATGCGCTGCGGTGCGCAGACCAGCACGGCGCGATCGATGGCAGGGCAATCTTGAAAGACGCGCAACGACCATTCCAGAACAGGGCGACCACGCAGTGGAGCCATGAGTTTATCGAACCCCATGCGGGTGCTCGAGCCGGCGGCGACAAGAATGGCGGCGGTAGTCATGACTGATAAAAATTAACCCCGAGACCGGATATTGGACAGAATTTACAGAATTTCAAAAACTGCGCTGAAGGACTTGCCGAAAAGTAGAGGGAATCTTTCAAGTCGGCTTTCATTCTTGGTAACCCATTCTGTGAATTTTGTTAATTCTGTCCCAAACTTCTCCAAATGCTAAATCCGGGTTAACGCTGGCTCGCCCGAAGCGCACGGAGATTTAAAAGTCGAAGAGCCCTTGATCGCTCGACTCGTCTCTTGGCTTGCGGCCTTTGGATTTCTGCACCTTCCGCCCGCTCACTCCAGCGTCTTTTTTCCAGAGGTCGATTTCCTGCTCGAGGGTGGCGAGGTGATTTTTTGCATCTCGGATGCGGGCTTCGACTGCGGCCCGCATTTTTGTGCCGACCTTCTGGCGATTGTCCGCATGCCAAAACTGCCAAGCGGGCGAGGTGCGCGCCTCACGGAATCGGTTTTTCAAATCCCGGACTGTGCGTTCCATTTCCTTTGCGACCTTGCGGAGATGGTAAAGCGTGGAGCGGATCGCGCTGCCGCTCTCATGAAGATCCGTCAGGGCGAGCAGAACCTCGAGACGCTCGACATCCATCGCGGCGTAGGCGTCCTGGAGATCATGCCAGAGGCGTTGGTTATTCGGATCGTTGCGTGACTTGCCGGTGTCGGGATGCAGGCGGCGGACGAGCACACGGTAGAGTTCTTTCACGCGGGCGGGGATGTCCTCTTTTTTTCTGGAGACGGAAGCCGCCTGGCCTTCGCGTTTTTGTTTCCACTCGCGGTATTCGTTGAAGAGTTTTTTGTATTGCCGCTTGTTAAAATAATCCGGGTCTTCACCGATGGCGTAGCGAACATAGCTGCGGAATTCGCGCTCCTCATCCGTGAATTCCCTCTGGGCGTCGGGGTCTTCCTCCGGCTCTGGTTCAGGTTCCGGCTGGGATCGATCGGGCTCACCGCTGGCCTGGCGCTCCTCCCATTCCTGCTGCTCGCGGGCGATGTCGGCATAGATTTCGGAGGGATCACGCCCTGTGAAAAGCGCCTCCAGACCTGCCGTGCTCAGTAAATGCTCGAGGTGGTCTATCTTGGCGTTGAGCTGGCGCTCCTCGGCCAGAAGCGGACCGAGCGTCTCCTCTTCCCAGCGCGTATAAGCGGGGAGGATGGTTTTTTCAAATTCCTCGAGCGAGCTGGCGAGCTTCTCGATCTCGCCGATTTTCTTCCGCGCGGCGCGGCCCGCCTCCTCGCGGAGCGGCTCCTGATCGAGGAGGATGATCCGCCTGTCGCTCGAAAGCTTCACAAATCGAGGCTCTGGAGCAGAAGGTGTTTTTTTGCGGCGCTTGTTCATTTTTGAAGCTTCAGCACTGTATCAGCGGAGACAAAAAAAGACCGCTCCGAATTTGCATCGAAGCGGTCTTTTCGGGTTGAGTTTTTCTTGCTTACCGGACCTGCACCATGGCCGCGTGCTCTTCGTCCGAGCACGGGGCGTTGAGCGGGACGCTCGTGGACTTGGAGGCATCGCCGACGATGCTGTTTTGGAGCATGTAGGCTTCGACTTCCTCGCCGCTGATGTCGGCCAGCATTGCGCCGTTAATGATGACGCACGGCGAGAGCGGTTGGCCGCTCAGTTGCTCCATCTCGAAGCGGTAGTTCGGATTGAGAATGATGTCCTTCTCCGTGTAGGGAAGTTCATATTTTTCAAAAACCGCACGCACTCCACGGCTCCAACCGCAGTGGGTCTTCAGGTAGGCTGTGATTTCAGGTTTGTTCATCGTGTAAGATACGAAGGAAGTGGCCGAGAGGGCTTACTTTTTCGATTCTCCGGGACGATATTCGTCTTCCGCGAACTGGAAGGCCTGGTCGAGACCGACCATGTCTTCGCCCGGACGCAGGGTATCGAGCGTTTCGGCTTCCTTGCGGAGAGCTTCCTCGCTGTAGTTGGCGGCTTTGACCGAGAGACCGATGCGGCGCTCAGCTTTGTCCACCTTGATGACGCGGGCTTCCACTTCCTGACCGACTTTGAGCACATCCTTGACCTTCTCGACACGGTCTTCGCTGATCTGCGAGATGTGCACGAGGCCGTCGATGTCGTCCTGAAGTTGAACGAAAGCGCCGAAGTTGGTGAGTTTGGTGATGGTGCCCTTGACGAGATCACCGATGCGGAAGCGGCCGTCGATTTCCTTCCAAGGATCTTGATCGAGCTGCTTGACGCCCAGGCTGATGCGCTGGTTGGTCTTGTCGATGTCGAGAACAACGGCTTCGAGGTCGTCGCCTTTTTTGAGCATTTCGCTCGGATGATTGATCTTGCGGGTCCAGGAGAGGTCGGAGACATGGATCATGCCGTCGATGCCTTCCTCGAGTTCCACGAACGCGCCGTAGGCGGTCATGTTGCGGACCTTGCCCTTGACCTGTTTGCCGATCATGTAGCGAAGCTCGATCTCGTCCCATGGATTTGGTTCGAGCTGGCGAACGCCGAGGGAGATCTTCTGCTCGTCCTTGTTGACGCCGAGCACGAGGGCTTCGACTTCCTGGCCGAGTGTGAGGACATCCGATGGACGCGCGATGCGCTTGGTCCAGGAGAGTTCGGACACATGAATGAGGCCTTCGACGCCGTCTTCGATCTGAACAAACGCGCCGTAAGGCATGAGGTTCGTGACTTTGCCGGACACTTTCTGACCAACGGGGAAGCGCTCTTCGATCTTGTCCCATGGGTTCGACTGCATCTGTTTAAGGCCAAGGGAGACGCGCTCCTTGTCCTTGTTGATGTCGAGAACCTGAACGGTGAGTTGCTGACCGACCTTGATGAGTTCGGACGGGTGGTTGAGACGGGCCCAGGACATGTCGGTGACATGGAGGAGGCCGTCGATGCCGTCGAGGTCGATGAACGCCCCGAAGTCGGTGATGTTTTTGACTGTGCCGACGATTTTATCTCCGATAGTGACTCCGCCGAGGAAGGCTTGGCGTTTCTCCGAGCGTTCCTGCTCGATGATTTCGCGGCGGCTGAGGACCACATTTTTGCGGTCTTCGTTGATTTTAACGATCTTGAAATCGTAGGTATTTCCAACGAACTGCTGGAGGTCTTTTGGAGGCACGATGTCAATCTGGGATGCGGGGAGGAATGCCTCCACGCCCACGTTGACAGTGAGGCCGCCTTTGACGGCGCTGCGGACTTTGCCTTTGATGAGGCCGTCGCCTTTGAAAACTCCGACGATTTTTTCCCAATTCTGGCGCTGGGATGCCTTCTCTTTGGAGAGAACGACCATGCCTTCGTCGTTTTCGAGGCGTTCGAGAAGAACTTCGACTTCGTCGCCGAGTTCAACGGATTCGGGTTCGTCGAATTCCGAGGCGGGGATCACGCCTTCGCTCTTGTATCCGATATCCACGAGGAATTCCCGTGGTCTGATCTCAAGGATGTGGCCCTTGACGATGCTGCCTTCGCGGTAGTTTTTGACCGAGTTGGCGATCAATTCTTTTAATGCTGACATATGGTTGATGGTTCCTTGTTTTGGTCCGCTACCGGCCTCAAGCAGGAAAGAGAGGGCGGCTTGCGGCCACGTCGACCGCGTGCGAGGTTCGACCGGACGGATCCGGACTATGGATTCCGGCATACTTTGGTTCCCGCCGGATGGGAAAATTTTGGAAAGCAGGCTTAGGCTTTTTCGACCTGCCAGTATTCGAGGTCCACGAGGGTGTCGCGGCCGAAGATGCTCACGGAAACGCGGAGTTTGCCGCGCTCGGGGTCGATCTCCTCGATGAGGCCGTTCTGGTTTTGGAACGGGCCGTCGGCAACTTTGACCTTATCGCCGATTTCGAATTGGATTTTGGGTTTGACGGTATCCTCGCGGTCGCGGATCTGCGCGAGCAGGCCCTCGACTTCTTTCGGACGCATAGGAATCGGACGGTCTTTCGTGCCGGCGAATCCAAGAACGCCTGCGGTGTCTTTGATGAAATACCAGGTCTTCTCGACGAGCTGGTTGTTTTCATCGAGGAGGTGCATGTTGACGATCAAGTAGCCTGGGAAAAACTTGCGGGTCGTCTCGGTCTTTTTGCCTCGCTTGATTTCCTGCACGCGCTCGGTCGGGATGAGCACCTCGAAGACGAGGTCGGACATTTCATCGGTGACGATGCGGCGGTCGATGTTGTCCTTCACTTTCTGTTCCTGTCCGGACAGGACATGGACGACAAACCATTGATCTTTCGGGGCTAAAGCCATTTTATAAATTCCGTTTGGGGGGTTATGGGTTGGTCAGGAAACCGACCACGTTGATGAGAATGAAGTCGAAGAATGCGATGTAGCCGCCAAGGAGAACCATGGCCACAAATACGACCACTGTGGAGTCTGTGAGTTCCTTATATCGGCGGAATCCTTTTTCATTCGGATCCCAGGGCCACTGGGCCTTGCCGAGTTCCACCCGGACTTCGGAGGTGAACTTGCGGATTTTTGAAAACATCGGGTTTTTATTGTTGAGAAGGAGCCACAGGCCAGGAGGGACTTGAACCCCCAACCGACGGTTTTGGAGACCGTTGCTCTACCAATTGAGCTACTGACCTTCGGAATTGACTCCGGCCCGCTTTTTTAGAGGCGGGCGCTTGTGGTGTGTTAGGCGATGATATCACCCACGCGTCCGGCACCCACGGTGCGGCCGCCTTCGCGGATAGCGAAGCGGATGGTTTTTTCCATCGCGATTGGAGTGATCAGCTCGACTTCCACGGAAACGTTATCACCAGGCATCACCATTTCAACGCCTTCAGGCAATTTCACCGTTCCGGTCACGTCAGTCGTGCGGAAGTAGAATTGTGGGCGGTAGTTGGTGAAGAATGGAGTGTGGCGGCCACCCTCGTCTTTGCTGAGGACATAGACCTCGGCTTTGAACTTGGTGTGGGGCTTGATCGAACCTGGCTTGGCGATAACCTGGCCGCGCTCGATTTCTTCTTTTTTGGTGCCACGGAGAAGCACACCGACGTTGTCGCCGGCTTCGGCGCTGTCGAGGAGCTTACGGAACATTTCGATGTCGGTGACGGTTGTCTTCTTGGTGTCGCGAAGACCAACGATTTCGACTTCCTCCATTTTCTTAAGGATGCCACGTTCGACACGGCCGGTGGCCACTGTGCCGCGACCTTCGATGTTGAACACGTCTTCGACGGGCATGAGGAAAGGAAGATCCTTCGGACGCTCGGGCTGCGGGATGTATTCATCCACAGCTGCCATGAGGGCGAGGATTTCTTTTTCGTATTCCGCATCACCTTCGAGAGCCTTGAGGGCGCTGCCTTTGATGATTGGGATGGTGTCGCCTGGGAACTCGTATTTGCTGAGGAGTTCGCGGACTTCCATTTCGACGAGCTCGAGGAGGTCTTTGTCGTCAACCATGTCAACCTTGTTCATGAAAACAACGATTGAAGGCACGCCGACCTGACGGGCGAGAAGAATGTGCTCACGGGTCTGAGGCATTGGGCCGTCAGCAGCGCTGACGACGAGGATCGCGCCGTCCATCTGGGCGGCACCGGTGATCATGTTTTTGACGTAGTCGGCGTGGCCGGGGCAATCAACGTGCGCGTAGTGGCGGTTTGCAGTCTCGTATTCTACGTGGGCTGTGTTGATCGTGATGCCGCGCTCTTTTTCTTCGGGAGCGGCGTCAATCTCGTCATATTTTTTTGCAGTGGCGCCGCCGCTTTTAGCCAAAACGGTGGTGATTGCTGCTGTGAGTGTGGTTTTACCGTGGTCAACGTGGCCAATCGTGCCGATGTTGACGTGCGGTTTGTTACGCTGGAACTGTTCTTTTGCCATCTTGATTATTCGGTTGGTTTTTTATGTGCGGGACGATGTTGGTGGAGCCCATGACCGGGATTGAACCGGTGACCTCGTCCTTACCAAGGACGTGCTCTACCGACTGAGCTACATGGGCATTTGGCGGCCGGAGCCGCGGTGTTTGCACATCGACCTGCGTTATGTTTTCCCAGTGGAAAAAAGCGACGACGCTCCCCGCTCCCGCATTTGCGACGGGCGGTTGGCGTCCTCTCCTGTTTCCGACAGGGACGTGAAAAGTATCGCTTTCGTGTTTTCTGTCAAAGGGAAAATGCAGGGTGTCAAGCGACCAGCGGTGCGGTGGGTTGTCAGGCGGTTTTCTTTGCGCGCTTTTGGCGAAGCAAGGCAAGGGAGACAAAAGCCACTTCACACAGCACGAAGGCGATAGCTCCGGGGAGTCCGCCTGTTCCAAATCCGTAGCTGTGAAGTCCCACGCCGAGAATGAAGTTCACTCCATACCAGGCCATGATCACACATTGAAAAGCCAACACGGCCCCCACGGCCATACCAAATCCGCCCCACTTGCCGGCGATGCGGCCATGGAGGAGAAAGAGATAAGCCAGAAGAGCGATGAGGGCCCAGGTTTCCTTCGGGTCCCAATCCCAGAAGCGGCCCCAGGAGTAATTCGCCCATACGGCGCCGAGAATCGTGCCGACAGCGAGGAGGAGCACACCGATTTGGAGGGTGCGGTAGAGGTAGTTGTTCAACGCCGGTGAGGCCTTTCCCCCAAAGAGGGATTTTCCAAGAATGATGTGGCCGACACCGAGCGCGAGAGCGAAGGCAGCATAGCTGAGCGTAATCGTCAGCACATGGGTCGTGAGCCAGAAATTATCCGCCAGCACCGGAACGAGCGGGTGGATCGAACGGTCGAGGATGACTGGCTGCGTATCGGCAAGGATGAGCGAGACGACGGCGACAGGCACGGCGCCGAGGAGGAAATACCGGCTGCGATAAATCGCCTCGAAAAGGAGCGCAAAGAAAATCGTGCCGAATGCCACCCACACGACGGACTCATACATATTCGTCACAGGCGCGCGGCCGGAAATGATGGTTCGAAAAACAAAGCCTGCAAGTTGGAGCAAGAAACCGCAAAGGCCGAATGCCCAGCCCAGCGCGTAGCCGCCTTTTCCAGGAACCACCAGCAATCCGATGCCCGCCGCGAGATAGAGAATCCATGCCCAGCGGAAGGGATGGAGCCTTTGATAGAAGACCTCCACGGCGATCTTGCTCGCATCAGCTTGGAATCTCGCCTCCTCCCGCGCCTGCTCGGCACGGAGTTCCGCGAGGCCGGCATCGAAATCGGATTGATTGTTCGCGCGGAATCCCTCGCGCAGCTTGGCGAGCGCGGCGTCGTCGGACTTCAGGGGACTCCATGCAGCGGCGCCTGTGGGCAGCAGCGTGACGGAGCGTCCGCTCACGAGCCCCTCAAATACAGCCAACCGCATGCCGACGGTGGAGGCCTCGCGCTGGAGCACATCGAGAGTGGCCTTGGGATTTTTCGAACGGATGGCAGAAACCTCCTCCAAGGCAGCACGGAGCTTTTCATTCCCCGCCATTTCGCGGTAACTGAAAAGTTTTTTTGCCGAATCAAAACCGAGTTGGTCTTTGAATTTTTTATTCCCGATGAGAATGAGGGGCTGATCCTCCCAACCGACCGGCGTGAGCCAGAGCGAGGCGACCGTCGCTGTTGAACTGATCTTCGCACCATCCTTCAGATAGCGGCTTTTGCCAGAGAGGCTCATGAGCGCTTCATCGGCGAAAACAAGGAACGGCTTTTTCCGGCCGCCCTCTTGGATCGGTATCGAGTCGAGGCCTGTGAGATCGAGCCCGTGCGAGGAGTTGCAACAAAAGAAAAGTGCGGCGGCGAAGGCGAAAATGCGGATGAAAGATGTCATGCGTCCTTGGTTTTGGGTTTGAAGTAGAACATGATGGTGATGCCTATACAAATGGCCAGCGAGCCGAGCCATTTCATGAGCCAGCCCGGATCATAGAGAACTTGGAGCGTTGTCTCGCCGAGGTCGCGGGGGTTCCACTCGGCTTGGGAAAACTTATAGTTGATGCCGGTGAAATTCGCCAGAACCGTGCCGGGGAAGCTGGCCGGGTGGTTCATTCGCGCTGTTCCGGTCTTGGTGAAGCCGGTGCCATCCTCCTTGAACTCGACTGTGGCGATGAAATTCGAGGGCGTCTCGGTGCCCTCATAACGCGGAACTTCGAAATTCAAGAGCCGCATGGCGAACGGCATCGGGCGCAATTCCAAGCCGTATCCGATGCGAACGACATTCTGGCCGTCCGTAAGCGAGGTGATGTCACCACTCGCGACCCAACGCGTTTCGGAGTCCTTTTTCTGTGGAGAGACAAGCCTCGCCCGGAAACCGGGAACGGCATTCTCACCCTTCGGCAAAGGCGGACCAGGCTTCATGGTCGAGCGCACGGCTGCTTGGGGATAAAAACCCAGCACCTCCACCTGCCAATCCGCCCAGCCGGTGGCAAATGATTCGCCCACCTTGGCGCTTCCAGCAGCCAGCGTGGCGCCGCTCCGCTGAAGTTGATAGTGGATGCCGCCCTCGCCGGGAGCGACGAGAAGCGCGGGCTTCAAGTCACTTTCGTCAGCCTGCGCACTCTGAATCCGCACCAGAGCAGCCGGGTTGTTTGGTTGGTCACTCTTGGTCACCGGACGCCCGCCGACCATCTCGAAATCAGGCCAGTAGTCCTCCAGCGTGACCAGCGCCCCACCAGCTTGGATGGGCGTTTTCATCACGTCTTCGCGCAGATAGGTCACCGCTGCCGCATCGGGCGGGGCGATCGTTATTTTTTTGCCATCCGCACCCAACATGACGCGAATGCCCGAAGCCTTGGCCTCGCCTTGCACGACGGATGCAAACTTTCCAAAAACCATCTGCGTCTCGCTACCGCCGGCAGAAGTCGGCGGCGGAAGTTCTGATTGAAAAACCACGCGCGCCAGCCCCGAAAAATCCCGCTCCTGGGGAGCCGTGCCCTCCAGCACGATCGGCATCTCAAGTTTCTGCCCCATGCGCGGGCTGGTGAATCGCAGCATGACGCCGGGCGCCCCCGAGTCGGAGGGAACCAATGTTTCCTCCTTGATGAGATTGTCGCTGAAGCCATCGGCGATGATCTGGAGGTTTGTTTGAGGCACTTCGAAAATACGCGGACGCTTCTCACTCGGGCGTGCTGTGGAGGCGTCGAAGGGCATGACATAGAGGGCCGAGTCGTTCGGACTCTCGACTTGAATGATACTGCGATTCACCGTCACCTTGCGCACCGGCCCTTTATCTTTGTGGAGGGTGACATTTCCTTCGAACCCCGTCTGAATTCCCACCATCGCACCAATAAGGAGCGTGATGATGCCGTAGTGGGTGATGATGAATCCCGCGTGCTTTTTCTCCCACGGCCAGCGGGTCAGGGTCACGGCAAAGAGGTTGATGCAGAGCACGGCCAGCCAGATCAGGAACCATGGAGCCTTGTAGATGTAAACTTGGGCGACTTTGGTGCTGAATTCCGACTCGGCGATCGTCGCCGCCGCGCAGGCGATCGCGATTGTCGCCAAGAGAATGAGCGCGAGTTGCAACGACCCCAGCCAGTGGACGACTCGCCAAAACGAGGAGTTTTTTTTTCGCTCTTCGACCAGTCGCTTCCGCTCAAGCGCAGTCAAAACACACGCCCTCCGGTTGCGGCGCTTTTCAGAAACGAAATGTCAGGTGTGCTCAACAAAAACGACATGACCCGCAGAAACTATCCTGCCACGCAAAAGTTTCAAGCCACGCCGCGAATTTTGGCGGCGCGGCTGAAACCTGCTCCACCTTATTGCCCTGGCTGAATGCTGAATATGGCGGGCGCGTCATTGCTCCAGCCCGTGTTGCCGCTTTCGAAGCCCGGGTTGGTGACGCGGTTGACGCCCCTCGATGTTCCCAGGAAGACCTCGTCGAGATACATCGTTCCAGCCGCGTTGCTGAAGGCTGTATCGAAGCCGAGATACACACGCTGACGGTTCCCCGCGTTGAAAACTGGAGTGGTGACTTTCGTCCACGTCGAACCCGCATTGATCCTCACCGAAGCGAGGCGTCTCGTCCAATTCGCATTGCCCCAGATTTGTAGCTCGAGGGATCCACTGCCCTTCACCCAGACGCTTGCTGTGTGGTTAGCATTCGGGGTCACGGGGACGGTCTGATAAAAATCCTGATAAGTCGCCGTCGCCGGTATTTTCGCCATCGCGGACCAGGCTCCATTGAAAACAATGCCGCCAGGTGCAGGCTTGGGTGTCGCCGTCGGACTTGGTGTCGCCGTCGGAGTGGCTGTCGGCGTTGGACTTGGAGTCGGCGTAGCCGTAGCAGTAGGGCTCGGCGTTGCGGTTGGTGTTGGAGTCGGCGTTGCTGTTGCAGTCGGCGATGGCGATGGCGATGGCGATGGCGATGGCGATGGCGATGGTGTGGGAGTCGGAGTGGGTGCGCCGCTCAGCAGTTTGTCTCGAAGCATCTTCACGATCTGCTGCATGCCCGTATCGCTTTTGAAGTCCGTGATAAATGTCCACCAGAAAACCCCGCCGATACTCCCGGGATAATCAAAGGCTGCATTGTAATATTGCTCAGCCACGGCGCGCTTCGCCGCCACGGCATCAGTCTGGTTATAGGCCCACCAGAATTGCTGGCCCGGTATCCAATAACCCAGCTCGCCGAGGCCGATTTTCTGCGTCGGGAATTCCGCCCGCAGGGTCTTCATGACCTGATCAAACGCAACGCCCATCGGCGCCTGCTCCTGGTATTGGGAAAATGTCACCACATCGATATTGGCGCGGGTCGAAGCAGGCAGGTTGGCATTCGCCCATGTGAACATCGAATTCGCAACGGAGTCGGTATTGATCTGCCAGAAAAATGTCAGGAAAGTCGGCTTGCCCGGCGCGCGGGCCTTCACCTCGGCGGCGGCATCCGCGATGCGCAGGCCGATGTCGCTGCTAAGCCAGCTTCCATTCACCTCGTTGCCGACCTCCCACGCATCGATCTGCGGGAAGGCTGTGATGTAGTCGATGAAGCGCTGTTTGTATTGAGCGCGCGTATAGCTTTTGTCGTAGGTGGAATCAACCGGCTGCCCCAGCACCTTCACGCCTTTGGATTTCGCATAGTTCACAAGGGTCGTGTAGGTCGAAGGCGCCTGACCCGCGTCAAAAACAATGCGGATCCACGCATACGGCGCGGCCAATGAGGCTGCCAAATCCACATTCACTTGGTAGTTCGAAACCGTGTCGATCGTGAATCCAATCCAAGGCGTGACGGTGGATTTGTTGGCCGCCGCATAGACGGGACCATGCTCGGCAAGCATCGCATCGTAGGCCACCGCAAGTTGGTCCAGCGCGAGCTGTCCGGCTTTTCCCTTGGACGACTCGGGACTGTAAACATCCACCCCGGCAAGCTGCGAGGAAGCGGACTGATAGGCGGCGGTGAACTTCGCGGACGGCACATAGTCCGGCCGCGCCGAACGCGCCGTATCGAGTTTTTTTTTCACATCCAGTGCAGCCTGATAGGTAAAATTGATCGTCGCCCCGGTGCTGAATCCCGCGCCACCATTGTCCAGAATGAGAAGATGGAATCCCCCAGGGAGCGTCGGCCAGTTGAATGCCAGAGCCACGGCTTGGGATGGAATATTAAATGCCAAATTCGTCCCTGAGGTATACAGGGACCCACTGCTGATCGCGCGCATGTTCGCTGGGTTCAGCAAAAAATCGCTGTTGTAGCCGGCCCCTCCATTATTTGAGACCGAGCGCACCTGTGTGGGCGTGAGCGCCGTTCCATTGCGGTCAAAAAATAAAAGCGTCACGGTGCCGCCCGCTTGCGCAGATCCTCGGAGCGAGAAGGCAACGACTATGATAGCCGTGAGGAGCAGGAACGCGAGACCGGGCAACAGCAGATTTCGCAATGCCCGGTGTTTATCATCTTGGTTTTCAGGTTGGTTTTCCATGGCGAAAAATTAGAAGCCGCGCCCCCTCTGCTCCATGGGGTCTTCGCCTGCTTTTGCGCTCTGCGGGTTGCTCCAGCCGGTTCACGGCATACCAGTGGCAGTGTATGAAAACTGCATTCGAACAATTCCACCAACGCGGCAACCAGGGAACGCGCGCCGGCCTGAAATTTTTCATCCGAACGCCACTCACCGTGGCGCTTGTTTTTTCCATTCTCCACGGCTGCGCCTACATGCCGCCCGACTCGACCGTTGAGCCAGGCTTTAAACCTGCCAGCAGCGTCGCAGGTCCTCTGGCAGACGCCGGACAAACGGCAAACGCCCCATCCATCCGCGCCCAAAGCGCCATCATGATCGATGGCCAGAGCGGAAAAACACTCTACGAAAAAAATGCCGACGAACGCCTTCCCATCGCCAGCACGCAAAAATTACTCACCGCCATGGAAGTCATCGCCGAGGGAGGTCTCGAGCAGGGTGTGCAAGTCACCATCTGGGATCAACTCCAGCCACCCACAAAGCTCGGCCTCATCGCCGGCACCAGCCACCGCCGCCTCGACCTCCTCGGCGCCATGCTCGTCAGCAGCGCGAATGACGCCGCGAGCGCCCTCGCCAACGCAGCCGACGGATCCTATGGTGATTTCATTTCCCGCATGAACGCCCGCGCCGCACGCCTTGGCGCCAAACACTCGATATTCCTCAACCCCCATGGCCTCGACATGCCCGGCCAGCACTCGACGGCGAGGGACGCCGCCATCATCGCCTACCATGCCTACCGCGTTCCTCTCATTCGCCACTTCGCCGCGCAGGAAATTATCCCCTTCAGCTATGGCGATGGACGCACCGTCCTTCTGGAAAACACCAACATGCTCCTCTGGAACCGCCCCGCCTACTTCAACGGCCTCAAAAGCGGCTTCACCATCGAAGGCGGAAAATGCCTCGTAGCCAGTGCCAAACACGACGGCCACGAAATCCTCATCGTCCTCCTCTCCAGCACACAGGAGGAAGTCTTCCGAGACGCCAAACGCCTCTTCCGCTGGCACGAAAAACAAGTGAAAACACACGCTACCGGCGATGCTCCGCCAACCCGCTAATAGTGCGCGCGGCAATGCAGAAGCTCTGCACTCGAGGGAGTGCGCATTTTAGAGAGAATGAATTCTTTGATCATCATGCCACAAAATTGTCAAAATCGCCAAAGTTGTTAACCATTGCTTTGTTGCCACAGCACAGAGGCTGCGGCGTCATTTTTATGAGGCGTTGATGCCAATGGGGACATCGGCGTTCCGGGTGCGGCGGGTTTTGAATTTGGTTTGATTAGAGGGCTCCGGAACGGAGGGCGATGAAAGCGGGGCCGAGGTGGGTGAGGATGTCCGAGGCGGCGAGGGATTCTTGCGAGGCGGGGCCGTCGCGGAGGGCGAGTTCGGCGGCGTGTCCGCAGAGCCAGGCGGCGAGTTTTGCGGATTGGAGGGAGGATTTTCCTTGGGCGAGGAGTGCTGTGGCAACTCCGGTGAGGGTATCGCCCATGCCTCCGCTGGCCATGCCGGGGTGTCCGGTGGAGTTGTAGGCGGGTGGCGATCCGCGATCGCCGATGAGGGTGCGGGCGCCTTTGAGAAGCAGCGTGACGGGATACTCGGCCACGAAGTCTTCGAGCCACTGGCGGCGGGCGCGGGAATTTCGGAGGAAGAGGCGCTCCATCTCGAGGGGGTGCGGGGTGAGGAGGCGCGGGCCGGGTTGTTTTTTTAGAACAGAGGGGTCTTGGGAAATGGCATTGAGTGCGTCGGCGTCGATGACGCATGGCGAGTGGCATTGGGAGAGGAAGGCGCGGACCATTTCGTCGCGCTCGCGTCCGAGCCCGGGGCCAATGGCGACGGCGTCAAATTTCTGATCGAGCACTTCACGCAAGTCGGCCACTGGGCTGACCATGACCTCTGGAATCACAGCGACGGAGAGGACGGGGGCGACATCCGGAGGCACAAAGAGCGTGACGAGGCCGGCTCCGGCCTTGACGGCGGCGGCTGAGCAGAGGCGTGCGGCGCCGGGGTACTTCTGGCTGCCGGCGATCACGGCGACACGGCCGCATTGGCCCTTGTGGATGTCGAAGCCACGCGGAGGAAGAAGGCTGCGGAGATCGGTGGATTGAAGAATTTCAGCCATGTCGGCGCCGGACGGCGCATGAACATCGGGCAGGGGAATCACAGCCAACCTGCCGACGAACTGCGTGGCCGCATCGGCGACGAGTTCGGTTTTCGCGAAGCCCGTGGCGGCAGTGGCGTCTGCCTGCACGCAGACTTGGGACCCGAGGCCGCTGGGGATGTCCAACGCCAGAACCCATGCGGCTTCGGTGGAACGCAGGCCATTGATGCGGCGAATCGCTGTGGCGACGGGCTCGCGAGGTTCGCCAGAGGCTCCGATACCGAGAAGGCCGTCGAGAACAACGAGCGGTCCTGCGGCTTCAGAACGGGTTTTCCAGATGCGGCCGAGTTGTTTCGCGGTGAGCGGAGCAAGAGCGGAATCGGGAAACGCTTTTTGGAGTTCGATAGACCATCCAGCCTCGGCAAGATGGCGCGCGGCGACGAGGGCATCGCCACCATTATGGCCTTTCCCAAAAAACACCAAACAACGGCCGGGTTTCGGATGAAACTGGCGCACGAGGCGGGCTGCCTCGCGGCCGGCGATTTCCATGAGGTCCTCCGCCGTGGCTCCGGCGGAGAAGGCGATCTTCTCCGCTTCGAGCATCTGGGCGGCAGAGAGAATCATGAGATCAGGCGAAGAACGACTTGATGCGGTCGTAGAAGCTTGTGTGGATCGGGTTGTTCTCCTCGCCGCACAGCTCCGCGAAACGCTCGAGGGCTTCCCGCTGGCCGGAGTCCAGATGCGTCGGCACCTCGACCTGCACATAGGTGAGGATGTCGCCCTTGGCCAAGCCTTGGAGCGCAGGCATTCCGAGACCACGAATGCGGAAGGTCGATCCACTCTGAGTGCCTGCGGGAATTTTCAAACTCACGGCGCCATCCAAAGTCGGCACGCGGATTTCGCCGCCGAGAGCGGCTGTAGTAAAAGGAATCGGCACCTCGCAGGCGAGATCCATGCCGTTGCGGGTGAAAACCTCGTGTTCCTTGATGTGAACGACCACATAGAGATCGCCGGAGGCTCCTCCGCGAAGACCGGCTTCTCCGCCGCCGGTGCTGCGCAGGCGCGAGTCGCTATCGATACCCGGCGGGATCTTGATTTTGACGCGGGAGGTTTTTTCGACCCGGCCTTCGCCTTGGCACGAGGGGCAGGGCTTCTCGATGATGCGACCTGAGCCGTGACAGGCGGGGCAGGTTTGCGCGACTTGGAAGAATCCTCGCGAGGCAACGACTTGGCCGCGGCCGCGACAGGTCGGGCAGGTGACGGCCTTGCTGCCCTTCTGCGCGCCTGAGCCGGTGCAGGGCTCGCAGGCATCCAGCTTGCGAATTTCAATTTCCTTCTCGCAGCCTTTGGCTGCCTCCTCGAGCGTGATCTGCATGTCGTAGCGCAGATCGGATCCGCGCTGGCGACCAGAGGAGTCCATGCCGCCACCGCCGCCGAAAAATTGCTCAAACACTCCACCGCCACCGCCGCCGCTGAAAACTTCTTTAAAAAGATCGAACGGATCGTGAAAGCCACCGCCACCGCCCATGCCATTTTGAAATGCGGCGTGACCGTAGCGGTCGTAAGCGGCGCGCTTGTTCGGGTCACTAAGGGCCTCGTAGGCTTCCCCGAGTTCCTTAAATTTCTCCTCCGCCTCGTGGTCGCCAGGGTTTTTGTCAGGGTGGTATTTCACCGCGAGCTTGCGGTAGGCGCGCTTCAGATCCTCCTCGCCGATATTGCGATCGACGCCAAGAATTTCGTAGTAGTCCCGCTTTTTGCTCATTGCGCGCCTTTGGAAACGATCACGGATGCAGCGCGAAGGAGGCGGTCTTTGAGTTTGTAACCCTTACGGACTTGGCGAATGACTTGGCCCTCGGGCACATCGGCGCTGAACTCCTGCGAGACGGCGTCGTGCTTGTTGGGATCAAACGCCTCGCCACCAGCGGAAACTTCCTCGAGCCCCTGACTGCGGATGAAATCCTGAAGCTGGCGATGGACCATGGACATACCTTGCAGCACGGAGGCGGCATCGGTGGCATTGCGGGCGGCATCAAGGCCGAGCTCGAAATTGTCGATTACTGGGAGCAACTTCTCGAGCAGGCCGTTGTTCGCATAGCGGATGGCATCCTCTTTTTCGCGGAGCGAGCGTTTGCGGAAATTGTCGAGATCCGCGCGGGCGCGGAGCGCGAGATCCTTGAGCTTGGCCGCCTCGGCTTGAAAATCCACATCGGCAATTTCGCCATCGGGCGTTGCATCAGGGGCGGCATCCTGCACTTGCTCGTCAAGGGGATCGGATTCGTTGGAAGTGTTCATTTTTTTGATATGGCGATGAGTGTGAAATCGTCGTGTTTGAAGTCGGCGCCGGTGAGGCTTTTCACATCCTCCCCGACATGGCGGACGACGCCTGTGGCCCCGTGCGGTGCGCTGACGCGGAGGGCTTCGATCAGGCGTTCAATTCCGTATTCAAGACCCTCTTGATTCATGGCTTCCGTGGCACCGTCGGTGTAGAGCAAAATGCAGTCACCAGCCTCCATCACAAGACTTAAATCGGCGCAAACTCTATTAAAGACCTCGCCGCTGTCAATCCCGAGGGCCATGCCCTTGGGGCTGAGTTTTTCAACTGTTCCCGTTGCCGCACGGTAGAGCAACGGGGCGTCGTGACCAGCGCGGGCAAGAGTGACCCGCCCCGCCGCGCCATCCAAAATCAAGTAAGCCATGCTGATAAACATGTCCTCCTTGATGTCGGGGTAGAGTTGGGAATTCACCCGCCGGAGGACATCCGAGGCCGTCGCCGAGGCCGTGGCCTCCCGGCGCAGGACGCCGCGACACATGGCCATGATGAGCGAGGCTGGCACGCCTTTGCCGGAAACATCAGCGATCGCCACACCAAGGCGGTCGGCCCCAAGCGGGATGTAGTCGAAATAATCCCCGCTCACATGCCGCGCAGCCAGGCTTACGGCACTGAGTTCGTAGCCGGGAAAAACAGGATCCGACTCGGGGAGAAGGATGCGCTGGATGTCGCGTGCGATTTCGAGATCGCGATCGAGGAGTTTTTTTTCACCCGCTTCGAGATAAATCGCCTCGTTGTAGAGGGCGAACGCGCTCTGCTCCGCAAGGGCACGGAAGACTTTGAGGTCCTTCGACTCGAACGCAGGAGCCGACAGCGGATTCACCAGCGCCATGACTCCTATCGTGCGGTGCCTGTAAACGAGAGGACCAATAATAGCAGAATGCGAGGGGAGCTGTGGGTCACTGCCAGCGGCAATCAAGCGTGTCGCGCCGTTTTTCCAGCAGTCCGGAAAAAGGCCCCTGGCGTCCTTGCCGACCGGCTGGAGCTGAAGGAAACTCTCGATCACGGCGGAACTCGATAAGGCCTGCGTGAGGATATGCTGGGGAATTTCCACCAACGGAGGACATCCGCTTGTGATAAAGGCCGGCGTGAGCGCGGTGTCCGTTTTGTTTGTCAGATAGAGGGCCCCCACCTGGGCATCGAGGATTCGCAGAGAACTCTCAACGATAAGACGGTGGAGTTCCGAACTGCGAACGCCCTCGGAGAAGGCCGCGCCTATACCGTGCAGGAAATCGAAAACCCGGTCTTCCTCTTTCTGCAGCTCTTTGAGCCGCTGCTCCAACCCGCGCACCTGATTCCTGCTTTTGCGCATGGCAAAAACTACTGCGGCAAACAGCAGGGCGCAGAGTGCGGGAATGAAAATCGTCCACATGAAGTGTTGAACCCATTACCTTCACGAAAGCCGCCCCGCCAATCAAGAGCGATTAATGCGCTTAATGCGACCCGGAGGATCCAGCCTCCGTGATTTCCTGACGCAGATACTCGATCACATCCTGAAAACGGACAGCGTTGCGAGGGTCGGCATCGATAAGGGCCTCATGGGCTTCAAGGATGGCGAGTCTTTGCTCCTCGGGCGCGGAACCGGGGATGCGGGCCTTCTGAAGGGCAGGTGGCAGCGAAGGGGAGGGTTCGGGCTCCACCTGGAAGAGATGATCGAGCCCCAGCCCTTCAAGCAGTGAGAAATTGCGGGTGTTGGCTCTTACGACACGGAGCAGTCCGCTTTCCAAATCGCGCAGGCTGAAAGCCACGGAAGCCAAGGTGCCCATGAAAGTCGAGTCCATGAGTTCACACTTCTCCAGATCGAGGACAAACTCGTTGTGGCCTTTTGAGATCATGCTTTGGACAAAATCCTTCACGCATTTGGAGTTCTCAAAGCTGCCGCGCCCCTCAAGCTTCATCCAAACAGTGCCATTATCACTGCCGACGAGGATGGATGATGATTTGCTCACAGAATGCGTAAAGAATTTAAGGCCGAAGAAAATGGAATGTCAAACTGCTACTACCTCCACATGTAGGACTGGCTGAGCGCCACGATACGGCCATCGACAATTAACAAGGCCCGCCACGCGCTGACGCGACCGTTTTCCAAAAACTCGTCTCCGGTAACTTGGAATGTCGAGCGGTGCGAGCCAACCGTGTCTGGATAAGAACGCTCCTTGGCCATGACGAAGTTTCCAAGGCCAGCCTGGCGGTATTCCAAGCGAAGGGTCACATCCGACCGCGTCGAGTTGCGCCAGAAGATCGTGTAGTAATTTCCATAGCGCTGGGCCATCTCGGTGGAATCGATTGCTCCGAACGAGTGGCGGGCCCGCTCGAAATTAATCATATCATTCTTCGTCTCAGTCTCGACGTATTCAGGATCAAAGGACGATAGCAGAATTTTGCGGAACTGGTAGGTCTCATCCAGGCCCAAGGGCAAAACATTGGCCTTCGGCAAGCGAGTAGCGGGACCTTCTGCGACGGAACAGCCAGCCAAGAGGGTCAGGACAACCAAGCTGGAAAGCAGGGTAAGGCGGGTCATTGACGCAGAGCAAAGCGGGTTTGAGCGGGAGTGTCAATTTTCCGCACAGGCCATGGAGCGGCGCATTGCATTGAATCGGGGCGGGCGCTAGGGTCTCGCAAAGTGGAACCTGCTTCTTCTCCAGCAAGCCCGGGTGGCATTCAAAGCCGACTCGAGGGAGCGCTTCGACTCGCCGCCCGCATCCAAGCGAAGTCCAGACACATTCTCCGGCGCATCCAACGCAAACCGCGCACCGTCACCGAGGGGCCGAATCTCCTGCCGACACTGATTCAAGTTCTCGCCGCTTTCTCGCGCGTTGATGGCGAGCTGCTGGAGGAGGAGATCGATTCAAGCCTCGGCTTCCTGCGCTACGATTACCCGGATGCTGTTTATTCCGAACTCCGCGAGCTTTTCCGTAATGCGTTGCAGCAAAAGCAGGACCTCGACGCCATGGCGCAAAGCCTGGCAGGCCGCTTGAGCGAGGAACGCAAAATCCTGCTCGGCGTTCAACTCTACGACCTCATCGCGCGAGCCGGGCTGAAGAGCGAAGCTGTCGTGGCCTATTACGAATTCATGTCGCGCCTCGGCATGGCCTCCCAAGCGATCGATATCGTTTACCAGCTCAACGCCGACGACAAATCCGACACCTCGATCTACAGCTCCGGGGCATCACCACTTGAAATGGTGAGCTTCGGCTTCAAGGAAAACACAGATGTCGTGCTGGCTGACTTCGCGCCCAACGAGCGGCTGAATACCTACCGCTACGGCGACCTCGTTATTATCAAGAACCTCAGTGGCCGCACTCTCATCGTGCAGGGCCGCGCACTCGAGCCAGGCAGCTTCGCACGCCTTTACCCCGGCCAGCGTGTGCTCGTCGATGATGTCGTGCTCACCTATGCAGACCTCATTTTTTACTTCAACGCGAAGAAGAATGTGACCCTCCCCGAGATCTTCGTCGCGGTGGACAAGGAAGACGAGGTGACTCTGGAAAAAAGCCGCTCGCGCGACTCGTGCTTGCAAGTCGCTTTCGGCTTGCGGGTGCGCGTGAAAGCCCTGAAAAATGTCGACGCCGTCCTAAATGGCATGCGTCTGAATGTCGGTCGCGAGGTCACCGCCACGCTCGAGGACAAAATCATTTTCCACGACGACAGCGAACTCGACCTCGACTACCTGCGTCTGAGGGCCCGCTCCTACGGCGGACGATTCCTTCTCAAGGCATCCAAAAGCGAATACCTCGTCTCGAACAACCCCGGGCTGCTGGAGGAGGACGACATCCTTCTCGCCCCCGGCTCCGGCGGCGATGTGTTGCTGAAAATCTCCTGCGACTACGATCGCAAAGTCGGTCAGATGGAAGTCCTCCAAGCCGATCGGCCGATCATTGTGCGCGGCGTGCCGGTGCGGAATTCCTGTCTGCTGGAAGATGGCGATACAATCCGCGTTGATGCCGGCCAAGTGCTCCGCTGCAACTTCTCGGAACGCCTCATCGAGGAGGAGAAAAATGTCGTCCGCACACTCGATGTGCGCGATCTGGTGTGCCGTTTTCCCAACAACTCGGTGGCCATCGACGGAGTGTCCTTCTCGGTCGAACGCGGCGAGATGGTTTGCGTGATGGGGGCCAGCGGCTGCGGCAAAAGCACCCTCTTGCGCGCCCTGTCCGGACAATTCCAGCCAGCACAGGGCACCGTGCTTTTCAACAAGCGTTCGTTCTACGAAAACCACGAATCCCTCCGGAAATATGTGGCCTACATTCCTCAATACGACGCCTTCGACGAACACCTCACTATCGAAGAAAATCTGGAATATGCCGCCGCCATCCGCGCGCCGCACCTCGGCCGCCGCGAGCGACTGCGCCGCATCGACAGCAAACTCGCTGAACTCGGCCTCAACGAACGTCGCACCTCCATCGTCGGCTCGGCCGAAAAAAAAATCCTGAGCGGCGGCGAACGCAAGCGCCTGAATATCGGTCTCGATATGGTCAGCCCGGCGGACATCTTCCTTTTTGATGAGCCCACAAGCGGCCTCAGCTCGAAGGACTCCGAGCACATCATGGAGATCATCCGCGACATGTCGCACAACAAGATCGTGCTCGTGACGATCCACCAGCCAACCTCACGCATCTTCCAGATGTTTCACAAGGCGCTCGTCCTTGACCGCGGCGGAAAGCTGGTTTTTTTCGGAACTCCACAAGAAACCCTCCGCTACTTCGCCGAAGCCGAGAGCCGTCAGACGGCAACACCCTCTTACGGCGGATGCGAATCCTGCGGAACAACGCGTCCGGAATTCATCTTCGATGTTCTGGAAACGCCGCTCCGCGACCTGGGCGGCGACATCATTCTGGAGGAAAACAATCGGGGGCAACTCGTGCCCGCCCGCCGCTACTCGCCGGACTACTGGCGTGACAAATACGAGTCCCACCGCCTGCTCAAGGAAGTCCAACAACCTGCGCCGCCGAAGGAGGCAGCCGCCGCGCCGCGATCCGATCCGCGTCGGCGCGAGCGCCTCCGGCCGAAAGAGCACTTCCGCCAATTCAGCATTCTCCTGCGACGCGCTTTTCTCAGCAAACTCCGCAACAAGGCCAACCTGCTCACCACAGTGCTGGAGGCTCCACTCCTGGCCCTGCTCACCGGCATGGTGCTGCGTTACTCGGAAAGTTCCGTTTACGACTTCGCCTCGGCTTTCCACATCCCGACCTATCTTTTCCTCGCCCTCGTCGTAGCCATGTTCCTTGGTCTCACAAACAGTGTGGACGACATCATCCACGACCGCTCTGTGCTTTTGCGGGAGCGAAATCTCAATGTGAACCTTGGCTACTACATCCTGGCAAAAGTCCTCACCCTCGGCTTCTTCGCCATTATCCAGTGCGCCTTGTTCACCCTCATCGGAAATGCACTGCTCTCACTGCGCGATGGATTTTGGATCGTCTTCACAGCCATGTTCCTCACTGCGGCAAATGGCGCCGCGATCGGCCTCGTCATTTCCGCACTCGTCAGCCAAAGCAAGACAGGGATTTTGATAATTCCCGTCATTTTAATTCCCCAGATCATCCTCAGCGGCGCGCTCATCAAGTATGAGGAAATGAACCGCAACCTCGATTTCATCCACGCGATCCAGCAGTGGGTGACGCGCCACCCGGACAGCGCCATGCCCGCCCGGAGCGATCTACAAGTCCCTCTCATTTGCGAACTCATGCCGACCCGCTGGTCCTATGAAGCCCTCGTCTTCGCGCAGTCCAAGCTCAACCCGCTCACCAGTCGGCAGGAAAAAATCCAGTCGATGATCAACCAGATCGCGCGCCAACGAAATGCCACGCCCGCGCAGGAAGAGCGCCTCGAAGATCTCAAAGACACCCTCGCCCTCCTCTCCGGCCTCGAAGCCGCCACGCCCGGCGAACTCCGCGCCGCCCTCCGCCGCATCGATGACATCATCAACGGCGCCCCCTTCAAACCCTCACGCTTCACAAAATTCGGCACCGGCCTCACCGCCGAGCAGGTCTATGTGAACCAAAAAATCACCGACCTCGTCTCCAAAGCGGAAATGGAACAAAGCGACTACCGCGAAAACCGCCACCTCAATGTCTTCTTCGGGCCCGTCAAAGAATACGTCGGCCTCAAAGTCGGCATCCTCTGGTTCAACACCAGCGTTCTCATCCTCTCCACACTGACCCTCTTCGCCGCCTTGGGAGTCATCCTCCGCAAGCAGATCCGCATGCGGGTTTCTTGAATGGAGAGCGCCTGCCGATCGCCCGATTACATTTTCATGAGAATCCTCTTTATCAAACTCCGGCACATCGGTGACTCGCTTCTGCTCACACCCACCATCGTTGCCACGAAAGACAAATTCCCCAACGCCGAGATTTGGGTCCTCGTGCGCAAATCATGCGATGCCATTCTCGCCGGTTGCCCCGAGATCGACCGCATCCTCACGACCGCAAACCCAGACACCGCAAAACGCAGCTCTGGCGATTGGATTGCAGACCTAAAACTCGCCGCCCGGCTTCGCCAGGCCGATTTCGATTTTGTCTTCGAACTTACCGACAACGACCGCGCCCGCTTCTTCGCCATCGCCGCGCAAACCCAAGCACGCTGCACAAATGAGCACCGGTCGCTGAACCGACTTTGGAGACCTTTCTTCCAGACGATTTGCAAAGCCAAGAGGTTTAGGAAACATCAGGTCGAAAGAGATTATATCTGCCCCCGAGAAGTTTTAGGCTTAGCCGAAACTCCGCCAGCCTTGCGTTTCGCACCCGAGCGAATGGTTGAGTGGAATTCGACACCGAAAAAGTATGCTGTTGTTCACCTTCATACCCGTTGGGCGCGCAAATCTTGGCCTCTTGAAAGATGGATTGAGCTGCTCCGTGAGGTTTTAAAGTTTATGCCTCATATCCTCCTAAGCTGCGGACCTGGAGAAGAGGAAGTCTCGGAAGCCAGGACCCTCTGTGATAAACTTGGCCCACAGGTGACCACCACAGCCGGTCGCGCTTCCTGGTCTCAACTCGCATCGCTCTTGCACAAAGCGTCCTTTTTTGTCGGCGTCGATACCGCCGCCATGCACCTCGCCGCCGCAGCGGGATGCCCAACGGTTTGCCTGTTTGGCCCTTCACCTATTTACGAATACCATCCTTGGAAGGTAAAAAACTGGATCATCAGCCCGCAGAAATGGCTCGTCGAAGATCAGGCGAATAAAATTCCGATAAATGAATTAATGAACGAAATTCCCGTCGATCGTGTGCTGACCGCCTGCCGCGCAGCATGGGAGTTTTCTCAACAGGATTTGCCGGAACTTATCAAATCGTCCGCATGAGCCACCGCGTCTTTTTTTTGCTGAATCAGGATCCTCTCGATGAAAGTGCTCACGCGCTCTACTGCGTGCGGCATGTGATTTCCCTTGCCCGCAATGCACCAAAAGATTGGAGCATTGTGCTGGTGCACGCCTCATTCAGCAAAGAGCAGGACATTCTAAGGGTGCATGATTGCGATCATCTCCCGAATCTGAGATTTCAAGGCCTTCCGAGTCTGCGGCGCGTCTCAGGCGGATGCCCTTTTCATATCAATGCGATTTTCCACTGGGCTGCGCTGGCTTATCTTCGCGCGACGACTCGCGCTGGCGACATCGTGAGCACGGCGAGTTTTCCAGAAATGTTCCGATTTCTTGCGCCGCATTTTTTGAGTGCGCGCAATCGCCCCCGTTTGGTTTATGAAGTTCACCAACTCGAAATGCTCACGCGCGATCGAGAGCACCAGAAATGCCGCAATGAATTTGAAGCGCTGGGACTTGCAGACCATTTGATAACGACCTGCCTGCCGCTGGAGAAAATTCTTGCAGACAATTTTCCATCGATTCCCCGTGACAATATCGGCTTGGCGGCCACTTACGCTCCTCTCTCCGCAACTCCGAGCAATAGCCGTTTTCTTCGATTCGGATACTTCGGCTCGGCTTCGGAAGAGCAGGGAATCCCTTGGCTTATTGAAAACTGGCACCTCATCCGCCAAGCCACCGGCGCCACGCACGAACTGCATATCTATGGTCGGGCCAGACGCGGAGAGATTGCACCAATCGGCGAGGCCGAAAAAGGGGTTTACATCCACGATCCTGTGCCTTCTCAAGAGGTGCCGTCGGCCGCTCGCCTTCTGGATGCCCTTGTGATTCCCTCGCTGGACATGGCTCACCGTGCTTCCATTGCTTTTACGAAAGCCTACGATTACGCAGGACTTGCGTTGCCGATTATCGCGAGCGATTTGCCTACGATCCGTGAAGTTCTCGAGCCAGAAAAGCATGCGCTCTATTTTACTCCAGGGTCTGCGGCGGGCCTTACCTCAGCCATCCAAAGACTTTTTGAAAAACCAGCGCTCCACGAAATGATGACCGCCGCCCTCAAAGAACGCGCTGCCTTTTTTTCTTGGAAGAATCGCGCCGGGCGTTGGTGGGACATATTCGCTCAATGAGGATTAGCATTATCACTCCCACTTGGAATCGTTGCGGCTCTTTGACTCGCATGATTCAAAGCGTCGAGATGCAGGTGCAACGCCCGATGGAACACCTCATCGTCGATAACCTCTCAACGGATGATACCGGCTCCCTGGTCAATGCCTACACAGCGCGCGCACCCTATCCAGTCATTCATATGCGCGAAGGCGACAAGGGCATTTACGATGCAATGAACCAAGGCGCGGCAAAGGCGCAGGGCGATGCCCTCTATTTCCTGAATGATGATGACTCTCTTTTCCGGCCGAACTCGCTCGCCCTGCTTTCCTCGGCCCTAAAACTCGCTCCCAGCGGAGTGGCATTCGGCGATGTGATCGTCCGGGATCCAAACTCCGGCACCGAGCGACGACGCAATCACCGCCAAATGAATCGGCTCACACTTGCTGAAAAAAGCATCTGCCAACAGGCTACGATTTATTCGCGGAGGGCATTCGATACCGTTGGCTTTTTCGATGCTGGACTGAAAGCCGCTGGCGACTACGACTGGATGATCAGGGGATTGCTCGGGCATCGCATTCCCGCCATCTACTTGCGCTCTGTAGTAGCCGTCTTCGCATCTGGCGGGATTTCCAGCGACCCGGCGTGCAGCGAGGAATTCCGGGCGGAAATGAACTTCGTCACCGAGCGGCACTTCACCGCCACCATCCGCGCAAGAGCTCTTCGCTACAGGCGATTCTGGCGCAAACTCCCTTGGGGATTGAACTGGTGCCCGGGCTATGAACATGCAGATCGCTTGTCTGTCACCTCCCGCACAGCATTTCAAAACCATTTGCTGCCAGACCCTCTCGCTCTGCTGGACTTTTGATCTACGCGCGAAGGAATGACTCTAAAAGAGGGATTCGCTTCTCAAAAGTGTGATCCCTCATGGTTCTTTGAAATCCCGCATCGCCTATCGCGCGAGCTTTCTCAGGATTATCGAACAGCCACCGGGCTTTCTCAACCGCCTCACTACGACTGCCATAAAGAACAACCTCTCTGTCCGGCTCAAAGTAATCCTCCATTCCGTCCGCTCCATCTGTGAGAAGGCATGCCCCCATTCCAGTTGCCTCGAACAATCGCATGTTGCTGGCGACATTTCTGGCATTGTCGATATGGACATTGAAGGTAACCAAAGACTGTCCGAAAAAACGATACATCGGAAGACCGTGCACGGCTCCAAGATTGGCACGCCCCAGCCGGTGGATATCCATCGCCTCCCCCCAATGAAAATGCCGAAGGCGCCGCCTTTGAGTTCTCTCAGTCCATTTCCACTGCAAAATACTGCCCGTGGCGCGCACCGTAAGTGGAAAGCGTTTGGCAAGCTCCCCAACCAAACGGAGACGCCGCACATGCAGATCCGAACGCACGACGAGACTTCCCGCAAAAGTCAGCGGATAGATTCGTTCGAGGGTTCCTACCCGCTCCGCAATGTCCGCGTGAAAACTGTATGGCAAAACCTCGGCCCTCAAACCTGCACTCCTGTAGAAATCCCGCACAAAAGGAAAATTCGTCAGTACGAGATGACAATTCGCGAACCGTGCAGCATCGCACCGAGCAATACCATCCCATGCAACAACAAGTCGCGGACGGCAGTGCCGCAGAACCTCGGCTTGGAAATCAGCGTCGAGATATTCCTGATCGTGAAATATTAATACCTCAGGATCAAATCGCTGCACCTGCTCGCACAAAATTCGAAGCATCCAATCTGCCCCTTCGACAACCAGCCCGTTCTCCGAAGACCATTGCTCTTGAAGCGGTTTGCAATTGAGAACCACTTCCATGAGTTCCAAACCAGATCCTTCCGAAACAGCTCTCGACCAAAAATCCGTCCCCACAAAGATATTATGCATCAATCCATGCAAGCTTGACGCGTAGTCCTCACGGAGTGGCGACTCTTTCTGTGCAAACAATGCCGTCAGGAGTTTATGGTCGTAACTGGATGCCTTGAAGACTCGCATCTTAGAAAGTGTAGCCAAACCGCTCGATATCCTCGGCGTAAAGCTGGGCAGTCAGATCACGCGTTTCAGAATCGTAGTAGTCCCGATAATCGGTGCGCTTGGATTTGTTAATATGTGGCAATCTTGCAGAAATACCGACCTTTTGGCAAATACTCCGGAAGTCTTCATCCAAATTCTCGAACTTGCCAACAAAGTCGACTAACAATTTTCCATTCTCATCCACCAGGCAACTTGTCTGGGTGAAAGTCATTTTTTCACGTGAAAATACAAAATTTCGAAAACTTCCCATTTGCTTGGTCTCCGCATGACCACGGTTCTCCGGATGTTCTAAAATATAATGATAAAGCGAAACCTGCCAGTCCCAAGGATTACGAACGAAAGAAAACTTGAAAAAGGTGTCAAAAATCTCGCAATCCAGAGCAGCTCGAATTTGCAATGCTGTAGCATGCTTCTTGATTGGAAGGCGGTGTATTTTCTTCCAGTCAGTTGAAAAGAAAGCCATCCAGTTTGATGGTCGAGAAGACCCGGGGCGGTAACAAAACCGCGCAAAGCTATCAGTAATACTTGTGCCCGCCGTCTTGAAAATGTGAACAAAGAGAAACTTCTTGCGATAGGAAACAAGCATCGGTCAGCTAAGGTAGTTAAAGCGAGTCAAGGGCTCCTCGAAGATGTTATTAAGCTGTTCAACCGTTTCCGGTCTTAACTTTTCACGGTGCTCCCCGGGCATACCCTTGCGAAGATGTTTGTGGATGTTCTCCCCTTTCGGACGACGCGCTTCGTGCTTCTCAAGCAAATTTTGGCGAAAGGTTTTGGAAATCTCCATACCACATGCAGAAACAAGCGAATCAAGCCATTCAGGAAAATTTTCTACCATATCCTCGTAGCGGGCCACATGCACGCTAGGGCATACAGGAAAGAGATGCATTTCATATCTTTCGAAAACCGACTGGAGTTTTGGCGCGCTATTCAACACATATTCATCGAGCGTCGATGCTAAAGCCGATTCTCTTCGGGAGAGATAAATCTCCTTCTTTTCGCCATCTGGAATTGCGTGGCTGTAGGCGATGGAATAGTAGTCCGAGACAAGAATATCCCTCGGATCCCGAACGACAAGAACTACTTTAAATTTATCCAAGGATGGTATTCCTTCAATCATACCCCCAAAAACACTATACACATAACCATTTGACTTAAAAAGATGTGCGTATTTTTTCATTCCTTCGCTGTCCAAATGATCTAAAAAAGGCAGCGAATGGTGAAATGCGTAGTCATGAAGCAAGGCGGGCGTAAGACCATTTTGGCGCCCACATTCAATAAGAAGCTTTTTAACTGTCTGTGTAGCCGCCTTGTTGAATGAGAAGTGAAGGATACTCTTTTTCTTCGAGTCACTGCGATGCAAACCCAAAAGCAACAATTTTTCAACTGCGAATTTTCCAAGAAGCCATCTCATTTCAAAAGGAACCTCCTTGCAAATTCTTCTGATAATGTGGCAAGCGCCTCCAACTTGCTATGAGCACTCAAACCATTGGGCGGACCGGCCGGAGTTCGCGAGACATCCACAACGTAAATTTTCTGCGTTGACTGATCACGCAAAACATCGATCTCAGCATAATCTGCACCCAAACTATAACATAATGCATTGATTTTTTCCAACTCGTCGGCAGAGAAGGCGGCCTGAGTTTTTTCCAAGCTAACAAAACTATTAGTGTTCGAAAACCGCGTTTCGACAGGTCTCTTTTTCAGATAGAAAAAATTCAAAATCCCGCGCATGAAAACCAACCTTTGATCAAACACAAAACTATCTAACTCATTATTGATAAGAACTGAATAAACCTTATCCTCACTGAGTGCATCTTTAGAAATCGGAAAGTCTACAACCATGCCATCGTGCGTAGCGTTAAATTTTGACTTTAGCACTCCTTTACCTTGGTAAGTTTCTGGGTTAACATCTAATTCATATCCAAAAATCTCTTTGTTGGCCCTTCCGACAGTATCCTTCGAGATGTCACGGAAACCAAAATTGATCATTTGTCTTGGAAATTTTTGTTTTGTATGGGAATAACTATTCTGAATGTATTGTCCGGTATCAATTGTATCGCTCGTCACATCTTGCCACGAAAGAATAACATCAAATTTTTCCCAAGGATTGAATTGAAGCGCATTAACATCAATGATGTTAAAAATTTTCCCAAGAACATAACCTTTCTCCAAAAGTGATTTAGGAAAATACAGAGCGTTGGGAAATGTGCAAATTTTTTGCCTTGCAACTAATACACTATTTTCAAGTCCAAGTAAGGAGCGAAACTTTTTTCTCGCTCTATTTAACAAAAATCTTGATTGCAGCTTGCCCAGCAGCCTATTTATCGGCTTCATATGATTTAAAGAGAGCGATCTCTGAGTCTTTTTGGTTTTTATATTTAAAATTTATTACGCTAATTTGCTTGTATAATCTTGGAAATGCAATTCCGCATTGTAAAAGCTGGTTAAATGCCCTTGAGTCATTATCTTTTATAAGGATATAAGCTTTTGAAATCCGTTCCTTGGGGATTCTCGTGAGCGCTCTGAGGTTATTGGCATCTTCCGAACTTCCTTCAGAATCAAAAAACCATGGCCGCTCTGGCGACAAAGCACCTACAGCGTAAACAAGCCCAGGCAACCCGTAAAGAGCCAATAAATCATCACCTGGTTTAAAACCCGCAGAGGCAAGAGCGGCTTTTGTTTTTTCAATACATTCTGCACTGGCGGAATCCAAGTTTAGAATCGTGGCAGGCACTCCCACCTCGACAGGAACCGTTTGCGTCCATTTCGGAGCCGTTCGATACGGCGTCAGCACAAAACCTGTGATAAATTGAGAAAAACCTAGACCTACAATCAATAGACCGGCAAATGGGAGGATAATGACCCTGCGAAGACTTTTATCTATGGAGGCGGCCAGTAGGAGAATCGCAGCTGCGAGCGGGGCCACATGAAGCAACGCATTGATGAAAATTTTGTGGGTTGTTCCAGCTGCGGTAACAAATGGCATCAAGGCTAACCAAGCAAGGAACATGAGACATCCAGCTAATCGATAAGGAGAAATAGTCTGTGCAGTTCCGGGTAATCCCGCGCGCAATGTCAGCAGAACCAAAAAAAGGGATGTATAGCCAATGAAACTCCTAGATCGTCCTTGAATGCCTGCGGAGAAGGCATCTTTTACGATTAAAAGAACGACCTCAGCTATGAGTACCCCTATAATACTCCAAAAAACCAGTGATTCCTTGCGATCCGATGATTTAACTAAAAAACGAGACCTAGCAAAAAAGCCGACACCCGCAGCGAGAAGGATGGGCAACACAAATGATCGGATATGGCGCATCGCAAAGTCCAAAGATTCCTTCCAATGGCGTATGATAATTTCTCTTGCTCCATTGCCTTCTGTGAGAGCAACGATGGATCCAAGAAAAAACTCCCAGCTCACTGAAAGACTTGGTATTAAAAAAAATAGAGAAAGACCGCCAACGAGGACTGAGGTAGAAACCACACCCGCAAAAACAACCTTCTCCTTAAAACCAATGAGGTTGCAAGCGCCAATTAAAATCAAGCTTATCAACGCAATACCAACGGCACTAGATCCTTTTGCTAAAAAAGCCAGCAGCAGACCCCCACCGATCGTAAGAATTCCAATAAATGCTTTCGCAATCGAACGGTGGGCATCGGAGTTGGAAAAGAAAGCCAAAATCCCACCGCATGAAAGAAGCATCCCTATCCCCGCCATCGTGTTGTAATTCGGGGTCGGCGGCAACCAACAGTAAGCAGTCAAAACAGAGCCTTGCAAAGCAAGATGCAATAGAATTCGTTCCCCTTGACCCTCAAAGAGCGAGCAACTGCGCCCCTTGAGAAACCATGTCAATGCAAGGCTGAAGTAGAAGGTCGCCAAAGCCGTTAGAAAAAACCCCAGCAACCTCAATGCAATAATATTCCCCCCAACCAGATCGAAGAAGACCGCACCAACGCGGTGATAGGATGTATAGCTGTCCGGAAACTCGTGAGGATGTTGATAAACAAGCAAATACAGGCCCTCATCAGTGAAATCGAATCCCTTGTCAGCAAACCAAATAAAAACAGCGGCTCCCAGAAAGAGCAAAAACACCAAAAGTAAATTGGTCGCCTTTAAGAATCTTTTTGTAAAAAGAAAATAACTCGAAGGTTCAGGCATTTTAGAAATATCTAATCAAAAAAAACTCACGGCTCAGAAATTAGCGTCTTGGATCAATCTACCAGTCGCATGCCGAATTTTTAATTCCGATGAAGATGAACATCTGATAAACGTTTTTCCAGAAAAAACAAAAAGCGCTCAACTTGAAATTTGCATATATCGTTTCGTTGCCCCACTCCGGCTCGACCATTCTGAGCTACAACCTCTCCGAGCACCCGAATATCGTTTTTTTGGGTGAGGTTGGTTATGCTTTGAAAAAGCTGCACGAATCAAGAAACCAAGACGCTCCTGTGCAATGCAGTTGCGGAAAAGCAGCCGCGCAGTGTGATTTTTGGCGTTCTGTGTTGGAGCGTTTGCCAGCACGATTTGATGAACAAGCTGGCTACGAAATCGTCATCGAGGAATTCCAGAAGAAATTCGGCGACTCCAAGTTGCTACTCGACTCGAATAAAACGGTCGAACCACTTTATTTCCTACGCACGCGGCCCGGACTGGAAATCCGAGGCATTCACACGACGAGGGATTTCCGTGGAGCGGTGGTCTCGGAGGCGCGCAGGAAAAAAAAGAAACGCCCAGATCGAGCAGAGTGGATCACGGCTATACAGGCAGGATTTCAGTGGATGCGCAAAAACCGAGCGATTCAGCGTTCGTTCGGGGAGCTGAATTTGGATGGCATGTGCCGGACGAGTTACGAAAAACTTTGCAAAAATCCCGCTGGAGAAGTGGAAGCCATCTGGCGTTTTCTGGGAATGACGCCTCGGTCGTTTGAAGGATTGGCATCAGCTCAAAACGCACATCTCCTTGTCGGCAACTCGCTCAAATCCAGCGGAGGCACGCGCACCCCAACCTACGATACCCGCTGGAAGTCCAGCTGGATTTGGTGGCCATGTGTTTTGCTCATGCCGATCCTCCCGCTTCTCAACAGGCGCTGGGTGTATGGCCGTGATTAGTCCTTCAACAAAATCTCCGCCGCTTGGCTTACATCTTTATCGCCTCGGCCGCTGAGGTTGACGATCAGGATGGCATCCTTGGCCATGGTCGGCGCAACTTTGGTGACATGGGCGATGGCGTGGGCTGTTTCGAGGGCGGGGATGATGCCTTCGACTTCCGCGAGGGCGCGGAAAGCAGCGAGGGCTTCGGCGTCGGTGGCGTAGTCGTAGTCGATGCGACCAGAGTCGCGGTAGTAGCTGTGTTCCGGTCCGATGGCGGCGTAATCAAGACCGGCGGAAACGGAGTGGGTAAGCTCGATCTGGCCGTCGGCGTCGGCGAGAAGCCAGGTTTTTGTGCCTTGGAGCACTCCGAGTTTTCCACCTTGGAAGCGTGCGGCGTGGCGTCCGCGCACGATGCCGTCGCCGCCGGCTTCGACGCCGGTGAGCTTCACGGATTCGTCTTTGAGGAATGGATAAAAGAACCCGATCGCATTGCTGCCACCGCCCACGCAGGCCACAAGAAGGTCAGGCAGGCGCTCCTCGCGCTGGAGAATTTGACGGCGTGTTTCGTCGCCAATGACGCGGTGAAAATCCCGAACGATCATGGGATACGGATGTGATCCAAGCGCGCTGCCGAGAATGTAGTGGGTGTTCCGCACATTGGTGACCCAGTCTCGCATGGCTTCGTTGATGGCCTCCTTGAGCGTGGCCTGCCCGGCGGTAACACCGACGACTTTCGCTCCGAGGAAGCGCATGCGGGCGACATTGAGGGCCTGGCGTTCCATGTCCACCGCGCCCATGTAAATCGTGCACTCAAATCCAAATCGCGCGGCGGCCGTGGCTGTGGCCACGCCGTGCTGACCGGCTCCCGTTTCCGCAATGATGCGCGTTTTGCCCATGCGGCGAGCGAGCAAAATCTGGCCGATGGCATTGTTGATCTTGTGGGCACCAGTGTGCAGCAAGTCCTCGCGCTTGAGATAAATTTTCGCGCCGCCGAGCTTTTGCGTGAGCCGTTCGGCGAAGTAGAGTGGCGTGGGACGCCCACAGAAATCACCGAGCAACGCGGCGAGTTCTTTTCGAAATTCCGGATCCTTTCGCGCAGAATGGTATTCGGTCTCCAACTCGCGCAGGGCGGTCATCAGTGTCTCGGGAACAAACATCCCGCCGTATTGGCCGAAGTGACCTCCGGCGTCGGGCAGGACAGCGTCTGTGGCAGTGCTCATGAGCAGAGTGTGGATGTTTTTGGCGCGGCGTGCAACACGCAGCCTTCAAATGCGCGCCGTCTCACGCAACGCGGCGGAAGTGGTTTGAATTTCGTTTTTGAAAACCTTGTCCCAATCCGTGATGCATCCAGGCACGCGGCAGGTCCAGTTCTGATCCCCGACAGCACCAGGCACATTGAAGCGCTCGCGCAGCGCAAAAACATCCGTGATCTGGTGCACGACAAGCCAGGAATTGCAGGCGAAGAGCCCCTTGATGAGTGCATCGTGGATTTCGGGCGTGAACGCGCTGGGCACTTCGATATCCGCGCGGCCAGAGAAATCCAGCATCTCGCGCATCTCGACGACAACCCGCTCCCGCGTCTCCGGATTCTTCGCCACTTCATTCCAATCTTCCCAGAATTGCCTGACCGGCGGGTGGTCGTGCGTGGCGAATGTGGCGAGGCTCAAGCGGGCATACTCGGCGCCGGGAATCATCGCCCCGTTGCCACCGCGCTCCCACTGCGGGATTTTAAAACCAGGTATGTCGAGCGCCTCCAATGTCGGTCTCACATAAGGCGAAAGCTCGCCGAGATCTTCCGCGATGAGGCGATACGGCCCGGTCTCCTCGAGAATCATGCGGAACAACATGTCACCCTGCCTGCGGTTGTATTCGCGGTTCTCCGGCGTGCTGTCATCAAACGGCACAAAACCGGGTAACGGCCCGCCCGTGATTTCCCTGGCCTGCTCGGGAGTGAGATCAGTGAAGCGTGCGTTGTCCTGTGGACGCCACGGAAAGCTGTAGATGCGGAAAAATCCGAGCGCATGATCCACCCGCAGCAGGTGGAAAACCGAGCGCGCCGCTTCGAGTCGCCGCCGCCACCAAGCGAAGTTGTCGCGCGCCATGGCCTCCCAGTTGTAAAGCGGAAATCCCCAGTTCTGCCCCCACTTCTCCGTGAAGGGATCGCTTTTGAAAACCTTCTCCGGCGGGGCGCCGCTCGAGCGTTGGATGTCGTAAATCTCCGGCTCCGCCCATACATCCGCGCTGTAGAGGCTCACCCCGACTGGAATGTCGCCCATGAGCGCCATGCCAAGCTTGTCGAATTCCACACGCACGGCACGCCATTGCGAATGGGCGATCCATTGAACATAGCTGAAAAAATCGACCTGCTCGTGAAAAAGCTCTGCCTGCTTCTCATCCAATGCTGCCAGCCACTCACGCGCGGCATCTGGGCGGCGGTGCTCCTCGGGCCAGTTGCTGGTCACTTCATCGTTGTTGTTCCAAGCGATCAAGGCGCGGAAGAGCGCGTAGGCTTCCAGCCACTCCGCTTCGGCATCCCGGAAAGCCTCAAACTCCGCGAGCCGCGCGCGGCTCCCCTTCGCACTCCGGAAATTTTTATGCCCCAGCGCGAGCAGTTCCCACTTGAGCGACTTCACCGCGCCGTAGCGCACGGGCCCCTCGCGCAGCGAGGCGGCATCGTGTTTTGTGGTCACACGCGCGAAATCCTTCGCCGTGACATCCGGCAGCCACTGCGGGCTCACGGAGAGCGTGACAGGTTCGTAGGCAATCGAACTGATGATGTTGTAGGGGCTATGATCGGACCCCGTTTCGTTGACGGGCAGAATCTGAATAAGCCGGAAACCCTTTTGCGAAACCCATGCCGCCAGCTCGACCAGCGTTTCCGTGTCGCCGATGCCGATATCATTCGACCCGCGAATGGCGCTCAACGGCGTGAGAATGCCGCCGATTTTTTGTTCCGGCGAAAGGGTGGGAGCGGTGGATGTCATAGGCTATTCTGGTTTGGAAGTGTTCGTGTCCTGCGTGCAGCGCGCCTCCAAAGCCTCGCGCGTGAGGACATGACGTGCCCCACATCGCGGACAAGTGACCGTGAGCGAGGCGTCACCACCGAAAAGCCCATCCGACTCACGATTGAAGACCGGCGCGATGAAATCCAATATACGCTCCTGATTGCAGCCGCAGGAAAATGTGAATGGCCGCTTCTCGAGGAGCGACAACTCGACCGTCTGATCCAATGTGCGGACACCCTCCGTAGTGAGAGCATGCAGCCACTCCAGATCGCAATCCGGTTGAGCTGCGACCATCACGATGTCCTCCTCGTCATGCCGAAAAAAACGCACGGGCCGCTGCTCGCTCCGTTCATAGAAAATCTCCACCGCCTCAAAGACCGAGCCAGCCTCGAAATCCACCGCACTCCGCCGTGGCGGATTCAAATCCTCCACAACATCCGAGTAAAACATCCCCTTCTCGATGGGCGAGGTATCCTCCGTGACCACCCTGGCCACGACCGTGCCGGCATTGTTGTCCCCCGCAGCAAAAATATTCGCTCGCGGTATAGGGAATTTGATCGTCCAAGCACAGGCCTCACGCCAGGGACGGCTCGCGCAGTGAAGCGTCACGGCAGCCAGCGCGTCGCGCCCGATGTCCTCCACCTCGGCCGGCAGCTGGATGCCAAAATCCAGCCGATGCAAATACCAGGATGCATACAGCTCCGAGAAATCCGCCCGCGCCACGAGAGCGTTCTTGCCCCTTGCAAAATAGGTGCGGACCTCAATGTCGGATTCGTTCATTCGGCTAGAAAACCAACCGCCTTGGCTTTGCCCGCGATCTCCCGCAGGCCTTAGCCGACGGCTTTCAGCAGGATCGTGGCATTGTGGCCGCCGAATCCAAAGGAATTGCTCATCACGCAACCCAGCTTCGCCTCGCGCGCCACATTCGGCACGCAATCGAGGTCACACTCGGGGTCGGGATTTTCAAGATTGATGGTTGGCGGAATGAGCCCGTTTTTGATGGCGAGCGCGCTGGCTGCCAATTCCACGCCGCCGGCTGCTCCGAGCAGGTGACCGGTGGTGGATTTTGTCGCACTCACGGCGACTTTGCGCGCGTGGTCGCCGAGCGCAAGCTTGATGGCCCGCGTCTCGCAGATGTCACCGAGGCCGGTGGATGTGGCATGGGCGTTGATATAATCGATTTGATCCGGGCTCACCTTTGCGTGGCGCATCGCGATGGTCATGGCCCGCGCCGCGCCTTCGCCCTCAGGCATGGGGGCGGTCATGTGGTAGGCATCTGCCGTGCAACCGTAGCCGGCGAGTTCACAGTAAATCTTCGCGCCGCGTTTTTTCGCGTGCTCATATTCCTCGAGCACCACGATGCCCGCGCCTTCGCTCATGACAAAACCGTCGCGGTCTTTGTCAAAAGGGCGGCAGGCCTTCTGGGGATCGTCATTCCGGCAGCTGAGCGCCTTCATCGAGGCGAAGCCGGCGATACCGAGCGGCGTGATCGTCGCCTCAGCACCACCCGCGATGAATGCATCCGCGTCGCCAAATTTGATGATGCGCCATGCCTCGCCGAGCGAGTTGTTTGCCGTCGCACAGGCCGTGACGATGCACATGTTCGGACCGCGCAGGTCGTATTCCATCGAAACCATACCGCTCGCCATGTTTGAAATCATCATGGCAATCGTGAATGGCGACACGCGCGAGGGGCCTCGGTCCGCGAGGCGGTGAGCCTCCTCTTCCATGCTGTAAAGCCCGCCAATGCCGCTACCTATCATCACACCGAAACGGGTGCGGTCCACAGTTTCCAGATCGATGCCGGAGTCTTCGAGCGCCATCTGTGTCCCGGCCATGGCAAACTGCGTGAAGCGATCGGTGCGCTTCACCGTCTTGGGGTTTTTAAAAAACTTCACCGGCTCGAAATTCTTCACCTCGCCGGCGATCTTGCAGTCATAGGCCGTCGAATCGAAGGCTTCGAAACGCCCTATGCCGCTGCGTCCGTTGATAAGGGATTCCCAGAATGTTTGTAGATCGTTTCCAACCGGGCTTACGACGCCCATGCCGGTCACGACGACTCGTCGTTCGCTCATGTTTTGAAAATTGTTACGGGACGCCTCGGTTGCGCCTCACTCACTTGTGCGGATGCGCCTGCGCGTTGGCAATGAATTTTTCCCTCGGAGGCGCGATTTTTCGGGATGCCTGCGGATCAGGAAATACGGAATTTCACCTCGCGAATCGCTTTTTTCCCGAAGCGCTCTTGGAGTTTGGCGAGGATTTCGCGCTTCCAGTTTCTCTCAAGTTCATACCGCAGGCTGGGCTGGAGGACATGGATTCCCAGCACACCACCGCTCAAGCCGGCCGGAGTGGCATGCTCAGCGATGAAATCCCCCACCACATCCTTCCAAGCCGCGCGCACCTCACTCTCGTTCAAGCGCTCGCCCAAGCCAAGCTTCGGCATGAGTTTTTGCAACACATCACCGACCGCCGCGCAACGATCCTTCCGCTCGAAAGGTTCCTGCAACCCGCGCCACTCGGCGATGACTTTGGCTCTGAGAGATTCTGCGGACATAAAAAAGGCTCCCGGTTTGCGGCCGGGAGCCTGTTTTTGAAATTCGGGGCTTAGGCGTCGTTTCCGATCGCTTCGACCGGGCAGCCATCCATTGCCTCTTGGCAGAGAGCCTCCTCCTCCGGAGTCTCCGGCTGCTTGTAAACATAGCTGTGTCCACCATCGTCATTGCGCTTGAAATTCGCCGGAGCGGTCTCACGGCACAAGTCGCAGTCGATACACTGGTCATCCACGAAAAATTTTCCCTCAACGTTGTCGCTGTATTTGTTTGCTGCGTCTGCCATATTGATTTGATGAATTGAGGTCGCAAATTGGTTGCCCGCCCACCGGATTGCAACCGTTTTTTGAGCCCGAGCAAAAATTTTTCCAAATCCTAAAAATGCAGACCACATCCGAAATCCTGCCCACCGAGGGCCGCCATGTCCTCCATCTTTTCTTCCGAATCGAGTATTCCGCTTGGGAACTCCTCAACAAATCAGCGCGCATCGCAGCCAAGACCGCCCTCGCCGAGCTGGTCCGCGAAATCCGCGCGACTCCCGGCACACAGCTCCTCCTCTTCAGCATGGTGACTCCGAAAGCCGATCTCGGCTTCATGCTGCTCACGCCGGATCTGCAAAATGCCGACGCCTTCGCCAAGCGCCTCGCGACCGCCCTCGGGCCAGACATCCTCACCCCGACATTCAGTTGGCTCTCCATGACCGAGCGCAGCGAATACACGACCAGCGATACGGAATATGCCGCCACGCTTGAGACCGAGGAAAAACTCGCTCCCGGCACGCCGGCCTTCGACGAGAAGATGCAGGCCTTCCGCACCCGCATGGCGAAATATCTCAAAGACCGCCTCGAACCGAACCTTCCCGACTGGCCGGTCGTCTGCCTTTACCCGATGTCCAAACGCCGCGCGCCGGGCCAGAACTGGTATGCGCTCGACTTCGATGCCCGCAAAAAACTCATGGCCGGCCACGCCCGCGTCGGCCGCACCTATTCGGGCCGCATCCTTCAACTCATCACCGGCTCGACCGGGCTCGATGACGAGGAGTGGTTTGTGACCCTCTTCTCGAAGACCGCCTCGGACATCAAAGCCATCGTCTATGAAATGCGCTTCGACGAGGTAAGCGCACAATACGCCGAGTTCGGCGAGTTCTTCATCGGGCTCCAGCTACCACTCGACGCGCTCTACGAGCGGCTCTGCCTTTGATCGCCGCCCACACCTGTGCGCTTCGCAGTCAAAGTTTCACTCGCCGTCCCCATCGCACTCAGCGGGTATTTGTTTTGGCCGCGAAGCAGCTCCCTTTCGGAGTTTGATACCGCCGCCATGGCGGACCTTCACATCAGCGCCTGGCGTCACACGGCGACAGATAAGCGCACGCAGGCATTCTGGGACTTCTATCGCATCCTCAACGGCCAATACCGGATTCCGCCCATCCCCGCGATGTCGGCATCTTGGAGCGCGCTGGAGGCTCGGCGCGCATTTGCCGACGCGGCAGATCAAGCCGATGAGGAACAGGCTCTGCCGTTTTTAGAGGACATCTTTTCCATCCTAGCCGAACAAACCGCCTCGAACCTTGATCCCAAGATCCTAGCGAGACTCGAACTCTTCACATGGTCCCTCGCCCGCGACCGCTCGAAAGAACGCCAACTCGCAGCCGCCATCTCGGAAAAACTCGCCCTGCTCCACGGCGGTGCCGCCCGGGATTACCAAGCCGCCGCCTCGGACTTCGCCCGCGCCCACCGCCTGGCTGCCCAGAAAAACTGGAGCGCCGCGAGTGATGCCGAAACCGCCGCATGGCAAAAACTCCGCCGCCAAATCGACAACGCAACAGATCTGCCCCAACACCGCTTCGCGCCCGAATCGTGAATTCAAGCCTCCCCCGATCCACTCCGTGTATCACGCAGCGCGCCGACACACAGCGGCGGGACACCACCTGCTCTTAACTAACAAATTTTATAATGTTATCCCAAAGGAGTATTTAACCACAGAGGACACAGAGAGCACGGAGGGACATTTCAAACAGAAGCAAAAAATTCTCCACGGCTTTCCGCGTCTTTCGACAAACTGCAATTCCTCTTTTTTTACTCCGTGCTTTCCGTGCTCCGTGGTTAGTTTCCGTCCAACCGCGCCCCGCCCGTAGGCTGCTTAAAACTTAATTCTTAAGACTTGAAACTTCCCTTCCCTCCGCCGGATCGAGCCGCAGCAGCCAGTTGTAAACTATGAGGCTGTCGGCTGGAATTTTCAGGTAATCCGGGCCAGGCAGAACATTCCGCGACAGAAATCCAAAGAGCTTTTTTTCCCAACGCCTCATTTGCTTGTTGGAACAGGTCACGATGAGTTCCTGCGCGAGGATGTGGAAAACCGGCGCCCTCCACCCCGACTCGCCGGCCTGCTCGGCACACTTCTGCAAAATCAAAGGCACATCCGGTTCATTCATGTAGCCATGCCGCGCGCTCGCTTCCCAGAGCCCGGCGGCGTGCTTTTTGATCGTGATGTTTTCAGCCTCCGCGAAGGGATTTCCCCAGCCTGCATCGAGCAAGAGGATCACCACATTTTCCGGCAGCACCTGCGCGCGCCGGTATTGTTCGAGAATCCGCGCCACAGCGAATTCCGGATCGATCTGGCGCATCACAAAAACCTGCGTTCCGGGCACGCGGCGAAAACTTTCCGCCTCGATCTTGTCTGCCAGCTCCTGCGTCCCGAGCGGATTCGCAATCAGATGACCATGCACCAAATCTCGGCTCTTCCTCCAAGTAAGCATCACAGCCGCCACTGCCAATGCCAAGGCGAGCGGCACGATGCCCCCATCGGCGATTTTTGTGAGACAGGCTCCGAGCAACGGCAAATCCAAACTCAGCAGGCCGATCAAAACTAACACAGACCAGATGCGGGACACCCCCGGCTCCGCGCGCATCACGACAAAAAATGCCACCGATGTCACAGCCATGGCACCCGTCACAGCGATGCCATAAGCCCCGGCAAGCGCATCCGCCGTCCGAAATCCCAGCACCAACATGATGCACGCGATTCCAAAAAGACTATTCAACATCGGAATGTAAATCTGCCCGCGCGTCTCCGCACTCGTGTGGCGCACATAGAATCTCGGCAGATATCCGAGATCCATCGCTTGGCTCGCCAGCGAAAACACGCCACTGATGAGCGCCTGCGAGGCAATGATCGTCGCCGCCGTGGCCAACACCACCAGCGCCCCGCGCAGGTGCCCCTCCGGCATCATGAGAAAAAACAAATTTGTCTCCACCGCATTCTCCGGATTCTTCATCACGAGGGCCGCCTGCCCGAGGTAGTTCAAAATCAGCGAAGGAAAAACAATCAGCCTCCAACCGGCCACGATCGGCTTCCGGCCAAAGTGCCCGAGGTCCGCGTAGAGCGCCTCCGCACCGGTCACCGCCAGCACGACCGCACCCACCAGCGCCCAGGCGCCCCAACCTCCAGTCGCCAGCAATCGCGCACCATACACCGGATTCAACGCCTGCAACACCTCCGAGCATTCACCAATGTGCCATGCGCCCATGGCCGCCAACACGACGAACCAAACCAACATCACCGGCCCGAAAATTCCTCCCAGTCGACTCGTGCCAAAACGCTGGGCATAGAAAAAGCCCCCCAGAATCACCACCGCCAGCGGCAGCGAATAGCGCTCCCACTCGGCATTCACACTCGCCAAGCCCTCCACCGCACTCAGCACCGAAACCGCCGGAGTGATCGCCCCGTCGCCAAAGAGCAGCGCCGCTCCAAAAACCAGCAGACACGCCATCACCCCCCTGCTCGCAGCACCCGTTGGCCGCCCACCAAAAATCCGGGCCATCAAGGCAAAAATCCCACCCTCCCCGTGATAATCCGCCCGCATCACCAGCATCACATATTTCACCTGCACCACTAAAAAGAGCGTCCAAATAATCAGCGACGCCACACCCAGCGCAGCCTCGGCCCCGGCGATGCTCACAGCCAACTGATACGCATACAACGGACTCGTGCCGATATCCCCAAACACAACGCCCAGCGCCAAAACCGCCATTCCCGCAGCACCGAACTTGCTCTTCGTCACAGCCACAGGAATCCAGCCAACTATGACAAATCCTCGGCCGTCACGCTCTGTTGCGGACGCGAGGCCAGCAACCGCGCCTGCTCGACCACCCGCTCCGGCGCTTCATCAAAACGGTAGCCGTGGCAATTCGGACACGAAGTGACCCGCATGGTCACGATGGATTCACACCCCTCGCACACCTTGAAATTTTCCGGTGCAGCGATGATTTTTTCCGCCCTCGCCGCCCGGTCCGCCAGATGCTCAGTGCTCGACATGCTCGTATCCGTATCACCGATCCCCCACTCCGCAAAATCGAAATCCAACCGATCACCGCTTGAAAAACGCCCAAAGCCGCTTAACATGATACCCGATGGCGGACGGTCGCTCTCGACGCACCGCAAGGCAAGTCGGGAGAGGAAAGTCCGGACACCACAAGGCAGCATGCCGCGTAGAATACGCGGGGGGCCGGGGCCAAAGTCCCGGTCGACGGAAAGTGTCACAGAGAACATACCGCCCACCCCGGCGCAAGCCGGGCGGCAAGGGTGAAAAGGCGGGGTAAAAGCCCACCGCCCCGAGCGCAAGCAAGGGGGCACGAAAAACCCCATGCGGTGCAAGACAGAACAGGAGGGATCGGGTCGCCTGCCCAACACGCCGCGCAAGCGGCGACACCCTCCGGGTATTGGTCGCAGTCCGCAAGGACCACGCCCCGCCGCAAGGCGAGGTGTGAGACAAATGACCGTCCAGGCCGTCGGCGCAAGCCGCCCGCTGGACAGAATCCGGCTTACAGCCATCAACCCCTCGGGGGCGCTCCGTCAACACGGCGCGCCCCCGGCCTTTTTATCATTGCTGCTGCTGTTGCTGCTGCCTGCCCAAATCCTCCCCCTCCACCAAAACTGCCCCCTTCAGCAACCGGCAAAACTCCTTCTTCGTCACCCGCTCATGCGGCCCCCGCCCGCTCAATGGATCCGTCATCGTCTTAAATTGAACATCCAAGCGCTCCAACTGCACAATCCGGTAATACTCACCCCCCTTGTGCCAAATCTGATTCTGCTGAAGTTTCATACCCTAACTTACCCAGCACCGGCACCGACACGCCAACATTTTAAACTAGGGGTCAGGGTTCATTTTCTTTCATTTTTGCACCAATAAACTCCCTCAACTCCTCTGCAACCTTTTCCTCAAGCCTCGCTGGATCCATGCGGTGAATGACCCGGCTCACATTGGCTGCGTTTTTCATGCCCAGATGCTCGGCGATCCAGGCTTGGGAAACTGTTGTCTTTTTCCACAGCAAACCTGCAAGCAAGACCTTACGCGGCTCGGTGCAGCGATGCTCGGCCAACTCCTCCTTGGCGAGGCCAGCCACCCGCAATCCCTCCTGCAACAGCTCCAGCGCTTTTTGCTCCCCATGAGCCTTCCTTTCCGGGCTCGCATCATAGACCCGCGCCTTACGCTTTCGCCCGATCGCCGCCTCGCCGAGCTTCATCAACTTCTCCGCGAACGCCTGTTTTCCCCAATACCAGCCCCGTCGCAAATGACTTCCCCGCTTATCGACATCCGCATCCACCGCCACAAACCCGCTCCGCTCACGCTCCTCCGCCGCGCGCTTGTCCAAGCGTTCGAGCAGTTTTTTTCGGCCCTCAACCGTATCCTCCACTCCCATTGCCGCCAGCCCTTCTTCCGCCGCCAACCACTTCGCCCTCTGATGCGGCATCACCCCATACCCACCCGCAAGACTGCTCCACGGATAATCCAAAACACTCTGCCCCTGCGTCACATCCACCAACCCAGCACGGCAAGGATTCAAGTGAATGTAATCCCACAGCGTTTCATAGTAATAAGGGCTCTCCCCATCGACCACCACCGCCTTGTAACGATCTCCAAACAACCGCCCCCACTCGCGATGCCGCACATTGAACCTCCGCGTCACCGTGTTTTGCAGCCACTTCATCCCCTCCACCAAGTTCGCTTCGGGCGTCTGAATGAAAAGGTGGTAATGATTTTCCATCAAAACCCAAGCATGCACCTTCCAACCCGTTTTTTCACACGCATCAGCAACGCATTTCAAAAAAAAACGCCGATCATGATCATCCAAAAAAATCGCCGCCTTCCGATTCCCCCGAGCCATCACATGGTAAAAAGCTCCTTCAAATTCCAATCGAATACTTCGTGCCATGAAGGGACTCCATCAGATGCAACCGAAGCGCGCAAACTAAAAGTGAAAGAAAATGAACCCTGACCCCTAGTTTTTCCTCCACGACGGACTCGATCGAGCCGTTTGCGGTAATCATCACTACAAGCGGCCTGTTGTCATTGTGGGAGAGGCGCTCGATGAAGACCCGCCCGTCGCCATCGGGCAATTCCATGTCAAGGAAGATG
>JBILBH010000078.1:0-7242 GCA_044353785.1 Terrimicrobiaceae bacterium
TACTCTCAGGTGGTCCAAATATGATGATGCTGTTGGAGTTATTATCCGCAATCAGTCGGATTTCTCCGATGGTGGCGGATTGAGGGGCGCCTTGTTGGGATTCATTGCTGAGGCGGTCAGGTCGGTTCAGACCATCTCCACCAGTGCTGCCAAGTCCGCCATTCGAGTTGTTGGTCGAGTTTTGATTCAGGGTATTGTTGTTTGAACCATTTTGACCTGTTTGGCCGGTGCCACCTTGTTTTTCAGAATCCGGGTCACTCAACATGTCTGTGAGGACGGGAAAGACATCGTTGACTGGAACATAATTAAGAATTCGCGTGAAGGGTTGCTCAAAATTTCCGGCGGAATCGAGCTGAGAGATCACATCACGAACATAGCGGTAATTCTCCACGCGGGTTACGACGAGGATGCGGTTGGTGCGCTTGTCGGCGAGGAATTTTGCCTTTCCAGAAATCAGCCGGTTTTCGTAGCGGGCGCCAGATGCCGAGCCTGCGGCTTGCGAGGCTTCAGGACTTTGCGGGTTGGCCGGAGCTTGTGGCTGTGTTGAGGAGGATTTGGATTTCGCAGCGTCCTCCTTGCCGAACATCTCGTCGAGGATTTCAACAACGCGTTCGGCATTGGCGCGCTGGAGTTGAACAAATTCTGTCACAACACGGGCCGGTTCGACATCGATCAAATCAAGGATGCCGAGAGCCTTTCTGATGACTGGCGTTTTGTCCGTAAGGATGATGGCGTTGGTGTTTGGAACGGGAACCACGGAACCGTAGGCGTTGATCTGCACGACGCCCTGCACGACAGCGATGGCTTCTTCTGGGGAAATGAAAGAAAGCGGCTTGTAAAAGCTCAGTACCTTATCGCCATCTGCTGGCAGGGATTGAATCTCGCTTAGTAGGGGCAGACCCTCCGTGCGTGGAGCACGACTCGGGCCGAGGATTTTGATCGTCTGGTCGTCAACTGGCACGATGCTGTAGTTGTTCATCAACAGCGAACTCTCGATGATCGCAATCGCATCCTCCCGGCTGACCGGCTTGGCGACCATGATCGAGAGCTCCTGACCGGCGAGGTTCGAGTCGCGGATGATGCGCTTGCCGGTGAGTGTTTCGTAAAAGGAAATGACATCCAGCACCGAGTTGCGCGGAAATGTGATGCTGACAGATTCGGCAGAGCGGGGCGCTGCCGGTGGAGCCAGGGTGGGGGTGACCGGTGTCCCCGGAGGCAGGACTTGCTGTGTCTGGGCTCCAAGAGGCATCGCGCAGAGGAGGAGCGCGGGAATGACAGGAATGAAGTGTTTTTTCATTGATTAGGGACGGGCTGGGCGGCTGGTGGTTGGCCGGAAATCACTCGGCGACGGATGACGCGTCGTGGCGGTTCGTTTCCATTGGTGTTGGCTGGTTGAACGGCTGCAGATCCTGGAGGTTGCTGAGGGGCTCCGGGCTGCTGAGGCAATTGCGGGTTCATTGGCATCTGTGGCGCCGGTTGAGCCTCTGCAGGGAGGTCGGCATAGCGAATAGTCGCTTCTTGGCCTTCGATACGGATGCGTGCGCTCATGTTTTTCGGGTCGGCATCAGGTTTGAAGTCGAGAAGTTGGTTGTTCGCTGTATCCGGCTTGCCAGCGAGCATGTGGCGAACTTGAGTGTTTTTATCCAAGACGAAAACTACGGCTTCATTGTTGATGGTGGCCGCTCCTGTCAGAAAAAAACGGTCGGCCATCGGCGCGCTTTCCTCCGCGGTGGGTAGCGAAAAGGGCGAGCGGTTGAGGAGGACCTGGAACTTTTCCATCGAACGCGGCTCCATCCAAGGCGCATCGTCTGCGCCTTGCATCAAAGCGGTTGTTGCCAGAAAAATTGGAATGGCGAGCGGAATTCTCATTCGGAAGTGGCTGGCGCAGGTGTTGAATCCGTGGAACGGAAAAACTGGCGGATTTCCATTTCCACAACCACGTTGGGTGGCTCGTTGTCACTTCGGATCATCATTTTTTCCACGGAGCGCCAGGAGGTGGGGTTTTGGATATCGAATAAAAAGGTCGCCACTCCCGAGAAGGGGCCTGTGATTTTTGTCTGAAGGACCGCCGCGCGGGCTCCATCGGCCTCCTCGCCGGGGAGAAGGGTTTCCTCTGCAATCTTGAGGCCGGATTTTTCAGCCATATTTCGAACAGTGTTGAGAAGTCCGGTATTAACGGCATCTGGTTTCTCGATAGGCGAGGGGTGCCGTTGCATCCAATCGCTAGCTGGTTCAAGTGCCTCCGCCGCGGTAATCCACGAGCGGGATGACGAGAGTTCTGAACGCGTCTCCGAAATCGCGGCCAAAACTCCCGATCGGTGGTTCAGCCAAGCGCGAACGGCAAAAAGATTCACCGCCAAAAAGACGGCTGCACCGAAAATCAGGAGCAAGCGTGTTTCACTCTTCGCCAGTTTTCGCATCGGGTCGTGCTCCTTCCATTTCAAACCTCACTTTGTTGCGGCCCGCCAATTGCGGTTGGCGGGAGGTCCAGTCGTAGTCCTGTAAGAGTTGGGCTTTTTTCACTCGCTCAAAAAATTCATAAGCCTGCGAGACATCTGTGGCCTCCCCGGCAATCGAGAGTCGGCCCTTGTCGTAGCTGTATTGGGTTAATCGAACCTGCTCGCCTGGGATTTCGCTGGCCACAGCGGCCAATTGGTCGATCGCAAAGGTATGCGGATCGATGGCGGATCGAAATTGTTTCCACTCTGTCACGAGGTGCTGTGCTTTCGTTGATGCCGGTTCAATGGTCTTAAACTCGGTATGAAGCCTATGCAGTTGGAATCTTTGCCAACCGAGATCGATGGCAACAAAAAACAAGACCACTGCGTAAATGGCCAAACCCGCGGTGGCAAAAAAAGCCAGACGCTTCAAGCGCGAGCGGGAGTGTAATGCCTCACGAGCCGTCGGAGGCGCCGCAGCACTCAAGAATGTTGGCAGAACGGGGGCTGGAAGCTGTTTTTCAATTTCAAAATCCAAACGCAGCGTGTGTCCAACGGACGCCGCATCCGACTCCAAAAAATCTCCGATTAAACGCAACTTGGCAGGTATGCGGGTGATGACGCCTTCTGATTTCAGTCTCATTGCCGTGCGTGAGATGGCCCCACAAAAAGCTGGGCCGGGATTTGCATCCCCCGTCGCAGCAAAAAAGACGCATTTTTCTTCGCGGTAAATGGCGAAGCACAGCCCCCCCTGTTCGTGCCAAACCAGAACATCGGCTCCTGCGGGATCAAACAGTCTTGCAGGAATCTCGAAGTTCTTAGCCTTCTTGAGGTATCCGTGGGGTGTTTCGTCATCCGTCGCCGCAAGGGCCAAAACCAATGTGCGGCCGTCTTTTTCCAAGACGGGAACAGTATAAACTTGCGCGTCTTTTCGAAGAAGATGCCGGCTAGTCAGCTCCAGTTCGGCCAACTCCATGGGATCGCCTTGCGAAGCTATCCATAATGGCATGGAAAGAACACTGCGCGAAGGCACCGCCAGCAAGAGATTCGTAAAGGCGTCCAGCGCCTTATCTGAGAAAGCCTGATCCAAGAAGGGCGACTCCTTGAGAGGGAATTTCCAAAGCTCCCAGCCTTCCTTGCCGGGTCTGAGCACGGCATCGGGAGTGTGTTGTTTCATCGCTCCTCCCAGCTCATAATTTGCCCTGGTGACCCAGTCGGCGCGATAACGGCAATCCTATGTGAGACGCCTCCGCACCAGCCAGTGCTCTCGATGCGGCGCAAATCTCCCGAAGTGTCGAAAAACTCCAGCAGGGCCGCGCGCTGCTTGCCTCCTGCTCCAAGCAGATCCGCCGCTGCCTCGATCGATTCCAGCTTTTGGTCATCCGGCGTGTTGTCGACGCCATCCGGCCCCGCCCGCAATTCGATGAGCGATTGGCACTGGTTGGGCGTGAGTTCGGCGAGTGCCGTAAGAATCGATTTTGTCGCATGTTGGATACTTATCTTCCCACTATACCAAATAGTGAAGGCGTCTTGCCAGCCTTGCTTTGATGCTAGAAGAGGATCCAAGTGCATGACGGACTCCATTTCCCGAATGTGCTTAAGAGGGCGGTTTGCCGGGTATCCCGGGCGTCCTGCCCGTTCGTATTCGCCTCGCTCGGCCCCCTTCAGCGAGATGAAATCATCCGCGTCGATCCAATCCTGAAGAGCATCAATGGCGGCATCTGCTTCGCTCAGACTTGCGCCCCAGTTTGCAAAGAGATTGTTAAAGAGGGAGCGGTTTCCTGATTGAATCCAAAAGTTGGGATTGATCCTCCCAGCCTCGTTGCTGAGCTTCACTTCATAGCCTTCCGTGTTTTTGCTCCCGCTTCTCAGGAGTGGACTTCCGGTTTGAATCGCCGGATTCAACCCAAGGGCGATTCCGCTCAGTGCCATCTGACGCGCCACAAATTTCTTCTCCGCCAGCGATTCGCTCTCAATCCATCCGCTAACCAATCCGCCGGTAAGGATCACGAGTCCGGCCACAAAAGCGATACACCAGAGAACTAGAGGCAACGCGATAGCCCGAATTTGAGAGCGGCTGTTCATTGGGATTTTTGGGTTGCTACTTTATTTTTTGGAGAGCTCAGGCGGAGGTTGTGGCGGGGCAAGCGGTGGAATCCAAAATTGCACTTCGATCGGAGTTCCCCCCATCGGATCGTAAGAAAATTGCAAACGAACCAGCTGAGGTCTTCCTGAACCTTGGGGCCATTCCTCAAGCCATTCGTTTCCATTAAAAAAATACCAAGCCACGCTGTTCACTCCCGGCAGTAGCGAAATCCAGTCGCCTTTTGCGATCAGGCGATCCATGGCGGATGCGTCGATCTCACTTGGCACTCTCAGAATGGAAAATGTCCTTGAACCATCCGCTCTCGGTCTGGCTGCAAGGATGAGCGACCCACCTCCCAAGCTCGGAACGCCAAAGGTTCCGGATGTTTCCGCAAAAACCAATTCCGGTATGGGAGCGCCTGATGAAGATTTCGATATGCGAAGAAAGAGAGCGGCATCTGCAGGTAGGTTTAGAAACGCTTCACGAGTGATTCGCAGAAACGCCTCCAGTCTTCGCGCAGAGATTTGCTCCGTCATGACGGACTTCGATGCCTCAAGTGCGGCCGAAGAAATGGAATAGACCGCACCGCTCAAGAGGCCTAAAATCATAAGCGCCATGATCACCTCAAAGAGCGTGAATCCTGCGCGCCAGCGGCCATGCCGGAATGACTTCGCGCTCTTCATGGCCTGTAAACTAAAATTTCCGCCATCTCCTTGATCCCTCCGCGCCCTGGTTCTGCAGTGACTTTGAGGCGCCACATGCCCGGGAGGATCGCATTATTTGTATCTTGAATTTCAGCCTGCTCGAAAGTCTCCAGCACATGCATGCCGTTGTTGGTGCGTCCATCGATCTCCCGGCGGCCATCCAAGGGCGGGTTAGCCATTGCAGAGGCCAGACGGGATTCGATCATCGTGCGAGCGAGCATTCTTGAGCGGGCGTTGAGTGCCGCATCCACCGCCGATTGCAGAGCCAAGGCAAGTCCAGTGACGGCCATGGCGAAGACTCCCAGCGCTATCAAGACCTCAAAGAGTGTGAATGCCTTAGTTTTCATCGCTCACGATCAGGGCTGTTAGTGGATCAAATTTTAAAACAATCGACTCCTCCTTGCCGACAAGGCGCAATTCGAGGGCGTCGCAAATGCCCGCTCCGTTGAATCCCCAGAATTCGTCGCGATGGGGTTTGCGAAAACGGTTTTCCGTGAAACGCCGAACTTGAAGCGTCCAACCTTTTGGTAGCGGAGCGGATGCAATATCTCCTTCGCCGACAAGCCCTGATTCCGCAAGTCGCAGGCGGCGCGCCTCGCCGGTTTCGACGGCTTTTTTGTGAGCACCCTGAACGCTCATTTCAATGGCTCGCGAAATCTCTTCGGATGCCGAGGGGTTCCAGGCATTTGTGATCAGCGGAACCGTCACCCCTAGAAGTATAGCGATAATTCCAAGAGCCAGAAGAACCTCAAAAAGAGTGTATCCTCCGTGCTTAGAGCGACACGGAATCGAAAATTTATTTGCTTTTTCCGGCGTCATCATCGCTCTCCTTGCCATCGGGGCCGAGCGAGTAAATTTCAAAAGCTGCACCGCCCTTGCCGGGATTGCTATAGACATACTCATTGCCCCAAGGGTCCACCGGAACTGTCTTCATGAGTTGTTTCCAACGACGGGGGCGAGGTTCCGTGGTGGGTTGGTTCACCAGTGCTTTGAGACCTTGCTCCGTGGTCGGCATGCGGTAGTTCAACATCTCGTAGGTGCGAAGTTGCATGGATATGGCTTCAATATCGCTATCCACGCGTTGCTCTTTCGCGACATCGATATTTCCCACCAGCATGTAAATCGCTGATCCCACCAGCACGGCAATGATGCCGAGCACCAACATGATCTCAAAAAGAGTGTAGCCAGATTGAGAAAGGCGGGAGCGGCGGGAATTCATAAGTCGTTTAGGTGAAAAAAACAAGGTGCGGTCACGTCTTCAAGAGATCGGCAATAAGAAACACTTGTAAGTAGAAGGCAATGTCTCGAACCCTTTTCATGTTTGCCTGAAGAATGTGATAGTAGGCACAGGTTTCTCAAAGTCAGGTTTTCATCCCATGCCGAAAATCTTCCGCTTACTTACACATGGTGGCGGCGCCTTTTGACCTTGATGAGAGCGAGCGAGCGGAGGAGCGCTGCGTTGTTGGCGGTGTATTCCTCGTTGCTGAGTTTCTCACCCGTCATGGCTTGTTCAGCGCGGCGGATTGCTTCCTCGGCGGCGGATTCGTCGATGTCACTCTCTTTAACGGCCATGTCGGTGAGGACGGAGACCTTTTCAGCAGTGATTTCAACGAAGCCTTCACCGACGGCCAGGCGGAGTTCCTGGCCGCCTTTGAGAACGCGGAGTTCTCCAGGCTCGAGCAATGTCATGACCGGGGCGTGCAGCGGAAGCACGCCTAGCTCACCATCGATGCCGGGGATTACAACGGAATCCACATCATCAGAGTAGGTCTTGGCTTCGGGAGTAACGATTTCGAGCCGGAGCATGAGCTTAGGAATCCTTCACCATGTCGATGCCGCCCTTCATATAGAAGTTGGCTTCAGGAACATCGTCGTGTTTGCCTTCCAAGATTTCCTTGAAGCCGCGGATCGTGTCAGCGGTAGAAACATATTGTCCTTTTGTGCCGGTGAAGATTTCGGCGACATGGAACGGTTGTGAAAGGAAGCGCTGGATTTTGCGGGCGCGATAGACGGT
>JBILBH010000079.1:0-7168 GCA_044353785.1 Terrimicrobiaceae bacterium
GTCAATCGCCGCGATGGGCTACTTGCTGCCAGGCTTGATGGCGGGAATGCCATGCAGGTCGGCGGGAATGTTATCCGCTGCGAATGTTTCCACATTCATTTGCACCAAGGAGACGAAGGGACATCCAAAATCTGGAAGCTCGCCGCCACTGCGATCGACGATCGAGCCTGCCGCTACGACGATTCCCTCATGGTCGCGAACGATCTGGATCGTCTCCTGAACCCGACCCCCTCGGGTCACGACATCCTCCGCCACGACGAATCGTTGTCCGGGGCGGATTTCGAATCCTCGCCGCAGAACGAGTCCTCCATTTCCATCCTTCTCAACAAAGATGTGCCGCTTGCCGAGATGGCGGGCCACTTCCTGTCCCACAATGATCCCGCCGACTGCGGGTGATACCACGGTTTCGGCATCATACGCGCCGAGCTTTTCCGCGAGCATACCGCACACACGCGCCGCGATGGGCGCATCCTGAAGGAGGAGGGCGCACTGGAAAAACTCGCGGCTGTGCAGACCGCTGCGGAGAACAAAATGTCCGTGGAGCAAGGCTCCGGTTTGTTTAAAGAGATCGAGAACTTCTTGCATCGGAAATTAGTTTTTAGCGGTTGGTTATTTCAAATTTGTGTTCACCCATTCGATGAATCCAGGCACCCCTCCGCCTTTATAACCGACCTCTCGGGCGAGCTCCTTGCCATCAGGGCCAAGGAGAATGATTGTCGGAAATCCTTGCACTTCATACTGCGCGGCGAGCTGTTGATTCCGCGCTTTGATCTCCGGTGCCTGCGGCTTGCTACGGGGGAAGTCCAGTTTCACAAGCACCAATTTGTCTTTTGCGAAATCTGCGAAGGCAGGTTGCTCAAAGACATCTTTGTTCTGCTTCATACAGGGCGGGCACCAGTCCGAGCCCGTGAACTCCATAAGAATCGGTTTTTTTGCAGCGGCGGCTTGGGCTGTCGCAGCCGCATAATCAGTGCTCCAGAGGTCAGAAGCTTTCAATGGGGCAGTGGCCAGAAGGAGGCAAAGGAGTATCATTTTCATCGACTACATCATGAACAGGGTTGCCCTGATTTCAAATGCAAACTCGCCCCGTGGGGCATTCACCCGAGCAGTCTATAAAAAGACATCGCCACCCCGCCGCTTACGAATTATCAAATTCGTCTTCCCATGAGCCTGCCTGAACTGAAAGTCGCCGTTTTGAATTCTGGGACAACCGCTGCTGTGATGCTCGAGGGCCACCTCAATGCCCTGACAGTCGGTGTCCTTGAAAGCAATCTCGATGCTGTTCTATCGACCAACGCCCGCCGCATCGTCCTGGATTGCTCTGGTCTCTCCTTCACAAGCAGTGCTGGCCTGCGGGCATTCCTCGCAACGGTGAAGCGAATGAAGTCCCGAGGCGGCACCTGTGCCTTCGCATCCCTCACACCCGCCGTGCGCGAAGTCTTCGAAATGGCCGGATTCCTGGAAACCATGGAAGTCCATCCCTCCCGCGAGTCGGCATTGGTCTCAGAGAATCTCTAAACCTAACGAATCACGCCATGCGCCTTGCAGGGCCATCGTCATAGCTCCCAGAAAAACCCTCGCTAAAAAAAGGTCCGAGAAATGCACTGCGCCTGAACACTCGAGACGGCCACACCTCGCTGAGACGCCGCTACGCGGCTGAAATTTGGGGCGTGCGGGACGATGGCTCTGTTATGAAGCCAGTTTGGTCAACGATAAAAAGCATCCCACCGCAGACCTCGTGCTTTTTCAAAGAGCGCGGATTGCGTTCTCTGCCAGAACTCGCAGGATCTATCGTCCTCTGCCCAACCTGCTATCCAAGGAGGCGGCACACCGCCTTCTTTCTGATGATATATGCGGAAACATGTGCCGGAGATAAACAGTTCAATCTCCAAATGCGGGTCGTCTCTGCTCGGAACCAAGGGCCATAACGAACCCGTTCCGTCCCCACCACAAAGTGTCCCTCCCGCAATCTCAGTCCTCGCGTCCTGCCACAGTGATCAAACCGAGTTGCTCGCCGGTGCATCGACCCGTTGAGATCCTCCAGAGATCAACGGCAAATTGTCGAGCAGCGGCCACGACGCACTTCTTGCGGGCGCTTTTGCTTGTGGCTGCGTGCACGACATGGAGAGGCCTGTAGTCAGGCTGGCATCCCAGAAGCCGCCAGATGCCTTCAACAAGGATGTGGCGGACCCGGGGATTGCCGTGTTTGGTCACCGAGCCTTGGCTGCGGGATTGCCCCGAAGAGTATTCGCTCGGACAGAGGCCGGTGTAGGAGGAAACCTCTCGCCGGTTTTTGAAGCGGTTCCAGTCGAGAATTTCGCGGCTGAGTTCCTCCATGCTCAATGCGCCGAATCCCTTGGGTCTGCGGCGGCGTTCACCGGCCATGCGGAGTTCTTCGCTGAGTGCGTCGTGGCCTTTTTGGATTACCATGGCGATGTCGCGCCAGTATCCAACTTGTGCTGCCAGTGTGGCGGGCAGGTGCTTTTGGAGGATTTCCCAGGATGCGTTTTCCCACCACTCGTCTGGCGCGCAGATGCCGCGGGTGGGCATGAGACTGCGGGCGCGTTTGAAGTAGCGCTGTTTTTCCTTCGAGCGGGACCAGCGCTTGCGTCAGAGGAGCAGGTCCATCTCCTGTTCAGGAGTTGGGACCAGGACGCTGGAGAATGCAGCGGTATTACCTTTTGTAAAGCTGTCGAGCCTCATGAGCAGTGTGCGGGCGACGCGCTTGTCAGTCTTGACGCGCTTGCAGCGCGGGTCGAGCCGCTCGGGAGTGATGACGATATTCGTAACGCCCATTTCCTCCAGGGTGCGGCGAGGGTTGCGGGGTTCTGTCGCCGATCTGGCGACACACGGTGATCTGGTTCGCGTGGACATCCAGGCCGAATTTGATTTTGATGATTTCCTTGGCCGGAGCCTCGGATTTTTGGTTCACTGCGCCCTGTTTCATATGAAGCCGACATCATGGAGTGTTTCATGCCGTCTGTTGGCTAAATGTTATCTCCCGCAGGCGCGATGAGGTGCATTGTTTTGGCTACTCGAAGGTCAGACCGGTCGGGAGTGGAGTTTTGATGCGGGAGCGGAGCCGGGTGAGGAGGCTGTAGAGGCCGAAGAATGTGCGGTTGAGATAGATGGTGTCGGCTGAGCCTCTTTGGCCTCGGATGCCTCTGAGGGTGTCGTTTTTTCGATTTTCTTCGCCGAGTTCGTAGATGGCGGACATGAAAGTGGGGTCACCGAAGTCGAATTGGCTTGTGCGGAAGGGGCGCGCGAGGAGTTCAAGGGAGGTTTTGCACAGGGTCATGAGGTGGGCGCGTTGCGAAGGGGTGTCTGAGGGTAGCAGGATGGCCATGGATTCCATCGCAGCAGCGAGGCGTGCGGGGTTGGTCTCCAGCGCGGGATCGAGGAAGGCAAACTGTTTGGCGTGGAAATCCGCATCGATCGATTTGGTGCACCCGAAGTCGAGAACGCAGAGTTGGTCGCCGTTTATGAGGAAATTTCCGGGGTGGGGGTCAGCGTGGAATGTGCGGAGGTTGTGGATTTGGTGGGCGTAGAAATCCCAGAGTGCCTGGCCGATGCTGTCGCGGAGGTCTTGCGGTGCGGGGCCGTCGGCAAAGACATCGAAGGGCTCGCCGTCCATCCAATCCATCGTGATCACCCGGCGGTTGGAAAATTCCGGGTGGTATTCCGGGAAGCGGATATGCGGGAGATGTGCGCAGGCGGCGGAGAGGCTTGTTGCGTTGGTGAGTTCCTTTTCGTAGTCGGTTTCCTCGAGCAGTCGGGTTTCGACTTCCCGGAAATAGGCGGCCACATCGCGCTCTCTGAGGCCGAGTATTTGAAGGGCGATGGGTTTGACCACGCCGAGGTCGCTGCGGAGGCTTTCGGCGACTCCGGGATATTGGATTTTTACAGCGAATGTGCTCTCGCCGCGCGTGGCGCGATGCACTTGTCCGATGGATGCGGCGTGAGCGGCTTGGGGTTCGAATGTGTCGAAGACCTCCCGGGGATCTTTCCCGAATTCCCTGCGAAATGTCCGCACGACGAGCGGGTAGGAGAGTGGCGGCGCGGAATACTGGGCGCGGGCAAATTGTTTCGCGTAGGCGGGCGGGAGCAGGGATTGGTCGATGCTCAGCATTTGTGCCAGCTTGAGCGGGCCGCCTTTCAATTCGCTGAAGGTTCGGAAAACCTCGTTGGCATTTCGTTCTTGGAGGTCGTTCGCATCGGCGTGGCCGCTGATGGCTTGGCGTCCGTAGTGCTTAAGATAATTCATGCCAACGCGCGCCCCGGCTCCTGCGAGGGCAGCCATGCGGTCCAGGCGATGGCTGCGGATACTCTCCTGTGCGCTCAAGACATTTTCCCCCAGGCCGATGGTGCTAGGAAGCGGGCGAGATCGAATGCGGAGTCGATTGCTTGGGTGCGGATGACATCGAAGGCAAAGGCGACGGTTTTTTCGATGAATGCATCGGTGCGCTCGAAGCGTTGGCTTTCATCTTTAAGGAGGAAAGCGATCACGGCGCGGAAGTGGATGTATAAAATAGCGGGGTAGAGGGCTTGGAGTGGTCCGCGGGATGCGATTTCGCCTGTGGAGAGGCCGTGGTCGGTGATGTCGGATGCGAAGGTTTTGAAGTGCTCTTCGAAGGCTTTGAGGAACGCCGGGGAGGCCACGGGCGCGAGGTGGCCGAAGCGCGAAATCATGAGCGAGCGCCAGTCAAGCGCGGATTCCGTAAAGGCAAAAAGAAATGTCAGATAGCGATGGCGGGCTGAAAAATCCTTCCACTCGGCCCCGCTTGAAACCTTGGAAACCAGTCCGGATATCCAATCGCCCCAGATCGCGCTTTCGACGCTGTCGAGGGATGCAAATTCTTGGAAAAAATCCCTGTCGGAGAGGCTGAGCGATTTGCAGAAGGCGTGCACTGTCTGCGGTGTTGTGCCGTGTTCGCGGAGGTGTGTGGTGTAGGCTTCGACGATGCGGGTCCGGTTTTCCATAGTTCCAAAGGATACGCCCTGCGGAGGCGGATCGATGCATCGTGAATGCGAAATGATTCGGCAACGGCCCAGTCGAGCGAAGAGAAATCCGGTGGGTGGTGGAGCCTAGGGGATTCGAACCCCTGACCTCCTCAATGCCATTGAGGCGCTCTACCAACTGAGCTAAGACCCCGTGAACGGGAAGGACGAATACTTGACGAAAGCGTGGGGAAGATCAAGAGGGAATCTTTCCCAAGAATGCAGCGCCGATAATGCCGGCGTCATTCTGCATTTTCGCTGGCTGGATGAGGACATCGGTTTTCGCGGTGAGGTAGGGGAGGAACTTATCGGCTTTTTTGCTGATGCCGCCGCCTATAATGAAGAGCTCGGGTGAGAAAAGCGTTTCGAGTGTGCTGAGGTATTCGCTCACGATTTTAGCCCATTTTTTATAGGACATTTCCTTCTCCTCGCGAACCCGCTCGGAGCAGCGTTTTTCCGCGTCTCTCCCACGGAGTTGAATGTGGCCGAGTTCGGCATTCGGAACGAGGACGCCGTTGTGGAAGATGGCTGAGCCAATGCCGGTGCCGAATGTGAGCATGATGACAACGCCGCGTTTGCCTTGGCCCGCGCCGAAGTGCACTTCCGCAATGCCTGCGGCATCGGCGTCGTTGACGACTGTGACAGGACCTCCGAGGTGGCGGTGGAAAAGCTTGGCGGCATCCACATGCAGCCATGAGTGGTCCACATTGGCGGCGGAGTAGATGACGCTTTTTTTCACAATGCCCGGAAATGTGACTCCCGTCGGGCCTTTGTATTGAAAGTGGGACGCGATCTGCCCCACGACATCGGCCACGGCATTTGGCAAGGCGGGCTTGGGCGTGGGAATGCGGAATCTCTCGGCGAGGAGTTCGCCAGTGGTGACATTGACCGGCGCGCCTTTGATGCCGGTGCCTCCGATATCGATACCAAGAATGGTCATGGAGTTTGTTAAATTTCGGTTCCGACGATTTTGCGAAGTCTCACCATTCCGCGATGGATGCGGGCTTTCACAGTGGAGAGGGGCTTGTGGATGCGGTCGGAGATTTCCTGTTGGGAGAGTCCGCTGAAGTAGAGCATCTCGATCACTTCGCGTTGGTCGGGATTCAGCTTCATCACAGCTGTGCGAACGAGTTCATTTTTTTCATTCACACGCAGACTCTGCGCCGGGGTGCGAGTATCCATCGACTCCGGATTTTCAAGGCGGACTTCATCTTGGAGACGCAGGCGGCGTTGGAGGGATCGCAGGCGGTCGATTGCCTTGTTGCGGGTCATGGTGACCAGCCAAGTCACGGGTTTGCCTCTGGAAATGTCATACATGGGGGATTTTTCCCAGAGCATGAAGAGCACTTCCTGCGTGACATCCTCGGCGTCGGTGTCGTTGTTGAGAACCCGGTGCGCGGTCGAGTAGATGATGCCGATGTGGCGACGCTGGAAGTTGGAAAACGCTTCCGTATCCCCTGTGCCCATGCGTTGGATCAGGTCGACATCGCTGATATCCGGAAGAAGGTCGCTCACAGATTTCAAAACTATGCAGTAGATCCGCAGATGGCAAACATTTGCTGCGGTATACTCGCGCTAAGCTGAAGTTGCGCTTGGAGACAAAACTCTCCCTGCCATTAGTGATGCGACCAAAACGCAGTTCCGGCACATCGCTTACTGCGCGGACCTCTCACGGAGTCGCCAAGAGACGGAGAAAAGTTCTCGACCGGAGAGCCGATGTCCTCGTCGGCACCAGCACCCGATAGCGATGACTCCACGGCAACTCCGCCAAACCCAAGTGCTGGGGCTTTCAAGTTTTCACGGCTTGGGCATGTAGCTTTAAGCCCAAGGCACCAAGAACCTTGAGGATTGTTTCAAAGGCAGGACTGCGATCCCCCGAAAGCGCTTTGTAAAGGCTCTCGTGCGACTTGCGTCATTCCTTTGGCACGGGCGATGTCCCCGAGCGCCTTGGCAATGAAACCGGCATCTTTGCCTCCCTCTTCAATGCAGGCTTCCAAGTAGATTGCCATCTCTTCGGTAGTCCTCAAATGCTCGGCAATATCGTAGTCGGCCCTGAAAAACATTTTAACTAATTTTCGTGGAATGTAATAGGCATGATTCCTGCTGTGTCGGACTGCAGGCAAAACCTGCCCGCACACTCAAAATCCCTGCAATCCGCGTTAATGAAACC
>JBILBH010000040.1:0-23984 GCA_044353785.1 Terrimicrobiaceae bacterium
AATCAAGATCATCCTTGGTGGCGTTCTCATCGTTGCGTTGGGCGTTTACTTCATTGGCGCACCCAAATCGGCCCCAAAGAAAAAATCCTCCGGCCCGGTCATGATTTCCCTGCCCCCGCCTCCGCCACCACCTCCCCCGCCGCCACCACCTCCGCCACCGAAGGAACAACCACCCGAGCCCGACACTCCCAAGGAGGAAAAATTCACTCCCGAAGAGGTTGCCGAGCCCGAACCCCAAGCCGCACCCGACCCCGCTCCCATGGGCACGAACCTCGAGGGAAACGGCCCCGATGCATTCGGCCTCACCAAGGGCGGCGGTAGCGGAATGATCGGCGGCACCGGCACGGGAAAAAGTGGCAAGGGCTCGAAATTCGGCGGCTATGCCTCCCAAGTCCAAGGCTCCGTCGTCCAAGCCCTCCGCAACCACAAAAAAACCAAATCCGCCGCCCTCAATGTTACCGCCCGCATCTGGCTTGACGCCAACGGCCGAGTGACCCGCGCCACCATTTCCGGTTCCTCCGGCGACCCCGCCACAGATGCCGCCCTCCGCAACGAAATCCTCACCGGTCTGCAGATGCAGGCTCCCCCACCGGAAGGCATGCCGATGCCCATCGTCATGCGACTCAAAGCCACTCGACCCAACTGATCCCATGAGCCTGCCTATCACCCTTCGCCAAATCTCAGCAGCTACCTTGCTGGCCACCGCAATCCCGCTCAGCGCAGAGGACTACACCGTCAGCGAACCCTCAAAAAAGAAGATCGTCATCGATTACGCCCAGAATGCGAATTCCGACGCCGGCCAATGGAATTCCCTTTATAAGAAACCCGCTCCCGCTCCGACTCCGGAGCCCCCCCCCTCTCCAGAGCCAACCCCCGCGCCCACACCCGAAAACACTCCCGCCCCGGCCCAAACACCGGAAATCGAACCTCTCAAACCCGCTCAACCGGTCGACCAAACCATGGCATTATCCTTGTCAGGCCCAATGGATGTAGCGCCCGCCACAACGTCTAACCCCCAACCCACGCCACAGCCTTCTCCGACTCCCGAGCCGACTTCGACTCCCACCGCACCGTCACCGACTCCCGAACCGATCCCAAGCGCGACCCCCGAACTCAAACCGATCAAGACCGCCGTTCAGGAATCAAAATCGAACGCCGCCCAGCTTCCCATCGTCGAATCCTCCCTTCCTTCGACTCCATCCACTCCCACTGGCAATGTCACGATCAACCTCATCCAAAAACTCGTGAAACGCGGTATCCTCACCCAAGAGGAGGCAAACGAAATGATCCGCCAGTCGGAAGCCGAAGCCGAGGCCGTTCGCGCCCAGAGCCAAACCGACATGGTCGCCATCGCCCAAGCCGCCGCCGTCCAAGTCGCAGCCTCCTCAACGCCCGCAGGCTCGGACCTCCCACCCGCCTCACCTGAGGACATCCGCGTGACCCACATCCCCCAACCTGTGAAGGATCAGATCAAAGAAGAAATCAAACTCGAACTCGCCACCAATCGCACACCTCGCGAAATTAACGCTGCCCTGCGCCTTCCAAAGTGGGTTGAGAACGGTAAAGCCGCCTTCGACCTTCGCGTGCGTTACGCCGGCACCTTCTTCCCGACTGGCAATGACGCCAGCGGTGCCTTCCCAAATTTCAACGCCATCAACACCGGTGCTCCCTTCGACACCACAGGCACCCAGTTCGCGCCCCAGCTGAATGTTGATCAGAACCGCAACCAGTATCTCCTCCGCGCCCGCTTCGGCATGGACTTCGCCATGAGCGAAAACTTCTCCTCCGGCTTCCGCGTGGCCACCGGCAGCAACAACTCGCCCGTCTCCACCAACCAAGGCATGGGCGTCGCCAACTCCGCCACCCAAGGCCAGGGCGGCAACTTCAGCAAATACGCCATCTGGCTCGACCGCGCTTTCATGCGCTACGACTTCGCTGTCACCGAAGCCATCAAATCCACCGCCTGGGCCGGCCGTTTCGAGAATCCCTTCTTCAGCACCCGCCTGACTTGGGATGACGACCTCGGCTTCGACGGCGCCGCCCTCACCACCAAGGCCAACATCACCGAGAACTTCGCCCTCTTCGGCACCGGTGGCGCGTTCGTCGTTTACAACACCGACTTCAACTTCTCCTCGAACCAACCCGAGAAATTCGCCAGCTACGACAAATACCTCTTCGGCGGACAGGCCGGCTTCGAGTGGAAAATCGGCGACGACCTGAAATGGAAAACAGCAGTCGCCCTTTACTACTTCGACAATATCGAAGGCCAACTCTCCGATCCCTACACGCCCCTCACCGTCAACGACGCCAGCAACACGGATAACAGCCGTCCCTCCTTCGCCCAAAAAGGAAACACCTATAGGGCCATCCGCGACATCGTGCCAGATGCCAGCAACGACTTTGGCGCGATCAACCAATGGCAATACTACGGCCTAGCCACAAAATTCACCGAACTCGCCCTCACCTCCCAGATTGACTACGACGGCTTCGAACCCGTCCGCGTTTCCGTCGTCGGCGAGTATGTGCAGAACCTCGCCTTCGACAAAGACGACATCGGTGCCATCGCCGTCAACAACCGCGGACCCCTCGACGAGAACGGTCTCACCGACATCGGCCCCTTCGAAGGCAGCCCCTACGGTTGGTTCGTCGATCTCCGCGTCGGCACTCAGGCCCTTGCAAAACGCTGGGACTGGCTCCTCTCCGTCGGCTACCGCTGGATCGGTTCCGACTCCGTGGTCGACGGCTTCAATGACTCCGACTTCGGCGGCGGCGGCACGAACATGCAAGGCTTCACCGCGGCCGGCTTCCTCTCCCTTTCCGAAAATGTCTATCTCGGCCTGCGCTGGATGGGCTCCGAAAGCATCACCGGCCCACAATACGACACCAATATCTTCTACTTCGAGGTCAACTCCAAATTCTAAAGCCACATGAAAATCAAAACCTACGCTCTCCTGGCCGCAGCCGCCGTCCTCCTCGCGCCCGTCCTCCGCGCCGCCGACGAAGACCCCACCGCAAAATTCCGCGAAGCCCTCAAGGATACCATGCTCAAGCTCCGCGCCGCCCAAACCGACCTCGCCAACGCCCAAGCCGCCCAATACGCCGCCGAGGCCAAAGCAACCGAACTCACCACGAAAACCGAGTCCCTCAACAAAGAACTCGCCAACGAGCGCAACACCTCCACCAACATGATCGCCGATCTCAATAAAAAGATCGCCGACCGCGACGGCTCGATCGTCGAACTCAACGCAGCCCTCGCCAAATGGAAAAAATCCTACGGCGAAGTCGCCAAACTCGCCTCCAAGCGCGAAGGCCAACGCGCCACACTCGACGCCAAACGCATCGAACTCGAACGCAAAGTCCAAGAGGAACAGGCCAAAAACATCGAAATGTATCAAGCCGGCATGGAAATCCTCGACCGCTACGAAAAATTCGGCCTCGGCGACGCCATCCTCGCCCGTGAACCCTTCACCGCCGCCCAACGCGTCAAATTCCAAAACCTCGTCCAAGACTTCTCCGACAAACTCACCGACGCCCGCAGCCTCACCGACGCGGTCAAAAAGTAAAAAGGATGAACTCAGGAGTATGAAAATGCCTTCCCCATCCTGTCACTCCCGAAAATCCTGTCATCCTGTCTAAACCCGCTAAAATTTTGTGAATTCTGTTAATTGACTCGTTTCCACTCACCCTACTCGCTGCTTTTGGCAGTCTTTCTCCGCTACGCTCCGATTCTGTAAAAAAAGATACACCTAAAACCCGAATCTTCCCCATCCTGTCTTAACCCGCTAAAATTTTGTGAATTCTGTTAATTCTGTCAAAAAAATGATCCTAAAACCCGCCACCCTCGCCCTCCTCGCCGCCGCCTCACTCACACTGCCCGCCCGCGCTGCAGACTCCGTCATCGCCCGTGCCGGCGACCGCGACATCACCGTCGCGCAAATCCAGCCCTACCTCTCCAGCCTCAGCGAAGCGGACCGCGCCGCCCTCAAGCAAAACCCCGCAGCCCTCAGCCAAGCAATCCGCACCCTCATTCTCCAGCAAGTCCTCCTCAAAGAAGCCGGCAACGCCGACTGGGACGAGAAACCCGAAACCCAAGCCCTTCTCGCCCGCGTGCGCGACGCAGCCATCGCCGAGAGCTACCTCGAATCCGTCACCAAAGTCCCAGCCGACTTTCCCTCGGATGCCGAAGTCAAAGAAGTCTACGACACCCGCAAAGCAGAACTCACCCTCCCCAAGCAATACCGCCTTGCCCAAATCTTCATCGCCAACGGCACCGACGCCACGAAAGCCAAGTCAAAAGCCGACGCCCTCGCCAAACAGGTGAAATCCGGTGACTTCGCCGCCCTCGCCAAGACCAACAGCGACGAACCCCGCAGCGCCGCCAACGGAGGCGAGATCGGACTCCTCCCCGAGGACTCCATCCAGCCCGCCATCCGCAAAGCCCTGAGCGGCCTCGCCAAAGGCGCCACCGCCGGCCCCATCGAACTCGGCGATGGACTCTACTTCGTCAAAATCCTCGACATCCAAGAATCCCGCATCGCCACCCTCGAAGAGGTCAAACCCCAAATCATCCGTGCCCTCCGCACCGAACGCCAAACCCTGAACCGCCAAGCCTACCTCCAACGCCTCCAAGCCCAAGCCCCCATCACCCTCGACGAAATCGCCTTACCCGCCCTCCTCAAACCAGACGACAAAAAATAACCCCGCAAGTTACAAAATCGTCACAAAACCAAACCTCAACCAAAGTCCAAACCCGCCGAATTTAGTAAGCCACACGAAAGAATTATTAACCACGAAGGGCACAGAGAGCACAGAGGAGGATCGGGAATACACGCATTAACTAGAAGAATGCGGCTGCAAAGCCTTAAGCCTTCCCCGTCCTGTTCATCCTGAAAATCCTGTCATCCTGTCTAAATTTTCTGAAATTCTGTTAATTCTGTCAAAAATCTCAGCACCATGTTGAAAACCGGCCACCGCACCAAATACCACCTCCGCGCCTTCGAGTTCCTCGCAGCCCGGCGGCGTTCGCGTGCCGTTCTCACATGCACCCTCCTCGCCTCCTTCCTGGCCACCATGCCCAGCGGTGGACTCCAAGCCAGCGACATCCTCCGTGGCGGAGCCAGTGCTGGAAACGCCAAGCGAAATTCCGATGCCCGTGCCAACGCCGGAGCCGCAGCAGCCGAAGCCGCCAAAGTTCGCGCCCAAGACCGCCTCGCCCGCACCACCAAGGCCGTCAACGACATGCGCGCCCTCCAAGCCTCTGCCCGCGCCGCCGCCGGAGCCAACTCCATCCCGAACGGCCTCACAGAAGGCGGCCTGAAAGCTCTCACCGGAGCCAACGCGAAATGGGAAGGAGCCAACCCCGCAGCCCAATCAGGCAACACCGTCGGCATCACCCAAACCGCCGCCCAAGCCCTCCTCCACTGGGAAACCTTCAATGTCGGCCGCGACACAACCGTCAACTTCGACCAATCCGCCGGCGGCGCCGACTCCGGCAAATGGATCGCCTTCAACAAAGTCTTCGACCCCACCGCCAAACCCTCCGAAATTCGAGGCAAAATCAACGCTCAAGGCCAAGTCTACATCATCAACCAAAACGGCATCCTCTTCGGCGCCGGCTCCCAAGTCAACGCCCGCACCCTCGTCGCCTCCGCGCTCCCGATCAATGACAACCTCGTCGCCAGTGGACTTCTCAACAACAAAGACGCCCAATTTCTCTTCAGCGCTCTGGAAGTCCCCGGCGGCTCGGACGGCACCCCCACCTTCAGCCCAACAGATTTGCCAGCAATCCTTGGAGATGTCATCGTCGAACGCGGGGCTATGATTTCCAGCCCCGAACTCGCCGGCGGAAACGGCGGGCGCGTGATGCTCGTCGGAGCGAATGTCCGGAACGAAGGTGAAATTTCAACCCCCGCTGGCCAAACCATCCTCGCCGCCGGTCTACAGGTAGGTGTGCGCCCCCACTCGGAGAGTGACCCTAGCCTACGCGGACTAGATGTCTGGGTGGGAGATGTCGCCAACTACGCTGGAACAATTACAAACTCTGGTCTGGTCGAATCTCAACGCGGCTCGATTCTAGCCGTTGGCAGACGGATCGACCAGAATGGCGCGCTGGAAAGTTCGACCTCAGTCAATCTCAGCGGTCGGATCGATCTTTTGGCTAGCTACGGCGCGGTGGGTTATGCCGACTACGACAAGGTTGCTGGCTCCGCGAAGCCGCCATTTTTGAACCAATACACTGGCATAGTGAGTTTTGGATCTGATAGCACCACCCGAATCCTTCCTGATATCTCGAGCAACAAAAAAATTCCCGGAACCAGTCTTGCCCAATCCTCCAAGGTGAACATCGAGGGCTTCGGAATTCATTTTGCGGGAGGTTCCTCGCTGATCGCCACATCTGGGGATGTCTCGATGCGGGCAGGTGCATGGCCGTTTATTGATACCAACAACGACCGGACCGCGCTAAACGCGACCGGCGCTGACGAACCCGGCCTGAGCCAGCAATTCTCATCTGACGGGCAAAAGTTCCTCCTCTCCGGCGGGCAGGTGAATATCGCCCCGGGGGCCTTACTCGATGCTAGCGGATCGACCAACGCCTTCGTGCCATTGGCGAACAATTTCCTCACGGTGCAACTTCGAGGATCCGAACTCGCGGACTCCCCACTTCAGCGCTCCAGCGATCTGCGAGGCAAGCCTCTCCTTGTCGATCTGCGGAAGACCGGCACCTACGGCGGACGCGGGTGGATCGGAACCCCTCTGGGCGACCTGACCGGTTTTGCAAACATCACAGAACGCGATATCGCCCAACTAACCACTCGCGGTGGCAGCATTTCGATCTCCGCAGGCGATTCTGTGGTGACCGCTGCCGGAGCCACCCTTGATGTCTCAGGCGGCTATTTCTCTCACGAAGGGGGCGTGGTTCGGACAAGCCGCCTTATTCGAGGTGCCAACCTCGTGGACATGCACAATGCCACACCAGATGTGACTTATGATGGGGTTTATGACGGAATCTCACTCCAAAGCTCCTCAAAGTGGGGAGTTTCCCAAACCTATTATCAATCCTTGGCGCCAGTGGGCGGTAGCAATGAAAGAACACACGTCGAAGGCGCCTCTGCGGGGACCCTTACCATAACCGCTGCAAAAATGTCCCTTGGCGCGGAAATGCTCGGCCACTCGATCACAGGACCTCGCCAGCAAACCTCGCCAGCAGGACAAGGCACACTCAATATAAAATTCCAAGGCGAACGGAAATTTTCCACCGGCGGTGATTCCTTCGTTTTTCTCAATGAGTCCCCCTATGCACCACAAGTCGTTTTCACCAACGATTTGCCCACCGCATCCGCAGCATCATTTGAACTGGTTGGGGATTCACCCGTTCCGTTCTCCTTTGCAGTGGGATCGGTTTTCCATGTCTCCGGTAAATGGTGGGACGAAGAGGAGGGCGGGTTCGGGAATATCTCGATCAATAACACCGAGGGGGATATACGGGTTCCTGCTGGATCTCCTCTCAACCTGTCTGCGGGCGGGTCGCTAACTCTTTTCGGTCGAAATGTTTCGATCTTCTCGGACATCACTGCACCATCGGGAACCATTTCTGCAACCGCCTACAATTACACCCCTCTAGCCTACGGGTTGGCCGAGGCTTCGGGAGCGTTTGATGCAGTTGCCGCCCCATCTCCGATTGTCGGTCAAGGCATTATCCAACTCGCAGCAGGAGCCACCCTCAATGTAGCGGGTCAATTACTGGATGAGCGCCCTTCTTCCGAAATGGCCTACTCGGAAAAAGTTCTAATCAAAGGCGGTGGCGCCTCACTCACCGGCTACTCGGTTTTGCTTGGCAAAAATTCCTTAATCGATGCCTCGGGGGGTGTCCGAGCCAGAACGAGCGGCAAGTTCCAATATGGCAACGGCGGCTCGATTTCCCTCTTGGCCGGGAAGGATCCAGCTCTTTCCACCACCACCGGGGGGACGCTCCAGATTGAGGGGACTCTTCAGGCCTATTCGGTAGTCAAAGGCGGATCGCTGGCGATTCAGGCCAATGCGATCCAGATCGGCAAGTCCGCGCCAAATGGTGTTCTGGGACTTACCCCCTCGTTTTTCCAGACAGGAGGATTCACCTCTTATTCCCTCACCGGCATCGGAACGCGGGCGGACAACGGTTCAATTATTCCTGGGGTGCTCGTGGCGGCAGGAGCGCTCATCGAACCCGTTGCCGAAAGCTGGCGCCATCTGTCCTTTGCGAATGGTCGCAAAGTCGCAGACGCCCTCAGCCGACTGGACTCTGATCGGAGTGTACAAACGGATGCCATCCTCGCCTCTGTTTCTACTGGAGGGCAGGCTCCAGATCTCGGACTTCGCAGCCTCGGAATGGACGCTCTTTTCCCGGTTCTTTTGGCCGAGGGCCTGCGCCAAGCCGTTAGTTTGAGCCTCGCGGGGACAGGATATGACGACCCATTTACGGAGGACCGGATCGAGGCAATCGGCGTGGTGGATTTGGAGGCAGGATCGAAAATTCTCACGGATGCCGGCGCAACCGTGCGATTGAGCGGAGATCTGATTCGGGTTGCCTCTGAAATTTCCACCCCGGGTGGGACTATCGAAATCTCAGGCCGTTCTTCTTTCCGTTTACCTTCAACCATTGTTGCCAACTTCGCCATGCCAACCGTGCTGATTTCTGGCAGCTCGAAACTCTCGGTCGCCGGTATAACCATCTCCCTCAAAGATCCTTACGGCTGGAACGCCGGGATCATCCAACCAGGCGGCAGCATCAAAATCTCGGGAAACATCCTCGCAGAGGCTGGTTCAACACTGGATGCCTCCGGAACCACAGCCATTCTGGATTTTCATCCCTCCCGCCTGAACCCCTCTCTTATGACGGAGGTTCCGAAAAACATGGGCCTTAATACCTCGCCTTGGCAACGGCGCGCCATTTCGCTGCAAGTCGACAGCGACGGTGGCCGAATCGAACTCACTGGCTCGCAATTTTTGTATGTCGATTCGTCCTTGAGCGCCCGTGCGGGTGGCTACAGTGCTTTGGGCGGGACGCTCTCCATTTCCTCCGGACGTTTCTACCAATCGGGAGATTCCCGAACAGGCGCCGACACCAATCTTTTTGTGGGAGCCAGCGGTCCTGCTTCCCAATTGGCCGACACCACCGCAATTGCTGGAATCACCAATTCCCTTCTTACCAGCACAACGCCTGATGCCTTCTTGACCGCCTCCGTCCTCGACCCGCCGATGGGATCCTCCGGTGTAGGCTTTTTCGCCATGGATCGCTTTGCTGCTGGCAAATTCGACTTTTTGGATCTCGGTTACAAATATTTCGCAAATGCCTCTCCAATTCCCTACGGCGGCAACTTGGAATTCCTCGAACCCGTTTCGATCTCCGCCCGAGGCGCAGTCCGGCTCGCCGCTGGCGGCTTGATTCGTTCTAGTTTTCCAGTTTCCATTTCCGCACCCTATGTGGCTGTCGGCCAGGAATTCCAAGCCCCACTCAACCCTGCCGACCCTTTCCAGCCCTTCCGAGAGTTCAATGCGGGAACCGGTGGAACACCTCTCTACAACCTAGCTCCAACGGGAGGCGATGGTTCCCTCGCCATCAATGCAAGCCTGATCGATCTGGGAACATTGGTGACCCTCGGCCTTTCAACCGCTTCATTTTCGGCGCCAAAAGGGGATATCCGAGGCAACGGAATCTTGAATGTGGCTGGAACGATCAACCTTGCCGCGTCCCAAATCTACCCAACCACCGGTGCTAACTTCGATGTCTTTGCCAACGACAGCGGCTCAGCCAAGGGGACGATCTCGGTTGTTTCCACATCTACCCCGTCGCTTCCCCTATCTGCGGGAGGCCGGATGCGGATTTTCGCCGATACCATCAATATCGCAGGTAACTTGCGCGCGCCAATGGGATCGATCGTTCTTGGCTGGGATGGAACAAACGCATCGAAACCCGAAAACAGAGTTGCTGGCACCAAGGCGTCCCTCGTGAAAACCTCCAGCTTGACCCTCTCGCAGGGCGCGATGGTTTCCGTCTCGGGCATCGACCCCGTGAGCGGAAAAGGAATTCTCGTCCCCTACGGCATCAGTCCCGACGGCCTTTCCTGGATCGATCCAAGGGGCGTGGATGTGACAGTAACAGGTTTACCTGAGCGAGGTATTTCCATATCGGCGGAAAATGTTTCCATGGACGCCGGGGCCGCAATCGATCTTCGTGGCGGCGGCGACATTTTTGCCTACCGTTGGATTGCCGGCGTGGGTGGTTCCTCAGACTTGTTGGGAACTGCAACCCTCGCTTGGACCGCCAATACCGAATACAATCCCGGAGATCTCGTCCTCTACGGTGGCAAAACCTGGTCTGCCCGGCGCGACCTGAACCCCGCGGACTTCACGGCCTCTCCCGAGCCATCCGAGAGCATCTACTGGAGCCTCGTCCCAGAGTCCTACGCCGTGCTGCCGGGGACTTCGTATGCCTTCGCCCCGTTAAACCCATTCAACTCCGGAGCGAATTCGGGGAGCCTCGGTGGTGATCCGGGGTATGTCTCTTCCAACCTGCGAGTGGGCGAACAAGTCAACCTGCCATCCTCCTCGGGCCTTCCCGCAGGATCCTACACCCTCCTGCCTCGCCGTTATGCCCTTCTTCCCGGGGCATATCTTGTCGTGCCGCAGAGTGGGTCACTCGCCTCGACGGGCTCTGTCAGAACCACCCGCAGCCCCGGAGCCCTCAAGACCACAGCCGCAAACAACCGCGCCATCGAAATGCAGGAAGGCTCCCGTTTTCTCTATGGCCAGACGCAGAACGGCCTGTCTCCCGCCACGGAGTCCTCTGCTATTTTCTCGCGCTTCGAAGTGGTCCCTCCGTCCGTTGTCGAAAGCCGCATTCAGTTCGATAAATACGAAGCGAACTCCTTCCTCTCTTCAGCAGCCGCCCGCTTGGGCTTGACCGATATCCAACGGCTCCCGAAAGACTCCGCACCCCTAAAAATTCAGGGAAATACCGGCCTCTCGCTCGGCGGACGGATCCTTGCACCAAGCACCAGTGGAGGCCTTGGCGCGGACATCGATCTCTCCTCGAATTCACCAATCACCATCCACGCCACCGGAATTCTTCCATCCGGGGCGGTTGCCGCGTTAGACGCATCGCTGCTGAATTCCTGGAATGTCGGCAGCCTCCTGATCGGTGGCTTGAGATCGGAGGATTCAGGCAGAACCCGCCTAGATGTCCGAACTAACAACCTCACGCTCAATGCACCTCTACTGACCGCAGGCGAAATTCTGCTGACCTCCAACGGGAAACTTTCCATTGCGAGCGGTTCCTCGATCGTTTCAACCGGAGGCGGAAACCAAGATGAAATCTTGATCGAAGGCGACGGCACCTTGATCCGTGTTTCTTCTGTCGAAGCCGTTGTTTCTCGCACTGACACCACCGGCGCCGCGTCGGCCCTCTTGGAAATTGGGGCGAATACCAAACTCCAAGGATCCTCCGTCGTTTTGGACTCCTCGAGATCCTCTGTGATCGCCCCATCGCTGGATATTCAGGCAAACAGCCTGGCTTTGGGCGCAGGCCAGATCAGTCTGGTCTTTCAGTCACCTGTCGGGGGATTGACCGGTTCCCAATTTGACACCCATCTCAAGCTTGAAGGCCAGTTTCTTACGGATGCCCTTTCGACTCAAAGCCTGACTCTTCAGAGCTACACAAGCGTCGATCTTTACTCGAATACATCGCTTGCTGCGACGGCTAATTCCCTCACGCTCAAAGCATCGGGCCTGAGAGGATACACTTCACCTAGCCAAACAATCGCACTCACTGCGGGCAACATCCTTGCCACAAACCCCAATTCCGCAACGACCTTGCCAGCACCAGCCGTAGATTCCGGCACCCTTTCCATTCAAGCCCAGAGGCTACAATTCGGTGAAAACAACTTCTCTGTTTCGGGCTTTGATGCCCTCACGATTTCGTCATCAGAGGGCCTTCATGTTGCATCCTCGGGTTCATTTGTGACGACCGGACAGCTAACTCTCGCCGCTCCCGCACTCACGGCGACCAAAGCCACCACTTATGGAATTTCCGCTACCGATGCTTTGGTTCTGTCCGATCTAGCAGGAACCTCCTCGTTCACCCCGGAGCTTGGAGCCTCGATCACTCTTACAGCTTCTTCGGTAAATATTGGCTCCGATGTGTTTTTGCCATCCGGATCGCTGAAGATCAATTCCACCTCAGGATCCATCATTGTCTCCGGAATCCTTTCGGCAGCGGGAAGCAGCAAGGCATTCTTTGACCTCACGCGCTACACGAACGGAGGCGATATCGAACTCAACGCCGCCACGGGATCGGTGAATCTCACTGCCGACAGCTTGGTTTCGGTGGCTGCTCCCTCCGGAGGCGGCAGCGCGGGACGCCTAACTATCAAATCGCCCGGCGGAGCCTTCTTAAATGACGGGAAGCTGGCTGGTCAGGGTGGAACAGCGGGTAGAAATGGTTCGTTTATTTTGGACGCCTTGACAGTAGCCAGCTTCGACAGCCTCACCCAATCCGTTCAATCTGCAGGCTTCACTGAGACAATGGATTTCCGTGTGCGCACTGGAGACATCGTAATAGACCGAGGTATCGCCGCCAGTACCTTCCTCCTCTCCGCCGACGCGGGTTCTATAACGATCAGTAAAAAAATCGACGCCTCGGGTGTCAACGGTGGTCGCATCGAGTTGATCGCCCGCAATAACCTGATCCTCTCACCCACCGGCAGCCTGACGGTGGCAGCCCTGCGCTTCAATAATGCAGGAAAAGGCGGACACATCCACCTCGAGGCGGGTTCGGCTATCAATGGTTCCCCGAATACAGCAGCCCTCCTGGATCTACAGGCGGGTTCATCCATGAATCTTTCTGTCTCCGAATTTTTCGGCGGCGATTACCTCAACGCTGTATCCAGTGCCTTCCTTGGCAAGTTTCAAGGCACCCTCCACCTCCGTGCTCCCCGAAACGGCAACGATATCCGGATTGATCCGATCGACTCCACCATCACTGGAGCTTCTGCCATTTCTGTTGAGCCATTCCGGGTTTACGAACCAACGGGAGGAACGATGAATATTGCACTCCGGAATTTGATCCACACCGACAACACTGCATTTATCAATGCCAGCGAAGCCGCCATGATGGCTCGTCTTCTCCCGGCCGGAGGTTCCCTCTTGGATGTTTTGGCCATCACGCCCGGAGTCGAAATTCTGAACCGAGCTGGAGATCTTACTATGGGCCTGGCCAACCCTACGGGATCAACGAGTGCCGAAGCGATCTCTGGAGCGGATTGGGACCTTTCGGCTTACCGATACGGAGCTAAACTCTCACCGGGAGTCCTGACGCTGCGTGCCTCTCAGGATCTTGTTTTCAATAATACTCTCAGCGACGGATTCTCGCCAATTGCTCAAGGCTCTGCATCAAATTTCGCCAATATCGGCCACTCGCAGATGTGGCTCGCCACACCGCAAAGCATCAATGCTTCGCTACCAATAAACCTCCAATCTTGGAGTTATAGGTTGGCAGCCGGCTCAGATCTCACATCTTCAAGCCACCGCCGAACGGCTTCGGCGGAGTTGCTGGCCGGGAAGGGTTCTGTTTTGGTTGGTGAATTCTACGCAGCTGTCCCCAACACAGCGAGCACAGGCACTGGTGCTGCGATCGGAAGTCTCGGACAAACGGCCGATACGATTCGTATCTCTAACAACGATACCAATCGTGGCACTCGATTTGAGGTGGTGCGCACGGGCACTGGCGATATTGATGTTTCTGCTGCTCGCGATGTGCAACTGCGCAACCCTTTTTCCACCATTTATACCTCTGGAGTTGCCTTACCAACACCAACCCGCATTTTTCAGAATGGGGATTTTTCACTTCCAATCGTTTCGCGAGCAAGCAACCACCCAGACCAAGGAAACCTCGGCGCTGTCCAGCAAGCTTATAATCCCTACTACACAATGGCCGGAGGATCCGTCTCGATTACTGCAGGCAATGATATCGGCCGCTTTACTCGAAGCGGAGGTGTGGTTGTTCCAGATGCGAGCCGCCAACTTCCGACCAATTGGCTTTACCGGCGTGGTCAAGTTGACCCCTCAACTGGTCTTTTTTCGACAGGCGGCGTTGGAACAGGAGGTCTTGGCACATTCACAGACACATCGGCATCAACGACCTGGTGGGTCGACTTTAGTAACTACTTTGGAGGATTTGGAGCCTTGGGTGGCGGAGCTGTTTCGTTGTTTGCCGGGAGAGATCTTGTCAATGCGGATGCAGCCGTCCCCACGAACGCCCGCATGGCAGGTTTGTCTGCAGGCCAACGCATTGCCCCATCAATGGTTAATTTTCAGGAAATCGGCGGGGGCGACTTGAACCTATCAGCTGGGAGAAATATTGATGGCGGTTCTTTCCATGTCGAGCGTGGCACGGCGCTTTTGACAGCTGGTTCCGAAGTCACCACCAATTCCGCTCAAACACCATCCCGCGGCCTCATGGGCACCACGGGCCAATCCGCCCTAATCCTTGATGAACTCGTCTGGCAACCTGTCACCTTGTTCGGTTCACGCACCGACTTCATCGTCAACGCCCGCAGCAATGTCCTTTTAGGTCCCGTCACCAACGCATTCCTTCTACCCCAAGGTCTCAACAACAAGTTCTGGTATAAAACCCAGTTTAACACGATCGATGCCTCCTCAAGAGCGGATGTAAATTCTTTCGGAGGGTCCATTACCCACCGCCTCGCCATAACCCTGCCGGGCGATTCCTTGGCGATTCCTGTTCTCGAGGCAGCCTACCGCCAGACCTCCGCCATTTCTCCCGGAGGCGTTGGCTATTTTCGCCCCTGGCTCCGGATCGCCGAATTGAATACTTCAAACTTCCGCACCGCAGCCACAGTGTCCTTGCCATCCCTCAAATCCAAAGCGTTTGGCGGGGACATCAACCTTGTCGGCTCTCTCAACCTCTTCCCCTCGGCCACCGGCGGATTGGAATTCCTCTCCTCAGGCGCCCTGAATGGACTCAACCCTTCGGGCGTTACAACCACGACAGTCGACGGCCAGAGTGTCCAGACCACCGCATGGATCACCTCCACCATCAATCTTTCCGATGCAAATCCCGGAAATTTCCCGGGCATGCTGACCCCCTACTCGGTTCAGGCAGCTCTGAATTCACGTGTCGCAAACACCCTTCGCGACACGACGCTCAACGCGTTTGCGAATTTCAACAAGGCCTTCTCTGAAACGGGGTCATTCACCGGAGGCGCAGCCTCTATCGATGTCAAAAGCGCCCTCCACCAGTCTACTCCTCTTCATGCATCCGATCCCAATCCCCTGCGCCTTTACGCCACTGGGAGCGACATGACCGGCCTCACTCTTTATTCGGCTAAACACGTTCGGGCCCACGCCACGCGCGACATCACCGACATTGCTTTCTATCTCCAGCATCCCAGCTCCTCGAACATTTCGATCGTCTCCGCCGGTCGCGACATAATCCCCTTCAATGAAAATCATCCTCTGCGCGCTCTGGCATCCGACATCACTGCCGGAAACGCCATCATTGACGCGGAAATGGACACCGTGAGGGAGGACGCTTTGGGCAATCCTGTTCCAACCCAAGCTCTACCGGGCGATATCCAAATCGGCGGCCAAGGTGTGCTGGAAGTCCTCGCCGGCAGAAACGTTGACTTGGGAACTGGTGCGAACCTCGTGGACGGACGCGGCAAAGGAGTTACCAGTATTGGGCGCTCAAAGAACCCCTTCCTGCCTTTCGATGGTGCCGAACTGGTTGTTCTTGCTGGTGTGGGGGGGACCCTCGGCAGTCCAGCCATCGGTCTGGCCAGCAGCATCCTGGATTTTTCAGGCCTCTCGGGCGGAACACCATCCACCGAGTTGCAAGCTATCACCAGCTTGAAAAACCTCTTTGTTGATCTCGCGAGAATCGGAGAAGCCGCCTTGGAAACCAATGATTATTCGGAGGCGGTCAAATTAGTTGATTCCCTCTTCCGCGCGGCGGGTTCGGGCGATCTCCAGACCCGCGCCCGCGACATTCGCACCGCCAGCGGCGGGGCGATCACCATCGCTACTCCAGGAGGCGGCGTCACCATGGCGTCGGACATTTTCGGTAACCCCCTCACACCTCCCGGCATTGTTACCGAGTACGGAGGCGCGATTTCCATCCTCACCAATGGCAATGTGGATATCGGCCAAGCCCGTATCTTTACCCTGCGCGGCGGAGACCTCACCATCTGGTCGTCCAGCGGGGACATCGCCGCCGGCAATGCCCCCAAAACCGTGGTCACCGCCCCGCCGACGCGCGTCTTGATCGATGCCACCAGCGCCGACATCCAAACCGACCTTGGAGGCCTTGCCACCGGCGGCGGCATTGGAGTGTTGGCGGCGGTCGAGGGGGTCGAACCCGGCGCTGTGAACCTCATTGCGCCGGAAGGAACAGTCGATGCAGGCGATGCAGGCATCCGTGCCACGGGCGACATCAAAATTGCCGCTTCTGCGGTGGTGAATGCCGATAACATCTCGTCTGGGGGAACCACAGCAGGTGCGCCATCCAGCCCGAGCGTTGCCGCTCCGAACATCGGCGGGCTCACCTCGGGCGCTTCCAGCAGCGCCGCCTCCAGCAGCGCCGCCAGCCAAGTATCCCAGCAAGCAAAGCCAGAGGAAAAACCAGTGGACGAACCTCCCTCTTTCATTACGGTGGAGGTTCTCGGCTATGGCGGAGGGGACAAATCCTCTGAGGAGGAGGACGAGACTCCTGTGGAGGGTTGAGTGAAGAATTATCCCCACTGGATTTCGATTTCCCTCCTTGCCTGCTTGGTGGTCGTTCTGACCACGATCGCCCTCGACAGCGCAGCCCGTCTTGGGAGCATAGAGAAAATCTCCGCAGTCACTTTTTCAGAAGCGCCGCCGAATTCGCAACCAATGCCTACCGGATGCCGTCAGGAAACCATTCTTCTGCCCCAAGCTTCTGTAGATGCCCGCTGGTGGGTGATCCACACCCGCGAAATGCTCCAGGATGGAGCCTGGCGGATTCGCCACAATGACCTTGATAATGCTCCCGACGGCCGGGAGGTGCATTGGAGTTCTTTCCTCATGTGGGTTCTCACGGCGCTCGCATGGATTCGATCCTTCGGCACGGGTGAACCGGTCCACCACTTTGTGGCAGATGCCGCACTGGCGGTCGGTCCGGTTTTGATGGCCTGCCTCTTTGGCGGTTTGGCCATCATGGCCGCCCGCGTGTGGGGCTGGACTACGGGCCTGTTTTATCTGTTGGTCTTGCTCACATCCCGCGCGGTGACTCGCCCATTTTTCCTTGGTGAAGCCGACCACCACGGTATTGTGCTGGCCTTTGCCTCGGCGTCTCCCCTGGCACTCCTCGCTGGCCGGTGTGGTTTTTTCCAGATTCCCAAACGAAAATCCACGGATGTCGCCAATACAGCGTCTCGCCGGTGGATCATGGCGTCCGGCATCGCCGGCGGAGCTGCACTTTGGATCAGTGCCTCGACCACCCTCCCGATCCTCGGGGGCACTGGACTGGGAATTCTCACCTGCGCCTTGTTCCTGAAACCCGAGGCCGGAGAGCGGCAAGAGCCGGGCATCTGGTTTCTCTGGGGGCTCTCAGGTTGCCTTGTGAGTTTGGGATTTTATCTCTTCGAGTATTTTCCAAGCCACATGGGGTGGCGCCTGGAGGTCAACCACCCGCTCTATGCCTTCGCTTGGCTGGGCGGGGGGTGGATTCTTGACAAAGCCGTCATCTGGCGATCCACAGGCCGATTCCCTCTGCGGGGATTCGGCGGGATTCTGGGTGGGATTCTGGCGGCTGCCGTTTGTCTGGCTCCGGCAGCGGCGATTGTTCTGGCCGGAGATCAGGTCTTTTGGGTTTCAGACAAATTCCTCCTCGCACTCCACAAGGAATACATCCTTGAGTTCCAAAGCCTGTTCAGACTTTATGGAAAGGAAAAGCAGTCGCTTTGGATTTCGCTCTTTTACCATTTCTGGATTTTCGCAACGGCCGTCGGCCTCGGTGTTTTGATTTGGAAACGCAGCGTGGATTGGCCGCTTCGTTGCGCGCTTTGTCTCTTGGCTCCGCCGGTTCTGGTGATGCAGGTCTTGGCCATCTGGCAAGTTCGCTGGGGATCGGCTGCCGCAGCGATGTGGGCTCTTGTGGCGCTTGCGGTCTTCACCGCATTTTTGAGGATGCCGAGCGACCACAGAACTCGGATTGGGGCTCTGTGTGCAGCCATCGCCGCGATCCCGATCGCCTTTCTCACCGCCACCCTCCCCACGGCGCTCGCCAGCTTCCAAGAGGAAACCACCGCCTTGGACTCCCCCCTCTCAGAAGCCGTGGGGGGCAATCTCTTGCTCCGCGACATCGCCCGCCGCCTTGCGGAATCATCGCCAACAAAAGCGCCAACCGTTTTAACCGGCCCCAACTCCTCGACCGAGATGTCCTACCATGCAGGCATCCGCACCCTCGGCACGCTTTATTGGGAAAACATGCCGGGACTGAAATCCGCCGCCCGCATTTTCGCCGTTCAAGATGGAAATGAAGCCTTGCGCTTGCTGACCGAATCGGGCGTTACCCACATTGTCGTTCCCTCGTGGGACAACTTCGCCGCCGCCTACGACGATCTGTTGGCAAAATCCGAGGGACGCCCGGGCGGGATGGCTTTTTTCAAATCCATTTTGGAAAACGAAGAATATCCCACATGGCTGCGCCCCTTCGCCTACCCCATTCCCAGCAACTCGGGCATCGATGCCCAATCGGTAAGAATCTTCGCCGTCCTCCCCTCACAAAACGCTTTCGAGTCCCGGTTTTATCGGGGAGTTTACCATTTCGAATCCAACCACCCCGAAAAAGCTAAGCGCGCCTTCGAGCAGGCGGCGACTCTTCGCCCCGGCAATCCCCGCATCAAAAATTACTTGAATCAACTCCACTGCTCCAAACCTCAAAACTCCAACCCTCAACCCACCAAGCCATGAAAATCACACATCTGTTCGCCATCGCCCTCGTCACAACGCTTCAACCAATCTTTGCCGAGACCCCGCCACTCGCCGATCTCGGGGCCGCTGCCACTTCTGGAAATGCCACGGCCCAATTCGAACTCGGCCGCTCCTATTTTCGCGGAACCGGTGTGCCGAAGGACAACGAAAAGGCCCTCGATTGGATTCGCCGCGCCGCTGATCAAGGCCAACCAGACGCCATCGTCAGCATGGGCTTTTTTTACTCGCAAGGAATAGTCCTCGAAAAAAACGAAGCTAAGGCGATCGAATGGTTCCGCAAAGGCGCGGACACCGGATCCCCAGTGAGCCAACTCAATCTCGGCCTCATGCTCCGCCAAGCCAAGACCCTCGACCGCCAGCATGAGGAGAGCATGAAGTGGTTGATCCAAGCCGCCGACTCTGGCAACCCGGATGCCGTCCGCACCCTCGGCCAGCTTTATTTCGTCGGCGACGCCCTCCTCATGCCTGCCCCGGCCAAGTCCCTCCCCTACCTAAACCAAGCCGCCGAAGCGGGCGATCCAATATCCCAAAACATGCTCGGTGTGGCCTATCGCGAAGGATACACAGGCAGCGTGGACCGCAAAAAAGCGAAAGAATGGTTTCAAAAAGCCGCTGTTCTCGGCGAGGTCAAAGCCCAGTCGAATCTCGCTCACATTCTCGGCGTGGAAACCCCCGCAAGTCCCGACCGGAAAGAAGCCCTTAAGTGGCTCCTCATCGCCAAGGATCAAGGCGAAGCCACTTCCACCAAAACCTACAAAGAAATCTTATCTACCATCCCCCCCGTCCTCCTCGCCGCCGCCCAAAATGAGGCGAACAAATTCCTAATCTTCGCCCGAGCAAAATCTTCCAAAACGGCCGCTTCCCCAGAAGAAAAACAGTCCACGAATGAGACTATTCGAAGTAAGTAAGGAATAAAAATCTGGCTACCTGTCTCAGACTCACATGGCAAAGAGTCAGTATAGCCAAACCTCCGGGCTCGCCGGGTTCTCCGTGGTTAGATTATGATCACGGGCCCGTTGCGTTAGAGCGTGCTCGTTTTTCACTTAGCGCCTCCTTGGCGGATTGGATGTGGTATTGGTTAAATGCCTGGTATCCGTAAAGTGTGATGTAGCGTTCGTCCGCAATGGACCTTGCGGTCTCCCAAACTTCTTCCTTCGTCATCCCGGGTGGAATTTCAGAAACATTCGCTTCAAATTCCCGAGCGATCCTATCTAAGGCTTTTTGTTGAGGGATTGGTCTTTGCTCACCATCATAGAAAAGAGTCGGCACTTTGGCCCCCTCTGGCACCGGAATCGAAATTTCCCGGGCCGTTGCTTTAGGATGCACAGTTCCAACGCTCACTCCAGAACCCTCCGCATAGACGGAGGAAGAGATTCCTGCGCCTCCATCATTTCCGGCGCCTCCAGAGACTACGGAATACCCAACCGGTGATGCCTCCTCTCTGCCTGTTACGGAATTCCCACGCCGTGTCTCGTTCCCGTTAGACTCGACAGGCGGTGTGACCGGGAGAGACGGCACAGCAAACGGAATCGCACGCCCACCTGCCCCACTCGTATGTAACGACTCATCAGGGAATGGCTTTCTCTTCGAAAGAGAAAACTCGGCATCAGATGCTTGAATGGAATTCTTGATCGGTGCCTTCTTCTGGCAATCCTCAGCCAACTCTTCTACCCAAGGTTCGGACTCCCGAGATTTCCAAGGTGCCAGAGCCCAGACACCCACTCCCACCACCACGAACAAACTAAAAAGAACGAAATGTTTCATAGCAAGTTTTACCATTTACGGAGTTCATAGGCCGCTGCGAAATAATATGTTATCAAATTTTTTTGCCGATATCTAAAATGCTACCATGTTTTATTCTGGGTATGAACCTGACTCAACCAACGCCCACTAATTGCATTCGTTCGCCGCAGCTGGGCGAGTTTTAACACAATATATTGTGGCGGTTGATCTGGCGGTTGAATGAAGTGCATACGCAGATGTTTTATTGATTATGTGAATAGTGTCTGGTAAAATCTAAATTTCTGCACTGCATGCAAATCCTGTCATCCCGTCCCACTTTCCCAACCATGAAAATGAAGAAAGCCGACACCTTACGATGCCGGCTTTCCTTGAGTTCGTTACGTTATTAGAGCGGAGCAACAATTGGGAAACCGTCATCTGGACGGCTCACAGTCACATCTCCCAGGCGGACGCCATTCGAAGTGATTTGAAGCCCAGATGGAATGTATGTTGCCTTCATGTCATCATACCATTGCTGTTCGTTTGCGCTGAGCGAACCATGGTAGTAAAGATGCTGATAGCTCCAAGCCGAGTAGGCACCTGTAGCGATTTTCTTGAAGTCGACTTCATTAAAACCGCTGCTCTGATAGCTGCCTAGTGAAGTAATCGGCGTGACTTTCACACCATTGTAGGCCAAGATTTTACCACCAGCGTCCGCCGCATTTTTTGCGTCGGCGGTTGAGAGCCAAGTCAGGAGAAGAACATCTGCATTTTCAAGAGCAGGATCTTGTGTCTCTCCATCATAAATTGTGACATTCGCTGAAGTTAGCCCCATCAAACTGCGGAGAGCACTCGAGCTGCTATAGCCACCATTGCCAACATTCGTGTTGCCCCACAAGGTAGAAGCATCACTGGTGCGGTTGGTGGAGAAAGCCCCAGACCCGATGCCATTGGCGGGAACCAAGGTCAGCTTGGTAATTGTGTTACCAATTGTGCCACCATTGACAGCCGTATATTGGTTGACAAAGTTGGCTACGCCATAAGTCCACTCCGTCAAGTAGGCGGAACGGGTTCCGGAACCGTCATTGCGGCCTGTCGCGAGCACATACTTGGTATCTGCGGGATCTCCCGTGAAAAGGGAGAGCGGCTGGATGCCAGTCTGCCAAAGAGCACGGCATTGCTGAATCGTGGTGTTCTCAAAATTAGCAGGAGCACCCTCGTTGGTGATCATCGCAAAAGCGACGATACCCACAGCAGAGGAACCCACTGGATTGAGCACGACATTATCCACGGGTGAAGTGGATTGATACACATCCGAGAAACTGAACTTCGGACGAAGTGTTTCGGTCGGAGAAGTGGTCAAGTCCTTGATTCCTGAGGTGAAGTTGCCGCTCGCGAGAGCTGCTTCAGTCAGGAATGTCGGATTGTTGTTTCCGGCAATGGCATTGAGACCCTCCGTGGAGCCGTTAAACGAAGTGCGTATGATCGTTGTGCCACCGATATTAGGGAAGGTGCCTTTGAAAATAGCCTTGTTGGAGGCAATCAACTGACTGATGTTAGCCCCATTGAAATCGTGGGCCACATTGAAGGAAACGCCTGGACCTCCGCCGGGTAAGTTAGCGTAGGCGTCATAGATGGCACGCATAGTGGCTTGGCGGAACGCCGTAGCGCCCGTGATGGTGATTTCGGTCGTCTGAGCCGAAGCCGACGCCGCGATTCCGGCAAAAATTGAGCCGGCTAGAATGTGTTTGATCTTCATATATTTATTTTTTATATTTTACTGTTTTAATTTAGTGACTTGCGACGACGATTGATAAAGAAGTAAAGGACTCCGGTGAGCGCAATCAAAGCATAGGTGGATGGTTCAGGCACTGCGGCGAAGTTGACATCGCCATTACTGCCAATGGTGACTGTACCAAGGTAGTCGGCGCGGGCGCCGTTTGAGCCAGGGTAAGAATTGTTGCTGTAGGTTGCGGCAACCCCATTTGCAACGTGCCAGAGCGAGGTGTTTGCGTTCGTGGCATTAGTTCCAGTCGTTTTGGTGACACGATACAAATCCAAGGCAGCCACAACACCGCTGATATTGCCGAAGGTGAACTCAGAACCAATTGATGTTTGGATACCTCCGGAAATTGCGGTATATGCGGTAGAAGGATTGCCATTTGAGAACGGGTTATTACCATCAATGGCTGTATCCGCAAAGGCGACCGCACCAGGTTGTGTCATTCCTGATATGTTATTCGCACCGCTGATCGCACTAGCAACTCCGGTCGAGGAGGGATCAAACAGCGGGGAGGCCGAATTAGACTGCCCGATGCTGCCTACTCCAGAGCGCGCTTTTGTGACATAAACCGTGCGAGCGTAATCACCATTCGTAACTGTAGTGCTCAGAGCACTGGTCGATCCTTGCTGACCGGCCGCGCCAACGAATATGGAAGAGGATACCCCTGTCCAGTCTGCTCCATAAGTGCTGGTCAAAATCGAATTGATATTGCCCAGCGAGATAGTGGTGCCAAAGTTCGCCGATGAGGAAGTTGCTGCATCGCGAAACACGTTAATTGTGCTCCCGAGGCTGTAGTAAGCAACCTGATCGGTGCCGGTAGTCCCTGTCGGGTTCTGAAAGAACAAGAGCAGGTCGTTTGCTGTGTATGCGTCGTCAGCCGCAGCAAAGGCGCCTGCCGAAGAAGCAGCGAGTGCTCCTGATGCAAGGGCTATGAGCCGCAGCTTGGATGTTATTTTTTTCATTAAGTGGTATTTGATGTTTGCGTGCAGACAGGGCGGATGCACAGCCTGCACAGCATGTGTATCGACATCTCGCTGGAAAGTTCCAAAGAAAGAATTGTGACAAGTTCGTCACATTCGTCCGGCACGGTTTTTCTTCTTTTTTGAAGCGCCGCAAACCCCCGCTGGGAGACACACTGCGCGTCTTTGCCTGACACTCAGATTGTCTCCGTAATGATGCCTGTCTTCAACGATTGCGCACCGTGGCGGGCTTTCTGCGGCTGGTCCTCGCACAAGCGTGCCTGCCCGAAGTGGTGGTGGATGATTGTTCCACCGATGGCACTTTTGAGGCCTTAACAAACGCAGCGGCAGCCGAGCAACAACTTCGCCTGATCCGCATCAAACTAGTATCCAGTATCGGTTAAAGTTTCGGATAAAGTCTGAGCAGTTTGACGCGAGCGTCTTCGGTTGTGAAGCGCCAGTTGATGGGAGCGCCGCGGTTGTTGCGGTGGTTTTGCCACGCGGAGGTT
>JBILBH010000080.1:0-7065 GCA_044353785.1 Terrimicrobiaceae bacterium
CAGAAAAAATGATATTTCTTTGCATGGAGCCGAGGCCGCGACTTTGCTTCGCAAAATCAGCCTAATTGATTCTGGGCCTTCAGGTCTTGCAGCTCTCAAGACCGCCCTCTCATCCGGTATTCTTTTTGAGGATGATATTCAAGAATGGCTGGATGCGTATCGAGCCCATCCAGCCTCAGATCCAGCTTCTGCATTATTTGTTGATGAAATTCAGATGAGGGTTTTTCCGGATTCATGTGTTTCTGTGTATCAAGGCGTTGTATCTCGCGGGCTTGCATTGAAGCCTGAGTCGCGCATTCCCTTGGCTCGTTGGCTTCTCCAAAATAAACAAGCGCCTGCTGTGCTTACTCTTTTGCCAATAAATGATGTAATCGACAATTCATCAGCTTTTCAGTGCTGGGTTGACGCCTCCATGTCCCTAAATAAATGGGACCAAATCGAGAATGCCCTGATTAGTCCTTCAAACCCGCTCCCGCCGTATAAAACTCAAGCCCTCCGGGCTACCATTGCTGGCATGAGTGGCGACTCTGCGAAGTCGGAAAAACTCTGGCGAGAAGTCCTATTAAAATACCGTTCTCAGCCTGATGTATTCCTCCAACTTCTTGTTCGCCTCACATGTGCCGGAAAATGGGAAATGCTGTATGCTGAGCTTCCGGTCCTCCTGAATGACCCGTCTTGGGCCCTTAAGACTGTGGAAACCCTCATTCCTGTCGCTCGCCAGCACTCCGATTCTACCATCATGCTGGAATTTTACAACCGGACTTTGGAAAGTCGTTTTCTTTTTAAGGATGCTCTTCCCAAAGACCGGGCTGCCTACACGAAGCTTATCCTTGGAGACTTCATTCCTCTTGATGAACTGGAATCGCGTTCAAGAAAATATCCGGATAATGCCTCTTTTCGAATGACCTATGCACTGGGGCTTTTGAAATCAGGTTCAAAAGTGAAGGCTCTTTTTGAGCTGAAGGATGTGGAGCCTTCGATTCAAGTTGATGCTCTCCTGCCGCACCAAAAAGCGGTTTACGCTGCCATCCTTGCAGCCAATGGCCAAGCCGAGGAGGCGCAGGGCATCATCAAAACGATCTCTTTTGGTAGCCTGACACGCCAAGAGGAGGCACTCGTTTCGCCTCTCTCGGCTGCAAAGAAGGCCAATTGACGCCTCCAGTCTCTCCGGACATCATCTCCTTGATGAATCCAGGTAAAATTTTTGCGTTTGTTATGGCCGGCGGCAGCGGTGAGCGGTTCTGGCCTATGAGCCGCCAGAGCACTCCCAAGCACCTTTTGCGTCTGCTTGATGACTGCACGCTGCTTGAAACCACCGTAAGAAGGCTTGAGGGCCTCGTTTCCTTGGAGAACACCTTTATTCTGACCAATGCTGCTCAACTCGAATCCACGAAAGCGGCCGTTCCCTTTTTAGCGGAGCAAAACATCATCGCTGAACCCGCTAAACGCGACACAGCGCCAGCCTGCGCGCTAGCGACCGCCGTCGCCCGTGCTTTGGACCCGGACTCTGTGTGCATCGTTCTTCCGGCGGATGCCATGATTCATGACACCGCAAAATTCCGCTCCTGCTTGAGCGATGCGGTGGACCTCGCTTATCGCACAGGCACTATTGCCACACTGGGCATTCCCCCTGCGTTTCCGGCAACCGGTTACGGATATCTGGAAACCGCAGAGCCTCTCCCGCAGGGCCCACAAGGCAGTTCCATTCACACCCTGCGGTGCTTCGTGGAAAAGCCGGAGCTCGACAAAGCCCGCGAATACATTGCCGCTGGAAATTTCCTCTGGAACAGCGGCATTTTCATCTGGCGCGCCTCCGCGTTCCTTGACGAGGCGCGGCGTCAGTTGCCTTCGCTCGCCGACTTCATCGAATCCATGAGATCTCTCGATGACCTCCCCGCGCACCTCGCGACGCGATTCACCGCCCTGCCGAAAATTTCTGTGGATTACGCCATCATGGAAAACGCCGAAAGCATCGCCACCGTGCTGGCGAACTTCGACTGGGACGATGTGGGAGCTTGGACGGCTCTGCCTTCGCATATTCCATCCGATGTTGAGGGGAACTGCAAACGCGGCCCCGTCGTGCAGCACGCCTCGCACGACAACATAGCCGTCTCGAATGGCCGCCTCATCGCCCTCTGCGGCGTTCACAACCTCGTCGTTGTGGAAACTTCAGACGCAATCCTCGTTTGCGACAAAGCCTCTGTTCAGGATGTCAAAGCCCTTCAACCCCTGCTGCCAGCGGATTTGAAGTAACAAACTCAACCCGCAATGGGCGGGCTTTTATTTTTGAAAGCTCAGGGGGTCGCCTTCTCAACAAGGTGCAAACGGAGAATGCGGCGGATTTCCTCGATGCCGTCCGGATCCTCATTGGCTCCGTGGCCAGATGGGACGATTTTTTCGGATTTGGCGTGGGGTAGGTGGGAACTCCAGTAGGGAACAACGCCATCCGAACTGTGAGGCGTGTCGCCTTTGCCTTGGTCACCGATCACAGAGTGGTAGGTGACTTGTTTGGACATGGGGAGTTTGAGGATCGCGAGCAGGAGCGGGGACTTGGCCCGCAGGAAGCGGATGCTGTTTGCGGGTGCCACGAAAAGGTCACGCAGATTGTTTCGGATCGAGTTCACCACCACAAGGCGTTCGCCAGATGTGAAGAGGCTTGGCAGCCGAACCATGTTGGAAAAAAACTCCGCAAAGGGATTCATTGCCAGCTGACTGCCTTGGTGTGGCGTGGCAACGAACACCACGCGGCGGATGTCCTTTCTGGGTTGGAAGTTCACGATCTTGAGCAGGTGATCCTTTGCTGGCTGACTGATTGTGAGCTTCTCAGGCGGAGTGTCCGTGAATTGCTTCCACAGTTCTTCGCCGCCTTTACGCACGACGAGACTGGAAATGAGACCGCCCATGCTGTGTCCGACGAGCACGATTTGATCGAGGTTGGGGTTTTTATGTTGAGGGTCCAAAGTCGATCGATACCTGTCGAGTTCACTGCGAAGCTTTGCAGCGGACCACCAAACAGGAAGCCCGGTGGGGTAGAGGTAAAACCAGAACTGGTAGCGTGAGCGGATTTCAGGATCCGCCAGGAGTTGGTTCACTGCCGGAGTCCATGCCTCGGGGCGGCAAAGCAGACCGTGCACAAAGACGACAGGGATTTTTTTTGGATCGTACTCGTCAATCTGTAAGAGGCCGGTGTTTTGAAAATTGGTATCCGAGAAAAACAGAGACTGGATATCGATGGAACTATTCTTCCCTTGGCTGAGGAGGTAGGCAATCGGAGCCGAAAAATCAGCGGCCAGAGTTTCTCTTCTGCCGTTCTGAACGACGCTCTCCGTCTGCAGACGGCGGTAAAATGTCAGTTCCGGACCATTTTTATCAAAACGAACTAGCGCCGTGGCAGGAATGCCCATGCCCGTCTGGGAGGCACTGGGCTGTCCTTCGAGGGCGGGTGAACCTTTGGAAAACCATGCTACATAGGGAGCACCCGCTCCATCCACCGTGACGCGATCGCGCAGGCCTTTGATCTGAATGGACGAGGCGACTATGAGTTTCGATGTCTGGCGGGGGTCTAATGTATTTCGGGATGCCGTGGTGATTCGAACGGCGTTGTTTTGAAAGTGATCGGCGGCCAGCATCTCAACCAAACGGGCGGTTGCGATCTGATTCAGCTTGTGAAATTCGGTGCCAAGTCGCGACTTGGAGGTTTGGCGAAGGACCTGGAGCAGAAGATCAATGCGCTCGGATTCAGCGAGCGACCTGTCTTCGGTCTTTTGAAGTAGGGCTGCTGGCCCGCTTGAGGTTGCCAGAGTTTGAACGATACGCTGCGCGCTCACACTGGATGTGCGGGTTATCTTCACATCCAAAAGCGCACAGCTTGTCAGGAAGGCGGGTGCAAACACGGTGGCAAACGCGGTGAGGAAAAATTTATTCATAGTCTAAGAGTCGAATTCAGTTTGTGGGCAAGAGGCTTATTTGCCGATGCAGAATCTGCTGAAGATTTCACCTAGGATATCCTCTGTGTCCGTTGCTCCGACGATTCGTCCCAGTGCGTCGAGTGCGGAGCGGAGTTCTACCGCCGCCAGTTCAGGCGGGGCGCCTTTGCGAACGAGTTCGGCGGCGGCGCGCAGGGATGTAGCGGTGGATTCGAGAAGAGCCTTGTGGCGGGCGTTGATGGCGGCCAGAGAATCGCCCGTGCCCGCATGCTTCGAGCCATTTGGGCTGGTCATGGCGTCGAGGAGTGCGTCAAAGCCCTCACCGGTGAGCGATGAAACAGGAATGGCTCCGACGTGTTTACAGGATTCCATCGGTAAGAGGTCGCATTTGTTCGCCACCAGCAATTCCCTCTCATTCAGGGGGGTAGGCGGTGTTGTGGCGCTGGCATCGAAAATGTGCAGCACGAGATCGGCGCTTTCCATGGCCCGTCCGCTCCGTGCCACGCCCTCGCGCTCGACAGGATCGTTTGTTTCGCGCAGACCGGCGGTATCGGTCAGCCGAAAAAGGATACCGCGTAGGCAGGCCGATTCCTCGATCGTATCCCGGGTTGTGCCGGGAATCTCACTGACTATGGCTCTGTCCATGCCGAGCAGGCGGTTCAGGAGGCTGGATTTTCCAGCGTTAGGCAGGCCGACAATTGCAACTCGAATCCCTTCGCGCAAAATCCGGCCCTCATCTGAGGTGGAGAGAAGTTTTTTCGTCCCCTCCAGCGCTGAGTTGATTTTTCCAAAAAGAAGGCTGCCGGTGGCCGGATCAATGCCTTCCTCCGGGAAGTCAATCCAGGCTTCGAGATGGGCCACAACCTCCAGAACGGTGTCCCTCAGTCTGAGAATTTCGCTTCCCAGCCGACCTTCGAGTTGGAGGGCCGCTGCACGCAGCGCCGGAGCGGTTCTTGCACGGATGATGTCCATGATCGCCTCGGCGCGGGTGAGGTCGATTTTGCCATTGAAAAACGCCCGCTGGGAGAATTCTCCTGCCTCGGCAGCCCTCGTGCCGGCTCGAAGGACGGCCTCCAGAACGCGTGCCGCAAGCAGGATGCCCCCATGGCAGGTGATCTCTGCCATATCCTCCCCGGTGAAGCTGGCAGGAGCCCGGAATGTGGTGAGCAAGACCTGATCCAGTATTTCTTCGCCGTCCTGGATTTTTCCAAATGTGGCGCGACGCGGTTCGGGAGCTTTGCCGGCAGCTTTAAATATTCGCTCCACGACGCGCAGTGCGTCAGGACCGGAAATGCGCACCATCGCTATAGCTCCCTCGCCGGGAGGCGTGGCAATGGCAGCTATCGTATCCGAGGAAAAACTCATCAGGCGGAATAGGCGGTTTTGAGAAGGCCAGCCTTATTGAGGGTCTCAAGCTCTTCCATGAAGCGGCTGTTTTGTTCCATCGTTCCCACCGAGACGCGAATCCACTCGGGAAGCTTGTAGCTTCGCATGGCCCGAACAATGACGCCACGCTTGAGAAGCGCTTTAAAAACGGCGTCTCCATCGCCGACCTGAACCAAAACAAAATTAGCCACGCTGGGGACAAAGGTCAGGCCGAGTTTGTTGAACTCGGCTTCCAGATAGTTTCTGCCTTCGTGCGTGAGTTCGCGGGTGCGGCGCATGTGCTCCTCGTCGCGCAAACCCGCGAGAGCGCCAGCCTGGGCAATGCCGTTCGCATTGAATGGCTGCCGGGTTTTTTGAAGCACCTCGGCTATCCGGGCCGGAGCCAGTCCGTAGCCGATGCGCAGATTCGCGAGGCCTTGGATTTTTGAAAACGTCCGCATGACCACGACATTCCGATCCTCGCGAACATAGCGTAGGACTTCCGGCGGATTGTCCAGAAACTCGAAATACGCTTCGTCGAAAATCACCAGCACATGCTCGGGCACCCGCTCCATGAAACGGTCGATCTCCTGCTGCCCGACCAGTGTGCCTGTCGGGTTGTTGGGATTCGCGATAAAGAGTTGGCGGGTTCTGGGAGTTATGGCTGCCAGCATGGCTTCGAGGTCGTGCGTGAAGCCGGGATCGGGCACTTCCACAGTTTTCGCACCGAAAAGCTGGGCCATGAGGCTGTAAACGGCAAAGGCATGTCCGGCTGTGACGACCTCGTCGCCGGGCTTCAAAAAGGCGTGGCCGATGAACTCGATGATCTCGTTCGAACCATTCCCCAAAATCACATTCTCCCTCTTCAAATCCAATTTTTCAGCAATCGCGTTGCGCAGGGCCCAAGCGCCGCCATCCGGGTAGAAATGAGAGCGCTCCAGTGTTTCTCTCATCGCCTGAAGTGCAGCGGGAGAGGGGCCCAGCGGATTTTCATTCGAGGCGAGCTTGATGATTTGAGAAGGTTCCAGACCCATCTCCCGGGCGAGTTCCTCCACGGGTTTGCCTGGTTCGTAGGCGACGAGATCAAGGACGTGTTTGTGGGCGTTGGTCAGGATGGATGACATTATGATTTTGTGCGTTCGGATTTGTATATCGGGAAGAATTGCCTCTTGGCGCTCGGGATTCAAGGCGCTGTATGTGATTCACGCCTCTAAAATCCCCCGAGCGGTCTCCATGAGGGCTGAAACGCCCGCATGGCTGTATTGGCGCTGGCCGGTGACCACAAACAGATCGTCCTCGATTTCGCAGCGGAATGGAAGGGCTGCCAGGCCATAGCGTTTGCAGACATCCTTCAGCACCGGTTCGTGCACGGGTGCCGCGCCAAGGCCTCTTGCTGCGAGTTCCAGCATGGCAGCTCCGTCGTCGAACTCCGCTTTGATCAGGGGAGTGATATCTTTTTCTGCCCACCATTGTTCAAGCTCGCGCCGCAGGATCGATTCGCGGGCCGGCGCCAGGATGGGAAGCTCCGAGGGATTTCCTTTTTTGCGGTAGGAGGCAACAATTTTTGGGGCTGCGGCAAAGACGACTCGCATCCGGCCAATGCGAATCCCAGGCGGAAGATTCATGCGTGTCGGCGGTGGGGCCTCGTTCGCCAGCACAAGATCGATCTGGTGCGTGGAAAGCGCCCCCCACAATTCCTGCGGCAACCCCTCACGCACGACAACTCTCAGTCCTGGCGCTTTTTCGCAGGCACGCTCGAGCAACCGCGCGGCAA
>JBILBH010000041.1:0-23279 GCA_044353785.1 Terrimicrobiaceae bacterium
ACTTTACAACCTCGTCTACAAGCTCACACCCTACTTACGCATGCTCCATGTGCATGATAACCGCGGCCACTCGGACGAACACTGCCCACCCGGCGAAGGGCGCATTGACTGGGGCGCCTTTTTGAAAGAGTTGATCCAAGTCCATTTCCACGGAGCCTTCATTTTAGAAATTGCCGGAGGCAAAGAACCCGAGGAAATCATGGCCCGCGCCCGTAAAGGCCGTTCTTTCTTAAGAGAACACGCCCGGCGTCTCACGCTCGAAATGTCAACGCCGGTTCCCCACAGATAAGGCGACCGCTCTTTCTGTCCAAGCATGACGAAATTGTAACACTCCATTCATTGAAGCGGGGCGCTGCGGAAACATGGTTTGCGTTACGTAAGTGGCTCACTCGTTTCACCATTTCAAAAAACAACGCGCATTCTCGCTCTTGGAGCTTCTTGCCGTTACAGCGATTGTCGGAATGCTGATGGCGTTGGCGGTGCCAACGATTTCGGGATTCACCAGCCCGGCCGGACGCAAGGGCGCTGTGGTCGTGGTGATGAACGCCCTGGAGCAGGCTCGCGTCTCGGCGATCGAAACCGGCCGCGATGTGGCTGTGCTTTTTTGGAGAAAAAATGGATCCACTGGAACGCTGCCGGACGAACCGGATGCCTTGATGCTACTGCGCAGAAACGAAACGGATACGGCATGGGAACCGGCTACACGCTGGATCAAGCTCCCGAACGGCGTGCTTTTTCATAGCGAGGATGAGAATTCCTTGATTCGTGGCAGCCAGCCAGACTCCTCGTTGTTGTCGGCCGTTCCGGGGGCCACGCCGTCGGCATCCCAGACCGGCGCGCTTCAATTCTCATCCTCGGGCGCTGTGAAGAACCCAGCCACTTCGAGCGCGGGCCTCTATATCGCCTTTACGGAAGGCCAGCGTGCGTCCGGATCGAACACCTTGGCCGTCGGCAAAGAGAAGTCCGGCGGACGCGAAGTGATCTCATTGGCACGCTACACCGGGCGGGCCACGATAGATATTGTGGCCACGCCATGAAACCCGGGTACGGGCCACTTTCGCCCCGATCACCCTCCCGCCCATGCATTTCCGATCGGCCAGGTTTTTCATTGATCGAAGTAGTGATCGCCCTGGGAATCATCTCATTTGCGGTCGTGGGAATCGTTGGCATGATGCCGGTGGCCTTGAAATCCGCCCAAGACAGCATGCGCGAAACGGATACCACACTCATCGCCCAAAGAATTTTTTCAGAACTCAAGACGGGCAATGGAGCGAATAGAACGGTAACCAAGGATACAATCAACAGCATCCAAACGATCAACCTCTCCGCAGATAGCACGAACAACTTGGCCTTCACACAAGACGGCACGCCCCAAGCCTTCTTCACTTCCACCAACTCGCCTGCGAATGCCGCCTACGACTTCTATGCGCAGATCAGCGTCTTCACGAATACAGGCATAACCAACCTCTCCAAGGTCCAAATCGACATCACGGCTCCCGCCGCCGCCCCACCTACAGGAAGAACAACCAACTCGTTTGTAACGCTTTTAGGTTTTTAGACAGAATTAACAAAATTATCAGAATTTATGAAAAGAGATTATGATCTGGCGGGTAAAGTGATAGGTGCTGCCATGGAAGTCCATAGATGTTTAGGTCCAGGTTTTGTGGAATCTGTCTATGAAAATGCACTGACTATTGAATTGGTGTCCTCCAAAATTATAGCCGAGGGGCAAAAACCCATTGAGGTCAAGTATAAGGAACAGTGTGTTGGTAATTTTGTTGCGGATTTAGTCGTAGATCAAACGCTTATAATTGAGCTGAAAGCTGTTCAAACCATCCTGCCCATACATGAAGTCCAACTCGTAAATTACCTCACAGCAACCGGTCTTGACGAAGGCGTCTTGTTGAATTTCGGATCGGAGAGCCTTCAATTCAAAAAGAAGTTCCGAAAGCCAAAAAAGTAACACAACACAAGGGGGGGCTAAATTTTGAAAATTCTGTCAATTCTGTCTAAAAAATCCTCCGCCTTTTCCTTATTGGAAATCCTTGTTGCCATATCGGTTCTCTCCATTCTCCTTGTCGTCTTGATGAATATCGTTCAAGGAGCCACGAGCCTCTGGCGGAAGTCGGAGAACAGAGTGGAAGTGTATCGCGAAGCGCGAGCGGCTATACAGGTCATCAGAACGGACATGAAAAACGTTCTGGCCACAACGAACATCCATTTCTTTCAGACAAACCTCCCGACCAACTCCCCAAGTTTGGGCTTTCTGGCCACTCTCCCCACCACTTTTCAGAATACCAACAGCCTCAGCGATGTGTGCACGGTCGGTTACTTCCATGCCTACGACAACAAAAGCCCGATCGCCGGGGCCACCGGCCGCCAAGCCTACAACCTCTACCGCTACTTTGTGGAAAGCAACGAGACCTTCACCAACCTGACTGCCAACTCAACCACCGCCCTGACCGCATCCTTCGATACAAACCATTTTGAAATCCTGGCGAGGAATGTCATTTCATTCCAAGCGAACTACTTCATCACAAATGCTTCAGGCACATTAACCCCTTGGACCCAATCCGCCGCCATCCCCATGCCCGGCCTCGTGGAAATCACTCTCACTACCGTGAACAACGAGCGAGCTCTGCGCTTCGACCCCAGAAATTCCGCCAGCCAGTGGGATACATTTGCGACCAATACCAACTCAGGGGACTACTTGCAAAATACAAAAACCTTCACCACAAGGATCAAGCTCAACACACCATGATTTTTTGGACATAATTTACAGAATTAACAGAATAGATCAAAAAATGCCTAAATCCGAGAAATACATCCCCGAAATTTTGTAAATTCTGTCCAAACTCCCATGAAAAAACACTTCCACAAAAAAGCCTCCGCGCTTGTCACCACGCTCTTTGTGTTGGTGGTTCTGAGCACAATCGTGGTAGCGTTTTTAACCAGCATGAACTTGGAACGGAAGATCTCCAAGAGCTTGAAGACAAAATACCAAGCCGAATTGGCAGCCGAGGCGGGAATGCAGGATTTTTTAAAGCGGTTGGACAATATCAAGGCTGATGGCCCCTACTCGGCGTTTTATGTTTTAGGTTCAAATACAAATCCTTATCTTCTTCTTGGAAAGCGCATTTTTTCTTCAAATGGCACCACAACCAAGCGCGTGCCTCTCTTTTCGACCGGGGTAACAAACTTCAATACGCTCACAAATTTTGATGCAACTTTTTTATCATCCAGTTCGATCGTAATTCAAGACATAGACCGCTCTGGGACATTGATTTCCCGCACTCTGTTAAACTCCAACGACATCTGGTGCGATATCAACAAGACAAACGCCCGATTTCCAAACGGAGTCGTCGGACTCCGAAACACTTTTACCAACACAAACAGCATTCCTACCCTCTCTGTCAATTGGATTTACATCAAGGACACCGCCGGAAAAGTGATAGGTCGTTACGCATATTGGGCGGATGACGAATGCAGTAAAATCGATATTCGCTATGCCGGTTCAAGTAACAACCTCACCGGTAACCACACGCGCTCAAACGGATCGATATTCAGCGAACTCGCCCTCACACCGCTCACAAACGCGCCAACTTCCACAGCGAATCTAACCGCCAGCGACTTGGCAAATCTCCTTGCCTTCACAAACACCTCGATTCAAACCCTGCCGCTCAGCCCGCAGCACGCACAATACCCCATCGCGGCCGCCGGAAGTTTAACCCCAGCACAATGGCAATCTATCAAACCATTTGTGACGATCTACTCCCGGCACGACGACCGCTCGCTCGATGGCAAACGCCGGGTCAACCTCAATGCGCTCGTCACCTCCACAACAGATGCGGCTCAAATCGCCAATCAAACCCTCACCATCCGCGATGCGATCACGAACAACCTGCCGGATTTCGGCAAGCGCTTTTACTCGGCGGCAAATGGAACGCTAACCACACCCACAAGCTCACACCAAAAAGCCTACGCCTCGCGCATCGCAGCCAATATCCGGGATTTTATTGATAGCGACAACAACGCAACAATCATTAATAGCGATGATACTGCTTATGTCGGCAATAGTGCTTATTTCGCAAAATGGGAAGGAATCGACGATGACTTGCCTCTAGCTTTCGGTAAGGATGGAGGCCTTTTCCTTTCCGAGTATTTTCGTGTTGCACGCGTTATTGCGCCAACACCACAACCATCTGCCAGCACGGCGCCAATAACGATCACTTTGCGCTTCGGGCACTATGTTGAACTATGTAATATTTCTGGCAAGACAATCACCACTGCTGATCTCGGATCTGACCCTCATATAGTTTTGGCGAATCGAAGTCTTTGGCAAAATGTATATGATTCTATATTCTTGCGATTTGCTGATGTAAAAATGAGGCTTCCAGCGAATTTGTCGATTCCTCCCTCGGGCATTGTCTGTCTGACAACAGATGGAGGTTCATTTCCATCTGGAAATCAGACGAGCGTAATGGGAAACGCCACCATTCAGTTAACCCAAGGAACTGGTCCTGGCCAGTGGATACTTGAAAACACTTCTGGAACAACTCCTATGATTGGAGGAGCGCAGTTTGAAGACTATTCCATTACAACGAGCGTGACAGGAAGCAATGCAACTCTTAGATACGAAGTATATAACACGACTCCTGATGATAAACAAGATATACTTTATACTGACCAAAGGGAGCGTCTAATTTTTGCAAATAACTCTGGAATTTTTGACTCTGCATTCAGAATTTACTCTACATTGAGGCGCTATCTTAAACCGAGTGCTAATCCGATATGGATTAATACATATCTAAATGATTCGGAGTCTGAAACTGGAAATAATACTCCTACGGGGGATGATAAGGAAGCGCGTTATACCCGGGGAGATTTGCGTTCCAATTGTGATATTATTTCTTACAACATCAAAGGCACGGGAATTGTCTGGAAACAAGCAGGCGACGGCGCGGGAACAAATCTTTATTCTGTAGACAGAAGCATACAGCAGCAAACACTTGGTGATCTTAATTATAACTACGACCAACTTCCCACTTACAGAGGGAACCTTGTCGCAGCCTGGCGAAAGGGTTGGTATGAATACACTAGCGACCCGGCCGGGAACCACTTCGTTAAAAACACCAACCTCACCTCGCTCGGCGAACTGGGTTACATATACGACCCTGTGCGCTACGATATTGGGGGCTACCGCTCGATGGGAGCGACCCTTCGCATCGGGCAGTCGGATTCCGCGACAAACAACCGAGCAACAAATGCCGCAGCAGACTACCAAAATTGGCTCGGCGGACGCGGCAACGACTCGGCAACGAACGCGGCCTACGGAAAGAACGCATTTTTACTCATGGATGTCTTTCGCACCGACACAAACACGGCGGGTCGCATCAATCCAAACAGTGTGGTGCGTGACGGCTTTGGCACCGTGATGCAGGCGGCTTTAACCAATTTCGTTTATGAAGGACAGGCCACAAACGGTGCCTCCTCGCTTTTGGGCAACCAGACGCTCAATGCGACAAACACGGTTGCCGCCATTCGGGATTTTGCCACAAACAGCACCAACGGATTTATCGTTTCCGTCGGCGACCTCTCGCGCATTCCAGCGTTCTGGGGAAACGCCACATCCTCGACAAACATCGTTCCCAGCGTGGCCATGAGTGCCGCCTCGGATGCCGGCAAGGAGGAGTTTCTGCGCCGAACCGCCAACCTCCTCACCACCCAGAGCCTTGCCTTCACAGTCTATATCGTAGGCCAGACAGGCGAAATTCTCACGAAAAGCGGCACGGACACCTTTGTTCCCGCTTCGACAAGCACCACTGAGACAGTCATCCAACTTGAACCCGTCTATCCTGCAACCAGCGGTGAAACGCCCGTCGCTCCAACCGAGTGGAAAACACTCAAGCCACGAACCCTTTCGTATTAAACCCATGCAAGACCGCATTTTTTCGGCCCTGTTTTTTGCGATATTCGTGACCTTCTCCCTTCCAGCGGCACATGCCGAGGAGAAGGAAGAGAAACCCAAAGACGGATATGTAAAAATTTTCAACGCAACCTATCGGAATGGTGTGGAAAAATGGGAAACCGGACTCAATCTGAAATTCCACGACGAGCCGCTCGCCAACGATGTGCGAGTGGGCGAAGGCGGACTCGTGAGGCAGATCACCTATAAACAAAAAGACACGGTGGATGTCTTCCGCAACCGCGAATACCTCAAAGTGCCCGCTCCTGCCAACGAACTGCCCGCAGCCAAACTTTCAGCCACCTTCGAGGAAGGCAGCGTCACGCTCCTCGTCGTGCATGGAGAAATAAGCCGCAGCGGGGAAAATGTGAAAATCACCGCCTTCCGCGAATTTCCCGTGCCCGAAGAGTCCCTCCGCCCCGGCCAGGCACGGTTCGTCGTTACCAATTTTCGCAATGGCGAGCTGGTCTACCTCTCAATCGGCAGCTTGGACCCCTTCCCGCTCGCACCAAATGAACAACGCGAAATCTTCCTCGCGCCAGGCGAAACCGAGATTTTCCTCATCCACAAGGAACCCGGAAAATCCGATTTCAAACGCCAACTCGCCGCCTTCAAATTCAAAGCGAACCACAACTACACCGGCATCATTTTTCCAGCGGACGAAATTCCAACCCGCCCATCGCTACGCATCTCGGATTCCAATCAAGACTGGTCGGGTATCCGCGCCCCGAAGAAAAAGGACGAAGAATAATAACCTCTGACTCGCGCGTGCTCCGTGCCAGCGCTCCCAATGATTCTGCCATCCATGGTTCTGTCAAATGGGTCGAGAGCCTGCCCCCAATCGACTCGCTCCGCTTAGAATCTGTCCAACCCTGCCCTCCTCAGCTTTCAAAGCCCGAAACGAACGGTACCGGCGTTTGAATTCTTTGGTTGAAGCAAAAACTTTATGCGTTATTTTTATGCGTTATGAAGACCTGCTCGATCATGGAGGCGCAGCACAATCTGGCTGCGTTGGTGCGGAGGGTTGAGGTCGAAGGCGAATTGGTGATCACGCGGCGGCGCAAGCCTGTGGCGAGGCTCGTTCCCCTCGAGAAGCCGCCATTGGTGTTTCCCGACTTCAAGGCGCGCGCGCACAAAATCTGGGGTGGGGCTTGGCAGGGTGCGGGGTCCGACGAATTACTGGACGAAAGCCGGGGTGCACAGTGACGAGATATTACGACACGGGTATCCTGCTGAAACTGTATACGGAAGAAGAAGGATCGGATCGCGTCAGGGCCTGGGTCGTTCGACGGCGCGAGGCGCTGGTGTTCACCTCGCTGCACCGCACCGAGTGTGTTTCGGCGTTACGCCTGAAAGTCTTCCGGGGCGAGTGCCGACTGGAACAATCGAATGCGGCATTGGCGAATCTCGATACGGACGCCACAGCGGGTGTTTTGAAACACACCGCCTTGGAATGGGACGAGGTTTGGGCACGGGTTGAAATCCTTGCTCGCACGCATGCCGCCGCCACGGGTTGCAGGACATTGGACAGCCTGCATGTGGCCAGCGCCCTCCAACTCGGAGCGCGAGAGATCGTGACAAGCGACGGGCGTCAGGCCGCTTTGGCCCGCAAATCCGGTTTGAAGGTCGTTAATCCCCTGCTGTAAGGATATTTTGCCTTCGAGAGAGGCGCAGCTAATTTGGCAATGATGGAACTTGCCTCGAATCCGAAACCGGAAAAGCCTTTGGGCCACCGCGCCTACGGCAGCATTCCGCATTTGCCAGGTTCCCGTCGAGGGCCTGCCGACAAGGGACTCTCGGAGCACCAAGCGCGAATCCTCACAGAAAAAGGCCGCGACAAGCATGACACGATTATCGTCCAGGAAAAACTCGACGGAAGCTGTGTGGGTGTTGCGAAGCTCGACGGCCGTCTCGTAGCGCTCATCCGCGCTGGATTTCCCGCCGCCGGCAGCAATTATACAAGCAGCACCACGCATTCGCCGACTGGGTGGATAAAAACCATTCCCGCTTCGAGGCCCTGCTCTCAGAGGGCGAACGCGTCTGCGGCGAATGGTTGATGGAGGCCCACGGCACCATTTACAAGCGAACCCACGAACCATTTGTCGCCTTCGACATTATTCGCGAACACGACCGCACGCCCTCTTCAGAAGTCGCTTCCCGGTGCGCCGCTGTGAAGTTCGTGACGCCGCGCATCATTCACGCAGGCTCCCCTGCTTCGATTGCCGAGGTTATGGAAAAACTCGAACCGAGCGCCCATGGCGCAGTCGATGGAGTCGAAGGTGCCGTCTGGCGCTGCGAAAGAAAAGGCACTGTGGACTTCCTCGGAAAATTCGTCCGTCCGGAGAAGGTGGATGGCAAATATTTGGAGAACATTTCAGGCGGCGAACCCATTTACAACTGGCTGCCCGGATCGGTTGATTGAAAGGCGGGACACCCCCGCCTTGAGCGTGACATCATTTCGAAATCACCACCTCCCCGGCGGTGAGCGGGGTGATGTGGCGGAGACCTTGGACGAGGTATTCCTCGACGACGGCTCCATTTCCTTGCAACAGGCGCAGGCTATCGGGTGCGAGACCGCGTTGGATTGCGACGCGCTGGACATCCGGGCTGTGGCTGACTGTGACGAGTGGGAGCCCATCGGCGGTGGTGAGTTGAACACCCTCCGGCCCGAATGCGGCTTGGAGAGTGACTTCATCATGCTTGCCAGTGAGTGGGTTTTCATCCAGGCGAAAGCGAAGTGGTGCGGGTGGAGGGACTGAGGCGTCGTTGGCGCTGGCCTGCCCGTCCACAAAACCAAAAGCCAGGGCGTCCTGAATCGATCGCTCCCATTCGATGGACCACCCGCCTTCGGGATTCCGCGAAAGAACCCGCAGTCTCTGCAAACCGGGGGACTCCTCAAGAACAGAAAAAACATCACTCGTGCGCGAGGCGCGAACCAGGACGGGACGCGGCTCTCCAGGCTTGGGGACAAGCGCCCGCAGGATGCCACCCTCGAAATTCGCTTGGGCGACGACTGGCGAGGCGTCGGGATCCATCGAAGCGCCGGCGAACCACAAGGTTTTGCCTTCGCCAAAAGATAGGGAGACCACACTCGCAGGAGCCGGGATTTTTGCGAACGGCTGCCCCGTGGTGGAAATCCACACAGCACCGCCTGCGGAACCTGCGACGGCATTCTCTGCGGCGGCGAGATTTTCAAAACGGGCCGGAGCCGGAGCTTGCGAGGTCACCCCATCAAGCACCACGGTTTTGATGACATCGCCTTCGGAAAAAGAGACGCACTCATTGTCTGCGGCAAGGGCCGTAGGGCGCGAGTCAACGGGAAACCCTGCCAAGGGAATGTCGCTGCCGTCATCAAGGGAAAGGGCCAACCAACCTTGAGTGGAGTGCGTCACAGCAGCGCGGCTTGTGACTGCGAGAAGGATGCTGGATGCGCCCGGAGACTCGATTTCGCGGCTCCACAAAAACCCCTTCTCATTCGAATATCGTGCGCAGAACCCTTGGCCTGCCGCAGTGCGTCCCGTGAGCACCAAGTCCCCGCCGGGCAACATGGCAAAATCCTCGATCCGGCGCGGCACGGGAGATTCGGCCGAGGAAACCCAGTCGTTGAAATGAAAGGCCTCGCCCTCCACTGCGACATCGCCGATGAGATAGCCCCTCAAAAAATATCGCCCGGCTGGCACCTTCTGCCCCGCATCGTCACGGCCGTCCCATTGCGTGATGTAGCCATTCAGCCCGATACGGAAGGCCTCCTCGTCATCCATCGCATGAAGGATTCTCACCAGCTTTCCTGCTTTGTTGAAGACCCCCAGCGTAATCAATCCCTGCCCCGGCACAGCAAAGGCGACTTCCTGTGTTTCGGGCGTAGCCGCTTGGAGCAAAGAGGCAGCAAAAACCAATGCGAGCACGAAGGCGCATAACCTTGGGAGGGCCATCCTCCGGCATGGCCCCAATATTTCCACGCAAGCTGGGGACTCACTTTCAGACACCTCCCACACCAAAGCCGCCCACCGCCCAGGCCGCTTCGCGGCTGAGAAATCGGCCATGCGGGACGATGACCCTCCCAATTGGTGCGAAAAAATCACAGGTAGTGTTTCCAATCGAGATTCGGAAAAATGTTGTCCCGCTCCTCGCAGGCCAGCAACAGGTCGTCGTTGCGCTCCCCGTTTTCCAGCATCTCGTGAAGTTTATTGAAGCGAAGAATATGATCCTTGGTGCGACGCGTGGCGTAATCCACTGCTGTCCCTGTTTTCATGAGAAACGCCCAGTCGCTCGACTGCGCGAGCAAAAGCTCCCGGGCGAGTTGCTGGAGAAGGCGTTTAGTAAAAACGGAGCGCGTGTTTTGATGTGCGCGCGCGGCAGCGGTCATGCGGCGGGCGGCAGCGTGGAGATGCGGGTAGATCCAGGAATTACACCGGTCGAGCCAGACCTCCCAGTAGCCCTTGTTTCCCCAACTTGAAGGCGATGGGCTCACCATCTGCTGCGTAGGATTTTCCCTCAAATAGGCCCCCGGCGTCGTGAGGTGGAATGTTTTTTGGTCGTAAGCCGCTTTCCGCAGGAAGAGATCGAGAAACTCCGGCCCCTCATACCACCAATGCCCGAACAACTCGGCATCAAACGGACTCAAGATGATCGGATCGATCGGTAGCATCGATTTCAAATGCTCAAACTGACGAACGCGGGCGTCCAGGAAGTCCCCCGCATGGTGGTCCGCTGCCGCCATGGCCCAAGCGCGATTATAGACCTGCTTGTCCGGCGAGCCAGTGATGCGGTGATATTTGAAACCGGTATTGCGCCGACAACCTAAGTCCGGCAACACCGTACGAAGATAGTCCTCCGGCAATTCCATCCCGATATCGCGATAAAAATCCCGGTAGGCAGGATCTCCCGGATACCCCTCGCGCGCACTCCAAACCTGCTTGCTTGATTCCCGATCCCGCCCAAAAACGGCCGGTCCGGCAGGAGTGAAATACGGCGCGTAAATCGCAAAGCGCGGCCTCGGTTCGCCATACATCAGCCCGTGGGCATCGACGACAAACCACCGCAGATTCGCCTCCTGCAAAAGCCTGTCGACGCTGGGCACATACCCGCACTCGGGAAGCCAGATGCCCTCGGGGGCTCGCCCAAAGCACTCGTGATGGTAGTCACAGGCAATAAGAATTTGCGCCCTCATTGCCTCGGGAACGACATCCATGAGCGGTAGAAATCCATGCGTCGCACCGCAGGTGATGATTTCAATAATACCGTCAGCCTGGAGTTGGGCAAACGCAGCAACAACATCGCGGCTTATTTCTCGCGTGTAAAATTCCAACGCCTCTGAGAGCCGCGAGTGGTAATGCCGCGCCACATCACGCATGGCGGCATCATGCACGGTGCGCTCGATCTCCATCGCCGCCAATTCGACTCCGCGTGCCAGATAGCGCTCAGCGCGTCCTTGCAGCAGCGGATCCCTGAGCATCGCGCAAAGCGGCGGTGTGAGAGTGAATGTGAGCTTCACCGGCGCCTTTTCGGCAACAAGACGGCGCAGGATTTTGAGAAGTGGAATGTAGCACTCAAGAATCGCCTCAAAAAGCCAGTCCTCCTCTAAAAACTCGTCATACTCCGGATGCCGCACCCACGGCAGGTGGGCGTGCAGAAGGAGAGCAAGGGAACCTTGATGCATAAAGGACTGGGATATCATACCGAGACCGGCACAGGCCACAAGCGTGGACAGTCTCAACCATTCCAACCATTCCAAGCCAAGAGCCCCTCAAGCGCCCTGGCACGATGACTCAATGTGTTTTTGACCTCCGCGCCAAGCTGCGCAAAGGTTTCGCAATGCCCCTCCGGAACAAATAGCGGATCATACCCGAAGCCGCCGGAGCCTTTTTCGCGGTTAATGATCACACCCTCGACCGATCCACTAAAGGCTGCGAGTTTGCGCCCTCCTCGAGCCAGCACGATCACGCAACGAAAGCGTGCCGAACGATCCCCTCCGCGCACACCGTCAAGCTGCTTCAAAAGCAATGCACGGTTCGATGCGTCTGTCGCCCCAGCCCCGGAAAACCTCGCCGAAAACACTCCAGGCGCACCATCCAAGGCATCGACTTCCAGTCCGGAATCATCCGCAATCACCCACCCGTCAAAATGCCCAGACACAGCGTGGGCCTTCAGCGTGGCATTCTCCTCAAAAGTCACCCCTGTCTCCTCCACCTCCCCCACTCCACAGATCGCCGAGAGATCCAGAACCTCAAAATCCGCCCCCAGAATATCCCGAATCTCAACAACCTTGTGGGCATTGCGCGTCGAAACAAGCAACCGCCGCGACATCGTTTTTTCCATGTGCCTTTTTAAACTCGAAGGCGGATTTTTTAGACAGACTAAATTTTTACCGAATCAAAAACCCAAACGCAGCACTACCGGCCATCACTCTCTGAGAATAGCAACCCAAAGAGATCCAACCCGCGCAGTGGCGTCTTCGGGAGGCTCTGGACTGGATGGTCTCTGTGTATGAGTCGACGCTTCCCGAGGGGAGATTTGGGCCATGCTGGAGGATGGACTTCCAAGCAATCGAGGAGAGCTACTTGCGCGGGGAGGGGCCTTTTTTGAAATCGAGGACGGCGGCAATGACTTTCTCCATGGGGATTTCTTCCATGCAGCGGAAGTCGATAGGGCATTCGCGGAGGAAGCAGGGGCTGCATTCCACTTTTTGGCGGATGACTTTGCTGCGGGAGCTGCGGGGGCCAGTGAGGATGGGTTCGGTGGAGCCGAAAATAGCGACCAGCGGTGTGCCGATGAAGTCGGCGAGGTGCATGGTGCCGGTGTCGTTGGTCAAGAGACCGCTGAGCTTCGAAAGCAAATCCATCAACTCGCCGAGCGTCGTCTTTCCTGTGAGGTCGGTGACATTCGGGAGACCGCTTGAAATCTCTCGGGCGATTTTGGAATCCGCCGCCGTGCCAAGGATCACCCAGCTGCAATCGAGTTGTTCATTCACTTGCTGCATGAGCATGCGGAATTTGTAGGCTGGCCAGCGTTTTGCGGAGCCGTATTCCGCACCAGGGCAAATGCCAATGATACAATCCTTGCCAGTCGGTTTCCAAAGCGAAATGGCAGCGGGCATGGCATCCGCTCCGCACCGGGCGGCGATGTGCCAGTAGCGGTCGACGTGGTGGAGCGGGGCGGAATTTTTGCGGGGATTGATGACTTGGTCGAGGAATGCGGCGCGCGCGTGTCCGGCATAGCCGACGCGGCGCCGGATGCCGGCGAGCCGGACTTCGATGGCCGAGCGCAGGGAATTCGGAAGAAGGACGGCGGCTTCAAACTGGCCTCGCAATTTTCCTGCGGTGGCAAAAATCGACTCGCCAGGCTCGATGCCGATCACCTCATCCACATCCCCCACCCTCTGCCAGAGACCTGCGAGCTTTCGCGGGCATAGGACGACCACACGAGCATCGGGGCGGCCAAGCTTGAAAGCTCGCACGGCGGGAATCGACATCACAGCGTCGCCGAGCCAGTTCGGCGAGCGGACGACGATCCGGAAGGGTGCGGGGGCGGGTTCGTTGGGAGGCAAGAAGATACCCCGCTTGGCTTCGTTAATGAGGAAATTCGGTAACGGGGTCTTCCAGCGGTTGTGAACCCAGAACCAATCGGCAGGTGAGACGCGGATTTGTTTTTCAAGGGCTTTGTTGATGTCCAGCGTCAGTTGCTCCGGATTATCGGCGGACCAAGGAACTTCAGGACTGAGCACAACGCGCCAGCGGGCGAAGCCGGTTGTGTAAATGGCAGCGGGTATCACGGCGGCGTTGGTGCGGATGGCCAGCGTTGCCGAGAGTGGAGAGGTCGAGCAGAGGCGGTTGAAAAACGGCGTCCAGATTCCGCTGTTTCCTGCGTGTTGATCCACGAGGACACCGAGGATGCCGGGTTCGCGCAGCAGAGCCAGCGCGCCTTGGAAGCCGGCCTTGCGGTCAAAGGTCTGAACGCCCAAGCGGCGGCGATCGCGGTTCACGAGATCATCCACCAGTTTGTTGTGAAGAGCTTGATATACGGTGCCAAAATGCGCCTCGGGAACCTGAAAAACCAATTGGGCGTAAAGCTCCCAGTTTCCGATGTGATTGATGGCAAGCAGCACCGGACGGCCCTTGGCGATGTTTTTTCGGATGGAGTCGAGATTTTCGATTTGAGCAATCCGCTCGATCTCCTTCTGGGCGAGGGTTGGAATTTTTATGGCGCTCGCAACATTCGCTCCCAGAGTTGTGAAATGTTTAAATGTGAGCGAACGGATCGCGGCCGGAGACATTTCCGCACCGAATGCCAGGCTGAGATTTTCCCTTGCGAGGCGGCGGTAGCCGGGCAGGATGAGCCAAAGCAACGCGCCCACTGCTTGCCCTAAAAGAAAACACAAGGAAAGCGGCAGGAGTCGGATAAAACCGAGGGCGAGCAATGCTAAAATGTAAATCAGACGATCTGCCATGACGGACACTTTATGTAACGGGAATCCCACGCTGACGGAAATGAAATCCATCCAACCGGGAGGCGTTGTGGGTATACTCGGAGGCGGGCAACTCGGGCGCATGCTGGCCATCGCAGCCAGACGCATGGGCTACAGGGTGCACGCCTATGAACCGCAACCCGATTGCCCGGCGGGCCAGATTTGCGATGTCGAGGTAAATGCCCCCTACACCGACGCGGTGGCACTGAAGGATTTTGCTGCCGGAGTGGATGTCATTTCCTTCGAATTTGAAAACATTCCGCGTTCGGCTGTGGAGGCTGTGGCCGGGCTGCGTCCTGTCAGACCAGGCGGCGAGGTGCTGCACATTTGCCAAAACCGCGAGCGGGAGAAAACCTTTCTTCACGCAAACGCGTTCCCCTGCGCATCCTTCCGCGTGGTTGATTCGTCCGAGGCCTTACGCACTGCGCTGGCGGAAATTGGCACGCCGGCCGTACTGAAGACGGCAGACTTCGGATATGACGGCAAAGGACAAATCAAACTCACCGGTGAAGTCCATACCGACGAGATTTGGAGGCAATTTGGAGCGCAGCGAGGGGTTTTGGAAAAGTGGATTCCCTTTCAAGCCGAGCTTTCCGTGGTCTGCGCCCGCGGATTGGACGGCACCATCGTCGCATTTCCAGCCTCGGAAAACATCCACACAAATCACATTCTCGATCTCTCAATCGTCCCGGCGCGTTTTGCCGCGCCGATACTGAAAAAGGCGGAGGAAATCGCTTCGGAAATTACTCGCAAACTCGACGTCGTCGGCCTGCTGGCGATAGAGTTTTTCCTGACATCCAATGGCGAACTATTGGTCAACGAACTCGCGCCGCGACCGCATAATTCCGGACACTTCAGCTTCGATGCCTGCATAACGAGCCAATTTGAGCAACAACTTCGTGCTGTGTGCGGGCTTCCACTCGGATCTCCCGAGCTTGTGAAGCCTGTCGTGATGTGGAACATCCTGGGCGATCTTTGGAAAAACGGCACGCCAGATTGGAATACAGTGCTCAGCGATCCTCGCGCAAAGCTCCACCTCTACGGAAAGTCGGAGGCCCGCCCGGGTCGGAAAATGGGGCATGTGTGCCTCATGGCCGAAACGATCGAGGAAGCTTTGGCAGGAGTCAAAGCACTGCAGGCCGCCGTTTCAAAAACGGCCTGAGATACTCAAGCGGAGACCCCGATTTTTTCCAAGAGGCGTGGAACGTTCACATGCCGTGCCACAAGATTTTGGATACTCTCGATTTTATCAGCATCTCCCGGCTGAATCTTTATGGTCAGGGAAAGAATGCGTTGGGCGATGGAGTAGCTGTCCTCCGGCGAGAAAACAACAGGCAACGATGTGTTCTCTAGCAAATCCAACAAGGCGCGGTGAGGTCTCAAACCATCCGAAAGAATCAACCCGCTCAAGCGTGGATTATCACATCCGGATGACTCAGATATGGCGGCGAGAACGATGTCCTCCCGGTCACCGGGCACAACGAGCAACGTGCCAGTGGAGAGCTTACTGCGAATATTTGCCGAACTCACGGCACCGATAACGACATTTGCCGCGTAGTTCCGAGCGAATCGGGCGTTGCAAAAAAATGCGCCATGGATCTTATCGGAGATTTGCTGAAGCGAGGGCTCTGTGAGTTTTTTCTGAACTGGCATGACACCGAGCAATTCCAACCCCAACCGCTCGAATCCACGGCGGGCAAAGTCCGACACATATTCCATCTTTTCGACCAGAACCTTGTTCATGACAACGCCAACCACCTCCACGCCCTCCAACTTGAAGAGCGCATTGTTGAGTGCCCCTTCATCGATTGGAAGACCGATACCCCCAGGGACAACAAGCAGAACCTTACTCTGAAGGATTCGGGCGACAGAGGCGTTTGAGAGGTCGAAAACCGAGCCGACACCCGCATGACCGCTGCCTTCGATGATTGCAAAATCCTTTTCCCAACTGGCGCGATCGAACGAATGACGAATTCGGCGCACAAGGCTCTCATGATTCGCCTCATTGATGTATCGGCGAGTGAATTCGGGTTCGACGGTTATCGGACTCATATCCTCGATGGGGATGCTCGTCTGATAAATGGTTTGCATGAGGACGCTGTCCTCATCGATCCGGCACCCATCGACTTCCGTGAATCGCTGGCCCACTGGCTTGATGTAGCCGATGCGCGGAAACCTCTCCGTCAAGGCAGCGTAAAGACCGAGGGATGTCGTCGTCTTACCCGCATCCTGCTCGGTCGCTGCAATAAAAAGACGCGGCGTGGTCGTATTCAACACGTCAATCTGCGCCTTCACTTGGAGGGTAAAGGTTGCGGTATTCGATGGCCTGCAGTGCAACGATGGCTGCCAGCGAGAGAATTTCCTCTGCGGAAGCGCCGCGCGGGATGTCTACTGCGGGGCGCGTAAAGCCCATGAGAATCTGTCCGTAAGTGTTGGAATCCGCAAAAAGGCGTGTGAGTTTAACAGCAATATTCCCACTATTCAGATCTGGAAAAATGAGCACATTTGCTTTGCCTCCAACATGGCTCTCGCCCAGTTTGATCTCAGAAAATGCAGGATCCAAGGCGGCGTCGGCTTGCATTTCGCCATCAATGGTCATGTCCACACCTGCCTTTTCGGCGATGTGCCTGGCGAGAGAGACAGCTCCAGCTACTTTTTCCGTGGATGCCGTGCGTGCGCTTCCTTTTGTGGAAAAGCTCAGCAACGCGACGCGCGGACGACGACCGAAAACCTGCCTTGCCAACAACCCTGCTTGAAAACTGATAGTCGCAAGCTGAGACAGGGTCGGATCAGGCACGACACCGGTATCGGCGAAAAAAAGAACACCATCTTCGCCGTAGGGGCGGTTGTGAAGTTCCACAATCGTGCAGGAAGAGATTACATCCGCCAACGGCAGGGGCTTCACCAAATGAAGCATCGGCCTGAGCAGGGCACCACCCGAAGAATTGGCCCCACCGGCAAGGGCATCCGCGAGACCGTATTGAACCATCATGGCCGCGAAATAATTCGGCCGCACCATGAGTGCACGACTGTCCTTCACCTCCACCTTGCGGTATCGCTCGATTCTTTCAAGACGCCGACAGAACAAAGGAAGCTCGGAGGAATTTTCGGGGTTGATGATCGCCACATGGTCCAGACTTATGGACTCCCGCTGGGCGATTTCCGTGATGACCTCGCGGCGACCGAGAAGAATGGGTATGCCGAGTTGCCTCTGGTAATAAAGCTCCGAGGCCTTTATCACGCGGGGCAACTCGCCGTCCGAAAAAACAACCCGCTTGGGATGTTTCTTGACTTTTTCAAAAACTGTTTCAATGAACCTCATACCCGCTCAAATGCCAACCAACCTGCAGAAGAATAGCCAGCGAGACAAGGACAACATGGATTTGCAGCCCCTCCTGCGAGCGCGGACACGGACCGTGAATCGACGCCGCAGGCCGCTGATCATGGGAATCCTCAACATCAACGACGATTCGTTTTCTTCAGATGGGAAAATCGACACCGAGTGGGCGCTTGCGCGAGCAGCTGAAATGGTCGCCGAAGGGGCAGACATCATCGATGTAGGAGGCGAAAGCGCCAGGACGAACCGCGAGGCGATCAGCGAGAAGGAAGAACTCCGGCGAGTGAGGCCGTTTCTGGAAAATTTCCAATGCGCCATGAAAACAGCGGTCCCGCGCGATGCGGATCAACTTTTTCCGCCACTGCTCTCGTTGAACACCTGGCGTCCTGGCGTTATCGAGGGCGTGCTGGAAGTGGGGTTCGACATTCTGAACGACATGAGCGCACTCCCGGATGCCACGAATGCACGGCTTTGTGCCAGCATCGGAGCCGCGCTTCTGATCATGCACTCACGCGGCGCACCGAAGGTGCGGCACACGCATGTGACCTACTCGGATGTGATCGGCGAGTTGCTGGCATTCTTTAAACAAAAAGCCACCTTGGCCATCGAAGCCGGCATTCCGCGCGAGAGTATAATTTTAGATCCGGGGATCGATTTTGCGAAGCAGGCGGATGACAACCTCCGCATCTTCCGCGAACTCGACAGGCTGACCTCGCTGGGATTTCCCATCCTATTGCCAGTCTCCCGCAAGAGCGTGATCGGGCGCGTGCTGGGTATCGAAAAACCTGCCAACCGCGATGCGGGAACGATGGCCTGCATCGTAGCAAGCGCGCTTCGTGGAGCGTCGATCTTCCGCGTGCACAATGTCTCTGCAGCATGGTTCGGTGTTCGCGCAGTGGAGGCTTTATGGTGAGATCGGCTTTTTTGCTGCTCCTCCGTATCGCGCTCGCTGCGGTGTTTTTCTATGCTGGCGCGCTGAAAGCGGGCGCGAGTCAGGAGTTCGCCATCGCACTGCTGCCATTCACATTTGTTCCCCCGCAGTGGACGATGCCGCTTGCCCTTGCACTGGCTTGGACGGAAATCCTTGCTGCAATCCTGCTGCTCCTGCCGCGTGTTTTCCCTTTCGGAGCTGCGTTGGTAGCAACTTTGTGTCTCCTTTTCATCTGTGTTCTGTCCTGGGCGTTATGCAACGGCATCATTGTAAGCTGCAGTTGCTTCGGAGCGGATGACTCCCCCTCAGCTTGGAAAATGCTCCTCGCGATCGGGCGAGACATCGTTCTCCTGGCTGCTGCGGCAACTGTCTTTGTCCTGCCACGCATTGGGAAGAACACCTAAGCATCCCGCCGCTTGCGCCAGAGCGGGTGAATGTTAGTTTCCCCTCGTGAACAAGTCCGCTATTCCGGTGCAGATCCGCGCGCTCATTCCCACAAATGCGGGAACAGCCGTGTTTCTGGGAAATGATGAAAAAGTCTTCACCATCTACATCGACCAAGCGATCGGTGCGGCGATCAGCCTTTACCTCAACAGCGCCGAAAAGGAACGCCCGCTCACGCACGATCTCTTAGCCAATGTCCTCACCTCGCTTGGTGCCAAGGTTGAGCGCGTCGCAATCAATGACTTCCGAAACGGCATCTACTATGGTCGCTTGATCATCACGGCGGAAAACGAACTCCAGCAGCGCAAGATCATCGAACTCGACGCCCGCTCCAGCGATTGCATGGCCATGGCCGCGCTTCAAAAGTCCCCCATTTATGTGAGCGGCGTCGTGTGGGACGAGGTGGAGGATATGACTCCCCTGCTGGAGAGACTCCAGCAAGGCGAAGGCGGAGCGGAAAAAGAAGAGGATTAGGGCACCCCTCGCCTCCTCGGTATAAAAGCAATCTGCCCGTTTGGATTACGCGCCTGCGTAGCGAGCGCGAAGGAGGCTCATCATGTGAACATTGATGTCCCACTGGCTGGAAACAGGCTGACAGGTGTAGGGTAAAGCCGGAAGATACGGCGGCGGCCCGAACTCTGGAGTGATTGTGAATTGACTGACGCCCTCTGCGCGCCGGGCCACGATGATTTTATCCCACCACTTGAGATGGGCATTCAAAGCATTCGCCCACTCCGGAGCGCGCGGATCGCTCACTTGCGGACCATGCTCCCAGCCCACGCGTGCGTGGATGTGCGAGACTGCAGGGAGGAGCGGTTCGATAAGGTCGTCTTGGTCCTGAAGTAGGGACTCGCAGACATTGCACCAATGGGACATATCCAGCACGAGCTTCAAAGAAGGCATAGCCCCAAGAAGCTCGGCGGTGCGCCACGGTGTGTGACAGCAGCGACCCCGGTGCGTTTCATGGTAAATGGCAATACCAGTGGCGGCGGAGACACTCTCGGAGACGGCGAAGACCTTCTTGTTTTCCTGTAGGTTGAAAAGATTTCGTCCCGAGTGGCTATTAATAAAAAGCGGCTGAAATCCTGCCGCATGGCGCAATCTTTTCTCAAAAAGTTCGACATGCCTCTCCATATCACGATCCGTCGTCATCCAATGCTGGGTGACCAGTGCCAGGCCTTGGCTCTTAGCGAGGGAGGCCACATCATCGGCCACGGAGTCGTCATCGGAGAGGCCCACCTCGACGCCGTCGTATCCGGCATCCTTGACGCGACGGATGAACTCAGAAGCGGAATAGGACTCGCTGCCCCAACGCGGACATAGAAAAAGCAAATTCATGGACCGTGTTTGTAGCAAAGGCTCCAAACACGGAGCAAGAGCACCGAAATTTAATTGCCGGTGCCAATGTAGCGGGCGTGATACCCACCGAAGTCCCCCATCTCGCCTACGGGCGGGACCGAGCGCATGTCGTAGACGGTGTCGCTGACGATGGTGCCGCTGTGAATGTCATAGACCATGACCTGCGCCTTGCCTTGCGTGCGGAAATCCTCAGTGCGAACGGCGATGAAACGGGTGGATTTTTTGGAATACTCGCCAGTGCGTGCGACATACTCCCTCGCGCGGTCCTCGGCGACTTGGCGCTGACGCTTGGTGGCTTGGTTACGAGAGATCAAATAGGCGCCGCCACCGGCAGCAAGGGCGGCTCCTGCTGTGACCGGAATGGTTACTGCGGGATTCACGCCTGTGAGCGCGAGCGGGAGGCCGACCGCAAGACCCGTAGCCACGCCTGCAACGGCGGCGTTCTCACCAGGAGTGAGATTCGAGCATCCGCTCAGTGCGAGCGAGGCCACGAGAGGCAGACAAAGAAAACGAACCGGCATGGATTGAATGTTCATAGACGAAAAAATTAGACACGGATTTTTGAAAAACAAGTGCAGCCATCATCGTATCGGCCACACCGGACACTTGCAGGAACTCGCCGCTTGCGGCAGGCGGCATTTCGTTGATTAATGAAGTGGTCTTCGCCAATCAGCCGCATGGGTTTTTCCAATTTCTTCAATCAAGCCATCACCAGCAAATCGCCCACTCTGCGGGCGTTTGAATCCCTGCTGGAGCCGATGAGTGATGCCACACTCGAGTCCCTTGCCGGCCGTTCGGCGGCCGTGACGCGAAGGCACTTTGGCCGGACGATGCGACTCTTCGCCCCGCTTTACCTTTCGAACGAATGCATCAACTCCTGCGCCTACTGCGGATTTTCCCGTGAAAATGCGATTCAGCGTGTCACGCTTGAAATCGAGCAAGTCGCCGCCGAGGCGCGCCACCTCACCGAAGAAGGCTTTCGAAACATCCTCCTCGTCGCGGGCGAACATCCGAAATTTGTATCCGGCACCTATCTGGAAATGTGTGTGGCGCGCCTACGTCCGCTGGTGCCAGCGCTCTCAATCGAGGTCGCGCCGATGGAGACCGCCGACTACCTGCCGATCGTGCGCGCCGGCGCCGAGGGGCTGGTCGTTTATCAAGAGACATACCACCGCGACACTTATCCGAAAGTTCACCTTGCCGGACCGAAAAAGGATTTCGACTGGCGACTGGATTGCCCCGAGCGGGGATACGATGCGGGGTTCCGCCGCCTCGGTGTGGGAGCACTTTTTGGATTGGCCGATTGGCGCTACGAGGCTGTGGCGCTTGCCGCACATCTGGAATACCTCCAGCGCGTCTGCTGGAAGGCCCAACTCACCGTCAGCATGCCGAGGCTTCGTCCCGCAGCAGGTGAATTTGCGCCGACTCATCCCCTCCCCGATCGCGAGTTTATCCAACTCCTCTGCGCGCTGCGTGTCACATTTCCAGGCATCGGCATTGTGTTGAGCACGCGCGAACCCGCTCCCCTGCGCGACCTCATCGCGCCACTCGGAGTGACCATGATGAGTGCCGGCAGCCATACCGAGCCCGGGGGCTACACCGGCCAAGGTCGCGAGGCACTTCATCTCACAGTGAAAGGCAAAATCGTTCCCGATAGCGGGGCGGAAGCGGCCACCGAACAGTTCTCCATCTCCGACGATCGTGATCCCCGCACAGTCCAAAGCGTCCTTCACCGCATGGGACTCGAACCCGTCTGGAAGGATTGGGACGAAGCGATCCTCAGCGCAGTATGAAAATCGTGATCAACGGCGAGACGCGCCAATTCAAGGAATCTAAAACCATTACTGGCCTCGTTGACGACCTTGGTCTTGAGCCGAAGATGGTCCTGATCGAGCACAATGGCATCGCGCTTCACCGCAGCGAATGGAGCGCCTGTATGCTCTCGGAGGGCGACCGCATCGAGATTCTTCAGGTGGCCGCCGGCGGGTAATCCACGAGTGAGGCAGCCAACCCGCGCTTGTCGGCGACTTCCGCGAGCATGCCATCGGGAAGAAGGATTCCAAACCCCTCGCCATAGGCCGCACCGTTCACCACGCAGGCATTAGTGTGGCACTCGCGAATCTGTGCGCCCCCCTTTGCAAGAGCCGCAGGCCTGTCGCCATCCAACTCGTATTTCCATCCAACGATGAACGCCCGAGGAAACCACCCCCGCAAACGGGGCAGGATTTTTGGCGCAGGCTCAAGGTGAAGGGTAAGCAACCCGTCGCGCGTGGGGATTTTTTTCATCCCAGCACCGCCTTCAATGGATACGACCTGAAAATCACAGAGTGCGGCAGCGTGAAAAATCGCATTCGGTGCGACAGGCAGGCTTTGAAACAACTCGGCGAGCAAGTCGTTTGTCGAAAAAATCCGGACATCGATGCCTTCGGGCGCAGGGAATGTACTCCCCTCCCCGCGCAGGCAAATCACATCCCAGCCAGACTTCTTCAAGGCTTGGGAGAGAATCGAGCCGATTTCACCTGTCGCAAAATTTGTGATGCGACGCACCGAGTCGATTGGGGTCGAAGCCGGACCGCAGGTGACCACAGCCAGCGGCTTGGGCGAATTAAGCGAGGGCGAGAGCATCAGGCTGTGAGTAAATTACCCTCTGTGCTCTCTGTGTCCTCTGTGGTCAACCCAGACTTAATGCCGGAAATGCCGGGTGCCCGTGAAAACCATCGCGACGCCTTTATCATTGGCGGCCTCTATGACCTCTGGATCGCGCACCGAACCGCCTGGC
>JBILBH010000042.1:0-23166 GCA_044353785.1 Terrimicrobiaceae bacterium
CAAACTGAAAATCCAGCGGGCCAAATCTAAGACTGCGCTGAATATTTGCCGCCATATTGTCGAGAGATTCCTCGAGTCCGGATGCCGCTTCCTCTGTGTCGTCCTTTTTGGCCTTCGCAGAGTGAGCGTCTAATCCCCCATCCGGTTCAAAATACTGTGGTGTGGCCACTCGATCTTTTTGCGGACCGGACCATCGCGTTCTGAACTCAGCCTCGCGAAGGGTGAGCACGGTCTGCTGGGCAGAGGCCGGGCAAATCGACAAGAGGGGAAGAAAAACCAACGAAGAAATTATGATACCGCGACAGGAGTCTTTGTAAGACGGTCCTAATTTTTGTTCTTGGACAGAAGCCATTCGGCGGGGGGGTGCACAAAGGCTTGTTAACACCAAGCCGGGTTTTGTCAAATCGCAAAATGACTGACTTATACTAAAGTATAAGAGACGACTACCACTCAAACCAACGAGAGTGGAGCGGGTGACGAGACTCGAACTCGCGACATCAACCTTGGCAAGGTTGCACTCTACCAACTGAGTTACACCCGCAGAGTGAGTTTTAGGTTTTAAGACCAGCGGGGGGCCTCGTCAACGCTTTTTTTAAAAAAGGCCGAATTCCACACCCCGCCCGTGGTGATGACTCAAGCCGATGGGATCACGGGGGTGATTCCATCCTGAGGGGACCATCCGCGCTGACCGCCAGGGAGTTCGACATGGAACCAGCGTCCGCGGACAGAGAGAATTTTTACAATGGATCCCTGGTTGAGTAAGGTGATTTTTTCAGAGGCATCCTCGGAAGGCACTTTGTAGAGGGAAACACCGGAGAGGTTCATGACCATGGCTTGCCGGGCTTCGGAAATGCGTGGATCGGTGAGTGCGGCGAGTATGCAGAAAGAAAGACCCGCAAAGAGCAGCACGGCGGCAGCGGAAAAGAGCAAAGCACGCTTTTTTGATAAGGCGAATGCGGCCAACAGGAGAAAGGCCCCGAGCCAGAAGAAGAGGGCACCAGCCAGCGCAGAGGGATCAGAAGGAATTTTTTCCGCCCAGCGCGCCTGCCAACGGGAAGCAGTTGGAGAAAATCCAAGACGGGCGTTGGCCTCTCGAAGCGCTTCAGCAGCTGGAGCAAAACGGGGGTCAAGAAGGAGAGAGCGCCGATAAGCCAAAGCCGACTCGGCTTCCTTCTCGGATTTCTGAAGAGCCTGACCGAGTTCATAGTGTGCAGCCGCGGATGGGGGAGCAGTCCGGAGGTATTTTTCAAAAAATGAGGCGGCGGACTCGAATTCTCCATGCGCGAGGCGGTCACGGGCCTGCTCAAGGTCGCCTCCCAACATGGGAAGAACTGTGGAGGTAAGGCAAAAAACAGCTATGAAAGCTATGGAACTCGAATTTCTCATGCGGGTATTGTTTTGAGTGCCGAAAGAATTTTTGCGCGGGTGTCACGATCCAGTGCCTGGGTTCCGGTTACGGAGTATTTCAACTCCTCGTCGCGGGAAAGGAGGTTCGTTAGTTCGGCTTTGGTCTGGTCATCCACTGCCAGCCGCGACACAAGAGCACCGGCCTCAAGCGGATTGGACTCCGTGTCGAGCGCCGTGAGAAGGCAAGCCACAGCGCGGGAGATGAATTCTTTTTCCGGACAGGATTCCAAGTGAGCCAGGTTGGACTTCAGCTTTTGGATTTTTTTCCGTCGAAGACCTGCAGGGGAGGCTGCATGTCGCCGACTCAAGATCGCCAAGAGTGCAAGGATCCAAATCACGCCGAGGGAGGCATTCGCTACCAAGAAAGCGGGGTGGACCAGAATCGAGGTCCAACTTGAAGCGCCACCGGCCTGGCTTGCCGGTGCAGGATTTGGAGTTGAAGCAGATTCTGGAGCGTCGGTTTTTTTCTGGTCGGGCAGAGCCTGTGTCGTTTGTGCCGCAGGTTGGCCGGCGCGAGCCTGCACCGGGAGCGGGTTCTGTGTGAGAATCTCGTAGTTCCCAGTATCCGGATCGAGGTAACTGAACCTGATGCCCGGGGTCTGCTGCTGATCCGAGCGCGCTACGAGGAGAAACTCATAGACCTTCTCGCCGGAATAATTGATGGAGTCCGATGATTGAAACTTCTCGCTCGGAGGGTAAGAACGCCATTCTTCACCCTCGAGAAGTGCGGGCGCGCCCATGGCCTCAAAATTCCCCTGTCCGGAAATCACAACTCGCAGTGTCACGGGATCTCCAGGTCCCGCCTTTTTGGGGCTCACGCTGGCCTCCATTTTAAACTTCCCAATCGCGCCAGAGAAGTCATCTGGGCGCCCTTGCTTGGGCAAAGGAGAGATTTCCAAGGCTGTTGGAGCGGTCTCAATGCCGACCTCCTGCATATTTGTAAACATTCCAGGCGGAGCTATGCCGCCAAACTGCCGGAAGAAATCATCAGAGCCCGCCGGAGCGCTGCCTGGAAGCTGCAAACGCGCTTCAAGCTTGGCAGGCGGAATTTCAAGAGGTCCGGATTTCGCGGGTGTGATTGCCGTCTGAAAGGCAAAAACGATGTAGTTCTCGCCATTCACGATCTGCTCACGCTTCGGGACATTGGTGAGTTTTTGGACAGTGAATCCCTCTCCAACGAGATTCGGGCGGTCGCCGACTTCGCCACCAATCGAAGAATTGAAGTAATAGCGAAATTCAGCCGGTATGACCTCGCCGACGAATGCCTTTTTCTTTGAAAGCACGAGTTCCCCGAAGTAGGGCAGACCATTGCTGCGGGGCGCCTGCCCGCCTGTAGGAGGCATTTGAGGCGAAGGCGTGTTGGGCAACCCTTGCGGTGGCTGCATGGCGGACGCCTCTGCGACGCTGATGCGAAGAGGATTGGTTTTGAGCGCCTTGTCTCCCACGCGGACTTCGACGGCAGGGATATCAAACTCACCCGCCTGCTGCGGAAGGACAGAGTAGGTGTAGGTGAGCGACGAGCTCATTTTGAAATTGTTCATCTCGAATCGCGTTGATCGTCCAAGAAGCTCAATTCGCAAACCGGGCACACTGAGGCTTTGTGGAACTTCAGCGGATCGTGCGTTGCGAATGGTCACCACAATCTCCACTGGGCGGCCAACAACTGTGACCGGACTGCTGAGCCCGGCTGTGGCCTCCTGAGCCAAAAGAGAAATGCCAAAAAGAAAAAAAGCGAAGGTGGCGATAAAAATGATGGAAAGCCTGTGCATTGGAAATTTCTTACCAGTCGCGGAGGACATCTTGCGAGGATTGCTGTTGTTCGATGAGGTTCACCTTCTCCTCCTCACCTCGCAGGGAGTTGAGAAGCGCGCGGGCCTGACTCGGACTGATCTGGCCCTCTTTTTCCTCCTCCGCTGCATTCGCAGGCTGGGGCTGCTGGCCAGGTTGAGGAGTGGGCTGAGGTTGTTGCTGTTCGTTCGTGCTCTTGAGTTCACCTTCCTTCTTCTCGCCGGGCGTGGGTGATGGCGCAGGGGTGGGCTGGTTATTCTGGTCGGGTGAGTTTGGTTTTTTGTTTTGATCGGACTGGTCAGCCGGGTCTTTTTTCTCGGAGTCCTTCTTTTGCTGCTCATCCTTCTTTTGTTGACCGTCCTGCTGATCCTTTGAGTCTTGCTTTTGTTGGTCTTTGTTTTCCTCGTTCTTTGAGTCTTTTTTGTCGTTCTTTTGCTGATCCTGCTTTTGCTGGTCGTTTTGATCCTGCTGCTTGTCCTGTTGATCTTGATTGTCTTTTTTTTGGTCTTTTTGGTCTTTCTGATCCGGATTTTTCTGGTCCTGCTGTTTTTGCTGCTGCTCCTGCTTTTCGAGGTCTTCGAGAAGCTTTTTGGTGATGTCGCGATTTTGGGAAGCGAGTTTGTTGTCCGGGTTCAATCGGAGGGTCTCCTCGTAATGTTCGAGCGCGTTTTTCCAATTGGTCTTCTTGGCCTCGTTTTCCTTGGCGGCCTCGCCTTTTCGCACGAGAGAGTTGGCGAGGTTGTAGGATGCATCCTCGCGTAGCTTTTGGTCCTCCGCGAGGAGGGCGTCTGTGAAGTGCGAAATGGCTTTTTCAAAGTCTCCGGTTTTATAGGCGGCGGCTCCCGAGTTGAATTGAAGCGCCTTGGATGAAGGTTGTTTTCGCAACTCCTCCTGAAAGGCTATTCCCGCTTTTTCGAAGTCGCCGTTCTTATATTCATCCAACCCCGATTGGGCGTGGGAGCAGGGAGCAAAGCTCAAAAACAGCGCCATCGACGCAATGGACCGACGACGGCGGTCTCCAGGTAAAAGGGAAAGCGCAAGACACATGGTGGCGGCGGCAAGAGGCCATTGGTAACGCTCGATCGGTTGACGGGCACTGAAGACTCCAGTCTCGCTAAGCTCCATCGGCTCGATCCCTTTTTGAAAAATCTCACGGGCGGCATCCGGCCCGATAATCGTGGAAAAACCACCGGTTGCCGAAGCGATTTCCTTCAATCGCGACTCGTCGAGCTTGGATGTGACCGGCTTGCCTGCGCTGTCCCGAACAAAATCCTGACGTCCGTTATCAAGGCGAACCGGGATCAACGAACCCTCGGGCGACCCGATGCCGACAGTAAAAATGCGAATCCCCTCGCCTGCAGCCTGCTTGGCGGCGGCAATGCCATCAGCCGCAAGTTCCTCGCCATCGGTCAGAATGATCAGCGCGCGGGTTTGCCCCTCGGCTTTGCCAAAAGCCTCGCGGGCGGCGGTGATGGCGGCCGCGATATTGGTGCCGCCTTTGGGAATGACTGTCGTATCGAGTTCGTCGAGCGCATTGGTGACGGCATTATAATCAAGCGTGAGCGGAGCCTGTAAAAACGCGGAACCGGCAAATGCGACGAGTCCGATGCGGTCGCCCTGAAGAAGCCTCACCAAATCCTGCGTGAAAAGTTTGGCACGGGCGAGGCGGGTGGGCGCCATGTCGGTCGCAAGCATGCTGCGTGAAGTGTCGATAGCGACAATCACATCGCGCCCTTTTTGCTTGGTTTCTTTTTCAATGAAACCGTAGCGAGGCTGGGCGAGCGCGACGATGGCGAGAGCAAGGGACGAAACAAGAAGGAATGCTCGCAGGATGCGCCGCAAAGAACTCACGGATCCCGACAGTTGCTCACGAAGGCGCACAGCGACGATTTTTGCCACCAACACCTGAGAGCGCCTGTGGGACCATAAAAACAGGCCCGCGATGAGCGGCAAAACGAAAAGGGCCCAAAGCCAATGCGGGGCGGCGAATGTCAGGGCAGTCGTCTCCATAAGGTTTGGGAAAGCAGGATTTCAAGAACAAGGCAAGCGATGCCTGGGATGAGGAACCACATAAAAAGGTCGCGGTATTGCGCGGTCTTTTCGACCTCGACTTTGGACTTTTCCAGCTTGTCGATCTCTCCAAAAATCGAGCGCAGCGAGTTGGTATCGGTCGCACGGAAATACTGGCCACTCGTCATGGCAGCGATCTCCTGAAGGGTCTTTTCGTCGAATTTGACCAAGACATTGCGATAGACGGTTCGGCCGAATTGGTTGGTTAACGGAAACGGTGCCTCGCCTTCGGTGCCCGCTCCGATTGTATAAATACGGATGCCAAGCGCCTTGGCGGCCTCGGCCGCAGTGAGTGGCTGAACCTTGCCGGCGTTGTTGTCGCCATCCGTGAGAACCACGATGAGTTTCGTCTTTGCCTCCTTGTCCTTGAGACGGTTTGCGGCGGATGCGATAGCCGAACCGATGGCCGTGCCGTCCTCAACCAAGCCGATACGCAGACGCTCGAGATTCCGGATCAACCAATCGTGATCGAGCGTAAGCGGACTTACGAGATAAGGCCGCCCGGCAAAGGCGACCAAGCCAATGCGGTCATTCGGACGCTCGCGGATGAACTGTTCGGTGACGAGCTTCACCGCGTCGATGCGGTTGGCGCGGCGACTACCGATGGTGAAATCCTCTGCCAGCATCGAGCGGGAGACATCCAGCACGAGCATGATGTCGACGCCTGTGGCCTGCACGCGCGTGGTGACGCGGCCAAGCTGCGGGCGGGCCAGAGCCACAATAAAGAGTGCCAGCGCCATGTAGGTCAGCGCCGCCAAAAATGACCCGGCGCGACTGCGTCGGCGGTTGCCGATTTTTGCCAGCATCGTGGTATTCGAGAATGTCACGCCTGCTGTGCCGCCGAATTTACCTTTCAGCCAGGCCAGGAGCGGTATGGCGAGAAGCAGAAGCAACACCCAAGGATGGGCGAATGTGAAGCCCGATAAAGCACTCATGGGCGTCCTCCGGATTTTTCGGATTGCGCCTCGCCCCGCACCAAGCGGGCAGCAATGTCGAGAAGGTCGAGCATTTCGCCCTCACCGGCCTCCGCTCTCGCAAATTTCAGAAGATCGGTTTTTTCAAGAAACACGGTGAGACCCGCTTTCTCGTTATCGGTAAAAAGTGGATTGCCCCGAATGGCATTGAGAAACTCCAATGAAGTCTGCGTGGTCGCCCCCAACCGATGCTCGGCGCGGATGTAGCTGCGAATCGAATCGGAAACCGTCACTCCAAATGCATAAGGCTCGGCTCCGGCGATACCACTGCGAAGGGCCTCTAGCGCAGCGAGGGCCTTCTGACGATTCGTCAGGGGCGTGGGCTTGCGAGTGAGAAGTTTTTTAAGCAGCCACACGATCCCGGCAAGGATCAGAAGCAGAGCGACCCCAGCGGCAATCGTCATCCACAGAGGATACGGCCAAAACCAGACAGGCCCAACGATGTCATTCAGCGGGGCGGGAGTGGGACTTGGTGCGGCGGGATTCATGCGGCGAGTCGGCGTTCGCGTTGATCAAAAAATGCCCGGAGCGGGATCAGATAATCCTCGGCCGTGGAAAGATGCACGACATCCACGCGACGGCTTCGCAGCAACCTATCCAGCGTCCTCATGCGCTCTTCATTGAGTTCAAACAAACCCCTCCGCACGGCTCGACTCGAGGTATTCACATCGATCTGCGCGCCGGTTTCCGCATCTTCTAGTGTGACGATACCGACATCGGGCAATTCGCTCTCGCCGGGATCAGTAACCGGCATAGCCACTAAATCATGTCGCTTGCTGGTGACAGTGAGCGCCTTCGTAAAGTCTGGCGCCATAAAATCCGAGATCATAAAAACCACAGCGCGGCGCGAGATGACGCGGTTCATGTAATCCAGCGCTCCGGCGAGGTTGGTTCCCCTCCCCTTGGGTTCGAAATAGAGCATTTCGCGAATCAAACGCAGCGTATGCAGGCGACCTTTTTTCGGCGGAATGAAGAGCTCCACCTCGTTGGTGAAAAGCAGCAGCCCGACCTTGTCGTTGTTGTTGATGGCACTGAAGGCGAGAATCGAGGCGACCTCGGCGGCCAGTTCGCGCTTGCTGAGTTCGATGCTGCCAAAGAGTCCCGAGGCGCTCACATCCACCACCAGCATCACGGTCATTTCCCGCTCTTCCGTGAATTTTTTAATGTAAGGCACATTCATCCGCGCCGTGACATTCCAGTCGATAGAGCGAATTTCATCGCCTGGGGCGTATTCCCGAACCTCTTCGAAATTCATACCGCGGCCCTTGAACACGCTGTGGTATTGGCCGGCGAAGATCGAGTTCACCAGTCTGCGGGTGCGCAACTCGATGCGGCGGATTTTTTTGAGAATTTCCTTGGGGTCTCGCTTCATGGCTTCCTTGGGATACGACACTCCCGCTGGCGCGGGGAGGCATCAGGTTGATCCAAACTCAGGGCACCGGCACTCCGGCGAAAATTTGCTCGATGACCATCTCGGTGGTCACCGATTCCGCCTCCGCCTCGTAGCTCACTCCGATGCGGTGGCGGAGCACATCGAGACCCACGCTCTTCACATCCTGCGGCGTCACATAGCCGCGACCGGCGATGAAGGCATTCGCTTTTGCCGCCAGCGTGAGAAAGATCGTCGCACGCGGAGACGCTCCGTAACGCAGCATGCCGTCGAGCTTGAGCTTCGCCGCTGCGGGATCGCGCGTCGCCCACACGATGTTAACGATGTAGTCCTTCACCCGGTCGTCCACATAGATATCGTTCACCACTCCACGGGCTCGAATGATCTCCTCCGGGCCGACCACCGCGTCCACTCCAAGGCGCGGCGAGGAAGTGGCCATGGCATCAAGGATCGACCGCTCCTCTTCACGGGTCGGATACCCCACATGCACCTTGAGCATAAAACGGTCGAGCTGCGCTTCGGGCAGTTGATACGTGCCCTCCTGTTCGATGGGATTCTGCGTGGCCAGAACGAGGAAGGGATCCGGCAATTTGAAGGTCTGCTCGCCGATCGTGACCTGCCGCTCCTGCATGGCCTCCAGCAAGGCGCTCTGCACCTTTGCCGGAGCGCGGTTGATTTCATCCGCAAGGATCAGGTTTGAAAAAATCGGCCCCAACTTTGTGCTGAACTCGCCGTCGCGCGGATTGTAAATCAGCGTGCCGATGAGATCTGCCGGAAGAAGGTCCGGCGTGAACTGCAAACGCTGAAAGCCTGTGCGAATCGAGTTCGCCAGAGTGCGGACGGTGAGTGTCTTGGCCAAGCCGGGCACACCCTCGAGAAGGACATGGCCATTTGAGAGAAGGCCGATCAGAAGGCGGTGGACGAGGACTTTCTGCCCCACCACAACGCGGGAGACTTCATTGACGAGAGGTTCGACCCACTGGCGGTTTTCTTGAACTTGCTGGGTTAATTCGGAGGTATTGATGCTCATTGAAAAAGTCGGAATTGGGATTTTTGCGGTTGCGAGGAGATGTGACAAGCTGCCTCTCGCATTCGTTCAAAACAAAGAACGAGACGGCCGAGCCACTAACGCACGAGGTAGGGGCCGACATCAAAGTTATCTCCCACCTTCACGGCATCATAGCGCGCCTTGTCATTCAACCAAACCGTGTAGGATTTCTTCGTCCCGTCCTTTTGAAGAACCTCGACCGTGATGATGTAGTCCCCATCCACCTTGTCGCTTCTCACATCCCCGCCCTTGTGAATCGTGATTTGCTTCTCCGGCTCGGCCATCGGCTTGAAATCCTTCGCCACAACCGTCCCCGTCATCTTGGCGTCGGTAATACCCGCCCCCATTTGCCAGATTGCGAAAAGAATGAAGGAAAAAACCACAGCCCCTCCAGCAAGAGCTTTGATCCAAAGAGAGGCTGGCGTCTTTGGCTTGAAAACTGGCGGTATCGCATTGTTCACGGCTAAATTTTAGCACTGCATCAATTGCCGCCAAGAGAAGTTTTTTTTACCCCTCCACGCAATTTTCACGCGATAAAGCCTTGCGTCGGGACATTCACCATCATAAAAATCACGCTTCCCAATGGCTGGATAGCTCAGTTGGTAGAGCAGAGGACTGAAAATCCTCGTGTCCCCGGTTCGATTCCGGGTCCAGCCACTTCCCCAGTATTTGTGCAGTTCATCGTTGAAAAGGGTTTCAAAAAAAGCACTCACGACCGGATGCGAGTTTTTGACCGGCCCCCGAATTACACAATGCCCGGCCCAGAGTGAGCGTTCAGCAATCCGAGAGCCTTCCGGAGTGGAGGAATAAGGTGGAGCGGAGTGGTTCGCGGCATTATTCGTAGCGGTATGAAGTCATGCAGCAACCAGCGCTGGGCAAGTCGAAATGATTGATCCAATGTCCTCGGTGGAACCTGTGGGTGCTTGCAACACGCAGTGGTGGCCAAATGTCCAAAGGTTCGATGAGGATCTTGCCAATATCACGGAGTCCAAGGAACGCGGCAAACGGCTCTATCGCCTGATTGCCGCCGAGATGGAAGGCGATCCCAAGATGATGCGTTGCATGAAAGTCCTCGGCGTGGGCATCGTCAGCGCATTTGCCCTGCTCGCCTTTACTGGCAACATCGCGCGCTTCCACAGTCCCGAGAAACTCTTCGCCTACATCGGACTCAACCCCTGCCAGCGCCAGAGCGGCAGAGGCGATCGCAATGTCGCCCTTGCAACCATCGCACGCAAACTTCTCATTCAAGTCTGGCACCTGCTCCATGGAAACCCGCCGTTTGCTCTGGAATCCACCACAAGCTTCCACATCAAACTCCAAAAACTCGCCGTCGCCCTTGGCACGACTTTGCGAACTCGAATCGGACTCGGTGAAACCTTTGAGAACTCTGTCAAAATTTTGCTCTCGCGATGCCAAACCAATCAGGAGCTTTCAGCCTCTCCATGCGAAACTCCCCAACCAGCCCGCTGGGAGCTATGCGCCACCAAACCCCGCACCGCTCGCCGAGGCAGGTTTTCGGGGAGGGGAAACCATAAAGTCCCTGCCTACCACAGGATCATAAAGAAAATCGCTCCGATCCCACTTTATGTCTAGCCTGACCACATCCCTGACATTGTGGCGGAGCCGGACAATATGACACGGCGCGGGTGGAGAAGCTTTGCAGACACACGGCAGATCACTTTTTCAAATACAATCAGCGAATCAGACTCTTTTTCGCGGCAGTGTGTCGGCGGACATGTCCATCCGGTTGGCAACAAAAGGCACCTCAACAACCAACGGTCTTACGGAAGGCAATTTGTCGTGCCACTCAAAACGCGCTGTCGTTGTGCCAAAGGATGCGAACGCGGCGACTGGCCATCAAAGCGAAGGCAACCGGCGGAATCATCATCTCCGCACCAAGCATTCCGCATACGGAAACCTTGTCAAAAAGCCCGAGGCGGAGGATCGCCGCGTAAGCAGCCGGAACATACCCACCGCCCTCCGCAACAACAACAAAAGGCCTGCATCGCCCCCCCCTCCGGACCACTCGTGGGAGACCGTGGCGACTCCTGTTTCCAAATCGAGTTCGCGCCGGTAATTCTTCACGGGATCATGCTCGCGGCGTGAAGTAAAAACCACCTCGCCGAGCATTTGATAGGCACTTCCGTTTCGAGGAGTGGCGGTCAGGTTTGTATCCGCCAAGAGGAGCTGCCGGACTTAGGCAATCGATTTGGCAGAATCGGGATTATCACGCTGCGTGGGACCGCCATACCAAAGTGACTCCTCGTTCAGAACGACCCGTTCGGGATAGCAGTCTTCACAGCGGAGAGGACGGCCGAAGATGATAGCGCCATGGCAAGAAAACCTCCACAGACCTCGATCGGCTGGGTAGGCGGCGTCATCGGCTTGCCTCGTGACAGAGGCGGACGAGCGTGCCCGCATCCTGAAGAAAATTCTCCGGGGAGTCCTCGCGCACAAATTCCAGGAGAGCCGAAATACGGCGCCCCGTAGATGCCGCACATGTCAGATACCTTCGCCAGCAATCCGTGCCATCGACCAGAGGATGGCGGAAAAAGTCTTCTGTCCATCGAGGCGGACGCTCTGTCTCATCAAAGAGATTTTTTTGATACGATCCGATAGTCCAGTGAAAGACATGCAGGGTCAGCAGCCTCGACGCCAAACCCTCAAGTCCCGGAAGGTTTTTTTCGGTAGTGAATCCATGGGACGGTTGCCAGGAAAAATGAATGTTGGGATGCGGCAGCGCCTCAGCAAACAAATGGGCGTTCACACCGGAATCGGTCAATGTGCCAGAATGAAACTCGAAAGTCATCGAGACACCCTGCTCTGCGGCGAGATCGGCGATACGGAGAGACTCGCGGACCACCCTCGAGATGGCTTCGCTATGGCATCGGCACGGTTCTTGTTACCCGCCCACACGCGAATCGACGGCGCTCCTACTGCGACAGCAGTGTCGAGGATGACCTCGAAGGCAGGAAGCCCGTCTGTTCCAACACGGTAGTAGGAGCCATAGGTGGAAATGGATAAACCCATGTCGCGAGTCATACGCCCTATCTGGCTCGCGGCCGAAAAATCTCCGGGCGGCACATGGCCGTTTCCCCACCACTCGATGGTTTGCAGACCGCCGCGCAAAGCCAAATCGAGAACTTCGCGTGGCGCACACTGCTTCAAGGTCAGCGAGCAGAGCCCCGGAACAAGTAGGCTCTTTTCCTTGGATTGGGCAGAGGGAGTCACGGCACTTTGGGCAGGGTTTTTATCCATATTTTCAGAAAATCCTTCAAGAGGGGTGACAGACACATCAGTCTGTGGAGTTCGTTGAAAATAACAACGAGCCCCTCGAACATCACGTTGTTATTTGCTGCGCAAATTTTTAATTGTTTCGATGGCTGTTTTCGCCAGTGAAGTGATGTGGTCCCAACGACCCTCGCGGATAGCCTCACGAGGCGCCAGCCACGATCCACCGATCGCGGCTACCAAGGAATCCTCAAGGTAAGAGGACATGTTTGACGCGTTGATTCCGCTGAGCGGCAGAAAGGAAATCCCGAGATGCTGGTAAGGTGCGGCAATCGCCTTGAGGTAGTCCAAGCCACCACTCGGTCTGGCGGGAAAGAACTTCAACATTTTACAGTCAAATTCCAGCGCCTGCTCGATATCTGTGGGAGTGTCCCCAAGGCGTGGCGGCGTTCTTGGGCCTCGCAGTTTTCGAGCGGTTCCGTCGAAACCTCCAAAGAATTCAAAACCACCCGGCACGCGCCATCGGCTACCGCCTCGGCGCTCTTGGTCTGCCCGGCAAATTCCACCGTGACATTTTCCCTGGGCATGGCCATCCCCCATACCGGAACCGGCATTCCGGACTGGAGCACCATATTGTCTCCGAAATAGCAGTCTGGTTTGGCTGAGATGGCATTGGAGACGCTGGAAGCCAGCAGAATTGCAAAGAGCGGCGTCCATCGGCATGTCGGTTTTTTCATAGTTTGGCTGAGTTGGAGGATTTTTCGGAGAGGAGGGTTTGAAGTTTGCCGATGGTGGAAACCCGCATCTGGCGTGGCTAGGCACTGGCGACCCGGATATAGCGCGTAGAGCTGGGAAACATGGCGGTGATGAGGCTCGGGCTCCTCGTAATCCTCCAGCCCTTCCATGACATGCCCGTGGCATCCGATGCGATCGGGCGGCAGGCGGTCGAGTTTTTCTTGGAGATTCATGCAAAAATCTCCATCGCGCCCAAGAATCCCAGCCCCTTCGGTAATAGGCGATGAAGAATCGAGGCAGGCGTCCGTCACCACAGCGGTAAACCGGCACCGTGACAGAACTTGATTTAACCTGAAGGATGGGGTCGGCACTGTCGCAGCGTTTTTGGACTTTGATTGGTAGGAGGAGATCGGGAATATCCCCGGAAAGCGTTTCAATGAGAGGCTGTGCGGCTGTTGGCATAGAGGAAATGTGCCCGCCGAGACTCCCAAATATCCATCACTGAGAGGAGTAGATGGAAGGCGAAAATTGCCAACCTCATTCCAAACTTCTCAACACCATTAGGATAGGTATGGCTGTAAGAGACTTGTTGCGGAGCCCGATTTGGAAGGAATTTTTCGGCTTGGAAATTTCTTATAAGACATTAATAAAAAATTGGTTGCGGGGATAGAATTTGAAACTCTAACTTTCAGGCTATTAGCAGGTTATCTTATGTATCTGTTATTTAGATATATACATTTTTATTCCAGTGTATTTATATCTACTTCATACGAAGTAGGAATAGAAAGGCATAAAATGGAACAATCGCTGTCACGGTTTGTCACGCCGGTTGGACTTGAAAAGTGCGTGAGAAAGGAAACTATTTCACCTGAAACTTGAAGGTGCGTTGATCCCCATTTCAAGAACTTTGAGACCATCAAGAATTTCATTCCAAAGTGGAGGTTCACAGAAAAATATATCTCGCATTTGGGCCTAATCGCGAGCCAAAATTCTGTCGCGCTTTTTTTGCGGCGTGAGACGAAAAGTCCCCGGAACCGCTGCTGTTGGGATCAAGAGTCAGAACCTGCCATTGAAAACTTATTTGGTCCCCTCAAATGGAAAGCAGGTTATACTTTGTTGAGAGCCTGTCTATTATCCACGGCTTCTCCACAACAATTCTCGTCGAACGATGGGAAGTGAATAATCCGCCTGACAGACGGCGCTTGAACTAACGGCGGCGGCGCATGGCGGCTAAGCCAAGACCGGCAAGCAGGAGCAACGCGTAGGTGGAGGGTTCTGGGATGACCCCGAGCGATGTCAAGTTCATGGCACCATCGATCGGGGCAAAATCCCAAGCAAAGTAGTTGCCGCCAGAGACCGTCGGATTCAGGAGAAGGTCGACGCTGTAGCCGTTGGTGCCTGCAGTCCAGATGACCCCGGCCGCGGTGAGCGCAGCAGTGAAATTGCTCAGTGTGCCGCCGACGATGCCAAGCCCGAGGGTGAATGGCGTAGAGGCATTGCTGAAGCTCACATAACCGAAGGAGGCCGAGGTGCCCAGGGTCAAATTCCCACTCGCACCAACATCAATCGAGCCCATGCTGGCTCCCGAGTTCAGGGTGACATGGAGGGTATCGCGAGTAGAGTCGGTGATACCCTGAACCCAGAGTTTAGCGGTGCCGGAGGTGTAATCAGCTGCGTTGATAAAGTTAGACGTTGCAAGGATGCTCGGTGCCTCGATCAGGTCAAGCTTGTTGGTTCCGCTCAGAAGCACGCCACCGCTCAACGAGACATCCAAGGAGCCCGCGCGCAGATTACCTCCTGCATTTCCGCTGGCTACCATATTAATCTTCGTAATATGGCCAGCACTGTTATCGACAGCGAAGGCCCACTTGGCTTTGTCTTGATCGAATGTGTTGAGGTAGCGCAATCCACCGAAGCTGACGCTGCTGGCGCCGGAACCGACGATCTTGATGGTGCCGCCGGAGCTTGTCGCATTCGCACCACTGAAGAGAAGCCCACTGGTGGAGCTTGACATGCTGCTCGAGCCGCCGCTGATTTGGTATGTGCCTCCGGCACTGAGTTGAATAGAAGTCCCAGTGAAGGCACCTCCTGTTTGCACAAACTGGCCTTCGTTTGCTGCGGTTGAGCCTGAGCCGCCGAAGACCGAGGGGGAGGTGACAACATTCAAAGTGCCGCCGGTCATTTGAAAGACGGCCTGTTTTTTGACGGCAAGAGCTGAGGACCGGACGGTGCCCGCATTGATGAAGGTGGAGCTCGATCCCACCAATCCCGTGCTTGAGCCAATGTCCATTGTGCCGTTGACCGTAAGAGAACCTCCCGAGGCCACCTCGACCAAGTGCGTTCCGGCGGTGTTGAACAACCGAAAAGCACTAGTAGAAGTGGAGTTGACGGTCAGCGAACCGCCACTTGCAATCAGTAGCTTGTGGGAGAGCGAGGCGTTGGCACTGTTGCCTAGAAGCACCGTGTTGGCGACGACTGAGCTGTCGATGATTGCGGAGCCTCCGTTGCTGATTATAGCGCTGGATGTAATAGTTGGTGCCACTCCTCCGCCCCAATTGGAGCCCGTGGCCCAATTCTGCGTCGCAGAACTGGGGGGATAGGTCGAGTTCGTGTTTGACCAGGTCTGTGAATGAAGAGCCTGGGAGGCCGAGCAGAGGGTGGCCATAGCCAGCAGTGAGATTCGTAAAGTAGAGAAAATTGTTTGAGAGCGGAACATAATAAAGTAAAAACACATCACAGCCGAGAGTGTCAAATAAACTTTTTGGAAATATTTTTTGTAGCCGGCCGCAACCAGATCATTAAAACCCGATTTTTTAAAAAAAAGTGCATTGGAAAATCTGGATGGCTGATTGACTCCGGTGGCAATAATCCAGAGTGCCGAACCCTAGAAATATGCGGCGGTAAAGCACAAGCTGTAGGCATGACTTCATTGAATCAGCCACCCAGATTGGAAAAAGTGCATTGGATGGCTGTGGATTTTTCAGGCATTGGAAGAAATGCCTTGCATTTGTTTGGAAATATTATTATTTCCAAATTTTGTGACCCGAATCGATCACTCTCCCACCATCATGGATGTCGCCAAAACGGCCGGTGTCGGCATCGGCACCGTTTCGCGAGTCATCAACAACCGTCCGTCGGTGAGCAAGGCGGCCAGCGAAGCGGTGCGTCGGGCGATGGCTCTGCTGAATTACTCACCTCCGCCTCCTGGGCATCGCCGTGGCTACCGGACGGTGGGAACCAAGCCCTCGCGTTCAGGTGGCAAGCTCGGGAAGGTCACTATCATTATTCTGGCGAAATACGGCATCGATTGGATGCTGCGCAAGGCACCCGTCTATGCATCGGTTTTCCACGGTGTCCAGTCTATGGTCGAGGAGAAGGGCGGAGTTCTCACGATACGGCAAGCGGCAGGCTGGGCTCAGCTGCTCACGGCCGTCCAGCAAAGCAAGGGGTCCCCCTGCTTGATCATGGGTGAAGAGCCTCACGGGGATCCCCCCAGTCAGCTCTCACACGTGGCCACTGTCTGGATGATGGGCAGCGTGCGCCACTTTGAAGGCGATCATGTGCAGCCGGATCATTTCAGCTTAGGAAAGGTGGCAGCGCTTCATGTGGTGGCTGGGGGGCATCGGGTCGCGGCCTATCTTGGAGAGCCGATCAGCCCGCTGCGTCACGTCACTATGCGCGGCGCCGCCTTCCAGTGGTGGCTGGAGAGTGAAGGCGTGGATGTCACGCTGCTGTCAGACTCCGAGATTATCTCAAGCGGCCCCAACAAGCACCAGGCCGATGATAAAGTCCTTGCCAGATTGCTCGACCGCTTCTGCGCGCTCAACCCACGACCGACCGCCCTGCTGCTACAAGCCGACATGCTAACCCCGCATGTTTACAATCTCCTGCGCGAACGCGGGGTGCGTCCGATGGAAGACATTGAAATCCTGACATGCAACCGGGAGGAGGCCTATCTTTTCCATCTCAAGCCGCAACCGGTTACTCTGGATTTGCAGGCGGAGGCGATTGGACGCCGCGCTGTGGAGCAGTTGCTCTGGCGAGTAGGGAACCCAAACGCATGTTCGATGCGGATTTTGATCAAGCCCCTGCTGCTGACCTGAGGCCCTGGTGAAGATCGGCGCGACAACCACTCTTGGCGGGGCTTTGCGTTATTGCATGCAGCAGCGCACGAGGTAGACGGCCCGACTAAACGAAGACGATGGTGAGGGCAAACAATCGCTCGACGGTCCGGGTGTGCAAGCAGGTTTATTCGGTGTCGAGCAAACTCATCGGCAGCCAACTTCGTGAGCGGATCCACGAAACGTACATCGTGCTCCTGGATGGGATGGTGGTTTGGGATCTGCTGCCGGTGCGGGGCAGTGGGCGGCGAGCGATTTCCGGCACTTCATCAAATGGCTTTTGCGCAAGCCAGGAGCGTCTTACGAATAGCGTTGGCGCAAGACAAATGTTCCAGTCTCTAGGTCTCGCGTGAGCACTACGACCACCTCTACCGTCACCACGAGCCCCACTCGGCCGCTGTGTGTTATTTCGAGATCCTGGAACTGGCGACGGGCAAGGGACTGGGTGCGGTTGGAGAACATTTGTCGAGCAGTTACTCTTGACTCCCAAACCTGTTGTGAACGCGGCGGCGGTCACCACGCTGCTGGAACCTACGAGGATGAGGCGATGGCGTTCCGGAAAAGCAAGGCCATGCCGGTCTCCGAAAGCATATCCTTCTTTTTCACGCAGTGAAGGCCCATGGAACCACCATGTCTTTTCATTCAACAAAATGCGTTCAGAGAATTAATCGTCCCTCAATGGAGGACAGCCAAAACCAGTCGATCCCATGTGTCCGCCACCATAGAATTGCCGATTTTTTAAAATGAGGCGTTTTGATGATGCCGAAACTTAGGATTCAAAATTTTTCAATGTGCCCTTTGATCGTTAGAACTACTTCCTCTTCAGCCAGGATTTTGGAATTCTTGTTTTTGCGCCTCTTGAGCACCTTGAACTTGTGGTTTTGTTTGGTGCGTGCAAACCAAAAAACCCCTCGCTGGAGAAGATCGATAAGACAAGGGAAATCCACATAGGCGCGGTCGAAGATCACGATCTCGCCTGCCTCCACGCCGGCAGCAACCTCTCGAGTGCGCTTGGGATCGGCGTCCCGTGCAGTGTCGATGAGAACGAAATTGGGCAGGAAACTTTGAAGATCGAGTCACATATGGCACTCTGCTGCAGCCATGCGGCGGCGATGTTTGGCCCGATCCATGCACAAAGCCAAGATTTCAATGGTGGGGGAGTCCAAGTGGATGGTCTTGGGAAGCGGTGCGTGACACCCTTGCCCAGCTTGCCTCACCTGAATCCTGGAGAAAGGGTTTTAAGATCATCGAAAACAGACCAGATGAGCTTCTCACCCAGAACCGCTTCAAGCTGCTTGCCCGCGTGCGAGAGTCGATAGCGACTCGGCGGTCGCGCCTCTCGAATGGATGATATAGAGGACCGCTGTTGAGACGCAGCGCATCGCACATATCATTGAGGCAAATGGAGTGGCTGAATTGAGCATAAAGCATGGCCACGACTTGACTCACCTCCGAGAAATGTGTCAGAGCTTATCGACGCCTGTGTCCTTCGTCAACTTGGACACCAGATGGCAGGGAATCACGCGATCAGATTGTAGAGATGCCGGAAACCTCTGAGCATTTCAGCCGATGAAGGGGTTGTTTTGGTTTTTTCATAGCCTGCCAAGCGGCAGGTTTCAAACATCCCGTCCATCACTCTTTGGGACTTGCTGTTTTTCCTCTATGGGGTGGCTGTGAATCTCTTCTGAAAAATTCGGTGACTACCCGACTCCTCTACAATCAGCCTGTCAAATCTTTTCAGGATGCCATGAACTACACTCACTGGCTCCGCAAAAACGCCACGATTGCCACGACGCGGCGCTCCGCGCTTACCGGCAAGCCCCCTGCGGAACTCGTGCTCATGGCCAAGACGCGCAAGCTCTTGCAGCTTCTACTTCACAGCAAGCAGGAGAATATAAGCCCCGATTTGCGCGCTACCATCAAAGCCATGCTCCGCGCCCGCCTGCGGCGCACGGCTCCCTTCAAGCTGCTCAACGATGAGCAACGCATCGCTTGGTCAGCAAATCTTCATCCTGAGGTAGCGGAAGCATAGGCAGCGCCCCATATCTCGCCGCCATATTCCCCGTGAGCACCTCATGCAAACCAAGGGAAGACACCGCCTGCACATCCCTATTAATCATCGGAGTCATTTGATCGCCTCCCGCTCAGCCCAAGCCTCAAGAAACGCCACCTCGTGCTCTGGCCATGCCATTATGGCCGTGATCTTGCGTCCTGCTGCATCGCAATCCCAAATGTTCAGCACAAATCGCGCGTTCATTTTCGAGCCTCCTGCAGTTTCGCAACAGCCTTGCCGTGCATCTCAGCGATTGGCTTCACATCCTCCACCCAACGCTCCAGCGTATCGGCAGGCCATGAGAGGATGCCCTCCTGGTCTCCGACTTTCCTCTCCCAACGCTCCCAGCCGTTCAGGACGCCGAGGTAGTTCAAGATTCCGCTTCCCTGGCCCCTCATCATCTCGATCTGCTCCTTTGTCAGAAACCGCCCCGCCCCGATCGAACGCTTCAGCACCAGCCCCGTCATCTTATGCTTCACCGCCTCGGTCAGCCAATGCACCTGCCAATCATATCCCAGCACCGCGACCACAAAATAATGTTCTGCCGTCAGCTTCGGATGGCGCAGCCCTCTCGGCACATCGCTCACCGCCCGCACCCGCTTGACAAAGGCAAGATCAAACTCCATTTGTGCCAGGAACCAGCCGTTGCTGCGAACGAAGGTAAAAAGATCCGCCAGTGCCACCGCGGCCGCCGTATCCCAAGCCCTAAAGGCCGTGAGGATTTCTTTGATGTTTTCCAGCGTCGTCGTTTCAGGCAAATCAAGCCCCGTCGGAGCCCACCGGGCTTTCGCCCCCTCCTCCAGTTCCTTAGCATCCACCGATACCCAGAGCATCAGCTCCCAGAGTTCATTTTCTTGTGTGTCTTTCATGATTTTTTATTACTGCGTTTACACACCGATGAGGGTGAATTTTTGGTTGCGCCAGTGTTTGGCTTTTTGTGCCTCGCTATAGGCCCGACATTTTCCGCACCCCTCATATTGGAGGCCGCAGGCAGGTCTAACTCCCGCTGCCAAGACTTCGCGTTCTTGAAGATCGCCGACCGATAGACCCCGATTTTGAGGGCGTATTCCTGCATGGTTCCGAGATTCGCCGTGAGGCCGAGGTTGCTCGCATAAGCAAGCCCGACCGCAGTGAGCTTGGAGTTCGCACAGTCCAGAAACCCTCCCTCGATCCGCTCAATCGCCCGCACCTTGCTTTTCTCAGCCTTGAGCGGCTTAGCCCTATTGTGCCAAGCCAAGCGGCCGCAATCCTAAGAGGATTTTTGCGGATAAATTGAGCCGGTCAGTTTTTGAAGAAGGCTGTCAGGTTGATCGAATCCATCGACCTGAGGACTCACCAACTTGCACAAGATCACCTGCTCCAAGGAAAATCGCGCAAGCAAATCAAACTCGCGCTGCCAGAACTTCACGTTCTTGTATATGGCCGCCCGCGACACCTCCATGCTCGCCGCGCAATCCTGTATGCGGCCGAGTCCAAACTGGAGCGAGAGGCCGCCCTCAAAAGCAAGCCCAGGCGCAGCCAGCCTCGTATTCGCGCAATCGAGCGAAACCCCAGCGATGCGAATAACCGCCCACATCCTGATTCTCTCTCCGCTTCGGGCGGCGGCCTTATTATGCCACTCGAAAATCTTGCAACCCTTCTCCAGACTCACCCCAAGAGCGCTAGCCAAGCACTCCGGCCTAGGATTCCACTCACCCAAAACATCCCCATTCACCAAATCCACGCTCACGCCCAGCGACTCGCGGCGCGAGTCGTGAGAGCGAGTATCCTCGATATTCGGCACCGCCGCCGAACCCAGCATCCTACGCTGCTCGGGGGTGAGATTTTGCTCGAACTCGTCAAAAGCGAGAACGTAAAGCGCCTGCTCCCTGCGCTTGTGAGCGTGATATTCGTCTTGAACGCTCATAGCACCCACCCCGTCAAAAGAACTAAACCCGTCCCCCTCCCTTAGTAAATCGTTGATTTAGAAGGGAGGCGAGGGTCGGAATCGAACCGACGAATACAGCTTTTGCAGAGCCGTGCCTTACCACTTGGCTACCCCGCCGCGACAAGGGAAAACTAGTACAACTTGAGGAGCCGAGTGACAACTTAATCTTTCGTAGTTTGCTTTTTTGAACGCAGATTGGATTGTGAAATTGCAAGGCGCAGGGATTTCGAGTGAGCTTTGAGGATGCAAAATCTCAGCGCACAAACTCCATCGACATTTGCCGCGAATGCTGCGGCAGGTCTTTTTAACAAGTCTCAGCTCGAACTTGCATCAGACTTGATATCCGATGGTCAATTGCACCTTTTTTCGGACTGGGATGCACCGGGAATTCATGACGAGGACAAGAAGAAATTCATGGCGACATTGCTGAATGCACACCTTGCTTATCCCGGCGGTTTGACGGCTTACACGCAGAATGCGCGCCTGCTGCTGGCCGAGGCGGCGTCAGGGGCGAATCCCTTTGCTGGCTGCACCCCGGCGCAACCGGACTTGGTAGACCTCTCCTCCTTTGGGGCGGACTACGATGCCGCCGAAGCAGTGGGTTTGAAGTGCTTCGCGGAATCGGCTGTGGTTCTGGTGGCCGGCGGGCTTGGCGAGCGCTTGGGTTATCATGGCATCAAACTCGACATCCCGGTCGAGGTCACCGAAACGACGAGTTACCTCGCGCACTACGCCTCGGTGATTAAGACCGCGTCGAAGCGCTTGGGGCGCGCGATTCCACTCATCATCATGACAAGCCGCGACACGGATGCGGGCACCAAGGCCTCGCTTGCCGCGAATAAGAATTTTGGCTTGGAAGCGGGACAGATCACCATCCTTCGCCAAGAACTCGTCCCCGCCCTTTCGGACATGAAGGCCAGTCTCGCTCTGGAGAAAAAATACGAACTCCTCTTGAAACCACATGGTCACGGTGACATTCACACGCTCCTGCATACAAGCGGCACAGCCAAAAAGCTGGCGTATTCCGGCGTGCGCTACCTGCTTTTCATTCAGGACACGAATGGCCAAGTCTTCAATGCCGCTCTCGCCGCAATCGGAGTTTCTGAACAATGCGGCTACGACTTCAATTCCATCGCAGTGAACCGTATTCCTGGTGAGTCCGTTGGGGGTATCGCCCGCTTGGAGCGAAATGGCGCCCCCGACCTGACGATCAATGTGGAATACAATCTCCTCGATCCCCTCCTCCGCGCCACTGTGAGCCCGGAAGGTGATGTGCCCGATGAGAGCGGCTTCTCGAAATTTCCGGGAAATATCAACCTCCTCATCGTACGTCTGTCTCCCTACCTGAAAGTCTTGGAGTCCTCCGGCGGAGTGGTGGCGGAATTTGTGAATCCCAAATTCTCGGATGGTACCCGTACCAGCTTCAAAAAACCGGCCCGCTTGGAAACGCTCATGCAAGACCTGCCGAAAAACTTCACCTCAGGCGAAAAAGTCGGCGTGACCGTCTTCGATCGCGCATGGTGCTTCAGCCCGTGCAAAAACAATCTCACAGATGCGGCGCAGAAAGTGATTCAAAATGGACCGCCAGAGAGCGCATCCAGCGCCGAGAATGATTTTTACGAAACAGGCCGCGCCAAGCTACGCGTGGCAGGAATGCGCGTCGAGGATGCACCCTGCCAGATGCTGAGAGGCGTTCCATTCACCACAGGACCGCGCGTCATTCTCAGGCCTTCGTTTGCGCTGACGCTGGCCGAAGTCCGCGAAAGAATCCATGGTGGCAGAATCTCCGGTGACGCCACACTCATCCTCGAAGGCGATGTGCGCTTGGAAAATGTGACCATCCCCGAGGGCACCTCGCTTGTTGTCCATGCGAAGGATGACGCACCCGCTTTGCTGAAAGACTTCACTGCAACATCGGCATCACGCTTTGTCATCCACCCCCTCACGGATGAGGAAATGGAGTCGGAGAAAGTCCCTGAGTATCTAAGAATTCGAGGCTACCGGATTGTCAACGGCGCGGACATTTCTTGAAATCTGCCTATTGCCGTTTTTTCTTTCCCGCGAAATAAACCACAACTTCACCACCCACCCCATCGTAGAAACTGCCTCAGCCCATTCGAAATTTATGTCCACCGAATCCAAATGCCCCTTCAACCATGGTCAACTCCTTGCGAAAACCGCCGGCGGCGGTACAACCTTCAACCATGGTCAACTCCTTGCGAAAACCGCCGGCGGCGGTACAACGAACCGCGATTGGTGGCCAAACCAACTCAATCTTCGTATCCTGCACCAGCACACCTCGAAATCCGATCCGATGGATGCGGATTTCAACTATTCCGAGGAATTCAGAAGCCTCGATCTTGATCTGCTGAAAAACGACATCGCTGCCCTCATGACGGATTCGCAAGATTGGTGGCCGGCG
>JBILBH010000005.1:0-75659 GCA_044353785.1 Terrimicrobiaceae bacterium
TGCAAAGAAATATCATTTTTTCTGTCCAAAAGAAAACAAGCAAGGGCGTTGAGAATTTCAGGAGATTCCTTCTGAGCAAGAGCGGCACGCAGTTCTCGCTCTTGCTCAAAAGAGTCGCCTTGAGAAGCATAAATCTCAGCTTGAACCAAATGCGGGAATGACGAATCGTTTGAAAGCTTAGCCGCTTTTGTAGCCCACTTGACAGCGATTTCCGTTTGTTTAAACCGAGCTGCAGAGAGAGCGCCTCGCCGCCAGTCCTCGGGTTCGGCTCCCCAACTCGCCAGAACTGTCTCATGATAAGCAACCGCGCGGGAGTCTCCCTCCAGGTCGGCAAGTCGCGCGGCCAAGCGGGATGCCTCCAAATGATTTGGACTCATACTCAAAGCAAGATTGAGATTGGCCCGGACCAAATCATTCTGGGTTTTCTCCAAATCCTCGGCAGCCATGCCAGAAAGGCGAGTGGCCTCACGCCAAGCGATGTTTTCTTTAACAAACCCAAAAACCTTGTAGGTAATAAGAAGCGTAATGCCGAAAATACATATGCGGCGAAACACCTTCCAACTGATTCCGAAGTTCGGCGTCAAGCGCCGACGATAAAAATTGGGTCTCAATCGAATTTACAACTTAACCCGGACAGCCCGGGTTTTATCGAGTTTAAGAACTCCCTCGGCATCTGCCGGCAACTGCGCCTTGGGGTCGGTGATTTTTTCGCCCCTCCACTGCACGCTGCCACCCTCGACGAGACGGCGAGCATCGGAGCGGGAGCGAGTGGTTTGAAAACAAGTGGCAAATGCTTCGACGACGATACTGGGAAAATCCCGTGCACCGGCGGGGCTGAACACGGGCAGGTCAGCGGCTTCCAGATCGCGGGAACTGAAGCGGGTATTGAATTCCTCGAGCGCCTTGTTGCCGGCTTCCTCGCTGTGAAAGCGGGTCGTAATGCGACGGGCAAGCGATTTCTTGGCATCCATCGGGTGCATATCCGCCGGCAGCTTCTCGTGAAGCAGAACATCGTAATAACGAACCATCAGTTCATCGCTGATGCTCATGATTTTCCCAAACATGTCCGGCGGGGTGTCGGTGAGAGCGATGTAGTTTCCGAGGCTCTTGCTCATTTTCTGGTGGCCGTCCAAGCCTTCGAGAATGGGCATGACCATGGCGACCTGCTGCGGCAGGCCCTCCTCGCGTTGGAGATCACGGCCAACCATAATGTTGAAAAGCTGGTCGGTGCCGCCGAGTTCCACATCGGCCTTGATCATGACGGAGTCCCAGCCCTGCATGATGGGGTATTGGATTTCGTGGGCTCGGATGGGCAGGCCCTTGTCGAGGCGGTCACGGAAGTCCTCACGAACGAGCATTTGCTGGAGAGTGACTCGGCTGTTGAGCTTGATGACCTCCTCAAAGCTCATGCCTTCGAACCACTCGCCGTTGAAAACGATTTTCGCCCGCTCGCGATCGAGAATTTTGAATGCCTGTTCCTGAAAACTCTTCGCATTCGACATGACCTGATCGTGCGTCAGCTGGGGACGCGTCACCGAGCGTCCACTCGGGTCGCCGATCATCGCTGTGAAGTCGCCGATGATCAGAATGGCCTCGTGTCCCGCATCCTGAAAATCCCTCAACTTCGAGAGCGAGATACTGTGACCGAGGTGAATATCCGGCGCCGTGGGGTCGACACCCAATTTAACGCGGAGTGGGCGTCCGAGTTTCAGTTTTGCCTCCAGTTCTTCGACGCTGAGGACTTTGGCGGCACCACGGGTAAGGAAATCGATATCGGACATGTGAAAAATAGGTCAACGGGGTTTGTTCAACAACTCGCGCACATCGTCAATTGTCATTTCTTTTTTTACCCGGTCGGAAATCTGCTGCATAGCCCCCTGCGCCTCGCCTGGAACGAGAAAAGGCTGCAAGGGAACTTGTGGCTTGGATGAATTGGTGCTTCGAGGCGAGGCGGCATAGGAGGTCACAGCGGCGGGTTTGACCGAATAGGACCTCGAGAGTTCGGCCCCGCCGCGAGGCGACAAGGATGCGGGCTTGGCATCGTAGGTCAGTTGCCCAAACCAGGGGTTTTTTATCCCAAGGAAAGAGCGCGAACCCTGAAATTCCTTCAGGTTGCGGGACTGGGTTGTTCCAAAAGTTTTATCCGAAACCGGGGAACCTTGGATTTTTACGCCTGCAGCTCCTTGATAAGATTTGGATTGAAGGGGACTTCCAAGCTCCATGTCGGGACGCTCAATCCGCTCGAGAAGCTTCTTTTCCTGCTGTTGTGCCGATAGTGAAGCCGGGACAAGCAGTAGAAGCGCGGCCAACTTGGGGAGGATGTCTTTCAATCTACAGAGGGGGAATTTTAAGGATTATCGAGGATTCACAGGCTGGCTGACGGAGTGATCAGGCTGGGTTTTCAAAGCGGCTTCGACAGAGTAGGCTTGTCCGGCTCGCAGTTCGCGTGTGGAAATTTTTTCCTGATACTCGATACGCTCGCGGGGGTTGATGACAACAATCCCCTCCTCTTTCTGAAAGCCACGATCGTCCGACCAACGCTCGACAACTGAGCCGGAGGCATTCCGCGCCAAAATCTCGATATGCTGCGTGGTCGGGAACTCGAGCCTCGTCATCTCTTTCGAATTATTCCGCACAGTGTATGTGACGCCCAACTCGCGCTGATTTTGCAAAACCGGATCTGAGGGATTTACTGCGAGCGAGGCCGATTCAGAAACTTCTGGTGAACCGCCCAAGTGAACTGGCGGGATCAAGCCAGTGAAAAAGCTCCCGATTTGTCCAAAAGTGGAGTCGGGGCCTTTTTTTACACGAGGATAGCCCGTCGCGGGCGAATTCCTGATTTCCTTTTGCAATGCCTCCTCGGCTTGCACTCCGCCTGAAACAAAAAATGGAGTCGACTCATCTGGAGGTGTCGCGGCAAAGGCAGATGATCCATCCTGAGCTTCGACAAAAGCCATTGGAGCAAGGAGCAGAAGAGCAGCGAATCGATTCATGAGCTTATCCGTAAACAAGCAACCGCGCGGTTGCAAATCCTATCAATCCGAATACCTTCACGCTGCCCATGGCGGGCTTGCCTCCACTTATGAAAATACCCAGCATTTTGTTAATCCTCGTGGCGACTCTGCTCCCAAGCCTCCTCTTTGCTGGAGGCAAAAAATCTCCAACATTGACAATCCGTCTCCATGGCGAGGGCACCGCCAGTGATGGACCATCCTTTTCCAGCGAAATCCAACTCAACAACCCACCTATGAAAATTTTCATGCGCAATGTGCCGGTAACGAGTGAGCGCGACATCAAAGCCTTCTTTCCATTTCCTGGAAATGATGGGCAGGTGGGAGCCTATTTCCGCCTCGACGCCCATGGAGCGAACAAACTCCAGCAGTTCACAGTAGAGGATAAAGGACGCACCGCGATTGTCCTGATCAACGGGCGGATCGTGGCAAACATGAAGATCAACTCCGCCGTGAATGACGGCCTACTCTATGTCCCAGGTGGCATCCAACCCGAAGAAATCCAACTCCTGCAAAAACAATTCCCGATTATCGGAAGGGAATCGGAATTCGGAAAAAAGCCACGCCGCCCGGCGAAAGAAGAAATCCTGCAGTGATCCCTCGATTCATCCTCCCTTTGCTTGCTGCCACCACTCCGCTCTGCGCCGCACTTTTTGATTGGCCCACGGAGAACAAGGCCCTCCTGGAAGGTCGGCCAGAGGATTTCTACATGTATGTGGATCGGAATTTCGAAGGCGTCGAAACGAAACCATGGGAAGGCGGTTCGTATGGCTATGTGCGCGGCCCGCAGCGCGTAGGGTCGGAAATCGTCTATGGCACGCTACATGAGGGCATCGACATCGCCCCTGTGCACCGCGACGCGGCGGGCACCCCTCTCGATGATGTGAAATCCTGCGCCGCAGGAACCGTCGTCCATGTGAGCCATGAAGCAGGGGCCTCGAACTACGGCCGCTATGTTGTGATCCGCCACCTCATCGAGGGCAGCCCGATTTACACACTCTATGCCCACCTGAGCACCATCTCCGCTCAGACCGGCCAGAAGGTCGCCCAAGGCGAAGTGATCGGAAAAATGGGATTCACAGGTGCTGGCATTAACCGCGAGCGAGCCCACCTCCACCTGGAAATCGCCGTCCTGCTGAACGAGGACTTCGAAACCTGGTATCACCGCTACTTCTCAGGCTCCCCCAACAAGCACGGCATCTACCATGGATACAATCTCGTCGGCATGGAGCCAGCAGCCATCCTTTTGGAATCCGCAAAAAATCCCGCATTCAGCCTCAAGGAGCATATCCGCAACCAAGAGGTGGCCTATCAAATCACCATCCCTGACTCGCCGAATCTTTCCATCATACGCAACTACCCGTGGATCGTTCCCGATGGCGAGCCTGCCTCACCGCGTGGCTGGACAGTTTCATTCACCCAATACGGCGTCCCTGTAAGAGCCGTGGCGGCGAGCCAACCACCCTTGGAGCCTCGACTCGAATGGGTGAAAGAGACGCCCTACGCCTACCATGCCGCCACACGAGGTATCATAGCCGGATCCAAAGGCTCACCCCGCCTGACCGACTCGGGTCACCGTTTTGTGGAACTGATCAGCGGCACGCGTTGAAGGAGACTAAAAAACCGGATCGAGTCTCCACTCGAAGCCCGAGCGGAAGGAGTCTATCGGAAAAATTCCTGCTCCGGGGGCGAAGTCCATACTCTCGCTGAATTTCACGCCATTTCGCCAGACGGACCCCGCTTCTATTCGAGAGCTCACGACGCGCTGGAATCCGTCGCGAGAATCCTCGTAAACATTCACATCAACCGCCCCCATTCCATCTGTTGCAACCGGCAGCCAGCCTTTCGCGACCGCGAGAAAGAGATCCTGCGGCGATTTGCCCAGATCCTCGCTGGATGACAGAATCCATTTGCACTCGCTCAAAGGGCCAAATGCAAAGGCGTGTATGAGGTGATTTGCAAACCACCCTTCGCCCTCCACGAGGAGGAAAGGATTCCAAGGCTCATCAGCCAGAAAAAACAGCTCGCCGGATTCAATAAAGAAGCCACCCGCATCGATACCAGACAACAGAACACGCCCGACAGGCACGGGTTGGCCAGAGGTTCCCACCAAACGCAAATCCGGCGCGAGGAAAGCGCTAAACTTGCCTCCGCGTACTTCAATGCCGGAGCTGCCATCGATTTCCACGTCCACCAGCCAATCCGCCGAAGGCGTGAGCTTGGAGAGAATCCGGGCCGCTGATGGAAAATTGGGAACCGATGCCGGTTGTTGTGAAAGCAGAGGCTGGAGCGAAAAAGCTCCGTGAATGAGTGACCCTTGGAATCCGATCTTTCCAGATAACGCACCGCCTTTCTGGTCACCCACAGCTTGGAGTTCACCCGTGGCCAGAAGCGCCAAAGCGGCATGGCTGGCCAGAGGAACACGATCTGCCCGCCACCGAAGAGCCCACTTGGGCTTCCATGGCTCGGCAAATTCGCAACTTCCCTCCATGGCGAAGCGCCCCCGCCCGACCTCGCCCTCGATATTTTGAAAAAGGAGCACACCATCGACCACGGCAATCTTGCCGTGCAGCGCCTCCACGCCCGCAGCCAATCCCTCGAAACCAAAACTCGTTCCTCGCACCTCGGCCTCGCCGGTAATTTTCAGCGAATCACTGGTATTATTGATCTTCGCATGCCCCGAGATCTCACCACGAAGTTTGTGCAGAAAGGGAAGAATCGGCCGTGCCAGAGCGAGATCCAGGCGGGGCATTTCGAGATCGGCTTGGAAGGGAGCTTGGGAGTCGATCCAGCGAAGTGTTCCATCCTTGTCCTGAGAGAGACCGAGCGGGAAAGTCGCTTTGAAAACGGCTGGGGCCATTCCTGCGGACTCGACCTTGCCGTTGAGGGTCGCATCCCCCGCCTGTGTTTTCAGGTCAATCTCGACGGCGGACGGCGGCACATTGCCACCGCCCAAAGCGACATCACGCCCCTTGACGAGGGCATTAAAGTTCGGCCGTGAGGGTGGACCAGAGGCCTCCAACTGCATTTTCACGAGGCCGCTGAGAGGCCGGTCCTGACCAGCGAGACGCAGCAAATCGCGCAAGTCGATTTCCGCCGGAGTAGTGGCCCGCACATACATGTCCCCGCTCTGAAGCACCGCAGCTTTCCAATCCGCACCCCGCAGAATAGCGAGCGCATCGATCGGCAAGAAGGCGGAACCTGAAAGCAGAGGTTTGGAGGAACCGGTCAACTCCAAACCTTCAAGTGTCAGGCCGGTTGATGAAACAGTCGCTCTGGTTCGCAGATGCGTGTTGCCGTTTTCCAGATCGAGTTTCGAAAAATACAGGCTATCCGGCGAATAGAAGCCAGCGAAATGCCCGGTCAACCCCGCCGGAGTGAGCGAGGAGGCGAAGCGCGATAAATCAACATCAAACTCACCTGAATGCTCGTTGGCAGCCCCCTTGCCTTTCCAGCGAATTTCCATCGCCCCGCCAGATACAGCGCCGCTACCCTTGTTGTAGAATGGACGCAGATAGTTGGCCACTTCCACGAGGTTTGCATTCAACTCGGCGGAGTAGGCATGTGGCGAGGCGAGGTCCATCGTACCTTTAGCCTGGAGAGCATCCTTGCCCGATACCATCTCACACCGAACGAGATCGATCTGCTTTTTTCTGAAAAGAATCTCAAGGTTCATGCGCTCGACAGGCACCGATTGGAAGACGACGCCGTTGGCACGAATGCCCAGGAATCCATCCAGCGAGCCAGGCCGTCCGCTGACAGAGCCCTCTGCAGTGAGTTGACCGGATGTTTGGCCCAGCGGACTCCCGAGCAGCCCTGCCAACGAATCGAGTTCCTTGATATTCGCCCGGATGTTCGCAAGGAATGGCGACTCCGAAATCTTGCTCCAGCCCTCGGCAAGCGAAATTTCCCCGTTCATCGTTACCTTGTTCTCCTTTTGACGCAGGTCGAAATTCGAAATGAGCAGGCGGCGATGAATGAGGCTGGCTCCGATTTCCAGCGAGTCCCAACCGCGATCATTCCAGCGAAAATCCTTCGCCAAGACCCGCAGCGAGGACTCGGCATCCACCGGTCGCTCGGCATCACCACGGAATGTGAACCGCCCTTCTGCCAGCGTTCCCCTCGCCTTTCCGCTCAGATCAAGCAGGACAGGAAGATCATCGACAGCAATATTCGAACCGAACGCGGCGATATCCCAGACCTTGCCACGAGGTCCCTTGCTCAGGTTCACATCCCCGCGCAGTGCCCCGCCAAAAACGCGGGCACTGAACGATAAGGATGGACCTGACAACGAGCCCAGACGCAATGACACATCGCTGAGGGTGACACCTGGCACCAAATCCAGGCCAGCCAGACTGGCATTTCCCTGCTCCCATGTTGTCGGTGCGGTAAACGGACCGAACACCTTGTTAAACTTCCCGGCCTGCACCGTGAGGCTCTCCAAATGAAGGCGACCATGCGACTCGGAGTTCAAAGACAGATCCAAACCATCGAGGACATGGCGGAAATTTTCGCCCAGCACCTCCGCCGATCCATTCCGGATTTCAATGAGGGAGGGCCAAGCCCCGCCGGGTGCGAAAAGCCCGACCACACTGGCAGCGTCATCAAAGCCCGCCCGGTTGCGCGGCAGGGACTTCTCCGCGTGGCGCAGATCCACCACGACATTCATGCCGTGAACCGTCACCGAGTGAACCCAGTTTCTCCAATCCGAGAGGAAACGAGCAGGCCCACTCCAAACGATCTCCAGGCGCTCCATGTGAACGATCGGCCCTCCGGGTCCCTTTTCAGCCGGGCGAATCGAGACGCCCTCGATCACAACGGGAGCAAATGCAGCCGCACGCAGCGAATCCGCGCGAAAAACCAACCCCTGCCGAAACATCCCCCTCTCGACAAACTGACGCACCACAAAAGAAAGAAACGGCCCCTGTCCCGCCAGCACGAGGGTCACGAGTGCAGCAGCGAGAAGCCAAAATCTCTTCGATTGATAGAATTTCCTATTCCGTCCGTTCTTCATTGAATGTCTCAACCTACACTGGCCGATTTTTCGAATCCAGCCCACCCTTCATCCCGCCCGCCGTCCAACACGCTGCGCAGGAGGCCCCATCAAAACGCAAAAAGCCGGGGAACAAACCAGCCGAACCAGAAGGAAATGAAGAACCAGGCACCGAGGTTGAGCAAGATGCCTGCGCGGAGCATCTGAGGCAGCGTCACATAGCCTGAACCGTAAACAATCGCATTGGGTGGAGTTGACACGGGCATCATAAATCCGCAACTGCTGGCCAAGGTCAGCGCCACGGAAAGCGCGACGGGAGAGTACCCAAGCCCCACAGCCAGAGCGCTGGCGACGGGTAGAAATGCCGCAGTTGTTGCGGTGTTGCTGGTAAACTCAGCCAAGCCGATGGCGACGATGGATATCACCGCAAGCAGCAAGGATGGCGGAAAATGACCCACATGGGAACCAAGGCCACCGATCCATGCAGCGAGACCGCTGGATTGCATCGCCGCCGCGAGGCTCAACCCACCGCCGATCAGAAGAAGCACATCAATGGGAATTTTTTTCAAGGTTTCCGCCTTAAGAACAGGTCCTCCACCCGGAGAGCCGCTTGGCATAACAAAGAGCACCAATCCCCCCGCCATCGCTATGCCCGCATCGGAAAGCCACGGCAGATGCGCTTCAAGGAATCCCCTCGCAATCCAAAGACTGGCAGTAACAGCAAACACCACCATGACTCCGATGCCGCCGAAACCGAGAGGTGGAAGCTTTTCACGCTCCAGAAAGTTCGGCCCGACAGCCATCCGTCCACCGAGAGGAAAAACGCCGCGAGTCAGGATGATCCATGCTAGGACCAACAGAGTGAATGAGATCGGCAGAGTCATTGCCATCCAAAGCGGAAAGCCAATTTTGATGCCGTAGGATTCCTCCATAAACCCTGCGAAGATGGCGTTGGAAGGCGTTCCCACAAGCGTCGCCATGCCGCCGATGCTGCTGCCATAGGCGACAGATAAAACCAACGCGGCTGCGAAGTTTTTCTCACTCCCTTCGCGAAAGAGGCCTATTGCCGAGACGGCGATCGGCAGCATGATGAGGGCGACTGCTGTGTTACTGATCCACATGGAAAGCAGAGCAGATGCCAGAAGGAAGGCAGCAAGGATGGAGGATTGACGCGTGCCGGCGAGCCGCAAGAGGAAAAACGCCAATCTGGTATGCAGATGGCAATTCTGCATCCCTTGCGCGATGAGCATGCCACCTAAAAATAAAAAAATCACTGGATTGGCAAAAGGCGCAGCCGCAACTGACATTCCGCAGATGCCGAGCATGGGAAAAAACACCAGCGGCAACATGGCCGTCACGGCAAAAGGAATCGCCTCCGAGACCCACAGAGAGGCCATGAGAACCGCAACGCCCAAGGTATTCCAACCAGCGGGCGGAAGCCCGGCAGGCGCAGGCGTGACCAAAACATAAACCAGCGCAGCCGCTCCGCTCAAAGGAACGACACACTTCACCCATGCAGCCGCATTCATGGAATCAATTTCCCTGCGTGCCCTTGGCAATCAAACCAAATTCGGATGTTTCTGGCTGGTTTGGCCACTGAAGAAACAAGACTCGCGGCGGAGTCGTGGCTTGGTTACAAGATTTTCACATGTCCGAGAGCTTAAAAAAACGCGTCATCGTGCTTTGCAGTGGGGGCATGGATTCTGTCGTGGCGCTGAACGAGGCGGCCAGGAAGCACGAGGTGGTTGCAGCGCTGAGTTTCCATTATGGGTCTAAGCACAACGACCGGGAAATTCCTTTCGCCACTTACCATGCGGAACGGCTTGGAACAGCGCACCTCACGATTCCGTTGGATTTCATAGGTAGCCTCTTTGAATCCCACCTCCTCAAATCCGGCTCCTCGATTCCCAAGGGGCACTATGAGGAGGAAACGATGAAGCAAACCGTGGTGCCGTTCCGAAATGGCATCATGCTCGCCGTGGCTGCGGGACTTGCGGAAAGCCGACATGCCGGGGGACTGGTTATCGCAGCGCACTCGGGCGACCATGCGATTTATCCAGACTGCCGCGAAGGCTTCATGCAAGCGATGGGCGATGCAATGCGGCTGGGAACCTACGCGGATGTCGAGTTGCTGCGACCATTTATTTCGATGACAAAATCCGAAATCGCCCGGCGCGGGCACGAGTTGGGCGTGGATTTTGCGCAGACCTGGTCCTGCTATGTCGGCGGCGCGACACACTGCGGCGAGTGTGGCACCTGCGTCGAACGCCGCGAGGCATTCCAGTTGGCGGGATTGAAGGATCCGACGCACTACCTCAGCAACGCCCCGCTCCCGCCGAAACCGCTCTGACCCTATGCGAATCTCCGAGATTTTCTATTCGATCCAAGGCGAAGGCGAACTCACCGGTGTGCCGACGGTTTTCATCCGCACCTCGGGCTGCAACCTGCGTTGCCGCTGGTGCGACACGCCCTATGCCTCATGGAAGCCTGAGGGCGAGGAAATGGGGATCGAAGAGATTCTCAGTGAGGTGAAAAAACTTCCCGCACGGCATTGCGTTCTCACAGGCGGCGAACCGATGGTCGCCCGGGGAATCAAAGAACTCGCCGCTGCGCTCCGGGCGGAAGGTCTCCACATCACCATCGAAACCGCTGGTACGCTTCCTCCCGAGGGAATCGCCTGCGACCTCGCCTCGCTGAGCCCGAAACTTTCCAATTCCACACCCAGCGCCAATGAGATCGATCAAGCCTGGATTGAGCGGCACGAGCAAACACGCCTGCGCCCCGAGATTCTGCGAGCCTGGCTCGAAGCGGGAAATTACCAACTCAAGTTCGTTTACACCCAACCCTCGGACTTGATTGAAATCGACACGCTCATGGAGTCCATCGGAATCCCGGTGCCTCCTTCAAAGATTCTCCTCATGCCGGAGGGAACCGATGAAGCGCATATCGCCGCGCGGCAAATGGAACTTGTGAGCCTCTGCACCCAGCGTGGCAACCGCTACTGCGACAGATTACACATCCGGCTTTTCGGAAACACGAAGGGCACTTGATGGTCGAGCCGCCTTTTTCCTTGTGACGGGTCAAAAATTTGCGCCCTGAGCCTCGCTCTCCCCATAGCCAACGCTATGCGATAGCGATCTGTTTTGCCGAAAGGCATATTGGAAGCCTTTTGAAAATCTCCTGAAAACAACACTTCCGACCCCCCACCGGATGTCCGAACGGGCTTGTTAGGCTCCAGTCGAAATGATCACCGTCATTCTATCCGCCATGAGAGCAGTTGCACGCCGCTCGCAGGGCTTGCCTGTCGGGCAATGTTCTCTTCGCCCTTACCCCGCAGGTGCCGAAGGAATATGTGAATGTGGCGACAGATCCGCGTGGGTTCAAGTTGCCGCTGACCATGGATCAGGCTCTGGAAAAATTCCGCCTTGGGCGCAATTCCAGCGAAAACCAACCACCGTCGGACCAGGGCAAGAAACCCACTTCCTCAAACTCTCAAATCTTTCACAATTAGCCCCAGGTCACAGGGCTCGTGTCATGACTGGTTCGCTGTGGAATGGTTTAAAGACGGGGTCGTTGATGAGGTAGGCGAAGAGGTCTGGCGAGGCCTGATGCCGGCCTTTATCAAGAGCAACGGCGGCTTGTTTGTAATCTTTTTTGCGGAGCGAGATGTAGATGGAAGCAAAAATTTCGGAAATCGAGCCCTCATTTGCAACGGTGGGCAACTGCTCGTCCGAGGTTTGCTGGAGTTTCATGAGTTGGATGGAAGTTGCCACGACGACATGGGTATCGATGGGATGCAGGCGGGCGTTCGCAGCCTTGAGAAGTTGGATGGCTTCATCATCGCGCTTTTGACTCCGCAAAAACGAGGCCAGCTCGATCATGGGAAAGGGATTGGCCACATCCGACTCGACGGCCTCCCGGAGCAGGGACTCACGCACCAGTTTTGGATCGCGCAGAGAAGTTTTCCCCCCCGTGCCGACGCCGGATTCGGTCATGGAAAGGAGCACCAACGAATCCGAGACCTTTTGGTTTTTTTGGATCGAGAGCGAGGCCTTTTCGTGAGCCGTTTTCAAATCCCCACTTTGCATCGCAGCCAGAGCGGCGAGATAATCGAGTGAATAAACATCCGGATGCTTGACGCTGAGGGTTTGAATTTTTTTGAGAGCTTGGAGAGACTCACCAGTCTCTATGAGAGCGAGGGCCTGATTGAGTTCTTCGACGAGTTCCGGACTTGGCTTTGCGACAGCGCGCTCCTCTTTTTCGGCCGATGGCCCAGACGGGAGCTTGCCGACAAAAAAGCCGGCAATCAGCAAGGTAAATGCTGCGAATGCGGCAATGACACGGGGGCGCTGCTGAAGGAGTTTTCCAAAATAGTGACGGGAAATCGCTTGGCGTTTTATGGAAAGTATTTCTTGTGATTGCTCTGAGTTGGCTGTGGGCTCTTCAAGAACCGGAAGTGGCGTAGGATGGATATCGTGCTTCCTGGAATTTTCGGTCGTGGAAACATTGGTTGGGGGGGGAACGGGTTCCAAAACGACATCTTCAGAGGACTGCGGGCCGTTGCCCACATGATCTATATCGTCGTCTTTGAATTTAGAACCCACCGCAGCTTGGAAAGAAACAGTCGCATTTTCCGCAACCATGGTCTTCCTCGATCGGCGCCCTCGTGAATTCGAACCCTTGACTTTGGATGGCTTCCGAACCTGAGATTGCTGAGCGCGGAGATTGAGGGCTTTTGCAACTTCATTTGGCATTGCGGATATTAGAAAGGGTTCATCAAAACTCTCTTCATCATCATCGTCATCTGCTTGATTGAGGATCGGGAGTGCGAAAACGGTGGGTCCAGTTTTTGATCTTCTCCGACTTTTTGCACGCGCCCCCCTTCCGACGATGGGAGAGACTTTGCGCTCCGGAGTGGGACAAGGTAAGGTACTCTTTTTGGATTTCATTGGAATGTCAGTCAGTGATGAACTACCGGCCACTATTCCTGAAAGACTCGCCGTGTAACATTTTCGTCACATATGCTTGATATCAAGCGGCAAAACATCAGCATTTCAACCCTAATATACTGATTTTTAAATGGATACTTTCAATCTAATGAATAGATTGATTACAAATCGAGGCATCCTTTAAGCAAGATTAACTCGTCAATCCGTCAAGGCCGTTTTTTTTACAGAATACTCCTCAAAAGATCTCTGACATCTGAGGGTTTTTTGAAAAAAAACGAATGGCAGGATCGTTGATGAGATAATTATAGAGAGCTGGTGACAGTCGTTCTCTTGCTTTGACGAGCAAGGCCTTCACAGCTGGGATATCGCTTTTGCGCATTGCAATATAGGCTGCGGAAATCAATGACGGCGTGTCTTTATCAGGATTCAAATTGGAAGGGAGCTTGTCATCGGGCAACTGTTGAAGGTCGAGAAGCGCCAAAGAGGTATTCACCAAGGAATGGCCTTCGACAGGATTGAGTCGCAAGGCAGCACCTTGAAACAATTTGCGTGCTTCTTCATTTCTGCCTTGGAAGCGAAGGAGCGAAGCGAGTTCAATGTAAGGACGGGCGTTTGATATATCTGCCGCTATCGCGGAACGGAGAAGAGTCTCCGCACGCACTTTTGGATCGCCCATGCCGCCTTTACCTCCCATTTCCATTTCAATCGCAGCTTTCAATGCCAGAGAGTCGGAGAGTTTTTCGCCCTTTGCTATTGACTCATCGACTTTTTGCAAAGCCAGCTTGAGATCTCCACTCTGGATAGCCATGAGAGCGAGCAGGTAGCAAGAGGATGGTATGGTTTGATTCTTCCGGTAGACCATCTCCAACTGAGCTGTGGATTCGGAGGCTTTTCCATCCGAATAAGCCTCAAATGCGGAATCGATGGCCTTTTCGAATTCCGCAGGGATCGCAACAGGCAGTTCCAAGCGCTGTTCGTTGATGCGATTTTGCGCCGCCCAATAACCTTGATGGTAACTCAACCAAGCGATGAGTGAGGCAGTGATGACGACGAGTAAGCCTATTAAAAAGATGAAAAGTGCCCGTGATTTGAAATCCGGCATTTGTTGAGGAACAGGAGATGCGCCGGAAACAAAATGAGAAGTTTCGGGCTCGAGAGGGGCAAGATTTTCGTGGGATGGAGCTGGTCTAGTGGAAACCTTGGGAATGAAAGTCGGCTTGTTCGATTTGAAAAGGCGTGCAGTCTCAGCGTTAGAAACTTGGGCTTTGGTTTGAAAGGAAGGGGGAACCCAAAGTGGTGAATCCGCAACGGCATCAGTATCTTTTTGGAAAACCTTCGATTTTTTAGCAGGCAAGATGCCAACTTTGGGCATTTTTTTTGATTCCATTGATGCGAAGAGAGCTGACAGTGATTAACAGATCAGTAACTCGATCTTGGTAAAAACCAAGTTGAAGGCGAGCTAAAATGCAAAACATCATCAGCCTCTTAGTGTTTTTACTCACATTGAAAAAGAGGCCAAAAAAAACCCATCCAACAACGCAATGGGTGCGAAAACGGATTTTTTACATTTGGAGCACCTCGAACAGAGCGGAGATGTTTCCACTCTGTTCATTCTGTCTCAAATCGAATCCGACAATTAGAATTCGAGCTTCACGCCGGCATACCAATTACGCGGCGCGGCGGGGTCGATACCGTCGGCGCGGATCCGAGCGTAGTAGTCTTTGTTGAAGATATTGTTCACGCCGGCGATGACACTCACGGTCTCTTTATAAACTTTGGCCTCCACCGTCAGATCCCAGACATTGTAGGCAGGGATGAACCGGTTGGCGGTGTTGTTGTCAGCGGCATAACTTGAGCCCATGAAATTGCCCATGAAGGCGGCTTTGATGCGGTCGCGCCAGTTGTAGGTGAGGCCGAGCCGGAGGATGTAGTCGGAGAGATACTGCGGAGTTTTTCCGTCGTTCGGGCCGTTGATGAATTGGCCCTTTTGCAGGGTGAGCGCGGTGTAAGCTGAGATGGAACCGTAGCGGGCCACCCAGCCTTTGCCGTCGTCTTTGTTCCAAGCGGCATTGGCGGCGCCCACGAAGTCGATTTCCGTGTAGAGGTCCCAGCCATAAACGATAGAGCGTCCGGAATTTTCGATAACGGTTGTGATCTGGCCGTCATTCACAGCGCGGGAACCGATCTGGTCGGAGTTGTCAATGAGGAAAAAGCTCGTGTCCCATGTGATCCAATCCACTGGCTCGCCTTGGAAGCCGATTTCATAGTTCACGATGTTGCTCTCCTGCAAATTGCCAACGACAGCGACATTTGGCGAGGTGGGCACGGCCTGTGTGAAGATCGGCGGGCGGTAGGCCTGCGAGACATTCGCGTAAACGGCCACCTCGGGCGTGAAATCGTATTCAAGGCCGAGCCCAAAGAGCGGGGCAAAATTGTAAATCATCTCGTCCTGGAGCGGCTTGCCGGTCTGAAAGGAAGATTTGTTCACGAGCTCGCGCACGCTTTGCCAGATGTTCTCCAGGCGGAATCCGGGAGTGATGGAAAAGTTTCCGAATTGAAAAAGATTCTCGGCGAAGAGGCTGTAGTAAACGCTCTCGCGGTTGCTTTGGTTCACCGTGCTGCCGCTCATTGCCGTGGGCGAGTTGCCGGCCTGATCCACGCGTGGCGACCAGTCGTAATAGAACATCATGCCGCCGGTGAGCGTGTGGGTATTGTCGAGCCAGTCCCAGTTATGGCTCAGGCGCGGCTCAGCGCCATAGGTGTAGAATTGCTGGTTCTCAAGCTGGTTGGTCTGGGCCTTCGGGCCAGTGGGCAGAGTGCCGAAGCCTCCCCCATTCTGACGACGGCTGAAACGCAGGTAGTAGTCGAACCATGTGCGGAAGGTGAAGAGCGTGCGGTCCGATATGTCCCATTCGTTGATGATGGAAACGGCATAGCGGCTCACCCGCATGCGGTCGTAGAAGCGCGAGGTGCCGTCGCGGTCGGTATTGTAGTTTACCGCGTTTGGGCCTTTTTCCAGAGTCAAGCCGCCCGGCTCGCCATGGGTTTCATCATACGCAGTGGCATTCAAATACCAGCGCACCGGTCCAGTTGCATCCAAGGCGAAAGTGCCTCCCCAAGCGTTCAGGAAAAAGTCACTGTTTGCCTCGCGGAAGCCGTCTGTTTGCTGGTGATCATAGTAGCCGTAGTAACCAAACTTGCCGATCGTTCCGCCGAAGGAGGTGAAATTCGAATACATGTCGAAGCTGCCAAGACTGTTTGTGGACTCGATGGTGAAGGGCGTATCGAGCGGCGGTTTTTTCATCACAAAATTGATCGCTCCGGCAGGCTGCGGGCCATACATGAGCGCCGCTCCGCCTCGCACCACTTCGACGCTCTCCACGGCATCAAGTGGCGGCGTGTAATAGGCCTCGGGATATCCCACCATGTCGGCATGGATCGGAATGCCATCCTCGAGGACTTGGAAAAATTGTGTGCGGTGCGGATCATAACCGCGATACCCGATGCTCAACAGCGGCGTGTTTTCCTCCGCGAGCACAAGACCGGGCGTTTTGGAAATGACCTGTCGATAGTTGTCCATGCTGATCTCCGGAATCTGCTCCAGATCGATATTTGAGGTTTTTTTTCCAGCGTGGATTTTTGTGCCATCCACATCCGGCAAAAAGGCGCCTCTTACCTCGCGGTCGTAGTCAGCGCGCACTTGGACCTCCTCCATTTGCTGCACCGGGCCTTGCCCATGTAGCCTCGCGAGAGTGGTAGCAATAATCAGGGCTGCGGCCGTTGTTTTCAGGCGAGTCATGTTAACTTTGAACATAAAACCGCTAGATTTAGTGAGACAGAGTCTCATTAGCAAGATTTATTTTGAGACTGCGTCTCATTTTCGACATGACGAAGGGGAAATCTTCTGCGTAGATCGGGGCGTTATGAACACACTGATGGACTATTTCATTCGAGGCGGGGAGCTGATGTGGGTGCTGCTGGCTTTTTCCGTCGTGGGAGCGGCTGTGATTGTGGAGCGGGCGGTGGTTTACCTCTCGTATGGTTTCGGGCCGGATCGCTGGCTGGACCGGGTGATCGTCGAGATGGAGGCCGGACGCACAGCGGAGGCCCTTCAAATGGCGCGAGCAAGTAGGCATCCGGTCGCGCGGGTGGTGCAGGTTTATTTGGAAAACCTCGAGCGCCCAGCCAAGATTCGGGTCGATAATGTGAAGCGGGAAGGCAGCCTCGTTCTGGAAACGGTCGAAAAACGCCTGCGTGTCCTGGCCTCGATCGCACATCTCTCGCCGCTGGTCGGCCTGCTCGGAACGGTCTTGGGAATGGTGGTGGCCTTTGCAAGCATCGAAACACTTGCGGGAGCGCCCAAGCCATCCGACCTCGCCGGTGGCATCTGGGAGGCGCTACTGACGACTGTGTTTGGACTCGTGGTGGCGATTCCCTGCATGGCGGCATACCATGCGTATGAGAGTCACGCAGACAAAATCGCCCGCCGCATGGAACTCGCCGTGACCGCCCTTGACGATGCCCTGCAGCCGACTTGCTCCTCGGTTTGCGCGGTGAGTGGAAAGACCACGCCGCTCAGAGCAGAAGCGATGCGCGACCTGAACTCCGTAGCCTGATTCGCCATGTTCAGCCGTCCCAAACGCCCCACGCTCTCGATCGATATGGCACCGTTAATCGATGTCGTCTTTTTATTACTGATTTTTTTCATGCTCACATCGAGATTCATGCCGCCATCAGTCCCCCTCACCCTGCCGCAGGCCTCGTCCCAAGCGAGCGCCGATTCGGCGAAGGTGGTGGTGTCACTCGATAGGGAGGGGCGGATTTCGATATCCGAAACGCTGATTGCCGACGGCGATTTCGAGAACCTGCTGAAAATCGAACTCCAGAAAAACGCAACCATCACCGTGCATTTCCGGGGAGACAAGACGGTGGACTACGGAATTTTTCTTCAACTCATGAGCCGTGCGCGTGCCTCTGGAGCGCAGCAATTCCAGTTGGTCCACGATCCGCTCTGAGCGAACAAGCTGTGAGGCTTTGACCACAGAAAGCCGGAGGAGAAGAAAGATGTTTTCACCCAATCGGAATCGAGTCTCTGGCACTATGAAACTTGGGATAACTCTTACTGCCGGATTTAGGACAATGCCAACGAGCAGAATCTGCTTCCATAGTCTCCAGAACGAGAGAAAGCTTACCAAGTGCATGGACGGCATCGATCTGCGTGGAAGAACTTTCATTGTTTGCGGCGAAGCCGCACCCCATTCATGAAAATTTGATCTACTCGTGGTTAGAGAAATTCCATTGGTCTGAACAGCTGTTGATCTTTGAATGGCCGTGGATTTCCGGGAAAAACGGGATCATCCGCTTTCCCCGCGATGCAGAAAGCGGTGGGGACTTGGCGTTTGATGACGCCCATGTATCTTGGCTCGATGCTCAGGTCGAGCTGGTCGCCTTCGACAGCTTGCATAATCACCAATGGGGCGGGGTGGCTATCCAGCTCGAACAGCGGAAGCATGGCCCCGAGGAGCTTTAAAAAGTTTCACGGCATTGCACCGTCAAAATTCCATTTTCTACGCCAGTCGGCGAAGGTTTGATGGCGCAAGCTCAGACTTGCATCGCACGCCAAACTCTTTTGGACCTCTGTGAAAAAATGAATCGCGTAAGCCTCCCTCAAAGAAGCGTGAAAGGGACTTCGTTTCCCGGTGGGCCATATTGCCTTTATCTGGATAGGGGCAGATCCCCGGGATGCGGGGCGGCTGGTGCAGAACCGCAGGGTGGAGGTTTGAGAAGCAAGACGCCCGATGCGTCCGCCCGTGCGAACGTGACTGGCAATAGCATATAGTCCCCCACCCTAGTTGTGCCATCGGGCAAAGCGGGAGATTTCCATGAGCCATCGGGCATCTCGCAGTGCACACGGTTTTTCTCGTCGTGAAAAACCCAATCGATCGGAACAGCTAGGCAATCGGCCTTGGAGATGATCTGGATGCTCGCCAAAGAGGTCATGCCCGGCCGGAGGTCTTCCCTTCCCGGTTGGGGGAGGATTGTGGCTATCACGGCGAAAAGGCGTGGCGAGCCTGAGTGCACGGTGAGGGCGGAGCCAGGAATATCGGAAATCAATGCCAGGAATTTCCGACCGGGAGCCGTGCGCGTTTCGAACTCCACTTTTTGGCCGTGTTTCACGAGGGGGAGTTCCTGTGTGGAGACTGCGATCTGAAGACGGTTGGCGAGGGAGGGCTGGATTTTGAGAAAGGCTTGGCGGCGTTCCAGCGAGTCGCCTGTTTGCACCTTGCGGGGAGGAAGGCCGGAGAGCGATATGGGAAGGTGGGTGACATATCCCGTCTCGTTCGCGCGAACCACCGCTTGGTCGGCATCGAGAGATTCTGGCGGAAAACTGCCAAGAATGGTTCGGCTCATGGCCATCTGGGATTGTTTTTTGCGCTCGCCCGCATTCTCGAGAAGGGCGATTTTTTTTTCGCCCCCCTGAAGTTGGCTGGCAAGAATGTCACGTTTAACAGACGCGATGGAGCGCGGAATTTCGGGGAGGAATCGGGAGGCTGTCTTCTGGCGATCGGCATCGACCAGTGTCGAATAAATTTGGCCGATGCGGATGCCTTCCGAGTCGAGACGAATCGACCAATCCGTTTCGAATGTCTCCATTTGGTCTGCGGCTTCCTGTTGTTTCTCCTTAACGACTTCCTGGTTTTTTTCGACCGGTGAGGGGTCGAAGCGGGCGACGACATCACCCTTTTTTACAAGAGCACCCTCTGGAGCCACCCAGATCAAAACACGCTCCCCGGCGAATCCCGGGGCATTAAGCAGTCGCGAGGACACGCATTCCAAGGTTGCCTCGCGTGTGATGGATTGAGTGAAACCAGTGACTGGAATCCGGAGAACGGGTTCGTCCACCGTGGAGGCAAAGGCTCTGGCCATGGTGCAGGCTAGTGCGGCGAGAAGAATGGCCGATTGCTGCGTCATGGTCGTCCGGTGAGGGATGGAGGCATCGCGAGGGTCAGAGGTTCGAGCCCTTTCAGGCCAGGGATCGAGTCGAATATAAGAAAGTCGCCTGAAGTGGCGGTGGGAGTGGGTTGGACGGCCTCGAGACGCCCTGAATGCACAATCCAGAGCTTGCCACCGTCATCGTAGTCGCGGGGCACGGCGTAAACATCTTTCAAAATCTGGAGGGGAATCTTCGCGGAGATCGATTCCCCCAACTTGAGGTTCAAGCCGGTGCTTGTGGAGAGTCTTGCCACGGCGACGTAGAAGGGCCGGTTACCGCGTCCCGCGACCGTGCAGGGACTGGGAAGAATGCTCTCGAGCACAGCCGGAATCAGCTTGTCCGGCTGGGATTTGCAGGTGATTGCGAGCTCCATGCCGGTCTTGGCGATAAAGAACTGGCTCTCCTCCAGAAAAAGGCGGGCCACCATTTCACCGGAGCCCGAGATCCGTCCGAGGATCTGGCCTGGTTCCAAAAAGTCCCCCGGTTGCGGTTTACGCACCGATCCATTAACGGGAATGGCCTGCAGGACGACGAGACCGTCGGTTTCGGCGCGGAGGGTGAAATCGGCGATGTCCAGCGCGAGGGTCTCGATTTCTTCGATGACTGCGGCGTTTTGTCGGTCCGCCTCGGCGAGGGCTTTTTCACCCTGGAGGGTAGCGAGGGCGAGTTGGTTGACGGAGGAGTCGAGGCGGCGTTGTGCGGTGGCGATGCCTGCGTCGCCCTGGAGGATGCGCAGGCGGCTCTCGTGCACGAGTCTCTGACGTTCGGTTCCGGCCAGGTCGGCGCCTCCGAGGGCGATGTCACGACGCAGTTCTCCGTCCAGACGGCGCGCGCTCTGAAGGGCGGCGAGTTCGCTCCTGGAGAGTTTCATTTCCCCAAGGTGAAGTTTGAGCTCAAGGATGCGGGACTCCAAGGGGGCTGTATCGAACACTGCGACGACATCTCCCTTGCGGACGAATGTTCCCTCGGGTTTGAGGGAGAGGATTTGTTTCGGAAGCGCTGAGGAGGGTGCCGCGAGGGGGGTGCCGCCGGCCATGTCGATGGTTCCTGTGGCCGAGAGGGAGATTTCGAGCGGACCCCGGTGAACAACAAGGCTGGAGGATGCCGGGTGGTGAGGCGCCGCAAGCGAGGCCATAGCCAGAAAACCGGCGGCAAGAAGGCTATTCATGGCGCAGTGCGTCGATCGGGTTCATTTTGCTGGCGCTCTTGGCTGGATAGTAACCGAACACGAGACCTGTCAGCACCGAGAAGCCGAATGCCACCGCAACCGCAGCAGGCGGAATGCGGGTTTCCCAGCCGGTGGACGAGGAGATCGCGATGGAAAGGGCGATGCCGAGGACGACTCCTGCAACGCCTCCGGTTGAGGTCAGGAGGACCGCCTCGGCGAGGAATTGCAGGCGGATGTCGCGCTTGGTGGCCCCAGCGCCGCGCCGGATGCCGATCTCCTTTGTCCTTTCGAGGACTGAGGCCAGCATGATGTTCATAATTCCAATTCCTCCAACGAGAAGGGAAATACCTGTGATCAGAAGCATGATACTGTTGAAGAGGTCGCGGGTGCGCTTTTGCTGGCGGAAGAGTGACTCGGGGACCACCAACTCGAAATCGCGGAGTCCATTGTGGCGGCGTGTCAGAATGCGCTCGGCCATGGAGGCAAGCGGACTGACGAGATTCTCATGGCTAACTTGGAGGATGATTTGGGAGATCGGCGATTCAAATCCATCCACCCTCTGGAAAAGAACGGGCTGGTTGCGGGGAACGAGGACGGCGCTGTCGCGATTAGGAACCGTGTCGAGCACGCCCACCACTTCGAAGAGCGAGCCTTGGATGCGGAGACTTTGACCGAGCGGGCTGGTCTGGGGGAAAAAGCGGTGGGCGGCCTCGCGCCCGAGCACGCACACGCGGTTGAAGTTGACGATGTCCCAATCCCCGGGCAGGCGGCCCTCACTGAGCGGGAATTGAAGCACCTCGAACAAGGCGGGATCGACGCCGGTGACGGCCGAGGTGGCCTGGGCACCAGGCGCCTGAACAAACAGCTGTCTCTCCACGAGGATCGAACGCCCAGCGATGCCGGGCAAGGCCTTTTCAAGGTATTCGAAATCCGCGCCGGACAGGCCCTCGCCAACAGCCGATCCCTTTTCTGCTGCCGTCTTCCGCACCGCCGGGAGGTCGTTGATGTAAATGTTGCGGATGCCGAGGATCGCGATTTCGCGGAGGGCCGATTGCTTACCCCCCTCGCCTATGCCGGTCATGGCTATCACGGCCGCCACGCCGAAAATGATGCCAAGCATCGTTAAGAATGAGCGGAGTTTGTGCTCTAAAAGGGTCTTCCGCGCGAGGTCGAGATACTTGAGAAAGCGTGTCATGGCGGACTCCATTCCTTCCATTGCACGGGGGCCACAGGGTTTTCCAGATACGCACGGAGCCCGGCATCGGGAAGGACAAGGCGCCCCCCGGGCCGCGCCTCCACTACGGCATCCTTCCGGTCGGCATCCAACACCCGGACCGTCTCGGAATCGATTTTGCCGTCCTTTTCGACCCACACGAAATCGCGGCCGTCGCGGCTTTGCAGGAAAGGCACCGGCACAATGTGTGCGGCGGTGTGCGAGGAGAGTTGGATGCTGATGCGGGCGTTCATTCCCGGGCGGAGGCGGTCGATGTCGCACTCGCGGATGCGGACAGCGATGCGGAACGCCTTGATGAAAGGGTTGTTGTCCCGCACATGTGCGAGGGGGGCGATGGTGGCGACCTCGCCGGTGAAGCAGATGTCGGGAAACGCATCCGGCACGATGGTTACCGACAGACCGGGCTTGATCCGTCTGATTTCCTCCTCGGGAACATCCAACACGGCCGTCATCTTGTAGAGATTCGGGATGATGAGAAAGACCTGCCCCTTGAAGAGTTGGTCGCCGAGCTGAATCTTCCGCGTGATGCCACTGATTTTAACAGGCGGGTAGACCACAATCCCCTCTTGAGGGGCATGTATTGTGAAGGACTCCAGGTCGGCGAGGGTCTGACCGATTTTGTGGTTGTTGTCGGCGATGAGCTTGTCGATTTGGCGGAGTTGGATATCGCGGCGATTTTCCTCTTGGACGATACGGTTTTTCGCAACCTGGATTTCGTTTTTGGCGTTATTCAGGCGGGTCTCGGCGGCGTCGCGCTCAAGTTTCGCGTTGTAAGTCATGGATCGGAAGGTGAGTTCGGCGAGGCGCGCGTTCTCGACTACTCCTTGATGGGCGACCTCGAGGTCGGCGAGGCGGATTTTGGATTCGATTTCGGCATCGGTGCGGCGGGCTTCGAGGCCGGACTCGCGGAGTGTTGCGAGGGATTCCTCAAGGCGGGATGTGTCGAATTTCGCGAGCACATTGCCCTTGGAAACGAGGGTTCCCTCCGGAGCGATTTCGATCAGCCTGCGGTCGGCGTTCGCGTCCGGAGCAGCGATGTGGATTGCCGACTCGGCCTCAAGAATCCCATTCTCAATGAGTTCAAATGTGATGTTCGCATTGCGCGGAGCTGTGAGGCTGAGGGTGGTGGACGAACCTGACGTGCTTGGCTTCCACATCAGCCAAGCGCCTACGGCGACTGTGGCGGCGATAATCCAGGGAAGGAGGGGTCTGATTTTTTTCACGATCTTGAATCTGAAACGATGTGGCCGTCGCGCATTTCGATGGCGCGGTCGCATTGGGCGGCGATAGCGCGATCATGGGTAACGATAAGAATGGTGGCCCCCTGACTGTGTATCTCCCGGAAGAGGGCGAGAATTTCGGCTCCAGTGCGGCTGTCCAGGGCACCTGTGGGTTCGTCGGCGAGGATTATCGAAGGCTTGCCAACGAGCGCCCGGGCGATCGCTACCCGCTGGCGCTGGCCACCCGAGAGTTCGTTTGGGCGGTGGGTTGAGCGGTCTGCCAGGCCAACGCGGTGCAGGGCCTCCTCAACCAAGGTATCGGGATTGCCGATCTGCTGACGGTAAAAAAGCGGGAGGGCAACGTTCTCCCGAGCGGTGCAGCGAGGAAGCAGATTGAAGCTTTGGTAGACGAAACCGATCTCGAGGTTGCGGATACGCGATTCGTCTTCGTCAGTGAGGAGGGATACATCCCTCTCTCGGAAAAGGTGGCGGCCCGAGGTGGGCCGGTCCAGAAAGCCAAGGATGTTCATGAGCGTGGATTTTCCAGAGCCGGAGGCGCCAACGAGCGCGGTGAATCCTCCCTCCTCGAGGTCGAGGTCGATGCCGTGGAGGACTGGCACGTCCATACCAGGGAGGTGGTAGGATTTTTTAATGTCGCGGAGCGATACGAGGGAAGTCATCGGAGCAAGGCCAGGCTGGGGTCTGCGGAATCCAGTGGGTAGTCGCGCTCAATTTCAGCCAGTCGGCGCAGGAGGGCGTATCGGAGGACGGTGAGTTCGTCCTGTGCGCTGTAATATTCGTTTTTAGTGCGGATCATGTCGAACGACCCGACACTTCCGAGTTCGAAGCGGAGGCGCGAGATGTCGAAGTCTCGGGCGGCAATTTTTTCAATATCGCGGGCGATATCGAGGCGCGCGCGGATTTCTGCCAGCGTGAGCAGGATGTTTCGGACCTTGACGACCTGGTCGCGAAAGAGAGCGTCGATCTGCGCTTCATTGATGGCGCGGTCGAGATCCTCAAGCCGGAGGGAGTTCCATTTTTCGAAGGTCGAGCCGAAGAGGGGAATGGTGACCAAGAGCGCTGCGCTTAGGTCTCTCCCCTCAACCGGCTGGGCCGTGTTAAAGACTGCGTCCCCCACGGTGCGGTAGATGTCCGCGCGCGCCTCGAAACGGACCGAGGGAAGGAGGGTGTTGCGGATGTAGTCGGCATTTTCCGCATTGGCAAACATGTTGTAGCGGGTCTGGGCAATCCGAAGCTCGTGCCTCATGCCCGATTCGACCATGCGTTTGGGATCGCAGAGCGCCTCGTTGATCACGGGATCCGGAGGTTCCTTGAGCGGCAGAGGCTCGCCGTAGGGAATTTGCAGAAGGCTGGCGAGATCGCTACGGGCTCGGTCCCGGGCGGCCTTGCGGGATATGAGGCGACTCTCGGAGGTTTTCATGTCTCGCTGGTAATCAAGGAGCGAATACTCCGCGATAACCCCCGAGCGGAACTTATCCTGGCTCTCGGCGACAAATTGCACATCTTGGTCGTAGCGTCGCTGGGCATTCGCGAGGATCATTTCGGCCTCCATGACGGAAAAAAATGTATTTTTCACGCGGTAGTCGAATTCCCTACCCACCGAGGCCTGTGCGGTTTTTTTGAGCCAGATTTGTTTTTTAACAAGCGATTCCTGAAGCCAGAGAGGGTCTTTCCGAACGAATTCCTGTGAGAAGACAATGCCGAGCCGGTCGCTTAAGAGGCCGCTGCGTGAAATGTCCCGATCGTAGCCGGCGGAGAACTCGGTGTTGGTCGGAAGTTTTTGCTTGATCGCGGCCTCAAGGCCGGGCTCCGTGGTCCGGTATTGGAATTTTGGCTGGTCCATGCCTTCTTCACGGGCGTCGTAATCAAAGATGCGGGGCGCTTGAAGCTGAATCTGGAATTCCGGATAATACTTGACCCTCACTCCAAAAAGGCGGGACATCATGCGATCGACCTCCAGTTGGGCGGCGGCGAGTTCCGTGCTGACCGCGCGAGCGCGCTCCAGAGCCACCGCCAAATCCAGTGGGTCGCGGGCGTGATCTTCCGGAGCGTTTCCCATGACTGCCTCGGCCGTTGGCAACGGGATCAGTTGGCGCTCCGCCTGAAGATTCGAAGGAAACGGAATAGCCAAAAAGAGAGCAAGTGCCATCGGCAAGTCTAGAGTTAATGGAGGAAAGCGGAGCGGTTGAGGTCGCATTTTAAAAATAAACGTAACTTCTCAGTCTTTCGCCTTTAAACATCTATCCCAAACGATTGGCGAGGTCTTTCTAAAAACGATGTCACAAGGCAATAGAGACCTTTCATCTGATTTGGCGATGGATTTGTAAACCACGCTGGCGCGGCAGGATTTCATCGGGTCTTTTTGGATGGCGTGCCGGGATGCGTGGAAGTGGTGCACGTCGCGCCAAGTCGCTTCGAAAGCGGACCGTTCGGAACCGATCTGGAATTTTTTAAACAGCATTCTTTTTGGCACGAAACAGTGCGTGTTTTCAGCGACGGATGCGGCGGAGGGCTGCGCTTAACTTCATCGAGCGCCGCCAAGAAGGCAGGGACGGAGCTTTGGCCATTTCTCCAATGCGGAGCCGGTTGTAGAGGCTGATGGCGAGATTGCGCAAGGTGACCATGGTGCAGGCGGCTTTGGGATGGGCGAGGTGGGGATCGGGCGGTTCTGCAGTGGGATGGCGTCAGTGGTTCGACGCCTTCGGTGCAGTTAGGCGAGCCATGCCGGTGGATGACCTTCTCAGGAAAGCGCCTCGTGGGGGGGACAGAGACACAGAGGCGTGAGATATTTTTCGCTCCCTTTGCTCTCAGCAAGGGGCATCCCATTTGGGCTTAAGTAGTGAAGATTTTCTGCCGGAGCTGGTTTTGGCTTTCGAGGAGGCGGGAGTAGTCGAATGTCGAGCGGGGCTCGAGGCGGGATCCTGGCGCGGTTGCGGCACAGCGGTCGGAGAGTTTTTCGAGGGATTCGTTGGGGGTGGCTGCGGCGAGGGCTTGGATAGCGGCGCCGAGGGCAGCGCCTTCGGCGCTTTGCATGGTGACGACAGGGTAGCCGAAGATGTCGGCGAGTATCTGGCGCCAGGCGGGGCTTCTGCTTCCACCGCCGGTGAGGCGGATTTCGGAGGGTTTGAGGCCGAGGGATTCCATGCGGCGGAGCCCGTAGGCCATGCCGAGTGTGACGCCTTCCACCACGGCGCGGGCCATATGGGCGGGCGTGAGATTTAAAGTGGTCATGCCGTGCAGAACACCGCAGCCGTCGGGGAGGTTCGGCGTGCGCTCGCCTTGGAGATAGGGCAGGAAGACCAATCCGTCAGCGCCAGCGGGAACCCCGGAGATTTCCTTGTTCATGCGGTCGTGATCCCAGCCAAAGAGGTTGCGGAAGGCCTCGGTGGCGACCGTGACATTCATGGTGCAGAGGAGCGGCATCCAATGGTCGGCACTGTCGCAGAATGCGGCAATCTCGCCTTGGCAATCAATGACAGGCTGCGGGGCACAGGCGAAAATCGTTCCACTGGTCCCGAGGCTGGCCGTGACCGTTCCTGGTCGGATGTTTCCGGTGCCAATGGCTGCCATCATATTGTCCCCTCCCCCGGCGCTGATGATGACATCCGGCGAGAGCCCCCATGAGCTGGCGAGGGCGGGGTGAAGTTTTCCGACAGGTTCGGTGGAAGATCCGACGGGCGGGAGTTTAGTGATGAGATTTTCGTCGATGGCGGCGCAGACTTCACTGCTCCAACGGCGTGTGCGGACATCGAGGAGGGCGGTGCCGGAGGCATCGCCGAACTCCATGCGCAGTGTGCCGGTGAGGCGGAGATTTAAAAAATCATGCGGCAAGGCGACATGGGCGAGCTTGGCAAAATTTGCGGGCTCATTTTGTTTGAGCCAAAGAATCTTTGGCGCGGTGAAGCCGGGCAGGATGTCATTTCCCGCGAGGGCGATTGTTTTTTCACGTCCACCGAGCTTGGTGCGGATTTCATCGCACTGTGTGGTGGTGGAGGTATCGCACCAAAGCTTGGCGGGGCGGATGACTTGGTGATTGGAATCGAGCGGCACGAAGCCGTGTTGCTGACCGGAAACGCCGATGCCTGCGACTTCGGTTTTGCGGGGGCCGAGATCGGAGAGGACATTCCGCACGGTCTCCACGAGCGCATCCCACCAGATGGCGGGATCCTGCTCGAGATGGCCGGCGGGCAGTCCCTCCACCAAGCCGTAGGCTTTGCTGGCGGAGGCTATGACTTTTCCGGAGTCGCCATCGAGGGCGACCGTTTTCAGGCTCTGCGTGCCGCAGTCGATGCCGAGGGTGATCACAGGAGTTCGTTCAGAATGTTTTCGAGATACTCCTGACCGCCGCTTTCGAGTGCGGGAGCAGGCTGCGAGAGCGCGAGTTTTTCGAGTTCGGCGAACGATGCCTTGCCGGCGAGGATTTTCTTTCCAAGATCGGAGTTCCACGAGGCGTAGCGGTTTTTCACGAATTCCTCGATGCGGCCGTCGGCGCGGATGGCAGCAGCGATCTTGAGCCCGCGAGCGAAGGCATCCATACCGCCGATGTGGGCGTGGAAGAGGTCGGCTGTGTTGTGAGATTCGCGGCGGCGCTTGGCGTCGAAGTTGAGTCCCCCCTCCTTGAAGCCGCCCATGCCGAGGACAACGAGCATGACTTCGGCGGCGAGGTAGATGTTTGTCGGGAATTGGTCGGTGTCCCAGCCAATGAGTTCGTCGCCACGGTTGGCATCGATCGAGCCGAGGCGGCCAGCATTCGCGGCGACGGTCAGTTCGTGCCGCATTGTGTGGCCGGCGAGCGTGGCGTGGTTGGTTTCGATGTTGAGTTCGAATTCGTCAAAGAGGCCGTATTCGCGCAGGAAGTTGAAGCAGGCGGCGGAATCCGAGTCGTATTGGTGGGTCGAGGGTTCGCGGGGTTTGGGCTCGATCCAGAATTTGCCGGTGAAGCCGATTTCCTTCTTCCAAGCGACTGCCATGTGCAGGAACGCGGCGAGTTGGTCAAGTTCGTGCTTCATGTCGGTGTTCCAGAGAGACGAATAGCCTTCACGGCCACCCCAGAAAACATAGCCGCCGCCGCCGAGTTCCTTGGTGACGGAGATGGCTTTTTTCACCTGGGCTGCGGCGTGGGCGAAGACGGGCAGGCTCGGCGTGGTGGCTCCGCCCTGAGCGAAACGCGGATGCGCAAACAGGCAGGCTGTGCCCCAGAGGAGCTTCTTGCCAGTGCGCTGCTGCTCCTCGGCGAGGACACCGGCAACGGCATCCAACGCGGCGTGGGACTCGGCGAGCGTGTCGCACTCGGGCGCGACATCGCGGTCGTGGAAGCAGTAGAAATCGATGTCGATTTTTTCGAGGAATTCAAAAAACACGCGCACGCGCTTCTGGGCGTTAGCAACGGAGTTCGTTCCGTCATCCCAAGGCATCAGGGCCGTGCCGCCGCCGAAGGGATCGGCGAGCGGATTGCGCATGACATGCCAGTAGGCAGCTGCGAAACGCAGGTGCTCGCGCATGGATTTGCCCTCGACGAGCTCATCGGGATTGTATTGTTTAAATGAGAAGGGATTTTTAGATTTGGAGCCTTCGAAGGCGATTTTCGGGACTTCAGGGAAGTATGGCATGGATGTTATTTTGTAGGTTTGGGATTAAGGGCAACTGCAATCAAGACAGCTGCAAATTGGAGTCAGAAATCGACTGAGATATCAATTACGATCCGTAGCTTTTGCTAAAACGCTTGCGGGGTTCAGGCTCGGATTCCGCTGCCGCAGTGGCTTGTGCGGGCCCTGCCTCAACGACCGGCGCGTCGGGTTGACTCGGAGCAGGGGCGGGATTTTTGGAGGCCTGGAGGAAGGCGAGGCGCAGGTCGGAGAGGACGCTGGTGAGCATCTGGGTTTCTTCGTTGCTGAGGTTGCCTCGGGTTTTTTCCTGAAGCATTTCGATTTGGTCGATGAACATGCGGGCGAACTCGAGATTCACCTCGGGCTGGCCGGTTTGGGGATTCGGCACATGGCCTAGAAACATGGCGGCCTGCTGGGCCTGCATCATAACGAGTTCGATGAAACGCTGGGTCATTTCACCGGAGTGGGTGGCGGATTGGACTTCGGGCATAGGTTTTTTAGTTGGTGGATGATTTTTTGTCGGGTGGAAGGACGGTGGCTTCTACTCGGGAATCCGAGTTAAAATACTTTGCGGCGACGCGGCGTGTGTCGTCGAGGGTGATATTTTCGATCTCCTCTTTGCGGCGTTTGTGGGCATCGACGCCGAGGCCCATAAGTTCATCGACGGCCACGGCGGCTCCGAAAGCGCTGTTGCTTTGGTTTCGAATCGCCTCGCCGCCGAGGAGCTTGGCGCGGGCGCGGGTGAGTTCCTCTTCGGTGAGGCCGTTTGTGGCCAGATCCTGAATCTCGGAGCGCATTTCCTTGGTGACAGGTTCGATCTTTTGCGGATCGGTGCCGAGGTAGAAAAGGAAGGCGCCTGGCGCGAGGCCGCAGAACTGTGCGGCTCCGACGAAGTAGGCGAGGCCCATTTGTTCACGGATGCGATTGAAAAACCGCGAACCAAGATCGCTGGAGGCCTCGGTGATCAATTCCAGAGGGATGCGATCGGAGTCGTTCACCGAGGCGCCTTGGAAGCCGAGCATGAGGACAGCCTGTTTCTTGTCGAGATGTGCGGTGGCGGGAGCCAGGCCTGCAACGGGAACGGGCTTTTCGACATTCTCAAAGGCCAGCGCGCCCTTAGGCATCGAGGCGAAGGATTTTTCGAAAAGTTTCACGACCTCTTCCGCCTTCACATCGCCGAAGACAGAGATGACGCCATTGGCAGCGCAGGCTAATTTTTTGTGGAACTCTCGGAGTTGCGTGGCACTGATGCCGGAGACGGAATCCGGCGAACCGAGATTGCGCAAGGCGTAGGGATGCGTGCCGAAGAGATTTTCACGGACAAGATTGCGGGCCACGGAGGTGACTTGCTCCTCGTCGGCCTTGATACCGGCAATCTGCGTGCTTTTCTCAAGCTCGACCTCGCGCTCAGGGAAGGTGGGATTCAAAAGCACATCGGCCAAGATATCGACACCGAGTTTGAGGTCGGGCCGCATGACATCCACCGAAACGGTGAAGGAATTGTTACCGCTGTCCGACCCGATGCTGCCGCCCACGCCTTCGATATCATCGGCGAGTTGCTCGGCGCTGCGGGTTTTCGTGCCCTTGAGGATCGTGCGGGAATAGAGGCGGGTGATGCCGTTTGTTTCCTTCGTCTCGGCGAGGAGGCCGCCACGGAAGACGGCGCTCATGGCCACGAGCGGGATGCGGGAATCCTCGCGCACGAGGAGGCGCAGGCCATTTGGGAGGGTGAATTTTTTGATTTCGCCGGCTTTGTTTTCGGCAACTTCTGCGGCGTCGGCCTTGGCAACGGGCGGGTTGAGAGAGGTCACATTGAGCGCCTCGTCGCGGAGGTATTCGCGGGCGACGCGCTGAACATCGGCGGCTGTGACTTTGGAAATCTGATCCAAATAGTGGCGGGTGAAATTCAGGTTGCGGGTGAGCATCCAGTTCGAACCGAGGTCCGAGGCTTTGCCGCGTGCTGTGGTGAGGCCGTGAAGCTGAGATGAGAGCAGCGAACGGCGGGCGCGGTCGAGTTCCGCCTCGGTGACGCCATTCTTTTTGAGGTTTTCCAGAATGGCGAGGGATTCCTTCTCAGCGGCCTCGCGCTTATCAGGATCGGTCACGGCCTGCATCAGAAAGACACCTTCGGACTGGAGTGAAAACATGCCGGCACCGGCGCTGTGAGCAATTTGTTTGCGCTCGCGGACTTCACGGTTCAGGCGCGAACTCGCACCAGAGCCGAGGATTTCGCCAAGAATTTCCAATGCGGGCGTGTCGGAATTCGTCACGCCGGGCACGCGCCAAGACATAGAAAGACGCGACAGCTCGGTGGGAAATTCCTCGTGAATCTCGCGGCGACCCATTTGAGGCGGCTCAGTGGCAACATAGACCGGTTCGAGAGCCTTGCGGGGAGCGGATTCAAAAAGCTCACCGAGTTCCTTGCGGATCGCAGCGGCATCGACATCCCCCACCACAACGAAGGTCAGGTTGTTCGGGACATAGCGAGATTTGTAGTAATTCAGGACATCCTCGCGGCTGAGCTTGTTGTAAACATCGAGGTAGCCGATCACGGGATGCCGGAACGGGCTGGTGGTAAAAACCGTGTCGAGCATGAGCTGCGAGCTTTGGCGACCGGGGTCATCGAAGCCCATCGCAAACTCACGGCGGATGACTTCTTGCTCTTTGGTGTATTCCTCCTCGGGCATCGTGGCGTTTTGCATGGCATCGGCGAGGATCGCTACGGCATCCGACGCGCCTTCTTTTGGAACATCGATCCAGTAAACTGTGCGGTCGAAGGAAGTGTAGGCATTGATGTAGCCACCGCGATTTTGAACCTGCTTGGCGATCTCGCCCGGCGGGCGCTTTTCGGTGCCCTTGAAAAGCATGTGCTCGAGGATGTGCGACAGTCCGGCACCCATCTTTTCCCCCTCGTGGATACTGCCCGTGCCGCACCAAGCCTGCACGCTGGCCACCGGTGCGCTGCGATCCTCCTCGACGATGAGCGTGAGGCCGTTTTCGTAAGAGAAGACCTGGGCTTTGGATTCGGGAACCGTGATGCTATCGGAGGTTTTGGCTTGGGTGTGGTCGGGCATAAAGGAAAAGGCAACTGCCATGGCAGTGGTGAGAAGACGGGATTTCATAGGAGGCTTCCGACCTGCAATGGGGGCTCGCCGTTCAAAGAATCGGCTAGTGGACGGAAGGGAGCGACAAAGGCTTCACGGAAATCGAAGATATCCAGGAAGCTCTCCGCAGTGTCCTCATCGGTTTTCCCGAAGATACCGGCTTGAACGAGATTGAAGACCATCTGCCCGACATCCGCCGTGGCCTTGACTCCCCAATAATTCAAAACCATGAGCGCCATGGGACCAAACTCAGCGAGAGCGTGAAGGCGAAACCCATCGAGCAACTCGGCAGCACCGACATGGGGGCCAGGCTCCTTTTTCGACTTCTTGCGGCGCTTGATCGTGGCCTCGAGCGAATCGCGGAGGAAGGCATAGGCTTCGGGGTGATAACGACGGTCTTCTTGGCAGACCGTTTCGACGGCTTCTTGAAATCCTGTATTCTGCATTAGTTGGTCTTCGAAGCTTCGGCGGAGGGAGAGGCGATGTCAGGGCGTGACTCCCTCCAATGCCGGACACCGAGGCCCAGCACCAGAATGAACACAATACCCACAACAAGCGTCTGCTCGCGGCGCGTCAGCTCAAACATGGGAAAAACGATAAACCGAAACGCAGAGGGCGCAAGACGCGTGATGCGCAAAATTCATCGCAACGCAAAAAGGGGAAGAGCGACTGCCGCGTTGACGCCACGGCGCGAGTGGGGTTTCATTCCGCGCTTATGTCCAAAGATGCTTCTGCCACCCGAATGGAAAAAATCGTTAGCCTCTGCAAGCGACGCGGGTTCATTTTCCAATCCTCCGAAATCTACGGCGGCCTGAACGGCTTCTGGGACTACGGCCCGCTCGGCGTGGAATTGAAGAAAAACCTCAAGGACTTCTGGTGGCGGCGCAATGTGCGCGAGCGCGAGGATATGGAGGGAATGGACGGGTCGATCATCATGAACCGCGCTGTCTGGAAGGCCTCTGGTCACGAAGAGACATTCAGCGATCCGATGGTGGACTGCAAGGTGTGCAATTCCCGCAATCGCGCCGATCAGTTGCCTGAGAAGGACGGCGAAAAATACTGCCCTCAATGCGGAAGCCGCAACCTCACCGAACCGCGCGATTTCAACCTGATGTTCAAATCCCATGCCGGCCCGCTCGAGAGCGAGGACAACCTCGTGTATCTGCGTCCGGAGACCGCGCAGGCGATCTTTGTGAATTTCCGCAATGTGCTCGACACATCGCGCCAGAAGCTCCCCTTCGGCATCGCGCAGATCGGAAAAGCCTTTCGCAACGAAATCAACCCGCGCAACTACATCTTCCGCTCCCGAGAATTCGAGCAGATGGAGATCGAGTATTTCTGTCGTCCAGAGGATGGAATGCAGCTCACCGACTACTGGCTCGAACAGCGCTTGAAATTTTACGAGGACATCGGCATTCCCCGCTCAAAAATCCACATCAAAGATATCCCGGACGGCGAGCGCGCGTTCTACTCAAAGAAAACCTACGACCTCGAATACGAATTCCCCTTCGGCGTGAGCGAACTCGAGGGTATCGCCTACCGCACCGACTACGATCTCGGCAAACACATCGAGCACTCCGGCAAGCCGCTCGACTACTTCGACGAGGCCACCAAGGAACGCTTCGTCCCGCATGTTGTGGAGCCAAGCGCCGGCGTCGACCGTACCACACTCGCTCTCCTCTGCGAGGCCTTCGACGAAGAAACCGTCACCGACGAAAAAGGAAACTCCGAGACGCGCACCGTGCTGCGTTTCCACCCGCGCATGGCTCCCATCAAGTGCGGAATTTTCCCGCTTCTCAAAAACAAGCCCGCGCTGGTGGAAAAGGCCAAAGAGATAGCCACCTCGCTCAGACCGCTCATAAATGTCTTCTACGACGAAGCCGGCGCCATCGGCCGCCGCTATCGCCGTCAGGACGAAGCCGGAACGCCCTTCTGCGTCACGATTGACTTCGACACCATCGGCGAAAATGGCCCTGAAAAACAGAATACCGTCACCCTGCGCCACCGCGACTCGATGACCCAAGAACGCATCGCCATCTCCGACCTCAAAAACTACCTACTGGAGAAAATCAGCTAACGCTGGCCACCGCGATGTTACTTGCGGAGACGAGCGAGCGGATTGCGCTCTGAATTCTTTCGCGAAAAACGGAGCCTGTCTCTCGACGGGCTCCGTGTTTGCAAACCTTGACAGCAGGGCTGGCCGTTATTCCGTGATGATGTCTTTGTAGGTCTTGCCCGAAGGGATCATTGGCAAGACATGCTCGGTGTAGGGAGTCATGACATCGAGGAGATAAACTTCCTTAGAATCCAGCATGCGCTTCATAGCGGCAGGGAGGTCTTTTTTATGAATGACCCGCTCGCAGGTTACACCGAAGCCTTTGGCAATATCGACATAATCAGGATAAATGCGCTGCAAGTCGCGTGGATCGCCAAGGAAGGTATGACCACGATTGCCGCCATGGAAGCGGTCTTCCCACTGCACGACCATGCCGAGGTGCTGGTTGTTGAGGATGATTGCCTTTGCGGCGATACCCTCGATATGCGCTGTGGCAAGCTCTTGGACATTCATGAGGAATGATCCGTCGCCATCGATGTCGATGACTTGCTTGTTTGGCATTCCAACTTTGGCTCCCATAGCAGAAGGGTAGCCGAAGCCCATGGAACCGAGACCGGCCGAGGTGACGAGACGGCGGGGCGCGTCAAAGTCATAGAATTGCGCGGCCCACATCTGATGCTGGCCGACGCCAGTCGTGATGATGGCCTCGCCTTTTGTCATTTCACAAAGGAGTTGAATGACATGCTGCGGCTGGATGACATCCTCTGTGTCCTTGAAAGAGAGCGGGTGCTTGGTCTTCCACGCGTCGATTTGTTTATACCATTCCGGATAGCGGGAGAAATTCTTAGCGGTGCGTTTGTAGCCGGCTTGATCGAGGAGCTTGTTGAGGCGGGTCAGGGCGTATTTGAGATCGCTCAGGATCGGCAGGCAGACGACTTTATTTTTGTTGATCTCGGAGTTATCGATGTCGATGTGAACGATTTTGCCGTGTTCGCAGAATTTCTCGACCTTGCCGGTGACGCGATCATCGAAGCGCACGCCGATGGCAAGCAAGAGGTCGGCTTCGTTAACCGCATTATTTGCGTAGACAGTTCCGTGCATGCCGAGCCACTTGAGCGAGAGTGTGTGCGTCTCGGGAAATCCACCAATGCCCATGAGCGTGGTGGCCACAGGAATCTGGGCGCGCTCAGCGAACTCGAGCAACTCGGCCGAGGCCTCGCCGGAGATCACTCCGCCACCGCAGTAGATCATTGGGGCTTTCGCATCGCCAAGCATTCCGATGAGTTCATTCAGGGCGACATCATCCGCTTTGCGCTCGGGTTTATAGCCGCGAAGGTTGATGGTTTTCGGAAAAATCGGCTGCGTGGTGAGGTTCTGAATGTTCTTTGGAATATCGATCAACACAGGCCCGGGGCGGCCGGTGGAGGCGATGTGGAAGGCCTCTTTGACGATGCGGGGAAGCTCGTTGACATCCCATACCAGGTAGCTGTGCTTCACCATCGGAAGCGTCATTCCAAAAACATCCGTCTCTTGGAACGCTCCGCGTCCAATCATTTCCTGGGGCACTTGGCCGGTGATGGCCACAAGAGGAATAGAGTCCATGAAGGCATCGGCGATGCCAGTGACAAGATTTGTCGCTCCAGGGCCGGAAGTTGCCATGCAGACTCCGACCTTGCCGGTCACACGAGCGTAGCCCTCGGCGGCAAAAATCCCACCTTGCTCGTGCCGGGGAAGTATGGTGCGGATTTTTTTTGTTTTAGTGAGTGCTTGGTGGATCGGCATCGAGCACCCGCCGGGGTAGGCGAAGACAACCTCAACGCCCTCACGCTCGAGGCACTCCACGAGAATCTCCGCACCATTCATGACTTTTCCCCGTTCAGGCGTAGCGGTGGATTTCGTAGCGGCGGATTTTTTTGTCTTCATAGTTTAGGAAAAAAAAGAGGAGTCGCAGATTATGCAGCGGCAACGAGGATTGACGAGGATAAAAAAGCACCAGCGCAACACCCGCGCTCATTTCACGCCCGTCGCCAGCACGGTCTGAAAAAACGGCGCCTCTGCTTCACGCGAGACGATGGAGGATTCGATTTTAGAGAACCCCGCCTTTTTCATCATGCGGTGAAGCTCGATTTCTGAAAAACCCAGCCACACATGTCCGTAAAGCTCGCGGGCCGGCTCGTAAGTGTGGCTCAGCAAATCGAGAATCATCACACGCCCGCCGGTTTTGAGAATCCGCTGAGCCGCATTCAAAGCTCGCTGTGGAACGGCCGCATGGTGCAGAGCTTGGCTGAAAAGAGCCACATCGACAGAGCTTGCATCGATCGGCGGATCTTCGATGTCACCGAGCCGGTATTCGAGGTTGGAAAACCCATGCTCCTTGGCCAAAGAGGAACCGAATTCGACCATCTTCTCGGAATTATCAATGGCGATGACCTTCTTCGAGGTCCGGGCCAGCAGTTGCGAGAGGGTCCCCTCGCCTGCCCCGAGGTCCGCGATGACCATGGGCGGCAGTAGGCGCAGAAGCCCGTGCGATAGCGCCTCCCAGGAACGGCCGGGCACATAGGCGCGGCCGAATTTTCCCGCCAGCTTGTTGAAATAATCCGCCGCGCGGTCCTTGCGCTTTTTGAGCGTGAAAACGAGGTGCGCCTTGTCTGCCGAGGCCTCCTTCAGCTCGAAACGTGCCGCTTCGAGAATGGCCAAGGTAGGCTCACCTAGATCCTCCCCGAGCGAATAGAAGATATTTTTTCCAACCCGGCGATCCTTCACCAACTCCTCCCGCTTCAACTGTGCCAGACAGGTCGATATGCGCGACTGAGCGAGACCGAGAATCTCTTGCAACTCGGCGACCGTGAGCTCCTCTTCCATCAAAAGCAGCAGCAGGCGCAAGCGGATCGGATCCGACAAAACACGGAGAGATTTCAAGATTGACGCCATTGAACATATCAATATATTCAAATGTGTAGATGCGTAAAGCTTAACCTCAACCCAAACCCAATACATCCTATGTCACGCCGTTACATCTTTTCCTCCGAATCCGTTGGCGAAGGCCATCCCGACAAAGTCTGCGACACAATCTCCGATGCCGTTCTCGACGCTTGCCTGACGATCGACAAAACCAGCCGCGTCGCCTGCGAGACCTTTGTCAAAAGCAACACCGTCGTGGTGGGCGGTGAAATCACCATCCCGAAGATTAAAGGTGCCGCTCTTGACTCTGTGATGAACATCGGCTCGATCGTTCGCGAGGCGATCCGTGGCATCGGCTACACCAATAACGACGATGTTTTCCACGCCGACCGCGTCTTTATATCAAACCTCCTGACCGCCCAAAGCGCCGACATCGCGCAGGGTGTGGATAACAAAAAAGCCAAAGGCAAAGCCACCGCCGAGCAAGGTGCCGGCGATCAGGGCCTCATGTTCGGCTACGCCTGCAACGAGACCCCCGAACTCATGCCTGCTCCGATCATGTTCGCCCACCGCCTCGGCCGCGAACTCACGGCCATCCGCAAAGCCGGCAAGGTGAAATGGCTCCGCCCTGACGCGAAAAGCCAAGTTTCCGTTCTCTACCAAGACGGCAAACCAGTTCGTGTCACAAATGTCGTCATCTCGACCCAGCACACCGAGGATGTCGAAATCGAAGAGATTCGCAAGTTTCTGATCGCAAATGTGATTCGCAAGGTCATCCCAAAGGATTTCCTCGACGCCTCCACGGAGTTCCTCATCAACCCAACCGGCCGTTTCGTCATTGGCGGCCCTCAAGGCGACTCCGGTCTCACCGGCCGTAAAATCATCGTCGACACCTACGGCGGCATGGGCCGTCACGGCGGAGGCGCCTTCTCAGGAAAAGACCCTTCGAAAGTCGACCGCAGCGCTGCCTACATGGGCCGCTATGTCGCAAAAAATGTCGTTGCCGCCGGCCTCGCCGACCGCTGCGAAGTCCAATTCGCCTACGCCATCGGCCACCCGCAACCCGTGAGCATCCACATCGACACCTTCGGCACGCACAAAGTGAACGAGGAAAACATCGAGAAAGCCGTCAAATCTGTCTTCTCCTTCAAACCCGCCGACATCGTCACCCAACTCAACCTCCTCCGCCCGATCTATAGCAAGACCACAAACTATGGTCACTTCGGCAAGGAAGACAAAGACATCACTTGGGAGAAGACAGACAAGGCGGCGGCGTTGAAAAAGGCGGCGCGCTGAGGAAAAAGACGAGTCTTAAGTTTTAAGAATTAAGTTTTAAGTTGGCGCTCCCGCGCCGTGCTTGATTCGGAAGACTAAACTTCCACCCACCTCATCGGCATTCAAGACAACACAACTTAAAACTTACAAACTTAATTCTTAAAACTCCTCATGGCTAATAAATCCTTTGAAGACCTCGAAGTCTGGCAGCGCGCTTGTCGTCTGGCTGTCGAGGTTTTTGAGAAGTTCAGGTCATGCGATTTTATCAATCTGAAAAACCAGATCGAGCACTCGGCCTTGTCGATTCCCTCGAACATTGCTGAAGGAGCTGAACGCGGCGGCACGAAGGAATTTTCCCAATTCCTGAAAATAGCAAAAAGCTCCTGCGGCGAGCTCCGAACACAACTCTACATCGCAGCCAAACTCAAAACGCTCGAATCCCAAAAATCCAAATCCCTCATCGCGGAATCCAAAGAAATCTCCGCAATGATTGAAGGCCTCCGCAAATCCATCACCAAAACCAAACCCACAAAAACCGCACCAAAGCCAAGCGACACCCAAACCACAACAACTTAAAACTTAATTCTTAAAACTTAAAACTCTTATGGCCACCAAATCCGCTTCCAAATCAAAAACAACAGCCGCCGCCGTTCTCGCTGAACTCACCGCGGCGACTGCAAATCTCGTAAAATATGCCGCAGCCACTCCAAAGGGCGCGGATTATATTGTCTCCGACATCGCACTGGCTGACTGGGGGCGCAAGGAAATCAGCGTTGCCGAGCATGAAATGCCGGGCCTCATGGCGGTTCGTAAAAAATACGCCAAGCAGAAGCCACTCAAAGGCGTGCGCGTGACCGGCTCGCTCCACATGACGATTCAGACAGCGGTTCTTATCGAGACGCTGGTTGATCTCGGCGCCGATGTGCGCTGGGCCAGCTGCAACATTTTTTCGACCCAAGACCACGCCGCCGCAGCCATCGCGGAGACCGGCACGCCCGTCTTTGCCTGGAAAGGCGAGACCCTCGAAGAGTATTGGGAACTCACCCTCAAAGCGATCACCTTCCCCGGCAACCTCGGCCCACAACTCGTGGTCGATGACGGCGGCGATGTGACCCTTCTTATCCACAAAGGTGCCGAACTCGAAAAAGGCGACAAGTGGGCCTACCAACCCGCCGAAAACCACGAAGTCTCCGTCGTCAAGGCCCTCCTCCGCCGCGTCGCCGAGGAGCGCCCCGGCTACTGGACCAAGGTGGCCAAGGCTTGGAAAGGTGTCTCCGAGGAGACAACGACAGGCGTCCACCGCCTCTACCAACTCGCCGAGGTCGGCAAACTCCTCGTGCCAGCGATCAATGTGAACGACTCGGTCACGAAGTCCAAATTCGACAACCTCTACGGCTGCCGCGAGTCCCTCGCCGACGGTCTCAAGCGCGCGACCGATGTCATGATCGCCGGCAAAGTCGCCGTCGTCTGCGGCTACGGCGATGTCGGCAAAGGGAGCGCCCACTCGCTCCGCGCTTACGGCGCCCGAGTCATTGTCACCGAGATCGACCCCATCAACGCCTTGCAAGCCGCTATGGAGGGCTTCCAGGTCAACACCATCGAAAGCACGCTCGGTGTCGGCGACATTTATGTCACCACCACCGGCAACAAAGACATCATCACGCTCCAGCACATGCTCGCGATGAAAGACCAAGCGATCGTCTGCAACATCGGCCACTTCGACAACGAAATCCAAGTCGAGCAACTCAAGAAACACAAGGGCATCCGCTGCGAGACCATCAAGCCGCAATACGACCGCTACTTCCTGCCCGGCGGCAAGAAGAGCATCTACATGCTCGCCGACGGTCGCCTCGTGAACCTCGGCTGCGCCACAGGCCACCCAAGCTTCGTGATGTCGAATTCCTTCACCAACCAAACGCTTGCCCAAATTGACCTCTGGCAGAACAAGGATAAATACAAAAACACCGTCTATCGCCTGCCCAAGAAGCTCGACGAAGAAGTCGCCCGCCTGCACCTGGAAAAAATCGGCGTCGTCCTCACCAAGCTCACCAAGAGCCAAGCCGAATACCTCGGCGTGCCATCCGAAGGCCCCTACAAGCCCGAGCACTACCGCTACTAAAAACAGAAGCAGTTCGATTCAATAAAAACACCCCGGTAGCATCAAGGCTGCCGGGGTGTTCGTTTTATACAACAATGTTGCTGCGTAACTGACCAAATTTGCCTGGCGTGCCAGTTTCGGCATCACCTTCAGCAAACGATGGGCGTGAATTGCTTGTGCTCCACGAGAAATTCCTCGTCCGCGCCGGAGTAGAGGTTTCCAAAGGTGGGCGTGGGAATGCGGGGCGTGGGATTTGTCTTGCTACTGAGCGAGAAGGTGCGGCGTTCGCTGATGGCGTGGTGCGCGCGTTTCCACAGCAAGGATTTCATGCACTCGTCGGGCAGGCAGTTGATGAGTTGGGTAGCTTCGTCCCAGCGTTTTTCGCCGCTGAGGAGCATGGCGGCGTTCATGACGGGGGCGTCATCGAGGGGCCATTTGCGGGCGCATGCTGACCAACTCTCGATGGCAGCGGCTGTGTCACCCAGACGATAATGCATGCAACCGGCAGCGAGCAGGGCGTAGCCGGAACTGCGGTTCACAACAGGCATTTCGGGCAAGATATCGCGGAGGAATTTTTCTGGCTCGTCGCGGTATGCCCACGAAATGAGCGTGCGAAAAGACTCCGGACACTCGGCTTCCTGAGCACGGAATTCCTCGATAAGAGGAAGCAGAAGCGGAATCTCGGGCAGCGTGGCAAGACTTGCACCGGGACTTTGGAGCAGATGGCAAACGAGGTGGTTGCGGGCACAACCGAATCGACCTTTGGAGGCCTGAAATTGAGCGAAGGTGAGTTGCTGCTCAAGGACCATCGCGGAAATGCGGTCGCGAAGCGCGCGGAAGGCTTCCAAGCGGGGCGCTACCACAGACCCCTGCCAGTCGGCAAACTCAGCAGCCAATTCGGGATTGGCAGCCTCGGCAGAGGGGGCAACCTCAAAACAGGTGGCGTAGACCGGATGTAGCAACGCGTGGAATTTCGCCGGCATCATGTGCATATCCATCTGGTCCACGCAGCGAAGGGGAGTCACCGATTCATTAAGCGCGAGGATTTCATCAAATGGCAAGTTGCAGTAGCGCATCGCCTGACGAAGCGTGAGCGGGATAGAGGGGATTTTTTCCCAAAGTGAGCAAAGCTCGCTATCGAGGAAAATTTTCCTGTGGGCATCCCCCGCTTCGGTATTCTGGAACGAGAAGCAGGCGAGCATGTGGATGAGGGCCTCGGTGTGACGACCCAAACGATTGGCCTTGCAGGCGAGACCGTAGAGGCGAACGAGAGACTGCTCGTTATTTTGCGGAGAGATGGATTTTTCGATGTCGTAGGCCTCTTGGAGGCGTCCGGAAAAATTGAAAGCGAGGGCGATCCGGAAAAGATCTTCGGAAGGGAGAGGATTTTTTTGGTCGAGCAGAATACCGGCCGAGACGGAAGCGCGGATGAAGCGGCCTAGGCGATTGAAGATATAAATCGCCGCCGAGTGGACTTCGGCAGTGGGGGCCTGCGCGAGGAGACTCTGGATAATGGCTTCGGATTCTTTTTCGAGGCCGATATCCAGAAGGGCGAGGGCTTCGTCGATGCGAGTGGCAATATCGTCTTCGCTCATGATTTTAGTAGGAAAATAGGTCGTTTGGGGTTTTGCAGGCTGGTGGCCAACTGATGCTTGAATACATAGCAATTCCCGAACCAACTTTTTGTTGTGCGACGCCCCTCCGAAAAGATTGACCAGAGAGGACACAGAGAGCACAGAGGGGGAGATATTTATCGATTTTGTAGTGGACGCCATTTTTTGGGCGTGAGCGCACGAGATCGGCGTGGGACGGCCGGGAAACCAGGCGGTGGGAAAAAACTGCCTTTCCGACGAGAAGAGGGCTTTATTGCGGATCGGTGCGCTCGACGGCAGCGTCTTCGAAGCGGGTGTATTCCTCGAGGAAGGTCAGCGGCACATCGCCGGTGGGGCCGTTTCGCTGTTTGGCGATGATGAGGGTGGCCTTGCCGGCGGCTTCTTTTTTGGCTTCCTCGTCTTCTGCGTAGTATTTGTCGCGAATCAGGAGCCCGACGATGTCGGCATCCTGCTCGATGGTTCCGGATTCGCGGAGGTCGCTCAGGCGGGGCCGACCGGCGCTGGAGCCGGTGCGCTGCTCGGGATTTCGGTTCAGCTGAGCAAGGACGATGACGGGGAGTTTGAGTTCCTTGGCAAGGGCTTTGATGCCGTAGGAGATTTCCTGAATTTCGATCTGGCGGTTCTCTTGGGCGCGGCGGGAACCCGATCGCAAGAGCTGGAGATAATCGATGACGATGAGTTGAATTTTTTCTCGATTGTGGAGGCGGCGAGCCTTGGCGCGGAGTTCCAAAATGCTCAGGCCGGGGGTGTCATCGACAAAGATTTTCGCCTTGGAGAGCTGGCCGGCGATGTTGATGAGATTCGTCATTTCGCGATTCGCAATGAAGCCGTCGCGGAGCTTGGAGCCGTTCACCCTTGCCCTCGAGCAGAGGAGTCGCTGCACGAGCTGCTGGGCGCCCATTTCCAGAGAAAAAACAGCAACGGGCTTGCCGGCATCAATCGCGACATGCTCGGCGATATTCATGGCGAGCGCGGTTTTTCCCATCGAGGGACGCGCGGCGATGACGAACATCTCGCCCTCGTGCATGCCGCTCGTCATACGGTCGAGCTCGTGGAAGCCGGTCGGGAGGCCGGTGATGCCGCCGCCAGAGCGAGAGAGCTTCTCGATATTGTCGATCGCGTCGCTCACCATCTGCTTCATGGTGGGCATGATGGATTGGAAGCGCTGCTCACCAATCTCGAGCACGCGGGCCTCAACCTCGTCGAGGAGGATCCTCACATCGCCCTGCTCGTCGTGAGCACGGGCGACATACTCGGTGCAGGTCGTGATGACACGGCGGAGGAGATATTTTTCGAGAATAATCTCGCGGTAGTAATCGGCATTTGCCGCCGTCGGGACGAAAGTAAAAAGCTCGGTGATGGCGACCGCGCCGCCGACCTCGTCGAGCATGCGCCTGTCCTCAAGCGTTTGGGTGAGCGCGATGAGGTCGATTGGCTTCCCGCCATTTCGCATCTCGACCAAGAGTTCGAAAATTTTCTGGTGGGCCGGCAGATGGAAATGCCGCGCCTCCATCTGCGCCATGGTGTCGTCCAATGCCGTGGCGGAGTGAAGAATCGAGCCAAGGAGCCCCTTCTCGGCATCAAGGCTTTGCGGGAGCGGACGCCGGGCATCGGGAAGGTAAGCCGCACCGCGCTGTTGATAATCAGGTTTCTTTTTCCCGCGTCCCTTGCCGCCGGCATCACCGTTTGGAACTGGCGCACTGGCGGTTTGTTCAGGAGTGGAAGACATGGTCGATCAGGAAAGATTACAGAGCTTGGGGAAAAGAATGAGGCCGGACGGAAAGATAACTTCCACGCACGGCCTCATGGTAAATTTGAAATGAATACGCGGGGCTGAGAAATCAGGCCTCGGTGGTAACTTTGCGGCGGTATTTTTTCTCTGGAGCCGCCTCGGTGGATTCCTCGACTGCGGGAGCGTTCACTTTCACCTCGATCTTGAGATTGGCCGTAACATCAGGGTGGAGCTTGACGGCAACAGTGTGGTCGCCGCTTTCCTTGATGGCCTTTTCGAGCACAACAGCATGCTTCGGAAGGTCTTCCAATTTGAGATCGGCAGCGATGCGGTCGTGGATGTCTTTGGCAGTGACAGAACCGAAGGCTTTGCCTGTGGCGCCGGCATCCAGCGTGAAGCTGATCGAGAGTTTGTTGATCTTGGAGGCAATTTCCTCGGCAGCGGTCACCTCGCGGGCCTCGCGCTCGGCGCGCTTGGCTTTGAGATGGTTGATCTGACGGAGGGATCCGGCAGTGATTTCAAGGGCTTTGCCTTGGGGATAGAGAAAGTTGCGGGCGAAGCCACGGCGGACTTTTACGATGTCGGCCTCTGCGCCGAGCTTGGGAATATTTGCGGTAAGAATGACTTCTGTGAATGCCATAGGATCAATTTTGTAAACGGAGGGGAGAGAGTATCGGGGGCGGAAAGGATGTCAAGAAACCGAAGACTTTATTTTTTGCGCCGGAATATCAGACGGCCAGCCAACTCCCGCGCCTGTGCCTCGAGCATGTTCAGAGACCCGTCATTCCAAACAACAAAATCCGATAGCGCGATTTTCTGCGAATTGGACCACTGCGAGTCGATGATTTGCAGGACCCGGGCGCGTTCGAGGCCTCTCAAGATCGCGCGCCGGATTTGAATTTCCAGGGTGCAAGCGACTGTTACAACGCAATCAAATCCAGACGAGGCACCTGTTTCAAAAAGAAGTGGGATGTCCACAAAAAGATCACGCCCAGCAGCTCGTGCATCATTGGCCAAAGCCAAACGGCGGCGGCGAACCAAAGGATGAAGGACCGCTTCAAGACGCGCCTTGGCTGAAGGATCGGAAAAAACAACAGCTCGAATCGCGGCACGGTCAGGCGTTCCATCCCCTCGATACGCCGTGGGCAGGATGTCGCGAATCACGGCTTCGCGCACGGAAGAATCGGAATCGAGAAGTTCGCGTGCACAGGCGTCGGAATCGAAGATCCACGCGGCCCGGATCTGAGCCAAAGCGCGACTAAAAGTCGATTTGCCCGAGGCGATGCCGCCAGTGATGCCGATTATTGCCATAGAGTTTGAGACACTAATCCCCTCATATCACTCAGCGCATCGCCAGCCACGCCGGGGTTTCGTATTTGCTGGAAGATAGATCTTTGATGAGCGGCTCCAGCGTGGTGGCTTTTTCAAAGCAAGACACTTCAGCTGCAAGCGAGTTGGCGATTTCAAAAGGGACCCCACCGAGCAGGTGAAGCGAACCTTGATAAAGAACGCCTTTTTTTGAACGCCGGAGGGCTCCACCGCAGATTTTTGAAGCCCCGGCGATGATGTCAAAAGCCACAGGGCTCTCGAAACAAACCGGTCCGCAGCAGCATTCCTCGGGGAGCACCAAACGCGCATCCGGAAGGTATTTTTGAATCGCTGGAAGCAGACCCTCGTGAATCGCACTGTAGATGTCCCGGCAGTTGCTGGACGCCGCCGCATCCAAAGTGGGAATCGCAAGCCCCAGCGTGAGGTCACTGCCGTGAAAAACCATCCCTCCCCCACTCCATCGCCGCATGAGCGGCAACCGTTGCGCGAGGGACTGAACCGCCCCAAGCCTCTGTGCGTATCCAAATGTCACTGCGGGCGCACTCCAGCGATACACTCGAAGAACAGGCCTGTCGCAGAAGAGCAAGAGCGCCTCGTCACATGCCATCTGCCCTGCAGGGCTGCGCGGCGTCAAATCCTCCCAGAGCTGAAGACGATTGAATAATTTGAGCATCGGGTCTTGTTTTAAAAAGAAAGGAAGCGCGCCTTCTACTTGTCGGCGACTGCCTCCATGTTTAGGCTCCGCAGTCATGGCAAAGCAAGCACTCGGCAAGGGCCTCGGCGCACTCATCAACAAGCGCGTGGCCAGTCCGGCTCCTATTGAAGAACACGGCGAGAGAATCCAAAGGCTCCCGCTTGCGAACATTACTCCCAGCCCGCTCCAACCGCGTGTGGATTTTTCCTCGGATCAATTGCACGAACTGGTCGAAAGCATCCGCGAGCGCGGGATCATCCAGCCCCTCATCGTTCGACAGTCGAATGGTGTCTATGAACTCATCGCCGGCGAGCGACGCTGGCGGGCTGCCAAAGAAGTCGGTCTCGCGGATGTCCCCGTCATCGTTCGCGAGGCCAGCGACCGCGAGGTTCTCGAACTCGCCCTCATCGAAAACCTCCAGCGCGAAGGCCTGAACCCGATCGAAGAGGCGGCTGCCTACGCCAGGCTTCATCAGGAATTCAGTCTCACCCAAGAGGAAATCTCGCGCCGCGTCGGAAAAAGCCGGGCATCGGTCGCAAATGCCATGCGGTTGCTTGATCTGGAATCCGATGCGCAATCACTTCTAAAACACGGGCGAATTTCCGTGGGACATGCCAAAGTCCTCCTCTCGCTGAAAAACCACAGCGAACAAAAATGGCTCGCCGACCAGATCGTGCGAGCAAGCCTCTCCGTGCGCGTCGCGGAAAAAATGGCCGCGCAAAAGCTGGCTGATACCGGCAACACCCGACCACGCCGCAGCGGCACCGGCGTTACCACTGAACCCGCCCCCGCGATTCAACGCGTTCAAAACCTGCTCACACACCGTCTCGCCACACGCGTCCAAGTGACCCACTCCGAGAAAAAGGGCCACATCCAGATCGAATACTACGGCACGGACGACTTGAACCGCTTACTTGACCTCCTCGGAGTCGCAGAGGATTGATGCTGATGCCTGTGCTTAATCGACTTTTCGCCCCACTCATGCGCGCCATCGACTCGGACCACTTTCCCGAAGGTGCCGAGAAGGTGCGAGAAATGCCGGAGCGATTTGAGTTCTCGCGGGCGATTCCATTTATTGTTCTGCACCTCGGCTGCCTCGGCGTCATCTGGACGGGCTGGAGTTGGGCTGCCGTCATAACCGCTGTGGTTCTTTATTTCACCCGCATGTTTGCCGTGACAGCGATCTACCATCGGTATTTCTGCCACCGCGCCTACCACACGTCGCGTGCGACCCAATTTCTTTTCGCCTTGTTCGGCCTCACCGCTGTGCAGCGGGGACCGCTTTGGTGGGCATCCGTGCATCGCCACCACCACCGGCACTCGGATGACGAGCACGACATCCACTCACCCGGCATGAAGGGCTTCCTTTGGTCGCATATAGGCTGGCTCACCAGCAGCAAGAATTTCCCCACCGACTACGACCGCGTGAAGGATTTGGCGAAATATCCCGAGCTGGTTTTCTTGAATCGCTTCGACTTGATCGGACCAGCGCTTTTGTTTGCCGTACTCTACGGCTTCGGAGCCGCACTGGAAGCCTTCGCGCCAGGTCTCGGAACCTCACCTTGGCAAATGGTGGTCTGGGGATTTTTCATCAGCACCACGGTTTTGTTTCATGCCACCTGCACGATCAATTCCCTCACGCACTGTTTCGGCAAAAAGCGCTTTGAAACCGGCGACGACAGCCGGAATAGCCTCCTTCTCGCGCTGTTGACACTCGGCGAGGGCTGGCACAACAACCACCACCACTTTCAATCCTCCGCCCGACAGGGTTTCTTCTGGTGGGAAATAGACATCTCCTACTATGTGATCCGTCTGCTCGGGGTATTCGGTCTTGTGTGGGACATCAAAGGCGTTCCGGCCCGCGTTTACGACAAAGCCCCAGTCGAGCAAAACACACGCCAGTGAGAGAGCGAATCGGCATCATCGGCTCTGGCATTGCCGGCATGGGAGCGGCCTGGCAACTCCGCAACCACGCGGAAATCACACTCATTGAGCGCGACAAACGACCCGGCGGCCATACAAACACGGTAACCGTGGAGGAAAATGGACGCGACATCCCGATCGATACGGGATTCATCGTTTTCAATCATGTCACCTATCCCAATCTCGTCCGGTTGTTCGAGGAACTCGGCGTGGAGACGAAGCCCTCCGAAATGTCCTTCAGCGTCCAGCACCTGCCATCCGGCCTTGAATACAATGGCATGGGGCTCGACAAACTTTTTGCGCAACGCGGAAACATCCTCAAGCCGCGCTTCCACGCCCTGGTTATCCAAATCCTGCGCTTCTTTCGCGTGGCCCGCGCGCTTCTCAACCAACCCGACTCGCTGAATTGCACAGTCGCCGAATTTGTTCATAAGCACAGACTGGGCGTCGATTTCCTCAATCTGTATCTCATCCCCATGAGCTCGGCCGTGTGGTCCACCGACCCACGACAAATGCTGGATTTCCCTGCATTGAGCCTCATCCGTTTTTTTCAAAACCACGGATTCCTCGGCATTACGACGCACCATCCCTGGTTCACGGTCAGTGGGGGATCTCGCAGTTACAGAGACAAACTTTTGGCACACCTCCAACCAGTGCAACTGCCAGCCAAGGCGGTCGAGGTCCGGGAATCCACCTCCGGCGCCACAGTCCGCATAGATGATGGCACGGTGCGCGAATTCGACCGCATCATCATCGCCGCCCACGCCGACGAAGCCCTCGCCATGCTGTCCGCCCCCGATGCTGCCCAGACCAGCCTCCTCAGCGCCTTTGGATACCAGAAAAACACCGCCACGCTTCACACCGATCATTCCGTCATGCCAAGCATCCGCCACGCTTGGGCGTCTTGGAACTACCGCGTGGCGCAGAATGCCCATGGCGACCGCGAAGCCACCACGCACTACTGGATGAACGCCCTGCAAAATGTGAGTCGAGAGCGCGACTACTTCGTCTCGGTCAACGGCGCCGATAAAATCCGTCCGGAGACAATTCTCTACCAGACTGACTACGAACACCCCGTCTACACACTTCGAGCCATGGAAGCGCAGCGCGAACTCCCCTCACTCAACACCCGCTCGCCGCAGCAACGAATTTTCTTTTGCGGAAGCTACTTCCGGCATGGCTTTCACGAGGACGCCTACAGCTCAGCTGTGGACCTCGCCGCCGTGCTGCGCCCGCTCCTCGGCCGATGACCACTCAGGCATCCTGCCTCTACGAGTGCACTGTCATGCACCGGCGCTTGCAGCCCAAGCACCACGAGTTTGTTTACCGGATTTTCCTCTTCCTCCTCGACCTCGACGAAATCCCCTCGCTCACTCGCAGCGTCCCCCTATTCAGCGCGGAGGAACCGAATCTCTACTCGCTCCGCAAAGAAGACTACTTCCAATTCCACTCGCGCGGCCTGAGGGCGAATCTCGAAGCATTTCTTCAATCCCAAAGCATCCCCACGCGCCCGGCCCGCATCCGCCTGCTCACACTCCCCCGTATGCTCGGCTACACCTTCAACCCGATCTCAATTTTTTTCTGCTTCGACGCGGAAAACCGTCCGCTCACATCCGTCGTTCAAGTAGGCAATACCTTTGGCGAACTCAAGCCCTACATCGTCCCGCTCGACGAATCCGGCAGCGGCTTCCACATCCGGGTGCCGAAAAACTACTATGTCTCCCCCTTCTCCCCGCTCGACCTCGCGTTTGACTTCCGCTTCGAACTACCCGGAAACCGCCTCCACATCGCCATCGACGACTATCGCGGCGAAGAAAAAATTCTCCTTAGCACACTCACCGGCAAACGAGCTGAATTGACCACCTCCAACCTCGCCCGACTCACCCTCGCATTTCCCCTCGTCACTCTCAAAATCATCTTCCTCATCCACTGGGAAGCCCTCCGCCTCTGGCTCAAAGGCAACCCCTTCATCATGAAGGAAAGCCACCCCAGTCAACAAACAGGCGCCTTCCGGATTCAAAAATAAACCCGTGCGCTCCGGCGTGCAGTCGCCGAGTCGCATGGCATTGTTCGAGCCGAGCGGACCCTGATAGAGGTAGGAACAGGACGTTGGTTTGTCCCGCTCCCCCCTCCGAACCGGACTTGCAGATCTCCCGCATCCGGCTCTCCAGTTGCGAATTTGCCGACTCCTCTGTTGCCAGAGTTTCGTCGGACGCCGGACCACAGGCTCTGAGGACTTGCAAGATTTCCCTCCCCAGCTCTCGCTGTTCCGACGCACCACAATAAGGCTTTGGCTTCCCCAAGGCTCGTCTGGCCGCACAGTTTTAGCTCGTTGAGCAATCGATTGGGCTTTTTAAATGGGTACAGCTGGCCCATGTGGTTTCGCTTCCTGCCGCCCTTCGCTCCACGGGAATTACCCCGCTTCTTCGCTACTATGGCGGCTCTGACTCCTGCGCGGCACCGTCGAAACGGGTTCCTGCCCGCGCAGGTCTCAACGCTTCCATATGACACCTTCCCTGCGTTCCCACCCCAACCATCCCCAACAGCCCGTTTCTCCCCCTTATACGAGAAATGTGAGAGGAAACGGATGTGGCTCTCGCCACTGGCTTCGCCACTCGCTAGCAGGCTCGCCGCTGTTGCAAACCGAATCGGGTTCACTTTTGTTTGGGACCGCAGGTCCGCCTCGGGCTGCTCCCCACCCCGTCTCACGACGACGCAGTTGCCTCCGGCTCCTCTCCCGTTGCTCGTCTCGGGATGACTCAGACTTTCACTGGTTGATTTCATATATGTGCGTTCGCACTAGCGGCGTCTCTATGAGCGCCGGAGTCGTTAAAATAATCGGCAGTCACAGACCGCTGCGGGTATGCTCCTTCGTCACGCCTTGGCTGGCGGCAAAGCTCCTGCGCACCGTGTATCAGATTATTTCTGGACGACTCCTTGGTGAGGGTTCCAGTAGAGGTTCCCATGGCTCCGCTTATTGTCGTATTGTCGGCACCGCCGTAGGCGTTGTTGCCGCTGATGTTCCGCAGGGCACCGGTGCTGGATATGCCGCTGCCAGTCAGGGAGAGGGCCTCCGCGCCGAACGAGATACCTCCCGAGAGTCCCAATGCGGCTCCATTCGATATGGTCGTGCCGTTGCCTGTCGCGCCGAAGGCGTTGGCGTGGCTCGCGCGCTGTCCCCCCGGAGACAACTCGTGTTATGAAATCGATGACCGCTCTCTCAGCCCAACGACTGGCGGTGAAGTGCGGCGATTGCCTCGCCAACTCCGCAGGCCGTGATCTTTGGGGCGAGTGGGTATGTCCCAGGACGCGGTGATATGACGAAAATCTCGTCGAGAGAAAGGTCCTGCAGGGCGATGTGCATGGATTTGGTGGCTTTAGGAGCATCGGCTACCTTGCATTCAAAACCGATCCTGCGTCCTTTGTGGAAAAGCAAGAGATCAACCTCAGCGCCGGTGTGAGTGGCCCAGAAAAAGGCTTGGGAGCGAGGTGCCGCGCAGCAGATTTGCTCGATGACGAAACCTTCCCATGAAGCACCCAGTTTGGGATGAGCAAAAAGCGCGTCAAGACTGGGGATATTGAGCAGAGAATGAAGAATACCAGAATCGCGTAAATAGACTTTAGGCGATTTCACTTGGCGTTTCATGAGATTTTCATGCCATGGCTGGAGCAGTCGCAACATGAAGGAACCGCTGAGAATCTCGAGATGACGCCTGACCGTCCGGGCCGATTCCCCGAGTCCTCCGGCAACCGCTGAGGAATTCCAGATTTCTCCGTGGTAGTGAGCGCAAACAGTCCAGAGCCGTCGCAGTGCTGCTGGAGAAATTTCAATCCCCATCTTCCGCAGATCCCTCTCCAGAAATGTTAATGTGAAATCCTGCTGCCAGATGCGGGCATCGTCATCCAGCGGTGCCAGATAAGACCGGGGAAAGCCTCCCCTCCACCAGAGCCTGTCTTGATCATCCTCGATTTCATGCACATTGAAGCCTCCCATTTCCAAAAATTCAACCCTTCCGGCGAGAGACTCAGAGGCCTTGTTCATCAATTCCGGAGAAGCGCTGCCCAATAGCAAAAATCGCGCAGGAAGCGGATCGCGGTCGGCCAAAACGCGCAGCACATTCAGCACCGCAGGCATCGTCTGCACCTCATCCAAAACAACCAGACCGCTTTGTTTCTCAAGATAAAGCAAAGGCTCGGCGAGCCTTGCCGCATCGGCTGGACTCTCCAAATCCAAGGAAACGACATCCTGGCGCCCTCTGCAAAATTCCCGTGCCAATGTCGTCTTCCCGCATTGGCGCGGACCAAGGATCGTGAGGATGGGACTTCTCTTCAAACCCTCAGCAAGTTGACGATGCAAATCTGGGCGCGGGATGGATTAAATCATTGAAATATAGGCATATGACGCCGGATTTTCAATAAAAAATAAGCCTCAAACGCAGCAAAAGAGAGGGCCATCTTCCTTGCGGTTGACGGCCCAGTGGAAGCAACGGCGGCCGGGAGCTTGAACCTTCCGGTCGCCAAATTTTTCAAAAGGATTTCCAATCCCAGCACCCATGTGTGGCAAGAGATTTTCCTTCAGAAAAGTTTTCTATCGGAAAGCGAGGCCTTCCCACCTTGGCTTTCGCGTGTCTTGGCACGCTCACCGCCCGCCCCCTGTCTCTCTGCCGCTTCTCTCCGCCTCGAAGAGCCTACGGGCCGGAGAGAAGCGGAGTTTCTGCGGGCTACTGAGAGACCTGCGGGGTGATTGGCGACGGGCCTTGCGTGATAATGCGACTCAGTCTTGGGTCAAGCCGGAGGTTGATCCTCCAAGGGATTGCGTGGGTCTTACTTATGCCGCCAGCGGGGTGCCTATGCTGTGGAATGTGGCGTCAGCGGGCAGGATGGCGCGGTTGCAGAAGTCGCCGAAGCCTTCGCCGACTTGACGCTCGAGGGAATAGCGCTTGATGACTGGTTGGAGCATTTCGACGGCGCCGTCCATCGTGGTGCTGGGCGACATGAGGCGGTTCAAGCGAGTGCCGTTGTAGGCGGCGCCGATATAGAGGGCGTATTTGTTCGGCGCTTTGCCGACGAGGCCGATTTCGCCGAGGTAGGGTCGGGCGCAGCCGTTGGGGCAACCGGTGATGCGGATGCTGATGGCATCGTGGGCGAGGCCGTTCTGCTCGAGGACGGTTTCGAATTTTTCGAGCAACTCGGGCAGGGCGCGTTCGCTTTCGGCGAGGGCGAGGCCACAGGTGGGCAGTGCCACGCAGGAGAGGGCATTCAGACGCAGGCCGGAGCGGTCGTTTTCCTTGTCGAGGCCGTGCTTGGCGAGGATCGCTTCGATGACGGGCTTCTGCGCGGAGGTGACGCCGGAGATAGTGAGGTTTTGGGAAGGAGTGAGGCGGAAGTCGCCGGTGTGGATTTCGGCGATTTCGCGGAGGGCGGTTTTCATCGCCCAGCCCTCCTTGTCGATAATGCGTCCGCTGAGGATGTGCAGACCGTAGAACCAGGTGCCGTCGGTGCACTCGTGCCAACCAAAGGGATCTTGAATCGTGGTGAAATGGAAGTCGCGGGCTGGACCAAAGACAATGCCCGAGCGTTTCTCGACCTCGCCTTTGAACCACGCAATGCCGCGATCTTGGATGGTGTATTTCAGACGCGCATGCTTGCGGTTTGTGCGGTCGCCGAAGTCACGCTGGGTGGTGAGGATGGCCTCTCCGACTTGGTTGACCTGATCGGGCGTGATGAAGCCCAGGACATCAGCCAGGCGGGGGAAGGTCTCGGCATTTCCATGGCTCATTCCGAGCCCGCCGCCGACCGTGACGTTGTAGCCGACGAGTTTGCCGTCCTCGATGATCGCGATGTAGCCGAGATCCTGTGAAAACACATCCACATCGTTTGAGGGAGGCAGCACGAAGCCAGTCTTGAATTTTCGCGGCAGATAAGTCTCTCCATACATGGGCTCGCGCTCAGGCTCGCCGCCGGCGACAAGTTCCTCATCAAGGTAGATTTCATGGTAGGCGCGGGTTTTGGGGAGGGCAAATTCGCTCCAAGAGACGGCGGCATCATAGACCTGCTGGGCCGCCGCGCTGCCCTCGGGGTTTGGCGGTGCCATGACATTGCGGTTCACATCACCGCAGGCGGCGATGGAATCGAGGAGAACCTGGTGCATGCCCTTGACGAGCTTTTTGACATTGCCCTTGAGCACGCCATGAAATTGGAAGGTCTGGCGCGTGGTGAGACGGAGCGAGGGTGACGAAACATCCCCCGCGAGCTTATTGAGAACGAGCCACTGGGCGGGCGTTGCCTTGCCACCGGGCAGGCGCACACGAAGCATAAAGGAGAAGGCTTTTTCCTTCCCCGCCTTCTTGAGCGCCACGCGGAGGTCACGGTCGTCTTGGAGATAAAGACCGTGGAATTTCGTGAGCTGACCGGTCTCCTCGGCGATGGCTCCCGTGGAAGTGTCGGCGAGTTCTTGTGCGATCGTGCCGCGCAAGTGGTGCGATGCGGCTTTGAGGACTTCGTTTGCGCTGAGTGGCTTTGGTTCCTGTGTGTCGGTGCTCATGAAAATAAAGGAGGAGTAATGTTTTGCAAAACCGCCCGAGGGGCAATGTCTTTCTTGGGCGGGCATAGGGAGGGATTGACCACAGAGGACACAGAGGGCACGGATATTTTTCAAATAAAGATATATGGGTGTTGATTTTAATCATGTCCCAAAGCATCGAATACCGCTCCAGTGATTCTGTTGATCTTGTAATTACTGCCGGAGTGTTTTGTTTAGGGGGGTGAATTTTGAGGAGAAAAAATATCTGGCGAGGTGTGGAACGGAGTGGATGTTGCGGCATTATTCCTCGGCGGGATCGACGAACGACATTTGTCGCGAACTTCCGGCATGGTCGGCTGTGCGGGCGGATGTGCAAAGCAAGGGGCGGGGGCGTTTCGGGAGGGTATTTGTTTCGCACGAGGGCGGGCTCTGGATTTCAGCGGCTATGCCAGCAAGCGGAGTGGCGGAGCAGTGGGCGGGGTTTTCCCTTCGCGTGGGCGCGTGCCTGCTGCGCTACCTGAAAAGCCTCGGCATCCCCTCCGCGCGCCTTCGGTGGCCGAACGATCTCATGTGCGGCCCGCGCAAAGTGGCGGGGCTTCTCATCGAGCAACCCGCGAGCGGCATGCTCATCGTCGGGTTTGGACTGAACATCACCAACGAACCATGGCTGGACGATCCGGCCCTCCGTGCCACAGCCACGAACCTCGCCGAGTGGATCGAGCCGCCGGACATCGCCACCATGGCGCATGGCGTGCTGGAGGCGCTCTCAAGCGCGCATGCCGAAATGCAAACCGGCGGCATGGCGGCGGCCATCGAGGAACTCAACCGAAGCTGGCAGGTCCCCTCGCCTGTGGAAATCCAACTCGCCACGGGTGGGAGCGTTGCCGGACTTTTCACGGGATTGGATGCGGATGGCCACCTACTTTTGCTTGGCCCGGATGGCCAAATGCAGCGCGTCGAGCATCCGCTGGTCGAGCGCCTGCGTGAGATTCTGCCGTAAACGGATCAAACTTTTGGACAAATCGTCCACGAACTTCTACCAATACCCGCGCATGAGCAGTCCCAACCTTGATGTCCGAGATGTCGCGCGCCTGGCCCGCATCGAACTCACCGACGAAGAAGCCACCACATTCCAATCGCAGCTCGGCCGCGTGCTGGAATATGTCGAGCAACTCAAGACGCTGGATGTTTCCGGAGTCGAGCCGACCGCCCACGCGAACCCTGTCTTCAATGTCCTCCGCGAGGATGTTTGCCATCCTGGCCTGACCCGCGAGGCTGCCCTATCCAATGCGCCGCATTCCGCAAACAATCTCGTCGTGGTGACCAAAGTGATTGAATAAAATGAGCGAACTCACAGATCTCAGCATTTCCGAACTCCAGGCCGGATTCCGCCGTGGAAACTTCACTCCCGCCGACGCCCTGCGCGCACTCGAAGCTCGCATTGCCGCCGTGGATCCTTCAATTGACGCTTACCTTTCCCGCGATTTTGAAACGGCCCTCGCCGCTGCAGAGAAAGCGGACATCAACCTCCCCCTCGGCGGCGTTCCCATCGGCATCAAGGACGCCATCAATGTGCTCGGCGAGTCATGCACCTGCTCCTCCAAAATGCTCGCGGGATTTAAGTCTCCCTACGACGCAACCGTCATCGCCAAGCTCCGCGCGGCGGGAGCGATTCCCTACGGCCGCTTGAACATGGACGAGTTCGCCATGGGCTCCTCCACCGAAAATTCCGCCTACAAAAAGACCCGCAATCCGTGGGATACCACGCGCATTCCGGGCGGCTCGAGCGGTGGCTCAGCTGCATCGGTTGCGGCCCGCGAGGCTTTTGCCACTCTTGGCAGCGACACGGGGGGATCGATCCGTCAACCGGCTGCGCTCTGTGGCGTCGTGGGTTTAAAACCCAGCTACGGCCGCGTGTCACGCTACGGACTCGTCGCCTTTGCGTCATCCCTCGACCAGATCGGCCCGATCGCCCGCACGACGAGGGACTGTGCCTCACTTTTAAATATCATCACCGGCAAGGACTCCCACGACTCCACTTCACTGGATTTGCCTGCGGAGGATTTCACAGCGAAACTCGGAGGCGACTTGAAAGGCGTGAAGCTGGGAGTTCCAAAAGAATACTTTGTAGACGGCATGAACCCAAGCGTCCGCTCGCAAGTCGAGGCAGCCATCCAACGGTGCAAGGAACTCGGAGCCGAGATCATCGAGGTCTCGCTCCCGCACACCTCGTATGCCGTGGGGGTTTATTACATTATCGCCACCGCAGAGGCCTCGGCAAATCTCGCGCGCTTCGATGGCGTGCGCTACGGCCACCGCGCCAAAAATCCACGCGACTTGCTCGACCACTACATGCGCTCTCGCGAGGAGGGCTTCGGCAGCGAGGTCAAACGCCGCATCATTCTCGGCACCTATGTTCTCTCGAGCGGCTACTACGATGCCTACTACCTGCGCGCCCAGAAGGTTCGCACGCTCATCCGGCAGGATTTCACAAACGCCTTTGAAAAAGTGGACGCCCTCATCTGCCCGACATCACCCGATGCGGCCTTCAAAATCGGCGAGCGCGTGGACGATCCTCTCCGCATGTATTTGGCGGATATTTTCACCATCGCCACAAACCTTGCCGGCATTTGCGGCATCAGTGTGCCCTGCGGATTCGTGGAGGAGGGCGGATCAAAGCTTCCTGTCGGGCTGCAGTTCCTTGGCAAGGCGCTGGATGAAACCCGCCTGCTGGGAATCGCCGACGCCTACGAGTCAGCTGCAGATTTTTCGAGCCAGCGCCCGCCGGGCATCTGAACTCCCTCGCCCCTCTTGTGTCACGAAAAGTTCACAAGCGGTAGATTGCGGATGGTCTGGCAGGTGGGAAAGAAAATAGCAACATGACAAAAGAACCCGACGATCTTCACCAACGAATCCGCAGAGAAATCCTCGACAATCTGGATGAGGAACTGGAACTCGAACTTGAGGAGACAGTCGGCCCTGGGGCAGGCAATTCGACTTCGAAGACCCCCGACCAAGCATTTCGACAGACCTATTTCCGTGAACTCTTCCGTCTCCAAAGCGAGTTGGTGAGGCTCCAGGACTGGGTTGTCAAAACAGGGAGAAAGATCGTCATCATTTTTGAAGGTCGCGATGCTGCAGGCAAAGGCGGGGTCATCAAGCGCATATCCCAGCGAATGAATCCGCGTGTCTGCCGCGTGGCTGCCTTGCCTGCACCGAACAGCCGTGAGCGGACGCAGTGGTATTTCCAGCGCTATGTCGCGCACCTCCCGGCGGCGGGCGAGATCGTTCTCTTCGACCGCAGTTGGTATAACCGCGCCGGCGTCGAGCGCGTCATGGGCTTCTGCTCCATCGAGGAATACGGACAATTTTTCAACGATGTGCCGGAGTTTGAGAAGATGCTCGTGCGTTCCGGAATTCAACTCATCAAATACTGGTTCTCGATCACAGACACCGAGCAGGAGTTCCGCTTCAACGCACGCATCCAGGATCCCCTGAAGCAGTGGAAACTCAGCCCGATGGACCTCGAATCGCGCACCCGCTGGGAGGACTACACCAAAGCAAAGGAAGTCATGCTCGAGCGCACGAGCATCCCGGAAGCTCCATGGTGGGTCATCCATGCGGTGGATAAAAAGAGGGCTCGTCTGAACTGCATCTCACACCTTCTCCGCCAAGTCCCCTACGAAGCGGTCCCGCACGCCCCGATTACGCTGCCTGCGCGAATTCACCATCCCGATTACCATCGGCATGATGTCCCGAAGGAAATGTGGGTTCCCGAGGTTTATTGATCGCCTGGAGAGCACTTCACCCCCATTGCATAATCCAACCTGCGACATTTGATTTCCTTTTGTTGAAACCGGAAAATCCATTCCACACAGCTCCCGACGAATCCGCGTCGAATGCCGCCGCCGTGCATCACTTTGTTTGCAAGGGCTCCTTTGAAATCAAACCGCGCACCTTCCCAAGCCTGAGCGTCCGAAGGGTGGAGTCGGAATCCAGCCAATGCGATTTTTACGACACCCATGTGTGGAGCCTCTGGTTCGGCAACGCCATTCTGGCGAATGAAAATGGATGGACGCTCCAAGCGGGCGACGAATTGTCTCGATCAGCCAATACACCGCAAACCCCGAAATTCGCGGAGGATTTTTCGGAGGGACCGCTGCGCAATCAACTGGGCGACTTAACGGATATCCGTGCGCTGCGGAAGACGGCTTCGGTGCATTTGCAGCGGGATTTTTTTGAAGCCCACGACACATCGCGCCGGATTATCTTCCGCCTTGCGGTGTGCCGGATTGCGACCACAAGATCGCGAAAAGTTCGGATAACCCTGGTCGAAGTCCTTCCTGTCGCAGGCGTGAAATTCGACATGGGAACGGTTGTTCAGGCTTTGGCGGCCGCCGGTTGTCGTCCGACCCACGAGAATCTTGTCCAAGAAGCCTACAAACTCTGCCGGGTGCGCCCGTCGCCCTACTCGCTGAAACTCCGCCTCACCTTTGCTCCCGAGACGCACGCCCGCACCGTCCTTCTGGAAATCTTCAGCAGCCTGCTCTCCATCGCCCGCTGGAACGAGGAGGGCATCGTCAAAGATATCGACACGGAATTTCTCCACGACTACCGCGTCTCTCTGCGCAAACTCCGCTCGGTGACAGGTCAGATGAAAGGCGTTTTCCCCGAGCACCTCACCGAAGCATGGAAGAAACAAATCGGCGACCTTTGCCGCAGAACCAATGCCCTGCGCGATTTCGATGTTTACCTCCTCTCACGCCGTCGTCTTGAAAACATGCTCCCCGAGGAGCTTCGCGGGGGTCTGGAATCCTTCTTCGAGGCACTCCGGACCGAGCGCGAGGTCGAGGCCGCGCAAGTTGCCGATTTCTTGAGTTCCGCCTCCTACAAAAACCAAATCGCGACCCTCCAGGATGCGTGGGCCTCCTCGCATTCGATCGAGCCGTCCCCGAACTCCGCGCGTCCAATTCTGGAGGTCGCTGGCGAGCGGATTTACAAACGCTTCCGCCGCATTCGCAAAACCAGCAAATCGATCACTTTCGAAACTCCGGACTCGATGATCCACTCGATTCGCATCGACTGCAAAAAAATGCGATACCTCCTGGAGTGTTTCGGCCAACTCTTCGCGCCGGACTCGGTGAATCTCCTCGCCTCCGGGTTGTCGAAACTCCAAAACCGTCTCGGCCGCTACAACGACACATCGCTGCAGCAGGATTACCTCCTGCAACACGCCGGGCGGCATTTGGAATCCGGCGACACCCGCCTGGCCCTCTCCCTCGGCGGACTCATCGGCAGCCTCCACCACGAACATGCCGCGCTCCGCGAAAAGCTCTGCGCTTCGCTCGAAGCCTTCTCGCGCGGGGCCAATGCCCGCCGGGCGGCATCCCTCGCGCCGAAAGGGGAAAAATAGAGCAAGGGCGGACTTGACTCCCGTCCGCCCAGCCATCATTTGAACGCCCAATTCCTGACCATGACAGCACGCAAATCGGAACGCTTTTTTCTCGTCGAGGGCCCACTCCCCTCGCTCAAGGCGCTCCCCTCGTGCCGTGTGAGAATGGGATGCCTTTCCCAAGAGCGAACGCGGGAGGTGTGGATCGTGCAAACTGGCCGCCAGTGCGGCGTCTCGGTTCTCAACCACCCGGAAAACGGCAGCCTGCCTGAAGCCGTCCCCGTCACGCAGACGGCCTTCGAGAAGCTGTGGAAAGAAGCGGAAACGCACCGCGTCGAGGTGATCCGCCAGCAACTTCCCCACGGCTCGTCCAATATCGAAATCGATGTCTTTCAGGACACCCACGCGCCGCTTGTCACAGCGCGCATCCGCTTCGACACCGCCGCCGACGCACGGAGTTTCCGCAAACCCTCGTTCCTCGGACGAGAACTTTCGGCCGCCAACTCCCTCCGCCAGATCGCCCTGCACGGGGTTCCGACATCAGGCAACCCGGATGTCCAGGCCGGCGCGGTCCCGTTTCTTTTTAAAAAAGGCGTGCTCCACATTGTGCTCATCACCAGCTCCTCGGGCGCCCGCTGGCTGATTCCCAAGGGACATCTGGAATCCGGAATGTCGCTCGAAGAAGTCGCACTCATGGAGGCGGCCGAAGAGGCGGGTGCCATCGGAACGATTGACCGCGGATACCGCACACAGTGCCCCACGGAGGATGGCCGCACGCTGCAACTCTTCCCGCTTCGTGTCGCGACCCTACTGCCACACTGGCCTGAGCGGTTCGTCCGCCGCCGCGTTGTGCTGCCGGTTTACCGCGCGCTGCTGAGAATCAGCGATCCCTTGCTCGCCCGCGCCCTGCGCGACCTGTCACGCCGACTGAAGCCCTGAGGCCGCTCACGCGACAGGAGCCAAAATGGCGTCGCGCATTCCGTGCAGGAGCTTTTTGTCGTCGGGGCAGATGGTGGCCAGTGCGCCGCCGAGTTGCGTTGTTTTTTCACCAACGAAAAAAAACGGACACAATCGCACCCGACCGCGCATTGATTGGATCGCGTCATGCGCCGGAGTCCAGTATTCCGCATCGAAGAGGCGTCCCGCGTGGAAGACTTGCAGGAGGTGAGGTTGCGAGGGAAACGCCGCCAAGGCAGATTCCAACTCGGTCTGCCATTCCTTCTGCGACAGATCGCTTGCCACAACAACGCCGCGCGAACCCCACGCCCGTTCGGAAAATCCGCTGACCTTCAAAATGAAATTCCGCCGCTTCTGGCTGAAGTTGGCAACCTCGGCCCACGAGTGCGCTTCAAGGCGCGGCAGCACGGCATGACGCGGCAATGGAGCCGGGTCGACCAGCCATGTGTAGGGGATCACTTTTTGCAGCGCCAAAAACGCGCGCTCGCTGAGTTCACGGCGCCAGAAGTCCTCCAGCGGCTTCATCCAGAAAAGAGCGAACCAGAGCTTCTCCTCCAAGGCGGGCTTGAACGGCGGAGTGACTTGAATCGAACGAGCGCGAACTCTGTCCATGATTCCAGATGCAGCAGGCACATTGGCCAAATCGAAGAGTTCGAAGAAACGATAAATCCGCTCCTGCCAGTCATCCCTCGCCGAACCATCCACAACCCGCCACTGCGGCGAGGTCGCATTCAACTCGCCGGCGAGCCATTCCATTTCCGGCCTGTAGGTCGCCGCCTCCTCCGAGACCACGATGTCACCCCCGGGCAGGATATTCGAGAATCCACGCAGCATGCCATCCGCTCCGCCCAGGACATCAAATCCCAGCCCCGCGTAGGTTTTGTTAAGCCAAGCAGTGAGACCGATTCCACCGGGAATGCTATCGATCTCAGCAATGGTGAAGCCTTCCTCGGTAAGGACCAAGTCCGGCCGAATGACGCTGGGGATGTCGCCCGCGAGCCCGCATTCACGCTGGAAGGCAACGAGTTCCGGCGGTTTGCCCGCATCGAGGAGTTCGGCAACCCACGCGGGCTGACGGCCTTTCACGCTCTGGCGGTAAAGCTGGTCGCAGGCTCGCAGGAAAAGCATGAGGCGGTAGCCGAGTTTCTCGAGTTCCGGCGCGAGTCCATCCGGCAGAGCGAAGGGTGCTGGTGCGATGCGCCATTCCTTTTCATGAAAGAGACCGCCCTCAGGCATGGCGGCGCGGACGGCACGGGCCGATTCGAGCGGACTCATGAGAGAATTTTCAGCGCCTGGCGGATCAACTCCTCGGAGGTCGGCATTTCATCCCCCGTCTTCATCACAGCCCGAATCGCCTTGTGGGCTTCGACCTGTTTGTAGCCGAGGGAAATCAAAGCCAGCACGGCATCATGCAAGCGGACATCCTCCTGGCTCGGGGCGTTCTTCGCACTGGAGGCCTCCCACTCGGCGGCGACGCCGACCTTGTCTTTGAGCTCAAGCACGATTCGCTCGGCGGTTTTTTTGCCCACCCCGCTGATCTTCGAGATCATTCCGGTATCCCCTGCCACCACGGCGGATTTGAACATTTCCACCGAGAGTCCGCTAAGCACCGCGAGCGCGATCTTGGGCCCAACGCCGGTGACATGATGAAGAAGCAGGCGGAAGAGATCGCGCTCACCAGCGGTGCAAAATCCGTAGAGGACATGCGCATCCTCTCGGACGGCGAGATGCGTGAGGATCTTCACCGCCGAACCCGGCTGCGGCAACCGCTCGAAACTTGATATGGGAATCATCACTTGATACCCGACACCGTGGACATTGACGACGATCTGTGTGGGGAGAGACTCGGCGAGTGTTCCTTCTAAAAACGCAATCATGATGCCTTCCATTACTACCAGAGCCCGCACCAGACTCGAAAGGGCGATCTTGGTTTTTCTTTTTGCGGCGGCTTCCACTGCAATCCTGAATGCCAACCAATGGGCCCTCCTTGTGGAACCATCCTTCATGGATCACAAAATGCGCCGCCCGATCGAAGGCTCCCAGCGCACTGTGATGGCTATAGCCCGCATCGTGAATGGAGAAATCCAACCCCTCACCCGCGAGGAGAAACAATCCGTTCACATGACCTATTCAATGATCCGGGAGGAGGCGCTGCAGACGGCTTCGGAGGTTTTCAAACGCATAAAGCCCACCTTTGTGCGAAACAAAAATCAGGTAATCCAATACGCCGCCATCGAGTCGGATGATCCCCTCACCGCCTCTTGCGTGCTCGCGCCAGAGTTTGCTGCAGCATTCGAAAAAACACTCGGCCCCGACCTGCTCGTGGCGATGCCAACACGCAACCAAATACTGGTTTTTTCCAAGCAGGACGATATCCACCTCCGCATGGCCGAGGCGATCATCAGCTCCTACCTTTCTTCAAACCACCCCGTGAGCCGCGAGATTTTTGCCCTCGAGAACGGCAACCTGCGCTCGCTGGGCCTCCTCGAATAGCTTGCCTGCATCGACGGGCAAGCTACGGATACCTCGAATGCAAGGCGACATCGACCGGATTCTGTATCACGAGACAACCATCCTCAGTCGCCTCGACGAGATGGCGCACGCCATAGCCAAAGACTACGAGGGCAAGGAACTAACCGTCGTCTCGATTCTCAATGGTAGCTTCATTTTCATGGCTGACCTCCTGCGCCGCATTCCGCTGCCGCTCCAAATCGACTCTTGGAGCGTCGCCAGTTACCATGGAACCAAATCCAAGGGCCGCATCGAATTCCGGCAAAACTCCATCGCTGATGTCACCGGAAGGCATGTTCTCATCCTTGATGACATCCTCGACAGCGGCCTGACCCTGCGCGCGATTCATGACCGTCTTGCAGCGGAATCCGGCTCTGCCAGCATCCGTTCGTGCGTGCTGCTGCGCAAAAAACTACAGCGCGAGACCGCCACAGCGGCTGATTATGTCGGCTTTGAGATACCCGACGAGTTCGTGGTCGGCTATGGACTCGACTACAACGAGCAATACCGCAACCTGCCCTACATAGGCATTCTTAAAGAGGAGGCGATCCGCCGCCACGCCCGTTGAGAGCGGATTGACCACCCAATTCGCCAGACTCCCCCATATCAAAACTCCAGCGAACCGCTCGGATTGACCGTCAATTTTTTTTCAAAAAAATTCTCCACATTCTGAATTGTGGAGCGATTCTTGCTGGCTCGTTATTTTTGAACATGAACCAAGCTCTGCCATCCCGCGATTCGAACGGACTCTACAATCCCGACCTCGAGCATGACGCCTGCGGCGTCGGACTCGTTGCAAGGATAAGTGGTGAACGCTCGAATGCCATTCTCGAGACCGCCCTGCTCTCCATCTGCAGCCTCATGCACCGTGGTGCGCTAGATGCGGATGCGAAGACCGGAGATGGCGCGGGTATCACCACACAGATTCCCTACAAAATTTTCACACCCGAGGTGGAGAAGCTTGGCCACACACTTTATAATCCCAGCGACCTCGGCGTGGGCGTCATGTTTCTTCCCGCTCACAACGAATACGAGACCGCCCGCGCCCGCGCGATCACCGAAGAGGTGCTAAAAAAACGCGAACTCTTCGTGTTCGGATGGCGCGAAGTGCCGATCAACGACCATGTGCTCGGCGAAAAAGCCCAGTCCACCATGCCGCTTATCGAGCAGGTTCTGGTTGGCCGCCCTGCCGGCATGTCCGATGACGACTACGAGCGCCGCCTTTTCCTCGCCCGCAACGAAATCGAGGACCGTGCCGCCGCTGACAAGATCAAGGATTTCTACATTCCTTCGTTCTCGCACCGCACGATTGTTTACAAGGGACTCCTCGTTTCGGCCTCTCTGGAAAAATTCTACCCCGACCTGGCGAATCCCGACTACGAGACGGCGATCGCGCTCTTCCACCAGCGCTACAGCACAAACACGTTCCCGACCTGGCCGCTTGCTCATCCTTTCCGCATGCTTGCACACAATGGCGAGATCAACACGATCCGTGGCAACCGCAATTGGATGCATGCCCGCGAGGCCGAGCTGAAAGCCGATTTCTGGGGTGCCGACATAGACCTCCTCAAACCGATCATCCAACCCGGCGGCTCCGACTCCGCCAGCCTCGACAACGCGCTCGAAGTTCTCACCATGAGCGGCCGCAGCATCCTTCACGCCGTGACGATGCTCGTACCGCCATCCTACCGCTCGGACCCCACGCTTTCGCAGGAGTTGAAGGATTTTTATAATTACCACCGCTGCTTCTCCGAGCCGTGGGATGGACCAGCCGCCCTCGCCTTCACCGACGGCATCATCGCTGGCGCGTGCCTCGACCGTAACGGACTCCGCCCTGCCCGCTACAACATCACCGAGGACGGCATGTTCGTCATGGCCTCCGAAGTCGGCGGTTCCCAACTCGACCAACTCAAGATCGTTGAAAAAGGCCGGCTCGCTCCAGGCGAGATGATCGCCATCGACACGGCCGCCGGCAAACTCCTCCGCGATGCCGACATCAAGGCCAGCCTTGCAGCCCGCCAACCGTATGGCGAATGGCTGAAAAACAACCTCAGCAACCTGCCTCAGCTGACAGAAAAGCAAGTCACAGCCCCTGCCGCCGAACTCGACATCCTCACGCTCACCCAGCGCCAGGTCGCATTCGGGTATTCATCCGAGGAAGTGGACATGATCATCAAACCCATGCTCAAAGACGGCGCGGAAGCCGTGGGCTCGATGGGAGATGACACGCCGCTCGCGGTCCTGTCCGCAAAGCCACGCCTGCTCTACACCTACTTCAAGCAACTCTTCGCACAGGTCACCAACCCGCCGATCGATCCGATTCGCGAGAAGCTCGTGATGAGCCTGAATACGGTGCTCGGCTGGCGCAAAAACATGCTCGCCGAAACGCCCGAGCATGCCCGCCTGGTGAGTCTGGAGTCGCCTGCGCTTCTCAATGAGGAACTGGCCGCGATTCAAGCTGTAGGCAACGAACACAAGTCCACCACAGTTTCGACACTCTGGAATGCCTCCGAGGGCGAAGACGGCCTCGAGCCAGCCATCAAGCGCATCTGCGCCGATGCCGAGGCGGCGATTGATGCCGGCACGCGCATTCTCGTTCTGTCGGACTCCGGAGTTGACCACGGGAAAGTCCCGGTTCCAATGCTGCTCGCCGTGGGCGCTGTGCACCATCACCTGATTCGGGTCGGCAAGCGCATGCGCTGCAGCTTGGTTTGCCAGACTGGCGAAGCCCGGGATGTTCACCAGATCGCCTGCCTCATCGGCTTCGGTGCCGCTGCGGTCAATCCCTATCTCGCTTTCGAAACCATCCGCGAAATCCTGGAGCGCGACGGTGCCAACGGCGATTTCGCCAAATCCGTCATCAACTACCGCAAGGCCATCGAAGCCGGCATCCTCAAGATCATGTCCAAAATGGGCATCTCGGTGGTTAACAGCTACCGTGGCGCGCAAATCTTCGAAGCCATCGGCATTTCCTCCAAACTCATCGAGGAATGCTTCAAGGGCACGGCCTCCCAGATTGAAGGCATCGGCTTCCAGGAAATCGCCATCGAGTCCCTGACCCGCCACGCCATGGCCTATTCGGAAGCCGTGCCGATCGAGGCAGGCAAACTCAGCGACCCCGGTTACTACCGCTTCCGTCGCGGCGGCGAGATGCATGCTGTGACCCCGCCCGTCCTTCAAAGTTTCCACGCCTATGTGGGCATCAAGGGCGCCGACAAAGCCGGCAAGGCAGAGGATTATAAAAAATATGTAGACTCGGTTCTGGCCAACACGCCGGTCGCACTCCGCAATCTTTTGGAAATCCTGCCCACGACCGAAGGCCCTATCTCTATCGATGAGGTGGAGCCGATTGAAGACATCCGCAAACGCTTTACCACAGCCGGCATGTCGCTCGGAGCCTTGAGCCCCGAAGCCCACGAGTGCCTGGCCATCGCCATGAACCGCATCGGCGGCAAGTCGAACAGCGGCGAAGGCGGCGAAGACCCCGCCCGCTTCAAACGCCGCGACAATGGCGACTGGGCGAACAGCGCCATCAAGCAGATCGCTTCCGGCCGTTTCGGCGTTTCGGCAGCCTACCTCGCCAGCGCCAAGGAAATCGAAATCAAGATGGCCCAAGGCGCCAAGCCCGGTGAAGGCGGCCAGCTGCCCGGTCACAAGGTCAGCGCCTACATCGCCAAGCTGCGCCACTCGGTCGAGGGAGTGACCCTTATTTCGCCTCCGCCGCACCATGATATCTACTCGATCGAAGATCTGGCCCAGCTCATCTACGATCTGAAGCAGGTGAACCCCCGCGCCCGCATTTGCGTGAAGCTCGTCTCCACCGCAGGCGTTGGAACCATCGCCGCCGGCGTGGCCAAGGCCCATGCGGACATCATTCTTGTCAGTGGACATGAAGGCGGCACAGGCGCCTCCCCGCTCAGCTCGATCAAGCATGCCGGTGGACCTTGGGAACTCGGCGTCGCCGAGGCCCACCAGGTCCTCATGCTCAATGGACTCCGCAACCGCGTCACCCTCCGCACCGATGGCGGCATGCGCAGCGGCGAGGACATCGTTTACGCCGCCCTGCTCGGAGCCGAGGAGTTCAACTTCGGCACCGCCGCTCTCATCGCGATGGGCTGCGTGTATGTGCGCCAGTGTCATCTCAACACCTGCCCGGTCGGCGTCGCCACGATCGACGACCGGCTCCGCGCCAAATTCAAAGGCCGCCCCGAAAATGTCGTCGCCTTCTTCAACGGCGTCGCCACCGAGGTCCGCGAAATGATGGCCCGTCTCGGCTTCCGCACCATTGATGAAATGGTTGGCCGCGTGGAATGCCTCCGCCAAAAGGAAATTCCCAACCACCCGAAAGCCAATACCCTCGACCTCTCACGCCTGCTCGTGAATGTTGCCGCCGATGATCCCTCCGCCGTGCGCCACGCCACCCGCTCGCGCAACGATGGACCCGAGGACTCGACGCTCGACGAGACCGTTCTCCAGGACGCGAAGGATGCTATCACCGATGGCCGTCCCATTTCCCTGTCCTACGAGGTCGAAAACACCAGCCGCTCGGTGGGAACCCAGGTCTCCGGCGAGATCGGCTACCAGTGGGGCGAGGAAGGCATTGCCAATGGCACCGTCGAACTCAAACTCAAGGGCAGCGCGGGACAAAGCTTCGGCGCGTTCCTCTCGCCCGGCGTGCGACTCCTCCTCACCGGCGAAGCCAACGATTATGTCGGCAAAACCATGAACGGTGGCGAAATCGTCATCAAACCCGAGCCCGGCTCGCTCTTCATCCCGCACGAGGCCATGATCATCGGCAACACCGTGATGTATGGCGCGAGCGGTGGACGCCTCTTCGCAAACGGCCGCGCTGGAGAACGCTTCTGCGTCCGCAATTCCGGAGGCACTGCCGTCGTTGAAGGCATCGGCGACCACGGCTGCGAATACATGACCAATGGAACCGTCGTCGTCCTCGGCCGCACCGGCAAAAACTTCGGCGCCGGAATGACCGGCGGCGTGGCCTACATCCTCGACCTCGAGAACCGCTTCGAGCGCCTCTACAACAACCAGCTCATCTCGATCTCGCGTCTGTCCGCTGAATCGGACATCGCCGCCCTTAAGGCGCTCATCCAAGAGCACCAGGACCTCACCGGAAGCCCCCGCGCTGCGGAAATCCTTGGAGGCTGGGATAAATTCCAGCTCCTCTTCTGGAAGGTCAGCCCGAATGTCCCAGCCGCCAAACCCGTGCCCGAGCCCTCCAAAGAGCCCGAGGCCACCGGCAAAGTCATCAGCGAAGAAGTCATCGCCTCCCGCTAATTCCAAAACGGGAGCAGCACCGAAATCCTTCAGCGGAATGGGTCATCCTCTGGCATGACCCATTTCCTGGCTCAGGAGGTCGGAAAGCAAGACGCCCACGCCTCACCACAATAATCCAAAGGGAAGAGCGGTTGGTATTAGGCCTCGATCTTTTCGATGACTACCAACTCGCCACCGAAGGGGGTCTTACCCCAGAGCGGGGTTACGCCGATTCCGAGGCCGCGATTCTTGAAAAAGGAAACCAACTCCCGACGGTGGGGAAAATTCACATCTCCCCCGCTGATCCAGCCGCTAACACGGGTCCACCACTCCTCAAGAAGGGTTACCAGATAACGCCAACCGGCGTCTTTGAATGTCGTGCGAAGGAGGATGAGTGAACCTGCTTCCGCCGCTTTGGCTAAGCGCTCGAGCATGAGCTTCTGATCCGGCGGTGAGAGATAATGCAGCACATCGAACATGCAAACCGTTGCCCCTTCGGGAATCTGCACCGATAGTGCGTCGCGCACTTCGAAGCCGACTTCCTCAAAACCAAAATGGCGCATGGCCTCCTTGCCGAGATTAACCTTCCAGGCGCTGGTGTCGAAGCCCCGGTAGCGCTCGGTGAGACCTGCGCCGCGCATCGAGATGCCGAGGAGGCCCAAGCCGCAACCAATGTCCCAGACAGGCTGGCGACGGATGCTGATAAATTTCCACGCCGTCTTGAAAACAGGATCCGTGCCGACTTTTCCAGCAACATAGCCTCGAAGCCATTTGGAGCGACCATAAGCGCGGGCTATCTGAAATGCCGAAAAGGAATCTGCCATGTGTGAAATTGAGCCGAATTTTAATAACTCGCGACCATGCCCGAGGCAACGGAATCCTCTCCCCCGCGCGCCATGATCTTGCTATCCGACCGGGCCCCAAAGAAGCATCCAAGCCTGTCCCGAAGCAAGCCTCCACAACAAGCCGAGCGTCCAAAGCAGGAGTGCGGTTGTTCTGGTGAAAGACCAGCATCTCGGTCAAACATAGGATGGATGGCACTCAATAGGCTCGCTTCCATGGAGAATTCGGCGACTGCGCCGGGGTTTCGCTTCGAGAGCAGGCCTCTGCGCGATTCCGTGCGACTCCACGCCGCCTACGCTCTCTATCTAGCTGGAGCGAGTTGGTTGGCAGCTTCCGTTCTTTTCAGATTCCCATCCGGCAATGACGGAACATCCCAACTCCGGGCGAGAGAGGCCATCAGCCTCCACTGCGCGAGATACCTCGATCGCTTGGCGCGCATGGGTTGCATCCGCTGCGAATATGTGGGTTTTGAAGATTCGGCCAACTGGCATGGCTCTCTGCTTTGCGCGAATCACCCCTCGATTTTTGACGCGCTTCTGCTTTTTCAGAAATTTCCCCACGCGGCTTGTGTGGTTGGAACAAATCCATGGCGGCATCCTCTTTTTTCCATCCCGGCCAGACAGGCCGCATACATCCCCAGCCTTCCGGCGCTGCGCATGGTCAAGGAGACACGGCGACTGGTGACCCAAGGCGGCAACATGATCGTTTTTCCCGAGGGCACCCGAACACGCGAGGGTGCGCTTGCGCCATTCCTCGATGGATTTGCGCTCGCGGCCATCAAAGGCGGCGCTTCTGTGCGAACGATCTTTATCGAGTGCACGAGCCGTTTTTTAGGAAAAGCGATCTCGTTTAAAAGCCCGCTTGAAATGCCAATCCAGTTCCGCCTTTCGACGGGTCAGGTTTTTCATCCCGAGCCACATGCCAATGCGCGGAATTTCAGCCAGATGCTGGAGGAGTATTTTCGCCAATGCCTGATCCGTGAGGGAGAGGCGATCCGGAGATGTTCCGATCCCGTTGAATGAGCTGGTCGAGATATCTTACAGCCTGCGCGGGCTGGATGCTTGTGCTACCGGGAGTGATTCGAAACTGCGAATGGTTCGGTGCAGTCGAAAAATCCTTCCCAACCCGCGAGAAGGAACTCCTGCTCACCATTGATGACGGCCCTGATCCCCGTCAGACACCGCAAATCTTGGATGCTTTGGCCAAGGCACGAGTGCGGGGGGTATTTTTTGTCATTGGAAAAAAGGTTGAGGCCCATCCGGCACTTTGTCGACGCATGGTGGACGAAGGACACTCCGTGCAAAACCATACCTATTCACATGCCTCGGCAACGTTTTGGTCCGCTGGCCCTCGCCGTGCGGCAGAGGAAATCAAACTTTGCACCTTGGCAATCCAGAAAGCAACCGGTCGAATGCCTGTGCAATTTCGAGCCCCGGTCGGCATGGCCAACCCCTTTGTGCATGTCGCAGCAGAGGAGTGCGGGCTTAAAATCATGGGCTGGTCCGCCACAGGACATGATGGTATCGCGCACGATCCAGCCCGCGTTGTGCGGCGCATTCGCCGGAGCGCATCGCCTGGCAGCATCGTCCTGCTTCACGAAAGCCATCTTCCCGGCATGCGAGAGGGAGAGCGGGCTTGCACACTTTCCAAGCTTCTGAATACGCTGAAAGCAGATGGTTATATATTCACAGACAGGCTGGATGCAGGGTCAGCTTGAGACTCACACGCACTGCCACTCGTCGCTCACCTGAACCGATGGACAAAGAAACCTCCGTTGACATTCTCCGCTCCATGCTGGCTGAAAATGTGATGCTCAAAATCGATGTCACCACCATCTCGGAGGACACGCCGTTGTTTGGCGCAGACGGCCTCGGTCTCGACTCGCTGGACGCCTTGCAAATCATCATCGCCGTCGAAAAAAAATACGGAATCTCAATCGGCGACGCCACGACGGCGCGGGATGCCCTCCAAAGCCTCGGCGTGCTCCGGGACTGGATCAACGGGCGCCTCACCACCGCGTAATAAGACACAAGTTTGCGCTGCGGTAGACGGCAACCCCACCTATGCGACTTCGACATGTTTTGATCATTGCGGGTGTGCTGGCGCTCTTGACTGCCGCCCTGCGTCCGAAGCAAGGCAAGGATTACCGCGAGGCAAAGTTTTACAAGGCACTCTACCGTCCGCATGCGTTTGAATTGGCGATTTCAGCGCGGCGACTCATCGGAAAGGCGCGCAGCATATGTGTCGCTCGCCTCATCGGCACCGGCTATGCGCTCACGCATCCCAAGGTGCTGCGAGAAATCCGCGCGAACATCGCCCTGCTGGATCCCAGAAAAGCGACTTGGAAAAATGCGGCACGAGTCTGCATTCACCAAGCGCTGAACTTCCGCGAGTATGCAGAACTGGGCGTCAGCGAGACCGGCGTGGTGCTCGACATGCTGGGATCGAAAAAAGGCATCGAACAGATCGAGAATGCGCGCAGCGACGGGAAGGGATGCCTTTTCGTGACAGGACACTTTGGATTTTTCGAACTCGGCGGGCTTGTGATGTCCCAGTTGGGATATCCGATGACCACACTCACTCTGCCCGAGCCTACGACCGAGCTGACGCGCTGGCGGGCAGACTTCCGCAAACGCTGGGGCGTTGAAACCGTCGTCGTCGGGAACGATGCATTCTCCGCTGTGGAAATAACGCGCAAGCTGCGAAATGGCGCGATGATCGCCCTTCTGAGCGACCGCCCCTTCGACGCCAACATTGTCGAGGTCGATCTCCCGCACGGCCGTATCCCTTTCTCCACTGCTCCGGTCCTGCTCTCTCTCCTCTCCGGTGCGCCGATCGTTGCCGCTGGCATTTGGCGTGAACCGGACGGCCAATTTGCCATCGAAGCTGCGCCGCCATTGCGCCCGGTGTGGTTGCCCGAGGGGCGCGAAGCCACGCTAAAGCACTTCACCACGCGGTTGGCCAAAGAGGGGCTTGTGCCTCTCTTCGCCCGCGCGCCCGAGCAATGGCACCACTACTCCCGTCTCGAAAAATGAACAAACCACTCACTCCCCACGGCCCGGGATTCCGCTTTTTGGATACCTTCGAATGCATTGAAAGCAACGGCATCGGAATCTGGAATCTGGATCCTGGGTTGTGGTTTTTTAAAGACCACTTTCCCGGCAACCCGATCGCTCCGGCCGCGCTGCTTATGGAATTCGCCGCACAGACCGCTGGAGCCCTCTGGATGAAAGACAGCGCCAAACCCGATTCCGCTTTGTTCGTGGCCTCGGTCGACGCCCTGCGAATCCAGAGTGCGGCCCTGCCGAATGAGACCTTGAAGGCCAGCGCGACTCTGGTGAAGGAGCTTGGGCCACTCGCGCAGTTCGAATTTGAAATCACTTCGGCATCTCGCGCCATTGCACGGGGGCGGGTCACGCTGAGTCAACAACTGAGGTGACGCTTGAACTGCTTAATGTGCCCCGGTGGGCACATCGATTTGTTTAGAATCGGCATCCGTTGTTGAAATTTGGGCCAGGCGAGACGCTGGCCCTCCCGAGAGAACTACGCGCTGCTGCTCGGAAATTTTGGAAGAAGTTGCGAGTTCGATCCGGCCATTGTATGGATTTTGGGCCAATGGCTAAATCTTCGCCTATTCAAATCCCACGCTCTCTCGGCGCTGTGCTGTGGGGAATCTCTATTGCTCTATCCTGGATGTGGGGGCTCGGCCTGTTCTTCTCGGTTCAGTTCACCACGCAATTCGGACTCTTCGGGCTGCTGACCTTCGCGATCCCGAATTTTCTGGGGCTTCTGATCTTCGGGTTGGTCACACACCACTTGGCCCGGAGGGAGTCGGGATCCGAGTCGCTGGCGAAATTTTTTGCCTCGTGGTCGAGACCTTTCCGTCTGGTTTTTTTCCTGTATCAACTGCTCGCCATCACGCTGACGATCTTTGCATTTATTCGCTACGCCTGGGCGCCGCTGGGCTTTCGACCGGAGCTCCTCTACCTGCCGCTCACGATGCTTGTGGTGTTGGCGGCTGCGATTTTGTTTGGCGAGGAATTCGACATCAAACGCATTAAGTTCAGTCATGGCGCCCTTTTCCTCCTGCTGGCTCCGGCGTTGGTGATTCTCACTGTGCACACCCTCGGCAAGGGCACCGGCCCGCTAACGATTCCCAAGCCGCCAACGAACGACTGGAACTACTGGGGCTACGCCGTGCCGATCATCATCGGCTTCCTCGTCGGCCCGTGGCTTGACCTTCAACAATGGCAGCGGGCGATTCAAATGCACCGCGAGCGCGTCTCCATAGCCGCCGGATATATCATCGGCTCGTTGCTCTTTTTTGGCCTCATTCTGTGGCACGGCATCACAGCCCTGTGGGCACTGAACTGGGGCGCAAGCGAGTTCATTCGGGTAGGAATCACCGGCCACAATTACGGCCAGGAAGTGTTGACCATGGTCTTCTCCAACGCGTCATCATGGACATTCGCCGCCTACGCGGTGTTCATCTGCGTGTGTGTGCTCACCACGCTCGACAGCGGTTACATCGCTTTGAAGTGGTTTCTGCAATCGAACGCCAGCACGAGCAACCACCCGATCTTCTCGCTCGTTCCGCCCAAGCTCCTCACCTCTCCGATCCCTGCCTACCTGCTTGCAGGCATCGTCGCCGTGGCGGGAGTGATGCTCCGCTTCGAGTTGGAATTTTTCATGATCTTTTACGCCACATTTTTTGTTGGCTACTCGATCCTAGCGATCGCCCGCTGTTACATTGTGAGCTCGGCAAATGCAATTCCTCAGGTGAAAATGTTCTGCATCGGCAGTATTGCGGTGGTCATTTTTTCCTTCGGCTACTTCCTGCGCTCGCCAAGCCTGCAAATCGTCGGCTCGCTCCTGCCGCTGGGCTATGTGATCTGGCTTCTCCTTAAGCCCACTTCCTCGGAGGAATTTGTGAGCGACGCAGCGGAATTGGACAGCACAGCCCCTTCGGCTCTCGCATCACAACCGGAAAGCGCCGTGAGCTTAGCCAGTCCGGTCACCGTGCTGGATCCCGGTGCCTCTCAGCACAGCCTCGCAGGTCATTTTGAGGACAAGTGGTTTGTTTACACGCTGGTCGCGACCTATGCGGACACCAATTCGGTCGGCAATGTCTACTTTGGCATGTATGCCATGTGGGTCGGCAAGGCCCGCGAGCTGTTCTTCAACCGTGTGATGCCGAAGTTCAACCTCAAGAACACGCCATTTTACATCCTGACCCGCTCGTTCGAGCACAAGTTTGTGCGCGAAACCCGGGAGTTTGAAACCGTGCAGGTGAAAATCCGCGTCGCCGGCTACAACAGGAAATTCGCCACGCTGGAACACGAAATCTACGACTCGCTCGGCCAACTTCTCGGCAAAGGCAAGCAAAGCCTGCTCTTCGTCTCATCCAGCGACTACAAGATGCTGGACATCCCGCCGGATGTCTACTCGGCCTTCATCGCCCACACCTGAGGAATGAAAACGGGCGCGACGGCAGGCAAGTGGCGCAGGAGATTTGCAGCTCTCGGAGTGTGCTTCGCCGCATTCGGCCTCACCGCTTGCCCAAAACCTCCGCCGCCACCACCACCTCCTCCCCCGACGCCGACGCCCTCCCCCACGCCTACACCGGTTCCGACGCCCAAGCCGATACCCGCTCTGGTTCGCAAGCCGCTTCCAACGGCAACGCTCTTCAGCGGCATCTCGCTGGAGTCCGCCGCCGTGGCCGAAAAATCGCTGGAGTTGGCATCCCAGGACCGCGTTGACCCAGACGCTTACAATATCGAGTTGACCCTCCGCGCCCGCCTGCCACGCCCGGCCCTCGCACTTGAAGACATCGCGGCAAGCGACCCCTCGCTGCCCAGCGTTTTCAAGGATCTTCCCGTCCTGCTAACCAGCGCTTCGGTGTCTCCGTTTTTCGAAAAAATCTACGAACTCAAAACAAACGACCTGAACCGCAAGCTCGCCAACCTCGACGCCGTGCTCACTCGGCATAATTTCTACGACTGCGAGACGATGCTTGAACTCGAGAACACAGCCACATCGCGCCGCGCGCTCCTCGTCATAGCGGACATGGATGTGAACACGGACGGCTCGGATGGCGACCGCAATGTCCAAGTCGATTCGTCATCCGTTTTTTTTCTTCCCCAGACGAGCTATCGCTGGCCGAAACAGACCGAGCGGGCGAATCCCATGCTGGCGATCGAGGAAAAGCGACTCGCCAATTTCAAAGCCGAAAAACTCA
>JBILBH010000048.1:0-19157 GCA_044353785.1 Terrimicrobiaceae bacterium
GCCCTCAAACCGACAGCTGAACAAATGGCATCCATCAAAATCGAGCGCTCCGATTTTCACGGCGAATGGAACTATACCATCAAGCCGCAATAGCTGTTTTGTATTAATTTATTTCTGGACGAGTCCTTAGATCAAAACTTGAGGCCAACCCTCACTTCCCCGAGCCACGATTTGGAAATGCCCTCCTGCTGAAAAATCAAGGCCACCTCGATGCGGGCGCCGAAGCTCTCGACTCTCTGCTGTGCGATGCCAGTCCGGGTGATGCTCGCAGCAATCCCTTATTCCAGATGGCAGAGCAACTCCTCGCCTCCATCCGTAAGGAAATCCGTGAACGCGGCGGCCCCACGAATCCCGAACTCCTCCAGGAAAAATACCCCGCTGTGGTATGGCATCTCCTCGATGCCCTTAAGCGCTTTGACCCCCTCGATTCACGGCGTATCATGGAGATCACCTTCGAGGTCGCCCGCCTTGGCGAAAACAGGCTCGACTACGCGAACCCAAAGAAAAAATACTCCCTCTCAGCCTACCCAGGCGAATCCTTCTCCGGCCTCCAGCTCACGTGCCTCATGTATGCCGGATTCAAGCGCATCGCTCCCGATCAAGATACCGGCATGGATTTGAACGAGCCTTGGATCACCGCTCTGGAGTTGTTTAATGCGGATAAGAGTTCTTAAGGCTATTAAATGTCAATAATTAATGCTGACACCCAGTTCCCTAAAAAATCCGCACTTTTCCCTTGCGAATTCAGACAGTTGCTGACCCCTAAGGCAAATTCCCCTGCTCTTTGTAGGTTAGAATTTCGAAACTTCCAAAGACTTTAAAGTCCTTTTCGTTATTGGTGACAATCGTTGAAATTCCTTGGCTGCACGCTGATGCCGCTAGCATCGTATCGAGGAGCCGCTTTCGCCCGAGTCGATGTTCGCGTAACCATTCGATCCAAGTGGAAACCGCATCCCCCTCAGGATAAATGCGAACAACCTCCCTCGCTTGCCACCAGTATTCGGCTCTGGCCAAGGCCTCCTCCATCGATAGTGGATCCTTCAATCGTTTCGAATCCGTCACCACATGAACAAATTCCGCCAGCATTTGCGGCGCAACGGCCAATTTGTGCCCTTCCTCCAGCAAACGACCCAAAACGGCATCCGCAGGCTTGTGAAAGAGGTGGTCGCGGATTTCCACGGCCACAAGAAAATCGGTATCAATCGCGACGGTCATCAAGCATTTCTCCCAGTAAGTCTTCTTCACTACCGATCGGCTGCATGGGACCACCCACACTAACGGGTCTGCGATTGCGCAGCGTTGTTTTCCTTACAATGAAGCGTTGGTGATAATCCTCCATCGCCCGCCGAATCAACTCCGAGGCACTATTCCCCATTTGCTTGGCATAAACAGTAAAATCCCGATAAATAGGATCAGATACATTGACTGTTATGGTTTTCATATATTAGAGGATATTTGTATCGGCATGAGAATCAATCAAAAATTCAACTCCGTTTTTATCTCAAGACACCTTGAGATACGCCACCGCAGTAAGCGGTCTTAAAGAGCTTAAATGTCAAGAATTAATTCCTGCCACCTCTGACTCACACGCATGTCTTCGGTCAGTTTGTAACCGATCTCCTCGGTTCATACCTGATGATTCTGCAAGGATTTTCGATAGGCTCTTGGGAGGAGGAAGGTGAAGCGGGCGAGGGCCTTTCCACAATCCTCGAGAAACACGCACAGGCTCGATCCTCGCCCGCTCCAGATGCCAAGCGCCACATCGAAGATTTGCACGAACACCTTTCCCACATCCTCCCTCACCCAGCGGTCGAAAATCGCGCACAGAAAATCGCCGTAGCTTTCGGCGGGCACACTCCAACGGGTGACCTCCTGAGGCGGTTCGCCGGGCTCGGGCGGTGGCGCGAAATCCAGCGCGCCTCCATCGGCGGCGCGCTCCACAAGCGGAATGAATTGGATGAAGCCCGAGCCCTGCTCCTTGAGGAAATCGTAAACCTCGAGCGGGCGCTTCACATTGCTCGCGGAGACTACGGTGAGAGTGTTGAAGTCCACGCCGTGGCGCTTGAGGAGCTTGAGGCCGGCCATGACGCGGTCGAAGCTTGGCTTGCCGCCCTTGTCCACGCGGTAGGTATCGTGCAGCTTGCGCGGACCGTCGATGCTCAGGCCCACAAGAAATTGGTTCTCGTGGAAAAACCGGCACCACTCCGCATCGAGGCGCGTGCCGTTGGTCTGGATCGCGTTCGAGACCGGACGACCGCCGGAATATTTTTTTTGGAGTTCCACCACGCTGCGGAAATAGTCCACGCCGAGCAGCGTGGGTTCGCCGCCCTGCCACGCCATCGCGATTTCGGAGGTGTGCTGCGAGTCGCAGTAGTCACGGATGTAGGTTTCAAGCACCTCGGGGGACATCCGGAAGTTTTCCCCGCGCGGGTAGAGATTTTCCTTCTCGAGGTAGTAGCAATACGTGCAGTCGAGGTTGCAGATCGGCCCGATGGGCTTCGTCATGACATGGAAAGCGGAATTCACAGTGGCTTGGTTGGAATTGCGGGAGCCTTCACTATGGCAAATCGGGCTGTTTTTGACAGGACGGAAAATATGCGGCTGCGGCCTTCCATCCCCATGAGAAGGACTGCGGCGGTAGCGTCCGGTCTCGGGGAGTGCGCCCGCCCTCGGGTGCCATCGGGTGCGCCCCGCGCCCAACATGGAGAGCTTCGAGCCTCCTCCGCCGGATTTTCCCAATCGCCACGCGAGGGCGCGTGGCGGTGCGCCCAAGGCGGACACGCTCCCCGAGACCCATTGAAGCGAAGTCATCCGAAATTTCGCCTTCGCCCGCATCGTTGAGCGCCTTGACCTTGTAGTAATAAATCCTGATGGGATCAGGCACCACCTCCGCTTCTGGCTAAGCGTGAACGGAGAAATGAAACAGGATGGTAAAACGGAAAACCTTATTTTTAAAATCCCGCACCTCATCAGCTACCTCAGCCACTTCATGACCCTGCTCCCCTGCGATGTCATTTCCACAGGCACTCCTGCAGGTGTCGGTCTTGGCTTCACTCCTTCTCAATACCTCCCTGCGGGTGGTTCGAGCTGATATGGTGATTTACTCGGGCTAGGATGATCACCTCAAATCCCATTCTTGGCGTCCTCTTCCACGCCGTTGGCGCACTCTCCGCAACTCTTTGCTATACACCGCAAAAAGCCACGCGCCGCTGGTCCTGGCAAACCTACTGTTTCGCCCAAGCGTCCGTCTGTTGGTCTTCGTAAAAACTGACTCAGCGCTTGTCTCCGAACAAAGTGTTCCTGCGGGCAAAAACTTCCCCGTGGTCGTTCAGATCAAAGCAAACCCTGAATCCAAAACGCTCGTTGAGAAATTAACTCTCGATCTCTCGACCTGCTCAGGTTGTGGGCTCGCAGAGTACGCCTGCACGTGTGCTGAAGGCCATTGAAGCAAGGTTCTCGGCTATTTATTGGTACGGGCTGGGATCACCCAGTCAGCTCCCGGAAGAAAGAACTGCCATTGTTCCTTGAAGATGCAGAGCTCTCCGTGGAATTCAAGCCGTGACTTGGTACGTGCCATGTCTCGGAGCAGATCGCGGGTTTTCTTGTTCGGGCTAAAGACGCTGTAAGACTTCCCATTGACAACAACCGAGAGGTACCCTCGCTCGCCGATTTTTGCAGGTGCGTCGATTCGGAAGATTTTACCCACGAATTCCGGAGAGCGAAAATCCTTGTCGGGGGGTTCCTTTTCCGGATCGATGGCCGTAGGGAAGCGACCCTCTGCGGAGACCTCGCGCACGGGAGGGACTTGATCCAAATCGCCGCGCGAGGGCTTTGAAAGCGGCATCCATTTTTTAGGGGCCTTCGCCTCTGCGATTTGAAATTCGGCGAGAATCGGAAAATGATCGGAGAATCCGGAGGGGGTTCTGCTGCGTGACCAGCGGAGGGGACGACCGAGGGCATCGGCGTTGAGGGCGGGGATCGCGAGGACCTCAAAGCTGTTGTCTTCGTATTGGAGGCCTTTGTTGTCGTAGAGGCCGCGCGAGACGATGAGGTGCATGAGCGTTCCCCATTTGTTCTGGAAAACATCGCTGCCGCGTTTTTCGGCGGGGAGTTCAAACCAGAGATTGTAGAGATCCGCCTTGCCGCTTTGGAGGGCGGTTTCGTTGCCCTGCGAGCCGAGCACTTCATTGATGGCCGATTTTTTGAAATCGGGATAGCGGAGCGTCTGGTTGTAATGGGAGTTGAAATCCCCCGCCAGAATGACATCCGCCGAGGGATCTTGCTTGAAAATATGGTCCAATCGATTGCGGAGTGTGCGGGCATTTGCCATGCGGATGCGCTCGTTGTCGATATCACCGGCGCCGGATTTCCAGTGGTTCGCAAAGACGGTGAGCGGATGGCCGTTCACATCGAGTCGGGCTTCGTGAATGGCGCGGGCATTGAGCGTGTGGTGGGTTTTGACGGCGGTGATGGGGAAGCGGGAGAGGATGACATTTTTGACAGAACGGGAGCGACCGTCCGCATGGGAACCGGGAGGCTCGTCGGGAATCGCCAGGTGGTAGCGGCCGAGTCCGGCATCTTCGAGAGCCTTGAGGAGCCAAAGCTCGGCAGGTAGCGAAGCGATCGCCGACGGCAGAGGAGATCGGGAAAGAATCTCCTCGAGTGTGCGGCCTTTCACCGAGTTGAGCCAATCTGCGGCTTTCAGGCCATTAGAGTCCGGAGTTTGATCGATTTCGATTTCGTTCAGGATGAGCACATCCGGCCCGCGTCCGGCATCCACCGTAGAGAGAACCTTTGCGGCATTGCGGACCTTCACCAGAAGATGGCGGGGGGTGTATTTGTCGGGGCTGTAATCCTCGTAGCTGGCTGTCCCGTCGAGATCGAAGAGATTCTCCACATTGTAGGCGACGAGGGAGAATCCTGACAGCCGTGCGGGAAGGATGGAAACTAGCAGAGCGAGCAAGGCGGCGAGATGTCTTGTGTTCATTGGCAAAAGCGAATCGGAACGGAGCGGATCAACAACCGGCTGTGTGGGACGATTCCGTGACCGAGGGGGAAAAAACTCAAATACTGTATTGGAGAGCCATCGAGCGGGCGATGGAGGCGATGCGCTCGCAGAGTTCGTGCGGCTCGAGCACCTTGGCGTGTGTCCCCCACCCCAGAATCCAGTTTTCCAGATCGGGAGCGAGGCCGACTTCGAGTGTGAGTTCGGCGCCGCCGCCAGCGACGGGTTTGATTTTTTGGGATTTGTGCCAGACGCGCTCGGAGGCGAGGCGGGCGGCGAAGGCATCGAGGCGAACGACCACGCGCATCGGCTTGGGCGTCTCAAAAGCCGAGAAACTGGAAGCCATCATGTCACCGATGGAGAAATTGTGTGGACGCTGAAAAGTGAACTTGAGCAATTTCGGATTGCTGAGGCGGGTGAGCGCGAATGTGCGAATGCCAGCGCGGACGAGGTCGTTGCCGATGAGATACCACTGATTGTCGATACAGCCGAGGTGGTAGGGTTCCACGCGGCGGCGTTCGGCTTTTTTACCGGTGAGCTTGAAGTAATCGAACTCCACCGTGCGCTGCTCCAGCACGGCTTGGGAGAGGATGTCGAAAACGCGGAGTTCCTGAATCGCATATCCCACAGGGCGGAATGAAATCGCCTCGTTCAAGTCCTGAAAGGAAAAGAAGCCCTCCTCCTCGAGATTGGAGGTCATTTTTTGGAAGGCGGATTTCAGCGGCTTCTCAAAGACGGTGCCCTTGTATTGTTCAAGCGACTTCTGCGCCACGAGGAGGGCAACGATTTCGCCCTCGCTCATCGTCATGCGTGGAAAGGCGGAAACCGGCTTCGTGTAGCAGAAGCCGCGATTGAGAGCGTTGTAGGCAATAGGCAGGTGCATCTGATCCCGCATGAAATCGATATCCCGCATCACTGTCTTGCAGGAGACCTCGAACTCGACCGCCATCGAGGTGCAATTTGGGTGGGCATTCTGGCTGATGAGATCGTGAATCCGCAGCATACGGGCCAGCGGCGGGCGGGAATGTTGCTCCACGCCGAACCTCCGCGTGCGACGGCCCTTTTTCGGAGTTGTCAGGGGTAGCTCGGACTCAGGCTGCACGAAGGGAACCGAACTATGGGAAAGCTCATTCATGGCTTTTTCGGTGGGGAGTTTTTTCCAACACCAAGACCATGCTCGTAAACCAGCGCGCCGCCGTAGTGACCGGCTTGGGCCACATGCCATGCGGTCATGAGCGCTGCCACAGCAGTCGCTGCGGCGAGGAGGCGTGTCAGCATTCGCCAACGGGCGACCAACACGGAGAGCACGGCAAGAGTCGCCGCGACGAGCGAGAAGTTGCGCGCCCGCTTGCCGGCATGCTCGTGGTTTTCAAATGCCTCATGCACTTCGCCGGTCGTCTTGGGCAGGCGGTGTTCCTCCCGCTCGCCGGTTTCAACGGCAACAATAGCACCTGCCGCCCCCAGAACCAGAATCAGAGCCGTCGGCAGCGCCCAACGGCGGAAAATGACAGCCAAAAGAGAGAGGCCCGCACCAACAATCAAGAGAGCGATCGGAAAATGAACAACCGCAGGATGCAAGGGCTCGGGGATCGGTATCATGCGGAATCTATTACCCCGCAGGGGTCACACCGCAAAGCGGAAATAGCAGACAGGTCGGAGAAGACCCCATTTTCCAAAGAGCCGGAGAAGTATCTGCTCCAAAGGACATGAGAGTGAAAAACAAGGCAAAACAGACACGCACGGCGCGAGAGCGCAAGAGGGGCCTATGAAAGCCCATTCGCTCTGGCCTGGAAATCCCTCGCCGCTCGGTGCGACTTGGGAGGGCGAGGGTGTGAACTTTGCGATGTTTTCCGAGAACGCCACGCTTGTGGAATTGTGTCTCTTCGACTCGGCGGGCGATGAGCGGGAGAGTGTGCGTCTCACCTTGCCCGAAAAAACAAACCAGATCTGGCATGGCTACCTGCACGGAGGCGCGCCCGGCCTCATCTACGGCTATCGCGTCCATGGGCCGGAGAATCCCGCAATGGGGCATTATTTCAACCCCCGGAAAGTGCTGCTTGATCCCTACGCACAAAGCATAGCCCGGGACTTCCGCCATGGAGAGGGCACAAATGACCCGCTCCTGGACAACGCTGCCGATGCACCGCTGGCGCGGGTTATTGATACCTCGTTTCACTGGAATGGAAGCGCACCACCTGCCACACCTTGGCACGAGACCATCGTTTATGAGGCGCATGTGAAAGGCTTCACCCAGCAACATCCGGGTGTGCCGGAAGGCTTGCGCGGCACCTACGCCGGATTCGCCTCGCCGGCGGCCATTGCCCATTTGACATCCCTCGGTATCACCGCCGTGGAACTGCTCCCTGTACACTACCATATCGACGAGGGACGACTGGTCGATGCGGGACTCGGGAATTACTGGGGCTACAACACGCTTGGATTCTTTGCACCCGACCCGCGCTACAGTTCCAGCGGCCCTGAAAATGCGGTGAATGAATTCAAGGAAATGGTGCGCGTTTTGCATGCGGCTGGTATCGAGGTCATCCTTGATGTTGTCTATAATCACACGGCTGAGGGAGATCACACGGGGCCCATTCTTTCGATGCGAGGTATCGACAATGCCAGCTACTACCGTCTCGCGGAGGACCGCAGCCAGTTCGTCGATTTCACAGGCTGCGGGAACTCGCTCAATGTCGCCCATCCACATGTGCTCAAACTCATCATGGACTCGCTGAGATACTGGGTGTTGGAAATGCATGTGGACGGTTTTCGATTCGATCTGGCGAGTGCGCTGGCAAGGGAGTTGTGGGATGTGGACCGCCTTGGATCGTTTTTCGACATCATCCACCAAGACCCCGTCCTGTCGCAGGTGAAGCTGATTGCCGAGCCGTGGGATTTGGGCCCGAACGGATATCAGGTGGGAAACTTTCCCGTCCTCTGGAGCGAGTGGAACGGCCTCTATCGGGATTGTGTGAGGCGGTTCTGGAAAGGTAATGGTGCCACTGTCGGAGAGTTGGCCACGCGTCTTTCAGGAAGCAGCGACCTGTATCAACACAACGGGAGGCGACCGCATGCGAGCCTGAATTTTGTAACCTGCCACGATGGTTTCACGCTCGCTGACCTGGTCTCCTACAACACCAAGCACAACGAGGCAAACGGAGACTCGAACAGGGATGGAACGGATCAAAACGACAGCTGGAACTGCGGCGTCGAAGGGCCTTGCGCCGAAGAGCAAATCCGAACGCTGCGCATTCGGCAGCAGAGGAACTTCCTGTGCACGCTCTTCCTCTCCCAAGGCGTTCCGATGCTACTGGCCGGGGATGAAATCGGGCGCACTCAAGGCGGCAACAATAACGCCTACTGTCAGGATTCCCCGGTCTCATGGCTCGACTGGAATCTCGATGCGGACGACCTGGCGCAGCTAGACTTTGTGCGGCGATTGATAGACCTGAGACGAAAACAGCCTGTTTTCCGGCGGAGGCATTTTTTTCAAGGCCGGGCCATCCATGGCACCGACATCAAAGACCTCTACTGGATTCGCCCCGATGGCATGGAGATGTCCGAACTGGACTGGAACTCCCCTCATGCGCGCTGTCTCGGCATGGGATTGCTCGGCGACCAGATCATCGAGTGCGACGAGCGCGGGCAACCCGTGCGTGGAGATTCATTTTTGATTTTGATGAATGCCGGAGACTCGCTCACGCCATTCCGCCTTACAGCGCGCCAGCAGCAGGTGGCATGGACCCTTGTTCTCGATACTTCAAACGGTGAGGACTTGATGCCAGAATGCGTCTTTGCGCACACGGCGGAGTATCCCCTGCAGGCACGCTCGGTGGCTGTCCTTCAACCGCACTATGTGCCGTTTGCTTGAGATCAGAATCGACCCATCTCCCTCTGGCGTCCGGATTCAATCGCAATACAGACGAGGCCGAGGAAGAGCAGGTTGCGAAGGGGAGCAGTCCATGGCGGAAAAAGCGTCTCCAGAAATGTGTCTCCGAAACAACCGCAGGACATGGCTGTGCCGCGAATGAAATTTACCAATAGAACGAAAGTGGAAGCCGCCAATAGAAAGCCCAGCAAGGCCAGTGCGGCCCGGCGTGCGGGAGGGAGGATCACCAGCGCGCAAGCCGAGACAAATTCGAGCCAAGGCAGGTAAATGGCGACCGGATTCACCAAAAATTCTGGGAGAACATTCATTTGATAAACCGCCGAGGCGAAGGCGGCCGGGTTCAGGATTTTCGGAACCGAAGCGAGGAGAAAAATCGCTGCCACCAGCAAGCTCGCAGACCATTCGAGGACAATCCAGAGGATGGAGGCGCGCGATCTCATTCGATGGGAAGCCCTGCCTCCTTCCAAGCCTGGAAGCCATCCGCAAAGAGCAGGATTTTTTGGGATCCCTGCTCGCGAAGAAAAAGAGCCAGTTGCCGGGCGTCGTCGCATGTCTTGCTTGAGCAATAAACAAGCAGGGGCTGATCCGGTTGGAGCAAGGCCGCGAGTTCGTAGAAGGATTCCGTGCGGGTCGCATAAGGGAACGAAATAGCGCCCGGCAGGTGTCCGGCATCAAAGTCTCGCTCTGAGCGGGCATCGAGAACGAGAAAGGCGTTTCCGAAAACGACCTCGCTGGCCTGCTCCAAGGCAACAACATCGCTTCCTGCCGCGCGGGCTTTTCCCAAAGGGGATTGCGAACGGTCTTGCACCCAGGGAATCGGAGAGGTGCCAAAAAATTGCGCCAAGGTGCCGAGAAAGAGTGCAAGAATGACTATCCCGGTGAGAGAAGCCGTCACAGGCCAATAACGCGGGCGAGATTCCATTCGGCTCAGAGGTATTGAAAATGGATAGGACATGAACCGGTTGTCGGTTGCCGGGGATTTGGCGGCATTCGTCCGGTGGTGTCAACTCCGACCAAAGGCTGGCGGCAGCGAAGCCAGAAAAGCGCGAACCCTTTTTTGCACAGGCGCGCAAAAAAGGGTTCGCTGGAGTTTGCAGCTTTTAGTTTGCGGATGTCTCAGCGACAGCCTCCTCGGCCTTGTGCGAGATGACAAAGCCGAGCTTGTCGCCGTCTTTTTGGACTGTGACGGCATCCCCGGGCTTGATGTTGCCTTTTAGGACCTCCTCGGCCATCGGGTCTTCGATGTATTTCTCCACAGCGCGTCGCATCGGGCGGGCTCCGTAGGTCGGGTCGTAGCCTTTAGTAATGAGGAATTCCTGCGCGGTCGGATCGAGTGTGAGGTGGATATTCTTGGTCTTGATGCGCTCCACGACTTTGCTGATCTCGAGGTCGACGATCTTGATGAGGTCTGGCTTCTCGAGGGTGTGGAAGACGATGAGGTCGTCGAGGCGGTTGATGAACTCGGGTTTGAAGACGCGCTTGGCTTCGCCGAGGATTTTATCCTTCATGGCGTCGTAATTGTCGGTGCCTGCAACGGGCGCGCCGAAGCCGAGCGTGGTCTGTTTTTTGATCAACTCCGCGCCAACATTCGAGGTCATGATGATGATCGTGTTGCGGAAATCGATTTTGCGTCCCAGCGAGTCGGTGATTTTACCCTCCTCGAGGATTTGAAGGAGAAGGTGCATGACATCCGGGTGGGCTTTTTCGATTTCGTCGAAAAGCACAACGGCGTAAGGCTTGCGGCGCACGGCCTCGCTGAGTTGGCCTCCCTCTTCATAGCCGATGTAGCCGGGAGGTGAACCGATGAGGCGGGAGGCACTGAATTTCTCCATGTATTCGCTCATGTCGATTTGGATGAGCGCATCGGCCGTGCCGAACATGAACTCTGCGAGCGTGCGAGCGAGGAAGGTTTTTCCGACACCCGTCGGGCCGAGGAAAATGAAGGAACCGATCGGCCGCTTGGGATCCTTGAGATCGGCACGGGAGCGGCGAAGGGCTTTGCTGATGGCCACAACGGCCTCATTTTGGCCAATGACTTTGCCTTCGAGTTCGCCTTCCATCGCGAGGAGCTTCGCTGTTTCTTGCTGCTCCATACGGGAAAGTGGCACACCGGTCCACTTCGAGAGAACCTGCATGATCTCATCCGCACTGACAGTGACTTCCTTCTCCTCCTTGTTGGCACGCCATTCAGAGAGGATGCCGTCGAGTTTGTCCTTGGCCTGCTTCTCGACATCTCGGAGGGAGGCCGCTTTCTCGAAGTCCTGAGACTTGATGGCAGCCTCCTTGTCGAGGCGGATGGTTTCAATTTCAGCTTCGATGTTCTTGACATTCGGCGGACGGGTCATGGCGGCGATGCGCGCGCGGGAACCGGCCTCGTCCATGAGGTCGATCGCCTTGTCTGGCAGAAATCGTCCGGTGAGGTAGCGGTCGGAGAGTTTGGCAGCGGCTTCGAGCGACTCGTCGAGGAATTTGGCCTTGTGGTGGGCCTCATATTTCGGACGGATGCCGTGAAGAATCTGAATCGTCTGATCGACAGTGGGAGCCTCGACTTTGACCTGTTGGAAACGGCGCTCGAGGGCGGAGTCTTTCTCGATGTATTTGCGGTATTCGTTAAGTGTGGTCGCTCCGACACATTGCATTTCGCCACGGCTGAGAGCGGGCTTGATGATGTTCGAGGCATCCATTGCGCCTTCGGCGGAACCCGCTCCGACGAGCGTGTGGAGTTCGTCGATGAAGAGGATGATGTTTTTGTTTTTGCGAATCTCATCCATCACGGCCTTGATGCGCTCCTCAAACTGGCCACGGTATTTTGTGCCGGCCACCATGAGAGCGAGATCGAGGGTGACGACACGCTTGTCGCGGAGAATTTCAGGAACATTGCCGGCGATGATCTCTTGGGCGAGGCCTTCGGCGATGGCTGTCTTGCCGACACCGGCTTCGCCGATGAGGACGGGATTGTTCTTGGTACGGCGGCAGAGGATTTGAACAATGCGCTCGATCTCATCGGCGCGGCCGATGACGGGGTCGAGTTCACCTTTGCGAGCCTGCTCGGTGAGGTCGCGACCGTAGGCTTTGAGAGCGGGTGTTTTACTGGAGGGCTTGCCGCTCGGACCGGCCTCGGTTGGGACGGTGTCGCCATCCTCTTCGGGAGCAAAATTCGGATCGAGTTCTTTGAGAATTTCATTACGGGTGCGTTCGATATCGACCTCGAGATTTTTCAGAACGCGTGCTGCAACGCCTTCGCCCTCGCGGAGCAAACCGAGAAGAATGTGCTCGGTGCCGACATAAGAGTGCTGCAGGCTTTTGGCCTCCTTGCCGGCGAGGGCGAGCACTTTTTTAACACGCGGAGTGTAAGGGATATTGCCCACCATTTTGGTCTCGGGGCCCGAACCGACCTGTTTTTCGACCTCCATGCGGACAGTTTCGAGGTCGAGACCCATCTTTTGAAGGACATTCACAGCCACACCTTGACCGAGCTTAATCAAACCCAAAAGCAGGTGTTCTGTGCCGACATAGTTGTGATTGAAGCGGTCGGCTTCCTTGCGGGCAAGGGCGAGAACCTGTTGGGCGCGTGGAGTGAAGTTGTTCATCATTGATTTTCGGTGGTTGCGGGTGTAGCGAGCCTGAGACGGGCTATGTCCGGCTGCGGCACCTGAGATAGTTTGGCCCGAATAATAGTGGCGCGCAAGGCGTCCCTTTCCTCGGAAGACATTTTTACGACCTGTGCGCCTTTTTGAAGATGGGCGGGTTGGGTTTCTATAAAAAGCTCATCCACAGGAAAACGGTGGGCATCAGGGAAAACGGCAAGGTCGATGCCGAGCTTGATAATCGAAAGAAGATTCAGGGCTTCCTTGGAACTGATCGAGTAGGAATGGCAGAGGAGCCCATAAGCGCGGCCGATCTGGTCGTGCAGGGTGATCGCTTTGCGCTGGGCCAGGAGGGCGCGGGCATTTTGCTCATGCTCGATGACCTGCTCAATGACGCGGTTCAGGCGCCCAATAATCTCCTCCTCCGCCTCACCGAGGGTCGTCTGGTTTGAGACCTGGAAAAGGTTACCCATCGCCTCGGTGCCTTCGCCGTGGAGGCCACGGACGGCGAGGCCAATTTTATTCACGGAATTGATGATCTTGTTGATCTGGTCGCTCATGACGAGGCCAGGCAAGTGAAGCATGGCCGAGGCGCGCATGCCGGTGCCGACATTTGAAGGACAGGCCGTGAGGTAGCCGAGTTCCGAGCTGTAGGCGAATTCCAGACTATCCTCGAGCTCTGAATCCACGCGATTGATCATCTTAAAAACATTGTCGAGCTGGAGGCCGCAGCGAATCGCCTGCATGCGAAGGTGGTCTTCCTCGTTGATCATCACGCTGAGCGATTGCGGGGCATTCATCACCACAGCGCTGCCCACGCCTTTGGCGGCATGCTCGCGACTGATGAGATGACGCTCGACGAGCACCTGTTTTTCCAAGGGAGAGAGAGCCTCGAGGTTTTCGGAATAGGACTCGGCCATCTCCGGGAGATGTTCCACAGCCTGCTTGACGAGGTTCATCACATCCAGACGTTCGGATTTTTTCGCCCAGCCGGGAAATGGCTTGTCGCGAAGATTGCGGGCGAGGCGAACACGGCTCGAAACAACGATCTGGCGGTTTGGACCATCCCCCGAAAGCCATTCTCCGGAGTTTGCGATGATGCGGGAAAATTTCATGAGGCGAGTTCCGCCTCCACTTGGCGGATCTGGTCGCGGAGGTTGGCGGCGAGTTCAAATTCCTCCGCCTCGATGGCCTTATTGAGATTGTCTTGGAGAGCCTTTATTTTTTCGTCGTGTTCGCGGATTTTGTGAAACGCGGCGGGCGTTTTGCCGGTGTGCTGCGTGCCCTTGTGCATGTTTTTCAGCATGGGAGCGATGCCATCGGCAAAAACCGTGTAGCAGTTGCTGCAGCCAAGACGGCCGGTTTTTTTGAAATCTGACTGAGTGAATCCGCAGACAGGGCATTTCAAGGCAGCGGGAGACTTTTCAATTTCTTGAGAGGCTCCCAATCCCAGCAGGAGGTCGGCGAGGGCGAAACCCGTGGGATCGTTGACACCCTTTTCTTTCGAGCAACCTTCGCACAGGTTCACTTTCTGCATTTTCCCATCGACAATTTGCGTCAGGAAAACGGTGGCCTCTTTAGTCTGGCAAACATCACACTGCATCTTGTTATTTATAGATCAGCGCGCCGGTGGATGCTGTCAACTCGTGGAAGCGCGCGATAAGCTTTTTCGTAATAGGCCCTGGCAGACCATCGCCGATCAAACGCGTATCGAGCTTCACAGCCGGAATGACTTCGGCGGCCGTGCCTGTCAGAAAACATTCTTCGGCCGTGTAGATATCGTAGCGGGTCATCATGGGCTCGTGAATCGGAATGCCAAACTCGGCGGCGAGTTCGAAGACCACCGCGCGGGTCACTCCGGCGAGCGCGCCAGAAGCTATCGGCGGCGTAGTGATAACGCCATTTTTTACGATGAAAATATTGTCGCCCGTGCACTCGGCAACGAACCCCTGTTCATTAAGCATGAGGCCCTCGCCCGCTCCGGCATTCTGGGCCTCAATTTTGGCGAGAACATTATTGAGATAGTTCAACGACTTCACCATCGGACTCAAGGCACCATGCGGTATTCGCCGCGTGGCACAGGTCACCACCTCCAGGCCGTTCTGATATTTGTCGGGCGAATACAGAGTGATTTTGGAGGCAATGATCACAATCGAGGCTTTCGGACAAAGAGCCGGGTTGAGACCCAAATCCCCCACCCCACGTGTCACAACCAATCGCACATAACCGTCCTTGAGTTCATTACGGCGGATAGTCTCGAGCGTCGCCTCCGTGACAGCCGCTTTATCGAGGCCGATATTCAGACAAATCGCACGGGCGGAATCAAACAGGCGGTCGATATGCTCCTCGAGACGGAAAACACGCCCATTATAAAAACGGATTCCCTCAAAAACTCCGTCCCCGTAAAGCAGTCCGTGGTCGAAAACCGAAATCTTTGCGTTCTCTTTTTCGTAAAATTCGCCGTCTATGTAAATTTTCATGGTTTGATCTCCAGCCGCCGGAGCGCAATTGTGGAGCGTGAGATGCTACCTGCACGATGGAATTTTACAAGCACTCACCTCGCCCTAGCGAATTCAAGGCAACTTAAAACATTTAAGCCGAGCGTGGCGTTTTAAATTTGGAAATCCGCCTCGGAGAGAGCGGCTCCAAGGGGAATGGAGAAGGGGAGAGGGAGTCCGTCTTGGCGGAGTTTTTTGAGGGAGACCTCGGTGACCTGGGCGAGTGTGTAGCGATCAAGAATATTTGCGATGGCGTTGCGCACATCAAGCATGAGAAGGCGCAGACCGCAGTGTTCTTCGTCGGGGCAGGAGCATTTGGTGTAGGCCGTGTGACTCACGCATCCGATCGGCGCGAGAGGGCCGTCGATGAGCCTCACGACCTCGCCCATGGAAATGTTCCCGGGAGGCTTGGCAAAGAAAAATCCGCCGTGCTTGCCACGCTTGCCATCCACAATGCCCGCCGCGCGCAACTGCGCAAAAATCTGCTCCAAAAAAGGGAGGGGAATTTTTTCCCGCGCGGAAATTTCCTTGAGAGGCATCAACTCCCGACCGGCCTCGCGGGCGAGTACCATGTCGATCAGGGCGCGCAGGGCGTATTCTCCGCGTTTGGTCAGTTTCATGGGCGTGCCGGAGAGTCGTGGGATGCTTGAGGAACAGGCATGGGGGGATTTTATAAGGGGCGCTTTTTGAAATGAAAGACGCGAATCGGCGGTGGGCGTGCATTAGATTAAAACTAATGATTGCTTTATTTCTTCATCATTCCCGAATGGAGCATAAACAGTCAGTTTGGCGGCCATGATGTTATTTCCATTTGCCGAGTATTGGTGGTTCTACGTTTCCTTCATTGTTTTCGTCTTGTTCGTGCTCGCCCTCGATCTGGGTGTCTTCCACCGCACGGCGCATGAGGTGAAATTCCGCGAGGCGCTAACCTGGAGTGTCATTTGGGTGGCCTTGGCCGTGGTCTTCGGTCTCGCGTTCCATGAATTCGCGATCTATCGCCTCCAGAATTGCGAGCGGTTGCTGGCGATCCCGGGATTCAACCCGCTAGAGGCGGCCCAGAGAAGCACGCTGCAATTTTTTACCGGCTATATCGTCGAGAAGGCTCTGTCGGTGGATAACATTTTCGTGTTCGTGGTGATCTTCACGTACTTTAATATTCCAAGCAAATACCAGCACCGGGTCCTCTTTTACGGCATCATCGGCGCGCTGATTTTCCGGTGCATCTTTATCGCGATGGGCTCGATTTTGATCCAATACTACTGGGTCGTCATCCTGTTCGGCGTATTCCTTATCGTGACCGGCATCAAGGTGCTGCTCGCCCCGGAGAAGCCCGTTGAACCCGAAAAGAATCCGGTTTTAAAGCTTCTCAAGAAATTCCTACCCGTCAGCCCGCAGCTTGATGGCCAGAAATTCTTCACCCATCACAATGGCGTCCGCATGGCCACCCCGCTTTTCGTGGCGCTCATTCTCGTCGAAATCTCGGATATCGTCTTCGCTGTGGACAGCGTTCCAGCCATTTTCGCCATCACCAAGGAACCGCTGATCGTATTCACCTCAAACATTTTCGCCATTCTCGGACTCCGTGCCATGTTCTTCCTCCTGGCCGGCATCGTGCACAAGTTCCGCTTCCTGAAATACGGGCTCGGACTCGTCTTGGTCTTCGTCGGCCTCAAAATGGTATGGCTCAACCAAGTCTTCGGCGGCCATTTCCCGATCGGATGGTCCCTCGCGATCATCTCCACGCTCATTGGCGGCTCGATTCTGGTCTCCTTCCTGGTGCCAGCGAAGAAGGACTGAGGCGGAAACGCGAAAGATTTCGGCTTGAGGAAATTCGAGGCTGGTGCGATGAAACAATGACCATCGGGCCGTGGCTCAGGTTGGTAGAGCGCCTCGTTCGGGACGAGGAGGTCGCGGGTTCGAATCCCGCCGGCCGGAAGTTTATTTTTTATGAATACAACATTGCTTGTTTTAGCTGCCGGCATGGGCAGCAGGTATGGAGGATTGAAGCAGATGGACGGTGTAGGCCCTAATGGGGAGACACTTCTGGATTATTCGGTGTATGATGCCGCTCTTTCGGGCTATGACCGCGTTGTGTTTGTAATTCGCCGCGATTTTGAGGAGGAGTTCATGGACCGCGTGGGCCGTCGCTACGAGGAACGCTTGGATGTGAGCTATGCATTTCAAGAGCTCAGCGACCTGCCAGACGGCTTCAGCGCGCCGGAAAGCCGCACAAAGCCTTGGGGCACGGGACATGCCATTCTGGCTGCCCGTGATGTGGTGGACTCGCCGTTCGTGGCGATCAATGCGGACGACTTCTATGGTCGCGATGCATTTGCGGCTGTGGGCGGATTTTTGAAGGCACATGAGGAAAACGGGACGCGTTTTTGCATGGGCGGCTACCGGCTTGATGCCACGCTCTCGGAACATGGCAGTGTGTCGCGCGGAGTGTGCCAAGCGGATGCGAATGGATTGCTGAGGACGGTGCGCGAGCACACTCAAATCCAGCGCACCCCACAGGGCATCACAAATCTGGCGGAAGGCATGCAATTTAGCGGTGCGGAGCGAGTCTCGATGAACTGCTGGGGCTTCACGCCAGCGGTGTTTCCCTTGCTGGAAGTGGGCTTCAAAGATTTTCTGAAGGCTCGCGGCGGAGAGGAAAAATCGGAGTTCTACATTCCGAATGCCGTGGCGGACCTAGTCTCAAGCGGAAAGGCAACCGTGCAACTCGTGCCGGTGGAGAGTCAGTGGTTCGGCGTCACCTACCGCGAAGACCGGCCGCTTGTGACGGCGGCCTTGGCGGAACTGACGGCCAAGGGGGAGTATCCCACGCCGCTGGGCTGAGGAGGGCAGCGCCTGCCGCCGATGGGGATAGAAGGTTTTCTTTGGGCGAGGAGTTCTCAGAAAGCGCTTTGAGGCCATCTGTGCGAAAGAATGGGCCATGCCGGAGGATGGCCCTCCAAGGAGGACGCGGCCACGCGATGGAAGACATCACGCCAACCGGGTTGCGTGATGTTTTTTATCGGCCGAGGGCTTTACTGAGGGCGCGGCTGAGGACTTTGAGGGCCTTGACACGGGCATACCACTTGAAATTCGCAGGAATGACTGTCCAAGGGGCGATATCGGTGCTGGTTTTTTCGAACATGTCTTCTGCGGCTTCGATGTGCTCGTTCCAGCGTTTGCGGTTGCGCCAATCCTCGTCGCCTATTTTCCAGTGTTTGTAGGGGTCGGCGGAGCGGGATTTGAAGCGGACCAGTTGTTCATCTTTGGTCACATGGAGCCAAAGCTTCACGAGCACCGTGCCATCATCAACAAGCATTTTTTCGAATTCGTTGATCTCTTCATAAGCGCGCTGCCAGGCTGATTGGGAACAAAAGCCCTCGACGCGCTCCACGAGCACGCGACCATACCAGGATCGGTCATAGATGGCCATGTGGCCGCGAGGAGGGACTTTTGACCAGAAACGCCACATGTAGTGACGGGCAAATTCCTCGGCAGTGGGTTTGTTAATCGAATAAACGCGGAGGAGTCTGGGATCGAGACGCTCCGTGAGTCGTTTAATAGCTCCGCCCTTTCCAGCGGCATCAGGTCCCTCGATGACGACGACAATGGGAATCTGCTTCTCATGGAGTTCGAGCTGCATGTTGAGAAGCTCGAGCTGATATTGTTTCACTTGGCTCTTATATTCCTCCTGAGTGAGGGATTTCGACTGGTCGAGGTCGTTGAGACGAATGCGTTCTTTTGGCATGAGTATCGGGAAGCGGTTATTAGACAGGATTTGCAGGATGAACAGGAAAAAGGTGGCAGCAATTTGGAGACAAATCCGAGCCTCAGTATTTCAAGATCCGCTGGAGAAATTGCTTTACGGCGGGTTGACGGGGGCTTTCGAAAAACTCGGCGGCAGGCGAGCACTCGAGCACTCCGCCCTCAGCAATGAATGCGACACGGTCGGCTGAGCAGCGCGCAAAGCCCATCTCGTGCGTTACAAGAATGATAGGTGTGCCGGATTCGCGAAGCTCAGCAATCACATCGAGCACTTCGGCGGTCATCTCGGGATCGAGTGCGGATGTAGGTTCGTCTAGAAGCAGAAAAGCGGGATCCACCGCAAGGGCCCGGGCAATGGCGACGCGCTGGCGCTGGCCGCCACTAAGCTGAGCAGGTTGCTTGGCGGCGTGCTCTGC
>JBILBH010000010.1:0-55740 GCA_044353785.1 Terrimicrobiaceae bacterium
GGCATCAAGCCCATGAACCTCGGTGAGAGGCAACATGACATTTCCGAGGGCGCTCAGGTGGGGAAAGAGATTGTAGGCTTGGAAAACAATACCGGTGTGGCTGCGATGAATTCTCAAGCGTTCCTCGTCATGAGGTAGAGGATCACCATTTACGAGAATTTCACCCGCATCAGGAGCATCAAGACCGGCGAGGAGTCGGAGGAGAGTGGACTTGCCGCCACCGGATGGGCCAATGAGCGCGAGAGTATGAGCAAACTCCGCCTCAAAGTTTACGGCATCAAGGACAGTCTGATATCCGAATTTTTTGGTCAGACCACGCAGGAGGATTTTCATCGTTTACGGAGCTTATCCGGGATTTCGTCGGGAAGAACTCCGAAGTCCGGCAGGGGAACTTCCACGATTTCCTCCACAATGACTGGATCGAATGGGACTCCGGGAGCAACGGGTGGTGCGGCGCGCAGGTCGCTAAATGCGACATAGCCGGTGCGGTTGTCGAGCAGGCGCACAAATGCGTAGCCCGAGTCTTTTTTGAGCACACTGAGAGTCATCTCCTTCTCGAGCTTCTCCGGCGGGAATGCTTGAGCGGGGCCACTTCGAAAAAATTCGGCGCGGCGGGTGGTGAGATACTCCGGCGGCGACTCCTTGTCGAAGTGCTCCACGGCTGCGCATCCGGCGAGGATCAGGCAGGCGATGAGACTGAGAATTTCACGTTTCATAGCGCACTTTGGATTCCAGGTATTTTGTCCAGAGCGAGACTGGTAGTGTGAGCACAAGATAGCAGATGCCAAGCGGAACAAAACTCTCAAAGGTGCTGTAAGTCGCCGAATTGATCTGGTTCGCTGCGAAGGTCAACTCGGGGATGCCGATGATGTAGAGAAGCGAAGAATCCTTGATGAGCGAAGAAAATTGGCCTGCCACAGGGGGTAAAATCTGGCGCAGCACTTGCGGAAAAATGACGAAACGGTAGGTCTGCGAAGATGTGAGGCCAATGGCTCGGGCGCTGTCCCATTGAGAGCGCCCGACACTCTCGATGCCGGCGCGTATGATTTCCGCAATGTACGCACCGCTGAAAAGCGAGAGAATAACGATCCCCACCGAGACCCGGTCGTTCCAGCCTATGGCATTGGCGATTCCGTAGAATCCGAAAAGCACCAGTACGACAAGCGGGAGTCCCCGCACCGTCTCGACATACGCAGCAGCGGTGTAACGCAGAGGCAGAAATGACGAACGACGCGCCAGCGCAGTGAGCGCGCCGATGAGTGTGCTGAGCAAAAGAGCGGCTGCCGAGATGCCAATCGTGGAGGCCCAACCATTCAGAAATGTGACTCGGTAGCCCCACACTTGTTCCCAGTTTTTGAGGGAATGCGAGAAAGCCAACCAGCAGAGGCCGGAATAAGCCAGAAGCAGGATGACGACCGTCAAAACCTTTGCCGCAGGTCTGGCTGGGCTTGCGGGGCGATCGATGAAAAAGCCAGCCTGCATATCGATTCAGGATGCGGAGGCCTCCATCGAAACCAATTCTCCATCCGAGAAACGGAGACTCAATTGAATCGGATGGCAACACACCGAACAGTCCTCGATCATCTCAACGGAAGGGTGGGAAGTGTCTACCAGAATACCGAAAAGCTCGCCGCAGTAGGGGCACTCAATTTCGACATCCTCGACGCCGTCCATCGCTGATCAGTCCTCCACAGGAATCCGTTTGGCATCGCTCCAAAGGCCTTCGAGGTCATAGAAGGCGCGTTTGGAATCGAGGAACAGGTGGCAAATGAGCCCTCCAAAATCGGTAACGATCCACTGACTCACAGGAAATCCATCAGCCGAGAGGGGACGCGCTTCGCATTCCTCGCGGGCCTTTTCGCGGATCGATGAGGAGATGGCCTTGAGTTGGGGTTCCGAATTGGCAGAGCAAATGAGGAAGAAGTCGGTGAAGTCGGAGACGCCGCGCATATCGAGCAGGATGATGTCTTCGGCCTTTTTATCAGCAGCGGCCGCCGCGCAAACGCGGGCGAGTTTTTCGGTGTCAGTCATTCAGGTAAAGTTGGAGCCGTGCAAGAATCGCGCAAACGGCCTCCGGCAGCAAGTAGCGAACCGAGAGGCGCTGGGCAATCCGATTCCGGATGTCCGTAGAGGAAATATCGATGTTGCGACTGATGACCGGAAAGCCTTCTACCGGTTCCAAGTCGCCGCGAGCCAGCACAACGAAGGATGCCAACTCCTTGAGCGTCTCGATTTCCCTCCATGTGTGAAGGGCCGGGATATTGTCCTCTCCGATGAAATAAAAAAACTCCGCCTTTGGAAAACGCTGGCGCATGAGCCTGACCGTGTCGACAGCGTACGATGGCCCCTCGCGCTCCGCCTCAGAGGAGTCAATCGAAAACCGGGACTCGCCCGCGATAGCGGCCTCGACCATTTCACAACGAAGCCGTGCCGGCGTCGGCGGGTGTGCCAGCTTGTGGGGAGACACATTCGCCGGAATAAAAACGACACGATCCAAGCCGAGGGACTCCATGGCATCGCGAGCCAGAATGAGGTGTCCGTGATGGATGGGATCGAAGCTCCCGCCGAACAGACCGATTTTTTCTGAAGAAATCATTTCGACAGTCCACATCAAATCTGGTTTTCCCCTCCTTATGCCATCCCAAAATCCCGGTCAGCTTCTTCTTGTTGGCGTTCCCGGAGCGGAACTCGATTCCGAATCCGCCCGCCTCTTTCGTCAAATCCAGCCTGGTGGATTCATTCTCTTCGGGCGAAACATCAAAACCCCCCAACAACTCCGCAAGCTCATCGACGACCTGCGGGACTTAAGCAGCATCGAGCCGATCATCACAATCGACCAGGAGGGGGGCCGTGTATCCCGCCTCAAACTCATTGGCAACGAACCTCCCAACGCCCAGCAACTCCGCGATTGCGGCGACCTGGATTTGATCCGTCGCCATGGAGATATCACCGGCCGCATCCTCCGCATTTTCGGCTTCAACCTCGACCTCTGCCCCGTGCTGGATATTTCCTTCGACGACGAGGCCGACAACTCGCTTCGCGGTCGCTGCTATGGACGAGATGTCGCCGAGGTCATTGAAAAATCCAGCGCCTTCAACGAGGCACTGCGGGCCACTGGAGTGATGAGCTGCGGCAAGCATTTTCCGGGCTATGCCTCGGCTGGCCTCGACCCGCACCACGAACTTCCCCGCATCGAACGCTCGAAGGAACTCATGGAAGAACACGAACTCGCCGTCTTCCGGCACTTCGCACAATCGGTGGATAGCATGATGATCGGACACATTGCCGTATCCGGACTGGATGCCGTGAACCGCCCAGCCTCGCTCTCGCCTGTCATTATTCGCGACCTGCTGCGGAAAGACATTGGATTTGAGGGCCTTGTGATGACAGACGATCTGGATATGGGAGCCATTCTGAACCACTACGGATTCGATGAAACGATGCGCCTCGGCATCGAAGCGGGCAACGACATGCTCATGATCTGCCACCGCATCGAAATGGCCTCCGCTGCGAAGAAGGCCATCGACACCATGGGCAAAAAACTCGACGAGGCTCTTGAAGCGATGGACCGCTGCAAATCCCGCCTCGCACCACCCACGCCATTCTCACTGGAGGCCTTCCATGCGGTAGATGCCGAAATTTACGACCTCCGCGTAGCCGTTCTCGGGCCGGAACTGGCCGCCAACCGAAGTCCAGAAGACGGCAAGCGCTCGCCTGTGGAGCTTTATTGAAGGAGAATTTTAACCACAGAGGACACGGAGAGCACGGAGATCATTTTGCATGATGGTCAATTGCCAAAATATGACGCCTCAATCCTGCCGTTCTGTTTTTCTATAAAAAAACCTTTTTGGGATTTAAGCTGTATCCACTTTGAGCACGCCAAACCGAGTCAATATCCGGACGCCTGATGTCATGGCCCATGTCCATGCCCAGGTTGAAAAGCATTACCGCAGCGAGTTGGTGGAGAGGATTCGAGCCCAGGGAGGCGTCCTCCAAATCGGCAACACGACGATCCGCTTGGCGAAGGAATTTGGTTTCTGCTACGGAGTCGAACGCGCCATCGATCTGGCCTATGCGGCGGCGAAGGTTTTTACGGACCGGCGGATTTTTCTTCTGGGTGAGATCATTCACAACCCGGATGTGAATACCCAGATGGAAGCCCTGGGCATCCGGTATCTTGCAGCGCATCCCGCCGATGCCGATCTGAACGATTTGAAAGCGTATGATGTCGTCATAGTGCCTGCTTTCGGAGCCGAGGTGCCAGTGATTGACGCTGTCAAAGCCCATGGCTGCCAGATCGTGGACACCACCTGCGGCGATGTGATGAGCGTCTGGAAGCGGGTGCGGCAGAATGCCACTGAGCGGGTTACCTCGATCATTCATGGCAAGGCTTCACATGAGGAAACCCGCGCCACAGCCTCGCGCGCCCTCGGCGGCGACGGAGAAGGACATTTTGTTATCGTGCTGAATCTGGAGGATGCCGGGCGTGTAGCAGATTTCATGGTCAACGGCGGTGAACCAGCCGACTTTCTTGCGACCTTCCATGGAGCCGTAAGCCCTGGCTTTGACCCTCTCCAACACCTTCGGCGCATCGGCGTGGCCAACCAAACCACGATGCTCCGAAGCGAGACCGAAGCTATTCAAAACCTGCTACGGGAAGCCGTGGCAAAGCGCGACGCGGGTAGCACGGGAAACTTCAGATACTTCGATACAATCTGCGGAGCCACGCAGGATCGGCAAGATGCTCTTTTCCAACTCCTGAGCGAATCCCTCGACATGCTCATCGTTGTGGGCGGCTACAACAGCTCGAACACATCGCACCTAGCCGAAATCGGGTCTGAGAAGCTCCCGACTTGGTTTATTCGCAACGCAGACTGCCTGATCTCGGCGAACGAAATCCGCCACTTCGACCTCCACGCTAAAAAGGAAATCGTTTCGACAAATTGGCTACCAGGCAGCAAAGACCTCACCTTTGGAATCACAGCGGGTGCGAGTTGTCCGAACAGCCTCATCGAAGAAACCCTCCGTCGCTTGCTGGAATTGCGCGGAGAGACCGTCGGCTGAGCTTTCATCGGGATTTGACTGACATCTCCTCCCCCGCGCTTTAGAGATCAATTACCTTATGCAAACCGAAATCATTTCGCACGGCGGCTGGGACCGCAATCTGCGACTCGCCAATGATCAGATAGAACTCGTTGTCACACTGGATGTGGGGCCCCGAATCATCAGCCTCCGCACAAAAAACGGCGCGAATGTTTTCAAAACCTTCGATGAACAACTCGGTGGCAAAGGCGAGACGGAGTGGATGATTCGTGGGGGCCACCGCTTCTGGATCGCTCCCGAGGATCTGGAGCGCACCTACCATATCGACAATCATCCGCCACGGCATTGGATGGATTCAACCACAGGTGAGGCCATTTTTGAAGCCGAGCAAGTGGCCGGAGGGCGTATTGTGAAAACGCTCGGCATCGCGATTTTGGGGGATTCCCCAAGAGTGCGAATCCGGCACACGGCGAAAAACACCGACTCCAAACCGCTCGAATTTTCCGCTTGGGCGCTCAGCGTCATGAGGGCCGGAGGCACTGCTGTGATCCCCCAACCGGCCTTGGGTGAGCATCCGAGGGATTTGCTGCCGAACCGCACGATGGTTCTTTGGCCCTACACCGATTTGAGTGATACGCGTTGGCGGATCGGTCGGGACTTTTTTGTTCTGCGCCAAGCAGCAGATCGGCCACCGACGAAGGTTGGCTTCGCCCACAAGGAAAAACAGGTCGCCTATATCGTAGACGATTCCCTTTTCATCAAATCCTTCGATTTTATCGAGGGCGAGACCTACCCCGATGACGGCTGCAATTTCGAGGCCTTCACCAACGGCGATATGCTTGAAGTCGAAAGCCTAAGTCCGCTGAAAACCGTCCAGCCCGGCGGAGAGATCACGCATATTGAGGAATGGACGCTACTTCCCTTGAGCGGGAGCGTTTCCACGGACTCGGACGAAGCCATCAAGCAAACCCTCGCCCCCTATCTCGCCCAAGCGGCGCTTTGATTTTTATGAAATCTCTCATCCAACGATTCTGTCTTTTGACGCTGACGGCGGCGGCGTTTTTCCTAACCGGCTGCCAGACGATTGATAGCGAAGCCCCCGCCCGCTTGGCCATGAATACCGCTATCCGTGCTGAAGCCCGTGGCGATTACTTCATCGGACGGCGCATGTATAAGAGTGATTACAAAATGTGGGGCTGGGTTCGCGAACCCGGCAAGCCGTGGACGACTGCTCAACTCGTCATGTTGAACGAGCAAACCAAAATCGCGCCAGATCGCGAGGCGGGAAAACTCGGCACAGACAACAACTATGAATACCGGCTTCGAGGCCGTTTCAGCGGTGACACGGTGTATGAGCCTGCCAGCGATAAGTTCTATCCCGAATTCATCCTCACCGGCTACGAGCTGATCAATACCAAGCCAACCGGCATTTACCTAACAAACCGCCAAGAGGAACCGGATATCCGAATCATCATGGCACCGGTTCATTGATCGCCACTCTTCCAGTTGAACCAGAACTCCTCGCACCCGCTGGCGACTGGGAGTGCCTGCGCGCTGCCGTGGCAAATGGCGCGGATGCAGTTTTTTTCGGCCTGAGCCGCTTCAACGCCCGCATGAGGGCCGACAACTTCCGCGAGGACGAGCTTCCGACTATCACCTCCTTTCTGCACTCACATGGTGTGAAAGCCTATGTGACGCTGAATGTGCTCATCTTCACCGATGAGCTGGATGCTGCCATCGCCGAACTCCAGGCCCTGCATGATGCTGCGGTGGATGCCGTGATTATCCAAGATGTTGGTCTGGCTGAAATCTCGCGTCGCATGTTTCCAGCACTGCGGGTCCATGCCTCCACACAGATGACTGTCACATCCCCTGAAGGCGTTCGCTTCGCTGAGGGGCTTGGGGTCAAGCAGGTCGTTCTTGCGAGGGAGCTGTCGCTGCGGGAATTGGAGAAGTTTCCACAATCTGTTCCTCTGGAAACCTTTGTTCATGGAGCCTTGTGCGTCGCCTACTCAGGCCAATGCCTGACCAGCGAGGCCCTCGGCCGCCGCAGTGCGAATCGCGGTGAGTGCGCACAAGCCTGCCGGATGCCTTACGAACTCATCCTTGATGGTGCCCTGCGCGACCTTGGCGATAAGCGCTACTTGCTTTCGCCACAGGATCTCGCAGCGGTGAATGAAATCCCAGAACTCATCGAAAGGGGCGTTGCGTCGTTTAAAATCGAGGGACGCCTGAAATCCCCCGAATATGTTGCGGCGGTCACCTCTGTCTATCGTAAGGCCATCGATGCCGCAGTGGAGGGAGTTTTTGACGGCGCGTCGCCCGAGGACTGGTATCGACTTGAAATGACTTTTTCTCGAGGACTTTTCAGCGGTTGGATGCATGGGGTCAATCACCAGGAACTCGTCGGTGCCCGCTTTGGAAAAAAGCGAGGCGCTTTCGTCGGTCGTGTCGCTGCCAGCTTGCGGGATCATGTGGAACTCGAATCGTTCGCAGTCGCGATCAAGCCGGGCGATGGAGTCGTCTTTGACACCGGCGGAAACACAGAGAACGAGCAAGGCGGGCGGGTTTTTCAGCTTCAGGGAAACAAACTGTTTTTTGAGCGGGGCAAGATACGATTTCATGAAATTCCAGTTGGCAGCCGCGTCTGGAAAACATCGGACCCAGCGCTGGATCGAGCATTGCGAAACAGTTTCAGCGGTCGCCTCGACACCGATGCCGGTCGTCTTACGCCTCTGGATTTGATTGCCAGTGGAAAAGCCGGAGCGCCCCTCCTGATCGAGTGCGGGGATATTTTGATCTCATCGCGAATGCCGCTTGAAACCGCGCGCACAAGACCACTCAATGAGGAAACCCTACGTGCACAGCTTGGAAAACTCGGCGGCACGGGATTTGTCCTGCGCGACATTGAGTTGAGCCTCGATGGCGATGTCATCCTGCCAATTTCGGAAATCAACCGCATGCGCCGCGAGTTGGTCGAGAGGTCCAACCGGGTACCGCGCGATACGGCACCGAAGGTGTCTTTGCGAGCAATTCTGCCCGCATTCGAAACGCCGACATCGCCTGACCCCCATCTCTCCATCTTGGTGCGCTCCGAGGAACAGCTCGAGGCAGCACTCCGGGCTGGAAGCAGGGAAATCTTCGTCGATTACGAAGACATCCGCCGCTACAAGGACGCCGTTGCAGCGGTGCGGACGCACGGCGGCGCGCAGGTCTTTCTTGCCACGCCTCGCATCCAGAAAGCCGGCGAGGAGGGATTTTTCAAACTCATTGCGAATGCGATGCCTGATGGCGTTCTCATTCGAAACATCGGAGCCATCTCACATTTTGCAGGAAGCCCGCTGCGATTGATCGGGGACTTCTCGCTGAATGTGGCAAACCCGGTGACTGCTCTAGTTTTTAAAAACCATGGTCTGGAGCGACTCACCATTTCGCACGATCTGAACTCAGCCCAGATTCTCTCAATGCTCCGCCATGCGCCGCCGGACTGGTTTGAACTCACGTTGCACCACCACATGCCGATGTTTCACATGGAGCACTGCGTATTTGCCGCTTTTTTATCGAAGGGCAAAGACTACACGGACTGCGGAAGACCTTGCGAAAAGCACCGGGTCCACCTGCGTGATCGCGTGGGTATGGAACATCCCCTCCGCGCCGATGTCGGTTGCCGGAACACGCTTTTCCACGCCACGGCACAAACAGGCGCGGCTTTCTTTGAATCCTTCCATGCCGCTGGATTGCGCCGCTTTCGAATCGAACTTCTGGAGGAGTCGGCCGAAGAAACAACCCGCATTGTTTCAGCCTACAAAGAACTCCTGGCGTCGCGCCGAACCGGTGCGTCCCTGCATCGCGAACTGCACGCCACAAGTCAGATCGGTGTCACCAGCGGCACATACAATGGCTAAGGAGTCGCGCTCAGCGCGGAGCCTGGAAACCGCTCGGCGAGTTCTTTGATGGTCCTGTCCGCCTCGTCATCCTTGAAGGCCCGACGATAGGCATCAGCGGCTCTTCTCAACGCTTTGGGTGTGAGCTTGGGATCATCGATGAGAATGCTGACCGCCATGAATGCGCGTGCGGCACTCTCGTAGTCCTGCTCAAGGAAGAAGACTTCCCCAGAGGCAAGGCGAGCTTCTGCGTTGAGCTTGCCCTCGGGTTGGAGGAACAAAGCCTGATCGACAGACTGCTTAGCGGATGCGGCACGCTGAAGCGCGATTTCCGCTGATGCCTTGGACAGAAATCCGCGCGCCTGGGCTGCGGGATTTTGAGTTGAGGCGATCGCCTTATCCGCGGCCTGGGATGCCTCCTCATACTTGCCCAGCGCGAACCGGGTCTCGGAAATCAAAATCCAAGCATCCGGTGGAACCGAAGCGGGATTTTGCACAAGCGGAAGAAGTAGTTTCTCCGCCTTTGCGTATTTTTTGTCTTCAAAATGCCCTTGGGCAAGCCAGATGGCTACTTCTGCAGGGATTGCGCCGCCTTTGTATTCATCTGCCTCCCGGGCGGCGGCGGCGCGGTCCTGCTGTTGATATTGCGCGAGCAGAATGCGGAGTGTGGCGCGGTCCGCGTAGTTTTTGGAATCCAGCAGACGGGCTTTGTCGAGAAGGGTGATGGCTTGCGGGTAGTCCTTGTTTTCAAACGCCACCCAACCGAGCCAGAAGTGGGCCTGAGCGGCAGCGGCGGAGTTTGGATAACGCTTGAGCAACTCCTGAAAGGTGGCAGCCATTTCGGGGTATTTTTTAAGTTGTCCAAGAGTGAGGGCTTTTTGAAGAAGTGCTATTTCCACCTCTTTGCTGAATTGAAAGCGGGTGATGACTTCCTCAAAATCGGCGAGTGCCTCGGTGTGTGCCTGCGTTTTCTGATGGGCGAGGCCTCGCTGCAGGACGGAGGTGGCAGCGAGCTTGTCGCTGGGGTATTTCTCTGCGAATGCCGTGTAAGAACGAATGGCTCCCGCGCTGTTACCGGAGGCATCGAGGGCCCAGGCAAGCTTGTAAAGTGCTGCGGAACGCTGCTCCGGCTTGAGTGAGGGATTTTCCACGAGAGGCTCGTAGGCTTTGGCAGCAGAGGCGTAGTCCGGCTTTTGAAAAAGAGCTTCGGCTTTAAGAAGGGAAGCGGATGCGCTTTGTTTCGGGTCGGTGGAAACGGCAAGAAACCGGTCCACTTCGGGGACAAGCTGTGGATCTTTTGTTGCGTAGAGGCTTAGGAGACGCTGGTAGCGAACCTCGGAGGATGCCGCTCCGGGATTTTCCGAAAGGATACGGTCGTAAACGCGCTTGGCATCGCTTTCATTCCCGATGCGGCGCCAAGCGGCAGCCAGGAGGCCCAACGCATCGGGGCGTCTGGCTGAGGGCAAATCCTTCTCGATCGCCTCACCCATTTGGGTGATTGCACGATAATCTCCAGCGTCGTAGCGAAGGCGGAGCGCGGCAAGGATGGCCTCGGATTTCAGTGCGGGGTCTTGTGTGCCAGAGGCCGTCTTGTCGAAAAGCTGGAGGGCTCTAGCGGTCGATCCAAGTTCAGCGGCAAGACGGGCGGCTTGTAGAGAAGATCGGGAGGCGATGTCGGGCGATGTCGAGGTGCTTGCCAGAAACTCAAAAGTCTCGAGAGCGGCTTGCTTTTTTTCTTGTTTCAACTGAACCGCTGCGAGGGCGAGCGCTGCATTTTCACGATAAGGATTCGTGCCCTCGGTTGCCAGAACGGCCCTGTAGCGCTCTTCGGCAGATTGGCTTTGATTGAGAGCATCAAAGCTTCGCGCGGCGAAGTAGGCGGCCGCGAGGCGAATACCGGGTTCCTTTGCTTCGCGGGCGGCGAGATCGAATTGGATTGCGGCAGGTTGGTGAAGGTTTTCCGAGGCGAGAATTTGACCAAGACGGTAGGCTCCCGCAGCGGCAAACTCACCGGTCTGGAACTGCATGACCAACTTCTCGTAGGCAGCGCGGGAGGCGGATGCATTTCCCGCCATACGATGGCACTCGGCCAAACGGAAGAAGGCTTCAGCACGCAATGGCGAAGTCGAATCGGCGATCAGGAAAGCCTCATACTCCGGGATGGCGAGATCGTAGAGCTTGCGCGAGTAAAGTGTGTTCGCACGGCCAAGCGCCGATTCCGAAGGCGAACCACCCCCACCGGCTGGAGCGATGCGAATGTTTTGAGGGTCATCCAAAACAGCAGGAGCAGGCTGTGCAGCCATAGGAACCGGAGCAGGATCAGGCGTGGCCGGAGAGGTTAGCTTTACAGACTCGGCACGACGCACCTCAACGGGTTGGCCATCAGGCAAGCGATCCATCCAAGAAGGATTCTGATAATTTTCCACCGAAGGCGCATTTGCCGGAAGGGCGCGACGCACTTCTTGGGCATGGCTCAACGGAGCCATTCCGAGCAGCGAGAGAATGATGACCCTCCTCATTGCTGTCGGCTTGTTGCGAAGGCGACATTCCAGATGTTTGCACGGCGGCAGGCATCCAGCACGTCCACGACATGCCTATAGTCCGTGCTTTCATCCGCGCGAAGGATCACCGCCTGGTCGGGATAGAGTGAGACGATCTTGGTGAGAGTCTCCAAGAGCGCATTGGAATCCATATTGCGGCGGTTCATCACGACTGTGCCGTCGGATTTGATGTTGAGAATAACCTCACCGACAGCTCGGCGGGTTTCCTTGCCCTCGCGGGCCTTCGGGACTTTCACCTCCAACTCGGTTTCGTTCCTCGAAAAGTTCCAAGTCACCAAAAAAAAGATGAGGAGGAGGAAAACAATATCCACCATGGGAGCGATCTGAAAGCCCGGTGCGGCGGGTTGAATGGAACCGCGAAAATTCATTTTACTCGTTCGATCTGGAGACGCTGATGTGGGCGAGCAGCACGGTGGAGGCAGCCTCAAGATCGGAGATCATTCCCTGAACGCGGCCGCGAAAAAATGCATAGAAGGCCATGAGCGGAATGCCGATGACAAGTCCTGCCGCTGTAGTGATGAGCGCCTCGGCAACGCCGCCTGCCAGAAGCATGGGGCGCGAGGAAACAACATCGTTGGCCACGACGGTGAAGGAAGTAATCATTCCCAGAACAGTGCCGAGAAGGCCAAGCATCGGCGCGATGGAGCCGATGTCTGCGAGATAGCTGATGCGCTGATTCCAGAGACTGGCCAGGCGAATGCCCTCGGCTTGGGCAATCTCCCTCACTTCCGCCATGGATGCAGTCGGATTTTTTGTGAGAAAATTCAGCGCCTTCTCCATAACACTTGCGATGGCTTCGCTGTGGCGGTGAGAGAGAGCCAGAAGTCCAAGGTAGTCGCCTTTGCGAATGAGGGCATCGGCCGCCTGCATGTAGCGGTTACTCACTACAGAACCGCGATGCAATGTCATGAGGTAGGCAATGGTCAGCATGAGACCAAAGACGGAGATAGCGCCAAGCGGATACATGACTGGACCACCGGATTGAATGATCTGCCAAAGGTCCATGGGGCTGGCTGGCTGTTCTTGAGAAAAGGCCGGAGATGCGACCGCCAACAACGCTGCGGCGGAAAGGATCAATTTCATGGAAGCAGAGCCTATCAGTGCCCTCTTTGCTTGCAAGCCCCGCTCAGTCAGCGGGACTCGACAGAACGGCATCCTATTGCTGCATTCCAGAAATGATGCTGATGAGCGGCATGAAGAGGGCGATCACGATCGTTCCGACCACGACAGCCAGGAAAACAATCATCACCGGCTCGAGCATGGAAGTGAGGCCGGCGACCGCATTATCGACTTCGTCGTCGTAAACATCAGCGATCTTGAGAAGCATATCGGGCAACTGACCGGTTTCCTCACCGACGTCGATCATACTAACGACCATGGGAGGAAAAATTCCGCTGGCTTCAAGTGGTTGAACAATCGACTCGCCCTCACGCACGCTATCGTGAACGCGGTTGATAGCACCGGCAATGACGGCGTTACCTGCCGTTTCACGTGTGATGTTGAGCGCTTGAAGAATCGGAACACCGCTTGTGACGAGGGTTCCGAGCGTTCTGGAGAAGCGGGAAATGGCACTTTTTTTGGTGAGATCTCCGAAGAGCGGCGCGCGAAGCAGGAACGCATCAATAGCAGCCGATCCTTTTGGAGTCTTGGATGCGAACTTGTAGGCAAATCCCAGCCCGATAATTGCTCCAACTATGAGGAGTAAATTGTTTTTAACAAAATTGCTGGTGCCAATAACGAATTGCGTCAGTCCCGGAAGAGGTCTGCCGTTCAACATATCGGCAAAGATGGCCTCGAATTTTGGAACGATGAAAACAAGCAGGAACGCCATGATGACTATAGCGATGACCAGAACAATCACCGGATAGAACATGGCCGAGACGACTTTGTTTTTCGTCTTTTGGGCCTTCTCCTGAAACTCGGCGAGGCGTAACAGGACGATCTCAAGCACACCACCGAGCTCACCAGCCTTAACCATGTTGATGTAGAGCTTATTAAAAATGCGAGGATGACCGGAAAGCGCCTCGGAAAATGTGCCTCCACCTTGGACAGAGTCGGCAATACTCATAATGGTTTTTTTAAGAACGGGGTCGGGCTCTTGCTTGGAAAGAACAGTTAATCCACGGAGCAGAGGCAGCCCTGCATCGATGAGCGTGGCCAACTGCCGGGTGAAAATCATCAGCGTCCGGCCCTTGATCGTCTTCTTTTCCAGAAAAGGAATATTCAAGTTGATGTTGATGTTCTTCTTGGCAACGGATGCCGCAGGAGTGGTTGCCCTAGCCTTGGGAGCCTTGCCCCCTTGGGTGATAGATTTGGGGAAATACCCAGCCTGCCTGATCTGGGCTACGGCCTCGGCTTGGGAAGCGGCGTCAATCACGCCAGTTGTTTCCTGGCCCCGGGCGTCGAGTGCGACATAGTTGAAACTTGGCATAAAATGATTCTGGGTTGGTGGGTCTTGCTGGGAAAGAAATGCGAAATTTTCAGTGAACTGTCGAGCTTGGATTTTTACGGCTTGCCGACATAAGGATTCCAAGCGATCTCGTGACCGACAGTGGTTTCTGGACCATGCCCAGGTAGCACGCGCGTCGATGGCTCGAGGGGGAAGATTTTTTTGCGAATTCCATTGAAAAGGAGCGGACCATCGCCTCCTGGAAGATCCCAGCGCCCGACCCCCTCGCGGAAAAGGACATCTCCTGCCACGAGCAAACCATCTTCGGCAAAGTAAAAACACAAGCTTCCTGGGCAATGGCCAGGCACATAGAGGCAGAGAATTTTCAAGCCGCAGATCGCCTGCGTTTCCCCCTCCTCGAGGATCAGATCTGCTGTGCAAGGTTCGTATTGGATATCGAATCCATGCTTCTTGAAAAAAGCCCCGTCGGCGAGCATGGGAATGCTCTCCGGATGAAAAGCCACGCGGCAACCGTGGCGGCGCTGGATTTTTGCGGCATCCATCACATGGTCGAAATGTCCATGGGTCAAAAGGAGCCAATCGATCTTCTCACCGGCAAAGTGCTCATCAGCACCCTGAGGAGCATCGAACAGAATATTTCCCGAAGGAGTTTGAAAGAAATAGGCGTTGGTGTCCAGCGGACCTCCGGTAAAAATATTGAACGTCTTCATGTGTTATCGGGTCGTATGATGGGAAAGCGGAGATTTGATTTTTGTCGACTTCTCTGCAAGATATTCGATCCATCCATCATGAATTTTTCCAAACACGCCATCGCCACCATTTTTACGGCGATGGCCCTCCTCCTGCCGGCTCGTGCTGAAAAATCCAACGCGGTCGATCAGGGACAAGTCGCCTTGGCCGTCGCAAACTGGCTTCAACAGGCTCACTACAGCCGCAAGGAAATGGACGCCGAGATGTCCGCCAAGCTTCTCGCGACCTACCTCGAGCTATTGGACTACAATAAACTCTATTTCACCCAGCAGGATGTGGATGAGTTTTCGCTCAAGTATGGAGAGGCGCTTCATAAATTCATTCGCTCCGGCGACCTCTCGCCCGCCCGAGAAATCTTCCAGCGTTTCAAGGAACGCGTGGAGAACCGCGTGGCAACGAACAAGAAACTTGCAGCTATAAAATACGATTTCAAAGGCAAGCGTGAGGTGGAGTTGAACCGGCAAAAATCTCCATGGCCGAAGAATCTCGATGAGGCGAACAAAATCTGGCAGGACCGCGTGGAAGCTGAACTCCTTCAAGAGCACCTGAGCGAACTTAAACTTCGCTCACCAGAAGAGACCGTGACACGACGCTACGACCAAGCCCTTCGCAACGTGCGCGAGACGAGCGAGGATGAGGTGACCAGCACATTTCTCAAGGCCTTGACACAGAGCTACGATCCACATTCGGAATACATGAGCCCAACGGAAATGGAGAATTTCCAGATCAACATGAAGCTCTCGCTCGTGGGTATCGGAGCAGTGCTGCGCTCGGAAGACGGCTACACAAAGATCATGGAAATCGTCCCAGGCGGACCAGCGGACCGTGATGGACGCCTGAAAGTCGGCGACCGCATCCTCGCCGTGGGACAAGGAGAGAAAGAGTTTGAGGATGTCGTGGACATGAAACTCGACAAGGTGGTCGAGAAAATCCGAGGAGCAAAGAACTCGATCGTCCGTCTGCAGGTCATCCCGAACGACGCGGATGATCCCTCAAAGCGCTCAATCGTTGAGATCACACGCGATGAAGTGAAGCTCAAAGACCAAGAGGCCAAAGCCGAACTTCTGGATGTCACCGACGCCGAAGGTAAGGTCGCCCGCATCGGGTGGATCACTCTGCCATCCTTTTACGCCAACATGAGCGGCGATGGGGAACCCAAGAGCACGACGGTGGATGTCGAAGCGCTTCTCACGCGGCTAAAAAAAGAAAATATCGAAGGGCTTGTGATTGACCTCCGCCGCGATGGAGGAGGCTCGCTCGAAGAAGCCATCAATCTCACCGGGCTCTTCATTCCTCAGGGGCCGGTTGTTCAAGCCAAGGACCCGAGCGGTAAAATCACGGTCAACAATGACAAAAACCCGGAGGTCTCCTACTCCGGTCCGATGATTGTCCTGATGAACCGCCTGAGCGCCTCGGCGAGCGAGATTTTTGCGGCCGCACTCCAAGACTACGGTCGCGCACTGGTTGTCGGAGACGAACGGAGTTTCGGGAAAGGCACCGTGCAGACGATAGTGGACCTGGACAAATCCATGTCGCTACCATTTTTCAATGTGAAGAAACCGGAGGCTGGTGCTCTGAAACTCACGATCCAAAAATTCTATCGCATTCTCGGTGGTTCGACCCAAATCAAAGGTGTGGAGTCGGACATCGTCCTGCCCTCACGCACAGACAATGCCGAAATCGGCGAAGCCTCGCTCAAGAACCCGCTCGACTATGACGAAGTGGCACCCGTTGTGCTAATATCCAAAGACAAGACTTCAGCGGCCAGCCTCTTTGTTGAGGAACTTCGCGAGCGCTCGAAAAAACGAATCCTGAGCGATCAGGAGTTTATTTACGTCAATGAGGACATGCAGCGCTTCCGCGAGCGTTTGGCCAAAAACACCATCAGCACGAACGAGGACATCCGCCGCAAAGAACTCGCTGATGAGAAAAAACGCAAGGAAGCCCGCAAGCAGGAACGGGCAGCCCGTGGTTCCATGGTGAATGCCAAAGTCTGGCAACTCACACTCGATGATGTGAAGAACAACCGCGAGGACTTGGAAGTCGTCGCCTACGAGCGCGAGCGCGATAAAAAATACAACATCGACGAGGAATCAGACGAGTCGGAGGAAGAGAAAAAAGAGTCCAAGAAAACTCCCGAGCCCGATCCCATCCGCAATGAAGCAGTTCGCATCATCAGCGACCTGATCGAACTGAGCAACCCAGCCAAAACGGCGAAGCTCACAGAAACACGGCAGAATCTGGAGTAATAACGCAGCGCTCCCCGAGACAAGTCACTTGAAAATCCAGAACCTTAATGTAACGCCAACAAGTAGAGTCTAACCCTCAGCCCTTGGGTGGGCAGCCATGTAGGCGGCTTTGAGACGCTCGATTGTGACATGCGTGTAGATTTGGGTTGTAGAGAGACTGGCGTGGCCGAGCAGGGTCTGAACGCTCCGCAGGTCAGCGCCGTTGTCCAAGAGGTGCGTTGCGAAGCTGTGCCGGAGTTTGTGAGGCGATAGGTCGGCTGGAAGTCCAGCCTGGGCCAGACGGAGCTTCAGGAGGGAATTTACGGCACGCGTTGAGAGGCGGCGGCGGGATTTGTTGATGAAGAGCGGCCCCGCATGTACACGGGCGGCTTGACGATAGCGCTGGATGGCCTCGAGAGCAGGCCCACCGACCGGACAGACCCGTTCGCGGGAACCTTTGCCCGTGACGCGGGCCGTCTCACTGATCGGATCGAGATCCCGCACATCCAGGCCGACAAGCTCGGAGAGTCGCATTCCGGTGGAGTAGAAAAGTTCGATCACCGCCGTGTCGCGGGCCGCCATCCAAGTTGGCGCCTGCTTGTTTTTTTGAACCGCAGCCGGAGCCGCAACCAGATTGTCCACCTGCGAGGTTGTGAGAAACCGGGGAAGTTGTTTCTCAGCTTTGGGAAGCGAGACTTCGAGAATCACATTTTTGGAAATCGTGCGGCGCATATGGAGGAAGGCGTAGAAAGCTCGCATTGCTGCAAACCGCAAACGCACACTGGATCTCGCCATCTCGGCTTTCATCATTTCCAGCATCCACGCGCGGAAGTCTTCCGCGCGAAGTTCCGTCCATGAGGCGGAGGGACGGAATTTTCGAAATGCCTCAAGCGATGTGCGGTAGGTGCGAATCGTCTGTGGGGAGGCGTTTTTTTCAGCCTCGAGGTGGCGGAGAAACTCCTCGGCGGGGCGATCAAGGGCCTGGGCCTTAGATGGAGAGTCTTTTGTTGCGCGGCGCTTCAATTCTGAGACGCGCTCCAACTGCTCGCCGCAAATCCCTGCGCGGCCATGATCTCGCTACTCCAACTCGAAATGGCGGCGAGCGCCTGCATGGACACTTCACTGCCTTTCCATGACGAAGAGGATTCGGCAAGCCAAGAACTCAGCGCTGCACGGGCGGCAAACTCGCTGGCGGATGACAATTCGACCTCGCTCCAGGAGGTCGGCGCCGACAAGCGAACCAAAGTTTCCGATGCGCCTCCCCCACCCCAACTGGTGATGAGACCGGTGAGCCAGCTGGAGAGGTTGACGGCCAGCATTTCCGTGAACGCCGCAGAGCCCAGTTGGTATGAAGTGCTGGAAACCTCGACAGACAGCTTCTGGAATTGGCTAAAAAGACTACTCTCCGCCTGCAAGTGTTGAAGCCGCGCGAGCAAGCCAGTGAAAGCTGCGGAGCCCATCGAGGATGAGGAGGCTGCAAGCTCGGCGGAGAATTTTTGAAATGCGCTGAAGAGGCTACTCTCCGACTGCAGCTGTTGAAGACGGACAAGCAGTCCCGCAAAGGCTGCGGAGCCCATGAGCGAGGAGGAGGACGCCAAGTCGGCGGAGAGTTTTTGAAATCCACTGAAGAGGGCACTCTCCGAGTTCCACTGCGGAAGCCGTGAAAAAAACTCCTCCACCTCGGCGGATGAAAGGCTTTCCCGGAGGCGATGGGATATCGCGGAGTGCAACTCTTCGGAGTTCCACTGCCCGCTGGAAATGCCAGCCAGAATTTCGCTTCCCAGCAAGGCTTGCAAAATCTCGCGATCGCGGGCCTCGAGTGGAAATCCACTCGAAAAGCCAATGGGGAGAGTTTGTTGGAGATTGATCAACGCGGGCAACAACTGCTCGGAAGACGCAAACGAATGCGACACATTTTCCACAAGCCGCTGAAAACTGATATGCATCGGCAGTGTGGCAAAATCGAAGGCCGAAGACTCGGAAAACTTGTCGCGAGGCGTCGTGACGACAGGAGAACGCGAAATGGGATTCCATTTCCCGTGGCGATAAAAACCGATTTCGACAGCATAGGATCCACCGGCCTTTGTGACAGGGATATACCAATTGCGGGTCTCGAAAGACACCTCGATCTCCTGCTTTAAATCGCCCGAGGCCTCTTCCACCCTCAAAATGCAAGGCCCGCCAGGATGCCGCGAAATATCAATATCCCAATAAGTAAAGAGCCAATGCGGATCCTGAGCCACAAGATACAGCACCTCCTCGCCATAACTACGCGGAAGGCTACCCAAATCATTCAAAAGATCGCCTGCAGCAACCGACTCCCGCACCGCCGGATTTTTCGTTCTGCGCCGCACTGTTTCTTTAGGAAGCGATGTCGAATTCTCGTAAGGAGATTTTACCTCTTTCACCGCAATCCCAGCCTTGATTCTTGCTCGGGGGACACGCGTTTTTACTTTGACTGGAACCGTATCAATATCCGTTTTTTTCTTCGTGCTCATGATTTGAATTCCAAAAACTATGGGACTTATTAACACCCGCAAAGTGGGTTGCAAGCCCCATATCGCGTGAAATGCGATACGTGGTAGGAAACACAGATTTTGAAATCACAACCGCACCTCTCCGCCTGTGCCGATCGCAAAAAAAAGAGGCTCCCCTTGCGGAGAGCCTCCTGTGCGTTGATTCAACTTGATTCCGGCGCTTAGCCTTGGAGCAAGCGGACGAGAGACTGCTGACTGGTGTTCGCCTGCGCGAGCATCGCCGTTCCAGCCTGTTGAAGAATCTGGAAGCGGGCCAACTGGCTGCTCTCGGCAGCGACATCGACGTCAATGATACGACTGTTCGCGGCTTCGAGGTTGACTGCATTGATGTTCAGCAGATCTTGAGCGAAGTTGACGCGGCTCATTTCAGCGCCGTTTTGAGCGCGCATGTCAGCGACATTTTGCAAGGCCATCTGCGAGATGTATGCAAATGATGCTGAGTTGTCGTAATCGAGAACACCGTCGATTGAGCTTGCGATAGCATTAGCTGACAAAGTATCCGTGCCATCCGCAATACTTGTAGCTGCCGTAGCTTCCGTGGCGGCAATTGGGCGTGTAGACCCATCCAACTTGTAAACGGTAGCGGATGCAGGAACAGGGTTAGTGAATGGCACGAACTCTGGTGTTGGAGCTCCTGTGATCTGTATGAAACCCTTGATCATCATTGCCACAGCAGGGTCGGCGTCCATTGATGCCTTTGTCACAGATGTGGATTGGGATCCGTCTTCCGAAGTCGGAACCGTAAAGACAGATCCTACTGAATCCGTTGAGAAGAGATTAACCCCATTGAACTTCTCCGTCCCCAAACTTGTGAGTTGGCTTTGAAGATTTTGAAATTCTTTGTCGTAGTTTTCCACATCCCCAGAATTTTTAGTGACATCGCGGGCGAGTGTGGTGAGTTCCGACATACGGCTCAAAACTTTGTCAGCGATTTTGAAAGCGCCGTCTTGAGTATCCAAGTAGGATTGAATATTCCTAAGATTAATTGCAGTAGCTTCCGTGCGTTTTTGGGCTGCTGCCATTTTCATTGAAACCGCGAGACCACCGGCGTCGTCGCTGGATGTTACAATGCGTCGCCCACTTGAAAGCCGTGAGAGGCTTTTCTGAAGGGCATCGTTAGCTTTTCCGAGGTTTAGGCCAGCTCCGCTGGCTGCTGGGTTTACGTTGATTGATATCATAATGATTTATTTGTTGTGACCCAATCCATGGGTCGTTTCACTGCGAATAAATTCGGAGCAAGCCCCGTGCCAAGTCTTTTTATCCAGAAAAAAGCGGAATAAATCGAAAAAAATGCCGATAAGGAGGAATCCACTTGCTTTAAAAGGCGGCATTTTTTTCCTCTGAGGGCGATTTTCAGGTTTTTACAGAATTTTGCGCAGGCTCAGGCGGTCGACTCACGGCTCAAGAACTTCGTGCATCCTGATATCCTCCACAAAAAATGTTGGAGCGAGGGAAAGAGATAACTCCATTTGAAACGGAAATCAGTGCCAGCACGGGCGGGACGCCCATGCTCCCTTGGCTTTGCGTCTCACACGCCCTTCTTGCACCAGAGGATATCGGAAATTTGAAAAAAAATTGCGTTGACATAACATATCAACATATTCGAATATGAGGATACATTTGAATAAGCCGAGCCTTCGAACTGGATCGGCTTAGCTGAATGCCCGAATTTTTTGGATAGCTCTTTTTCACATTTCAACTAATCCGTCGGCCTAGGAAAGCAAGGGTGAAAGTCCCTCACTGTCGCGCAAAGGTTAAAGTCCGGGTTCGAACCGGCGGAGAAAACCGCACAGCACCTGAAATCGGTGCACGGGCAGCGCATGACTGTCCGTGACGGGGGTAGTCCTTTCACAAAACGGGGGAAAGGATTGTCCTTCGAGAACCCCGTGTTTGAAACAAGGACAAAAAATGAAAAAAAACGCCCTTGCGGCTCTTGCCGCGATCCCATGTGTGTTTTTGGCCAATGGTCAAAGCACTCCCGCTAAGGAGAACCCCGTGATCACCGTTACGAAAAATGCGCTATCCGATTTCCAAATCGGCAGTGCATTTTCCCAGATCGATTCACAGGAAATCAACCTCTCCCAGCAGGATAATCTATTGGAAGTGCTAAATATTACCCCGGGCATGCAGGCCATCGAGGCGGGTGCTCCGGGTGGTTTTGGCGAAGTCATGATACGCGGCAACGGACCTTCGCAGTCGTTGATTCTTGTCAACGGTGTTAAAGTGAACACCGGCATTCATCAAGATGCAAGCCCATTTTTGACTTACGCGGGTTCCAGAAGTCTGCGGAAAATTGAAATCGTCCGAGGGCCACAAAGTTCGCTTTACGGTTCAGAAAGCATAGGCGGCGTGGTGTCGTTGGACACCCAGCGCGGCGAGGGCAAGCCCGGAGTAGATCTATTCGGCGAGTTCGGAAGTTTTGCCACATTCAACGAAGGCGTAAGCAGCAAGGGCGAGATCGGCCATTTCGCCTACTTCGCATCCTATGAGAACCTCTACACCCAAAACGAGCGCCCGAATAACGACTACACGGTGAATCGATACGCCCTGCGCCTTGATTATCAAGCCAGGGAAAACCTGAGCCTGCGCTTCAACTTCACCGGACAGGTGGGCGAATACCAGGAACCAGGAAGTGTCAGGCTTCAGGACTGGGGAAACAACAATCCAAGGCAGCTGGCCACAGGCGAAAGCAATATTCTCAGCCTTATGGCGAATTGGCGTCCAATAGAATTCTGGACCCAGAAATTGACGCTTGGAACCTATTTTGAGCGCTACACGCTTACTGACCCCGCCTATCTAGGGAACTTTGAAACGGAGAGCAACACTATCGAAAACGCCACCAACTATTGCACGGACTGGATGAATGTTTTCCAAATCTCACGCCAAAATCGGCTTTCCATCGGCGTTTCTTTTGATGCCTACACTGGAAATTCCTACAACGCCTTCACTGGAAGCACCCCGACGGTTTTACCGACCAAATCGCAAACGGATGTGGCCGTGTATGCTCAGGATGAGTGGGAAGTCGTGAAAAACTTCTTCCTCACCGGAGCGGTTCGCTACGATAATTACTCACAATCGGGCAGTGCTCTAACTTACCGCTTCACCTCAGCATACCTCTTCGAGAAAACCAATACCAAATTCCGAGGAAGTTACGGAACTGGTTTCAAGGCTCCGAACTTGATACAGCTTTACTCGACGAACCCCTACTATCTGGGTAACCCGGATTTGGAACCCGAAGAATCGATTGGTTGGGATGCGGGGATCGATCAATATTTTTTCAGTAATCTGGTCAAGCTGAGCGCCACGTATTTTCAGAACTACATCAAAAATCTCGTGGTCGTTGATACGAACCCTATCACATTTTTGGGCAATTATGAAAACATGGATACGGCAAACAACAATGGGGTGGAATTGAGCGCCGAAGTTTCGCTTTTTAAATCTTGGAAGTCTCGCTTAGCCTATACATACACGCAGTCGAAGATCTATACCCAGTTTCCCCAGCAGAAAAACGCGATCAGCCTAGATACAAACTATCTTTTGACGACTAATTGGCTAATCGGTTGCGGAGCCAGTTATGTAGGCGGCCGGATGCAGAAAGATTTAATAGCAGGCGAAATAGTGGAAATGCCGGATTACGCAACGCTCCGAGTATATTCGCGCTATGAAATTAACGAGCACGCAGCTCTCATGGCTCGTGTGGAGAATGTTACGAATACCAGCTACGAAACACGTTTGGGCTACCCATCTCTGCCGATTGGATTTTACGGCGGTGTGGAGATTTCATTCTGAGACTAAAACAGCGCTTTGTTGGTGCTTCGAGAATACCTGATACCTGCAGATGTCTCCGAGTTTTTCGTCCCTCCAACAAAGCAAAAAATTATTATAAGCCAAAGTAGATTATAATTTTGCAGCTATTTCAGAGATTCCCGAAGGGCCTCTTACTCAGCAGAATTCCCCTCGGTAGCCTTGCGGGCGACCGCATCGCGGGCGGCTTGGGCGGCCAAGCGGAGTTTGCCGAGATTTTGCTTGGTGAGCGAGGTCTGGGGATTGCGGATCGCTTCGAGGTTTTGAGCTTTGATTTCCTCGTAGATTTCCCCTCGATAGATGGGGATGGTTTTGGGCGCCTCGATACCGATGCGCACATTGTCGCCATCGATACGCTTGACGATGAGAACGATGTTGTCACCGATCTGAATCGTTTCGTTGATTTTTCGGGAAAGTGTAAGCATCGGTCTGGTCTTTCTCTGGATGCTTACGCGGTTTCGTCGATCAAAACATGGGTGGTCGAGTAGCTCTGGTAATTGAGCAGAACGACTTGTTTTCCGACCCGTGTGCGACGGTTAATGAGGATGGGAGCGGCAAGGTTGAGTGTGACCTTCTGAGGCTCGTAGGATTTGATCGTTGCAACATTGAGAATGAGCGGATTTGCGTCCACTCCAACGAGGCCGAGCATTTCGGCGTCAGCGTCACCAATATCGAGGCGGTAGTTCTCGACAAGCCCTACCGGTTCGACAGCTGGAATCTGGATTTCGTCACCTTCGACTGCCCGGAGCACAACAAATGGAAGGCTCTCGGGGTCTACAATGAGTTCGAACCTATTAAAATCCGGAAGACCGATGAGACCTTCCGGCATGAAAAATTGGTTGTTCGTCTCATCAGGAATAAATTCCTGCTGACCCGAAATCGAGGCTTCAACGAGCATGATGCAGAATAGATAAAGAAATCAGCGCAAGTAGTCGAGCAGAGAATTGCTCTGGATTCTCGCGCCGCTCTGAATGGCCGCTTGGTAGGCCATCTGCGCGCGATTGAGACGCACCGTGGCCTCGGCGAAATCGATGTCGGCATCGGTCGAGATAAGCTTCTCGGTACCCTCGTAGCGGATTTCGAGATCTTTCATAGCAGTTTCCAGACGATACTGGATGGTGCCGGCACGGGAGAGGGCGGAGAGGATTTGATCTTCCTTGGCAGCCAAATCATCACGAAGTGCCAAAACTGCAGTGGCCTTGGTGGCAGAAGCCGTCGGCACATCGGTCATGGCATTGCGCATGTCAATCATTTTATTTAGGAGATCAGTAACCTCCCGATTCTCGCGCGGCGTGGTGAAAGCGGAGATTTTCGTATCTTCACCGATATGCATCTGGGGATTGGCATCGTCCGCTTGGTCGGCAACAGAGTAGCGGTAGGCTATCTGGGTAACCTTTCCATCGGTAGAAGTTGCTGCGAATGGGGCCTCTGGCGCTCCAGAAGCCTCACCTGCCAGCAGGTAACTACCACGCAATTTGGTATTTGCCACATTGAGCCCCTGCTGAATGAGTTGGTCGATTTCAGAGGCCTTGGCTTTGAATTCCTGGTCAGAAGTGGCTCCATTGACATTGGCGGATAGTTCTGATGCGCGAACAAGAAGATTTTTGATTTGCTCAAGAGAAGAAAAAGTCACCTTGCTGACTTCCAATCCATCCGTGGCATTGCGGTGGTATTGCTGATTTTGCTTCTTTTCAACGCGGAGGTTGAGAATCCGCTGCATGGCAGGCGCGTCGTCGCTGGGCGCTGCGATGCGCTGACCGGTGCTAAGCTGGGTGAGGGCCTTGTTCTGCTCGCTGCCGAGCGATTGCAAGCGACCGAGAAGCGTATCTGGGAAGGAATTGAATGTGACTCTCATGGCGACTTAGCTTTCTAGCCTACTCCGAGGCGATTGACAACTTGTTCGAGAAGGGTGTCGATGACATTAACATGGCGGGCCGATGCTTGGAAGCTGCGCTGAAATTTCATGAGGTCGGTCATCTCCTCATCTTGGGAAACACCGCTGAAGGCATCCCGATTGGATACCGCCATCTCTTGGCTGAGCTTCTGGTCTTCGAGACGTATATTTGTCGTATTAAGTTCCTGACCGATAATTGTTACGGTTTTATTGAAGTGACCTACAAATGTGACATTCGTTCCGAGACCTGCGATGGCGTCTGTTCCAAGGCCTGCGATTTGAAGAGCAATATCATTGGCTCCAGTTCTGGAGGAGGCTTTAAGATTATTCGCTGTGATTGCGGAGTTTAATGTGATTTTAGAACCAGCAGCGGTTTCAGAAAAAAACTGCGGGTTATTTATTGTATCAACCTGTTGATAAACCCCATTTATAGAAGACCTCAAATTTGTTGCCAAAAGAGAAATGGCATCGCGAGCGTCTTTGACATCCGATGTCGAGGCAGTGATCTGTGATCCGAGCTTACCTTCAGGAAGGTTGCCAAGATTGAATGTGGAGTCCTTTGTGTCATCTACCGCGTTGAATTTCAAACGGGTAGTAGGAACCGTAGGTGCCGCAGAGTTTAGATCGTATTCATATTTGCCAAGAACGTTCTTGCCATCGATCAAATTGATTCCATTTGAGGTAACAGTGATCTGCCCCAGACCATCGGGCACGATGGGCTCGAACTGCACATTGATGTATTGAGAGAGTTCTTCGAGTTTGGCTTGACGCTGATCGCGGAGATCTACGGCTGAAAAAGGACGCACTAGCTCGGCCTTGGCGATGTATTCGTTCGTTTTGGCGATTTCCGCCAGAAGATCATTCACAACACCGACATCGGTTGCTAGCTGGGCATCAGCGTCTTTTTGAACTTGCTCCAAGCGTTTATCCGTCGCGTTGATTTTATCTACAAGAATTTGCGCTTTAGCCAGAAGCAACTGCCTCTCTCCGACATCATTGGGCTTGACAGAAAAACTTTCCCAGGCATTGAAGAAATCGGTAAGCGCATCGCTGACACCGCCACCGCTGGCGCCAGAGGCATTTTGAATGGAAGTAGAGTCTTTGGTGCGGTCGAGGAACTGGCCAAGAGCGGTCTCGGCGCTTTGGAGGACTTTTTTGGCGGCTTCGAGGGAACTGCTTGAAGTGATTTCCCGCATGACGCTTTTGTCGAGGAGTGCGTCGCGGTTTTGGCGGAGGCCCATGGCTTCGACGCCCATACTCTCGGTGGCGATGCCGGTTTCGATAGAACCACGGTCGCCAATTTCAACACGTTGCTTGGAGTAGCCACGGTTGTTGATGTTCGCGAGGTTTTTACCTGCGACTTCAAGACCTTTGGAGTGGACACGGAGGGCGCCACTGCTGTTCTGGAGTGATCCGATGAGGCCTGACATATTTTAACTTCCTTGTTGGGTTTTCAAGGCGACTTGGCCTGAACTCGTCAGGCGACGGCCGCTGTATATTTTTCCTGAGTGTATGTTGTTCTGATCTGTCCGTGCGCCCCGTAGGTGCCTGGCATTGCTCCGGGGTTCCTCACTCCCAGCAATTGTCGTGCCGACTCTACGCATTGGGCTAGAAGCATCCGATTTTGGCGAGTGCGGCGTTGGGTGCGGGTGATGAGGTCGTTAATCTCATCGATAAGCGCGCGGAGCAGCGGTTGATGCTCAGGTTGGAAATTGTGAGTGAGGCTCGAAAGCGTGATGTCAGCCGACTTACCAATCGCAACAGCCGTCTGGCGAACAAGTTCTTCTCTTTGTTCCCGAATTTGAGAGAGTTTGGCAATCTGCTCGTCCACATCGAGATTGATGTCTAAAAATCCTGTTGGGTCCTGATGGATGATGCAGTTTTGCTGACGATCGAAGAGGTGGAGCAGGCCTCCATACTCTTGAAGTTCGTTTTGAAGGGCTGAGACGATCTCTTTGAATTTCTCTTGGATGTTCATAAATTTAAATAGATTGAGTTTTCTTTAAAAGCTGGGCTTGGAGAAGCGAGGAGATGCCATTGGGACCTCCGCTTACGGATTCGGAAATGGTATTCGATAAGAAATAATTGTAGGTTCCCGTCTTATCGGCTCCCGGCGTTTCTTGATTCATCATGGGCTGAAGAGCTTTTTCCAGCATACTGCGCCAGAGGATCGACTCGAACTGTTTGCAGGAGTCGGCAATTTTTGCATCCTCGGGTGAGGAAAATTTGCCGTTTACCGGTGTCAGTTCGGTTTGGATTTTGGGAATGAGGGCTGAAATTTCCATAATTAGTTCAAGACGAGTTCGGCTTGGAGAGCTCCAGCGCGTTTCATGGTTTGGAAGATGGACATCATGTCGCGGGTTGAAACACCAAGCGCATTGAGAGCGGCGGCGACCCTCTCAATGGTGGGGGCCTCCTCGACGACTTTGAAGGAGCCCTTTTGCTCATCCACACCGGTTGTTGTACTGGGCAAAACAACGGTCTGCCCGGCAGCATTGCCGATGAGTGGCGCATTAGGCTGGCTAGCTGTGAGCGTTGAGGCTATCGAAATGGTGAGCGAACCGTGGCTGACGGCAACTTTCGAGACTCGCACATTAGATGTTGCTACGATGACACCCGTTCGCTCGTTGATGACCACACGGGCGACTGAGTCGGGCTCCAATTCAATGCCGCCAAGGCTGGCGAGAAAATTCACCTCGTATGAACTATATTCTGGCGGAACGATGACGTTGACGGTGCGTCCATCGCGTGCGATGGCTGTGTTGGGAAAAACACGATTAATAGCTTCAGCCATGCGAGCGGCGGAGATGTAATCGGCCTCGCGGAGGTTGAGATTCATGGAACCATTTTGAACGATCTGTGTTGGGACTTCGCGTTCAACGATAGCTCCATTCGGAATTGTGCCCACAGTCGGAAAATTTTTCTGAACAGTAGCTCCCCCGGGTCCTCCTTGACCGCCAAGAAAGCCACCAACAGCAATAGGACCTTGGGCGACAGCGTAAACGGTTCGATCGGCACCTTGGAGTGGGACCTGCAAAAGAACACCACCTTGAAGTGTCTTTGAGTCACCTATGGATGAAACTGTAACATCCAAACGGGATCCGGGTTTGGCAAATGGCCCGATATCGGCAGTCACCATCACAGCGGCGACATTGCCGGACTTGATGTCATCGCTAGGCACATTGATCCCGTAGTTTTTCAATGCATTGGCAATACTCTGCAGCGTGGAGTCGATTTTGCTGTCACCTGTTCCGGCGAGACCGACAACGAGCCCATAGCCGTTCAATTGGTTGTCGCGTGCGCCTTCGACATCGATGAGATCCTTGATGCGCGAACCGCCGGAGTAATTCAGCGTGATGGGTGACGAGTCACCAACCTGCGCTGGAAGCGGGTTGGCGAGAAGCACTGAAAGAAGTGGAATGAGAGCAAACTTTTTCACGATTATAAAAAAATTAAGGCATTGGCTTGATTTTATCCCAGATGCGGATCAGCCATCCCTTTTTCTGCGCATCGGTAAGCTCACCTTCAGGGATGAACTCGACTTGGGCGTCAGCAATTTTGGTTGAGGGAATGGTGTTGTCGGAGGCGATATCGATCGGACGAACAATGCCACGCATGTAGGCATATTGGGATTCTTGTCCAGCGCGAATGATCTTGGCACCTTCCACGACGAGGTTGCCATTTGGCAATACATCCACCACTGTGACGGCGGTGCGGTTTGTGAGGGTCAGAGTATTTTGTGTATCGCCGCCGCCGTTCCACTCGCTTTTGGCCGCGATGTCGAGAGTCGGAATGGTGACATCATTTTCATCAACCGCTCCACCGGACTGTTTGCTCAGCCAGCTCGGCAGGGCTTGAACAAAACCATTCAATGTGGCGTTCAGTGCCGGAAAAATTCCCGTTCCGCCTTGAGTGTTCTCGTAGGTCTTGATTCGGGCGGTCTGCTGGGTCGAGGTGTCTTCTGAAACAACAATCGTTAAGATATCGCCAATATTGCGGGCGATTTTATCGGCAAACATACTCTGTTCGGTGGACCCCTCTTTCAGCCAGAGCGAACCAGCTTGCACAAAGCTTCCTGCAAAGATGAGTACGGAAAAAGTACAAGCAGGAATAAGGAAAGCGGACGAAAATTTCATATTTTAACTCAAAATTTGACTTGGACGGTATTGATCCCGACGACTTTGGCTTGAAAATCCTTCCGGCTATCGGGATTGCGGATACTTACCATTTCCCCAGCACCAGCCGTGCCAAGTGCCAAGCCCTTCATGGTGATGTTGAGCGATCCCTCGGAGACGATCACATCGACGAGCTGATTTTTTCGAACTAAAGGACGCAGGGAGAGATCGCGCGATGTGAGGGGACGGTCTTGTCCCACACCTTGAGCCATCTCGTAAATGGAAAGGTCTGTATCTGCGGGCACATAGGAGAGGTTTTCGGCAAGGGTATCGATATTTTTCAATCCGCAGGAGGAGGCATCAGGCGTGGCTCCGCGATCAAGACGGCGGGTGGCTACCCAAACCGGACGCCAGAGCGAGGCACGAAGGGTTTCCTGCCAGGATCCGACTTGATTGCCACCGGATTCAATATGGAAGCGCACTTGGGGCCTTGATGAAAGACCGCCCAGTGGAGCTTGATCGATGATGAGCTTCCAATCGCGGCCATTGCGAATTTCGAGGGGTTTCCACTCTTGAGCCAGTGATAGCTTGAGGTCGCCCTCCAACGAGTAACGAGCAGTGAGTTCACGCTGCAAGGCGTTGACGAGTTCCCGCTCTCCAATGCTTACAACGCCAGGAACCGTAACCACGGCCGGTGCGGCTGGCGCTTCGGCTTTTTGAAAGGTGGCGGCCAGCGGGTTTGTCGGCGCGTGAGCCAGCGGCGCAGTAATTCCTCCCAAATCGGCAGCCTGCAGGGAGGTTGCCGCCGCTACAGGGAGTAGAATTGCGGAGAAAAGATTCATTAACGCTTGATGTTGTTTGCCTGCTCCATCATCTGATCCGAGGATTGGATGGCCTTGGCATTCACCTCATAGGCGCGCTGGGCGAGGATCATGTTCACCATTTCCTCAGCGACATTGACATTTGAGGTTTCGAGGTGGTTTTGGAGGAGCGATCCAAATCCAGCTTGCCCAGGATTACCGAGGTTTGGAGCGCCACTGGCCGGTGTCTCATCAAAAAGATTGCCGCCCGCGCTGCGAAGTCCAGCGGGATTGTTAAAGCGAACCAATTGAAGTTGGAAATTCTGCTGTCCACCGGGAGTCTCGATGGTGACCTGACCGGTTGAAGAAATAGTCACATTCTGGGCATCAACTGGAACAGGCTGGAAACCACCCAAAACAGGCAGTCCGTCATTGGTCACCACGCGTCCATCGGAGCCCAATTTAAAGCCGCCATCGCGCGTGTAAGCGGTTGTGCCGTCTGGTCGCTGAACCTCGAAAAACCCATCACCTTGAATGGCGACATCCATTTTCTCGCCGGTTTGGGTGAGTTGGCCTTGAGTGTAGATTTTTGCCGTCGATACCACGCGTGTCCCATTTCCGACCTCCACCGATGTCGGCGTGAGATTCCCGGCACCTTGTTCGGCGCCGACCTCGCGCTTTTTCTGGTAGAGCATGTCCTGGAACTCAATTTTGTTTTTCTTGAAACCGGTTGTGTTCACATTCGCGAGGTTGTTCGCGATCGTGTTGAGGTTCATCTGTTGGGCTTCCATACCTGTGGAAGCGGCTTGAAGGGCTCTTAACATAATATTTCAGGGTTAGGCTGTTGCGCCGAGTGAGTTGATAGCTTTGGAAATGAGATCGTCGTGCGAGGTGACGGAGCGTTGAGCGGCTTCATAGGCGCGAGACACAGCGATCAGATTCACGAGTTCCGCCATAGGAGCGACATTGCTGGATTCGATAGACCCCTGTGTGATGGAGACTTGATCGAGAGCTTGTGGATTGGATCCCTCTGGTGGTTCGAAAAATCCACCCTCGACACGGGTGAGTTGATCCGGATCATCGAAGTCATAGAGGTTCAGTCGGCCCAAAAGATTGTCGCCTTGCGAAATAGAGCCATCTTTTGCCACGACGAGTTCACCTTTTTCGGGGTCAACCGTAATCGGACCTCCATCGCCTAAAACAGGAAGCCCCTCCTTCGTCACAAGGACATTATCCTGATTGATATGGAACTCGCCATCTCGTGTGTAGAGGTTTTTCCCATCGGAATTTTGAATTTGGAAAAAACCAGGGCCATCGACTGCAAAATCAGTGTTTTTCCCTGTAACCTTCATGTCTCCGGGGGCAAAATTCACGCTGGTCGTGCGGGAGGGAATGCCTCCAGAGTGCTGGGCCGCGGCGACTCCACCCGGAGAGTATTCCGTGGACTTATTCCGGTCACTCTCTATGGCGAAATTGGCCTTCTTAAAGCCAGCCACATTTGCAGAAGCAAGATTCTGTGAAATAGTTTGTTGCCAACGCTCGAGGGCGGAAAGCGAAGCGGCATTGGTGTAAATTCCTTCGACCATAGTAGCATTTACATAGCATCCGCTGTGCCACCCTTCATTCGCAGCGCAGAAGACGACTGCAAGACGCAAAAGAGGCAGAATTTGCCGAGTTCATCCCTCCATAAACCTCTCGACATGTCCGAATGTGGAGCTTAGACCACCAGAATGTTAACCCCCCTTTTGCATGAGATTCTTCAATCCGCCGTTGTGAATCAAGTCTCCGATGTGATTCTCCGCACAGGCACACTTCCACTTTTTCGAATAAATGGCGAACTACTGGCTGTCGAATGCGCACATCCTACGGATGATGATATGGCTTCACTCTGGGAGGCCTGTCGAGCCCATCTCTCCGATCTGGATCATGATGCCAGCCTCGCCACCGAAAACGGCGAGCGCTTCCGAGTGAATCTCCACCGCCAACTCGGAGCACGCGGCGCGGTTTTGCGCAGAATCCGAGGGAATATACCCAGTTTGGGCGATTTGGGAGCACCTGCAGATCTCCTCCTCCAGTGGGCCAAATCCAAATCAGGCATCATCATCATCGCCGGTCCAACGGGTTCTGGAAAATCCACTACCATGGCGGCGCTCCTTGATTCGATAAACCAAACCGCACCCCGACATATCGTGACGATTGAAGACCCGGTGGAGTATCTTTTCAAAAGTCGGCTTTCCCACTTTACCCAACGCGAGGTGGGTATCGACACCCCAACGTTTGCCGAGGGACTGCGCCGCTCGCTTCGTCAAAATCCGGATATCATTTTCCTTGGCGAGGTGCGCGACCGTGATTCGGCCGCCACCGCGCTCCAGGCTTCGGAAACTGGTCACCTTGTGCTCACCACGCTGCATGCATCGAACGCGAAAGAGTCCATCGAGCGGTTGGAAAACCTTTTTGCCACCGAGGAACGAAGCGGTATTCGCAAGATTTTATCCTCGCAGCTTCTTGGCATTCTCTGCCAGCGACTCCCGCCCTCGAGCAGCGGAGGCCGAGCCCTGGCGTGCGAGTATTTCACCAACACTGGAGCGGCCAGAAATCTCCTCTCCGAAGGAAGAATCCGAGAAATCCCCGACCTCTTTGCAAAATCCGCCCCCCGACAAGCAAAGAGCTTCTCGGCATCACTCGCCGAACTTCTGAAATCCGGAATTCTCACCGAGGAAACCGCGCTGGATTTTGCCGACAATCCGCAGGACTTCGCCAGAAGCCTGCGAGGAATCAGCTCCGCAGCCCAAGCCACACGCCGATGAACGATCTCTCCAACTACGAACTTTTGGACCTCCTTGCCATAGCGGTCACTGCGGGCGCTTCCGATGTGCACCTGAGCGTAGGCGCGCCGCCGATGATGCGATTGCACGGCGGACTCAAACCAATTGGCGATCACCACTTGACCCTCGATTCAGCCCGGGAGCTGGTTTCGGGGATTCTGAACGAAACGCAGAAGGCTCGCCTTGAAGAAAAATGGGAGCTCGACTTCGCCATCCAAGTCGAGGGTCTTGGACGCTTTCGCGGCAATGCCCACTACAGCCGCGGCGCACTGGAAGCCGCATTCCGACATATTCCGCACACCATTCCCGAGCTGAGCAACCTCGGCCACCGCCATTCGATTTTGCAGCTCTGCGCCCTACAACGCGGGCTCATCTTAATCACAGGCACCACCGATTCCGGCAAAAGCACGACCATGGCCTCGATGATCCAACACATCAGCCGACAACGCACCGGGGTCATCATCACAGTTGAGGACCCGATCGAGTATGTTTTCCAAAATGCCGCCTCCCTCGTGAAGCAGCGAGAAGTAGGCAGCGACACAAAATCGTTCGCCGAAGCCCTCAAACACGCCCTTCGCCAGGATCCGGATGTCATACTCGTTGGCGAAATGAGAGACCATGAAACCATCAGCTCCGCCATCACCGCCGCAGAGACAGGGCATCTGGTTATTGGAACTCTTCACACCATCGACGCCCCAAAAGCCGTAGACCGAATCGTGGACGCCTTCCAAGCCGATCAACAACCGCAGATCATCGCCCAGCTCGCTAATTCCCTCTCGGCAGTTATCTCGCAAAGCCTGCTACCAAAAGAAGACGGAACCGGCCGCGTTTTAGCGACTGAAATTCTCACAGGAAACACCGGCGTGCGAAGCTGCATCAGAGAACGACGCTGGGAGCAACTCACCGGGCTCATCGAGATCGGCCGTAAAGACGGCATGCACTCGATCGACGACGATCTCGAGCAGTTGTATCTGAGCCGCGCGATTTCAAAGGAGGAAGCCATCGCCAATGCGAGAGATACCAACCGCATGGAAAACCTCCTCCGAACCACCCAGAAAAAGATGTCCCTCTTCGGATAACTCGTCCCCCTCTGTCGGCGGGCTTGCATCGTCAAAGTGAAGACGCGACTCTTGGCCATGCGCATTTTCTCAACACTCGTTTGTTTTCTCCTGGCGACCTCCGCATTTGCCCAGCAGGGCGCCGAGCCAAAGAAGCGTCTTCTTTTCGCAAACGCCACTCCGAACCCATCGCCAGCTGCTACGAACTCCGCAGAACCCACCGAGCTGCTCAAACGCTTTTTTGAGGCCCTACAGGCCGACAAGGTCGATGCCGCCTATGAGGGGCTCGCCAAAAACACACTCATCGGATCCAAGGCGGAGAACCTCGAACAACTCAAAAAACGCACCCGCGAAGCGTTGGATAATTTCGGCCCGGTGAAAGGCTATGAAGTCGTCGAGACGATCGAGATAGGACAAGCGCTCTTCCGCCAGACCTGCCTGTCGCTGAATGAAGACCTGCCACTGCGCTGGCGCTTCTATTTCTACCGATCGGAAAACACCTGGAAAATCGTGGACCTGCGCGTGGATGACGGCATCGTCGAGCTCTTCGAGGAAGTCGCGCGTACCCGCAGAAAGTAAGCCCACCGCGCTCCGGCGTATGCCCTTTTGAAAAGGCCACTCCAGTTTTCCAAGCGCATCCTCCGCACACTCGCGGCACTCCTCCTCTTTATTCTCTTGGCCGCAGTCGGCAGCTTGTTCCTTCTTTCGCGCAACCTCGCACCGGTCGCGCGCTGGACATTTGAAAAAAACCTTCCCGACTCCAAGATCGATGTCCAGGAGGTTCAAATGACGGGCCCCGGCGAGATCACTTTCACGAACTTTGTCGTCAATGATCCCCAGACCGGAAAAGAACTCGCCCGTCTCGAGCGAGGCCGCATCGTTTTCTCGCTCGACGATCTCGCCGTCGGGCGCATCGGCGAAATCCACCTCGATAATCCCGTCGTGCGGATTTCACCCGGCTGGTCAGGCGTCCTCCCGCCGATCCCTGAAAAGTCGGGCGGATCCTCGCTTCGCATCCGACGCATCGTTTGCGAGTTTGGCGAGCTCGTCTATGAGGGCGAAAAAGAGGGCAAGCCGAATGTCCGTGCGAATTTTTGTTTCGATTGGAAGAATTTCAGCGAGGAGTCAACAGAGCCTCTGGAACTCACACTATGGGATGCACAGGCGACCGCCCCGGCCTACGCCGACCCTTTTCTCGTTCTTGATCTGGTGCGGCTCACAGGGAGCCCTGCCGGGATGATCAAAAACTTCGAACTCCAAGGCCTGAATATCAAAGGCGGATCACTCGCTGCAGGGCAGGCCCTCGAGCAAATCGCACACATGCCAGCTCAAGCACCAATCGGACCGGCATTCACTTGGAAAATCGGAGCGGTCGATATTCACGGTGTCAAGGCAAGCATCGGCAACAACCCATGGCGCGCCGCCACGGATGCGGCCTTCACGATCAACACCACCTTGCGCCATCTGACCCCTGCCGAGCTCACAAACACACTCGGGGCCACTAAACAGGAAGTGGAAATCAGCGATCTGGTGATCCCCTCCCCCAACGATCCGTTCACGCGAGTTATGTCGCTACGCAGCGTTTTTCTCAGATTCACTCTCGCCGGGATTCTTTCGAAGGAGTTGGACGATGTCACCGTGCTGCATCCTGTTCTCTACATCGGAGAGGACCTCTTCGCCTACATGGAAACCGCCAAGAAACGCATGGCCGGCGGCTCAGACACGCCAGCTCCGGGTTGGCTCATCAAGAGATTCGATGTGAAATTCGGCAGCGTGGTTATCGGCAGCGGCGGTCGAACCGAATACGGCCTCCCCCTCAACTTCCGCACCACGGCGGAGAATGTCTCCCTCGACGATCTGACCTCGCTCACATTAAGCGGAAGCTTGGAAATACCGGCGCAGGAATACGGATTCCCCGCCTACCAGATCGAGATCTCCACCGACCCGGGAAGCCTCCAGTTTTCGTATCCACCGGACAAGGCGATGAGCAATGTCGTAGGCACCGTGCGCATCAACAATCTCCGCTGGCGCCAATTTCGCGGCACGAATTCCTGGATCACCGCGACATTCGACCGCGAGGGCATCAACGGGTCATTCGGCGGGATGCTCTACAGTGGCACCATCGCCGGCGGCTTCAGCTTTTTCTTTGATTCCAAATCACCCTGGATCGGCTGGCTGAGTGGCACCAGCGTGGACCTTGAAAAACTCACCAATATCATGGCCCCGCACAATTTCCGCATGACCGGCCCGCTGGATTTCACTGGCCAGGTCCATGCCGAGTCGAAATCCATCCGCCGTCTGAAAGGCCACATGGAAACCAAAGCTGCAGGCCGCATGGAAATCGGAAAAATCGACGACCTGCTCGCACGCATTCCACCCGCTTGGTCAAACCTCAAACGCGACAGCCTGCGAGTCGCCCTCGAGGCGATGAAGGATTTCGACTACAACACCGGCTCAGGGGATTTTTGGTTCACCGACGGCCAAGGAATCTTTGACTTGAAGTTGCAAGGCCCGCTGGGTTCCCGCACAGTCCAGACCGTTCTCCATGCCGATGAATCCAGCTCTGGTACTTGGAGCCAAACCACACCACGATGAAGAATCTTCTCACCGTCACCACTGCGGGATCCGCCATCTTCCTATCCGCCTGCGCAGGGCCCACGGTCAACCTCGCCACACCGCAACCAATCAAAGTCGATATCGCTGTGAGGCTGGATGTCTACCAGCACGCCAAAGAGGCATCCAAAAAATCCACGCCCACATCGATGACAAGCGCCGACCCCGCAGAAGCCAGACGCAACCGCATGGCGGATATCCAGGCATTCAAAAACTCACGCATCATCGGCGAAGGCCGCGACGCCCTGCTCGCCATCCGCGTGGAGACGCCCGGCGACTACGGCGACTTCATTCGCAAAACGGTGGATGCCGAAAATGCCGACCGCATGGCGCTCATGAAATCCGAAGCCGAAAAGCAGAAGACCTCCCTCCCGCAAATTCAAACCAAGCAAGCCTCACTTGCCGCAAAGCTTGCATTCAAGGGCGAGTGGATCGAAGTCATTAAAGCCGACGGCTCGGCCGAGTGGATTCAAAAGGAGGAATGACCATCGCTTCCTGAAGGCTCCTATTTTTTACAAAGAATGCGATTGCATTCCCCAACGCCAACGCCCAATCTACCCGACCATTTTTATTTTATGAGCCAGCATCCAAGTCTGAAAGGCAAGAGCAGCATCTCCGCCCGTCGCAGTGTCCTGAAACGCTTTGAACGCGTTGAACTCCTCCGCAAACGCGGCCAGTTCAAAGACGGCCAGCGCGTCATAGGTCTTCCTAAAACCAAGCCAGAGGATTAATTCCTCACACACAATGCGGCTGAACCGTTTTTTGGCCGCTGCCGGTCTCGGCTCCAGGCGGTCCTGCGATCAACTCATCTCCTCGGGAGCTGTAGTGATCAATGGCACGCGGATTGAGAATCTCGCCACACAAGTCAAAGAAGATGACGATGTGCGGGTCAATGGTCGCCGCATTCATGCCGCGACGCCGGTTACCCTCCTTCTCCACAAGCCGCGAGGGTTTGTTGTGACCCGCTCCGACGAGCGTGGCCGCCGCACGGTTTATGACTTGGTGCCACCGGAATACTCGACTCTCTTCCATGTCGGACGCCTCGACAAGGAGAGCGAGGGACTGCTCATGATGACCAATGATGGCGACCTCGCCCAGCGCCTCACGCACCCAAGCCACACGATCGAGAAGGAATACGAAGTCACGCTCGACAAGACATTCGACCCCGTCCATCAGGAAAAACTCCTCAAGGGATTTCATATAGAAGGTGGCCGCGCCAAATTCGAGCACCTGCGGATTCTCGCTCCCAAGGTCATTCAAGTCACCCTCCGCCAGGGCCTGAAGCGCCAGATTCGCCTCATGCTTTACGCGATGGGCTACGAGGTGGAACGCCTCCGCCGCACGCGCATCGGAGGCCTCACCGACTACCGCCTGCCTCCCGGAGCCTGCCGCCGCCTCACCGAAAAAGAGTCCGCACTGCTCCTGGCAAAAGCTACCACCAAATCCCCACGCCCAAAGCCAGCCGTCCATGAGCGTCCAAAGCCAGCCCGCCGGGGATGACGCCCTCATGCGTGCGGCACTCGCCGAGGCGCGCAAAGGCCTGGGAAAAACAGGCCCCAATCCCAGTGTAGGAGCCGTCATTTCTAAAAACGGAAAAATCCTCTCTCGCGGATGGCATCGCGGCGCCGGAAAACCCCACGCCGAAATCGAGGCTCTTAAAAATCTGAAAAATCCCGCCCTCGCTCGCGGCGCAACCCTCCATGTCACTCTGGAACCCTGCTCCACACACGGACGCACGCCCCCGTGCACCGAGGCCATCATCCAAGCAGGATTCGCCCGCGTCGTATTCGGAGCCACCGACCCGAACCCCAAACACGCCGGTCGCGCCAAAGAAATCCTCGAAGATGCCGGCATCCAGACACTCAGCGGCATCCTCGGCGAAGAATGCGCCCTCCTCAATCGCACTTGGAACAAATGGATCGCCACCGGCCAACCCTTTGTCACCGCTAAGGCAGGCATGAGCCTCGATGGCCGCATCGCCTCACCACCCGACCGGCGCTGGATCACCTCCGACGCCGCCCGCCGTGACGCCATGCGCCTCCGTGCCGAATGCGGCGCCGTGCTCGTCGGAGCCGAAACCGTCCGTACCGACAACCCGCACCTCACTATCCGGGGCCTGCGCGTCCAAGAACAACCCCTCCGCGCCGTCTGGTCGCGCTCGGGCCAAATCCCAAGCGATTGCCACCTGCTCACCGACGAACACCGCGACCGCACCATCATCTACAAAGGCAAGCCCCTCGCCGCCGTCCTCCGCGATCTCGGCAAACGCGGAGTCCAGCATGTCCTGATCGAAGGCGGCGGAAAAACCCTCGGGGAAGCCCTCGACCGTCGCCTCATCGACCGCATCGTTTTCTACATCGCCCCCGTCATCTTCGGAGGCCCCACACCCGCTCTGGGCGGCCACGGCGTGCCCTCCAACGCATCCGCCTTCCGACTGAAATATCCCACCTGCCGCCGCATCGGCCCCGACCTCCGCATCGAAGGCGAAGTCCAACGATAGCCAAAAATCGCATTGGCAGCGTAAACGCTCTGTGGCAACTTTTCATCCTCATCGCCGACGTAGCACAGTGGTAGTGCAATCGATTCGTAATCGATAGGTCACGAGTTCGAGTCTCGTCGTCGGCTCTCCCCACATTCAATGATTTAGGATAAAAAATGAGGATGTAAAAAATCGGGTTGCCAATTGCTTGGTGGTTTTTTGAAAAAGCGGCCTCCTTGATTTTTCAACTCCAAGAGCCGTTGCTTTTTCAAAATTCCGCTTAGATTGAAAAAACATTGGCGCCCGCAGATTTTTCACTCGCTGCGACCTACTCCGAGAGACGATAGCGCCAATAGTCCAGATCACGGCTGTTATGCTTGAACGCCAGGATGCGAAGGTGATCGGGCCAGACGCGATAGGATACCGCAAAAGGGAAACGCGGCATCAGGTATCATCGCACACCAGCCTCAAGGATGCTCCACCGCTCCGGAGCATCCAGAATCGCGCCTATGGCAAGCTCGGCCGCATCGAGAAACTGTCCACCAAGCGAGGGAACCCTCTGCTCGTAAAACCGAGCGGACTCGATCAGTTCCTCTTCGGCATCTGGGTGATAAATCAGGAGCATCCGACAGCACGCCGCGCCGCCCGCATCACCTCTTCGTGGGTGCACTCACAGCACCGCTATGATTACAAAAATGGCCTCCCCATTCTCACGCCTGAACACGGGCTAGCGGGCGCTGGCCGATCAGCCTGCCAGCGGCAGCCCGCAGGGCAAGATAAGCTGGAGCGAACGCGGCAAACTGAATCTCCTCCTGCCTCCGTCCTGCTAATCCTTTTAATTGACTCGCTTCTGCTCACCCTACGGGCTGCTTCCAGCAGTCTTTCTCCGCTACGCTCCGATTCTGTCAAAAAATGATCTCTTGGAAACGCACACTCCGCACGGCCTCATCCGACTGCTTTCTCGCACAGCGCAGGATAAGGATGTTGCCGCAGTCGATCTCCACTACCTCACCAGTGGCACTATTGCCGGAACCGTTATTTTGCTGAAGGACGGGGGATGGAAAGAATCCGATGTGCCTGCGCCTTTGGGTTCGCTGGGCGAGGATTTTCTGCCTGATGTGGACCTCGACCACGGGAACCTCAATTACGCCGTTGTCCTTGGCGAGGTACTTTGGAAATATAAAGCGTATGAAAGTAAAGAACTTACAAAAACAAAAAGCCGTCGTTCTTTGTAGTGTAAGCATGGACTCCGTTGCCGCTTTGCATCAGGCTGCGCGGGATTTTGTGATCTGGTTTGTGCTGAGCTTTCATTACGCGATCGAAGCATAATGATCGCGAGATTCCGTTTGCCGAGTGGCATAGCGCACAACTCGGCGTACCGCATTCGACCGTCCGTCTTGATTTTATCGGTAAGCAGTTCGATTCCGACCTCCTCAAAAGGGGCGCTATGATGGCCGCCCATTCAATACCAGCGGAATCTTGTGATGCTGCGGAATCTTTTACTCAAATTCCTCTTGATTAGGTGAATTACTAAGGCGAAATAATTTAGAGTTATTCTTTCGAGTGCTATGCTAAAGCATGACATTACCAACCGAGAGATTGATCATTTGCGGCACGGATTTTTCTGAAAACGCTGCCGATGCCGTGGCCGTAGCGGCAGCGCTGGCTCAAAAATATCACACGTCCCTGAGGCTCTTGCATGTGGCTGATCAGTTCAATGTGCATGGCGATAACAAGGAGGAGTTGAATCGGCATCTGCGCCCCGCACGCGAGCGTCTGAAAAAGGAGATCGCACAATGCTCTGCAATCGTTGAACAGGTGGGTGGGGAGGTTCTGCACGGCCAATTCGCGGAGGATGCCCTGGTGGACTTTTCGGCCAAACATCCTGTGGATTTGCTCGTGGTTTCCGCAGTAAGCAAAACGGCTTTTGACCACTGGTCGCTCGGGAGTGTCTCGGAGGAAGTCGCGGAGACCGCCCCGGTGCCCACGCTCACGGTGCGTTCAGCCAAGCCTTTTGAGGCTTGGGTGAGCGGCGAGCGGGCATTAAAGATTTTTGTGGCAGCGGATTTCACAACGCGTTCAGATGCTGCCTTGCGCTGGGTCGGCGAACTGCGAAATCTCGGCCCGTGTGAGGTGACGGTCTTTTATGTGGCGTCACTGTCTGAGGAAGAGAGGCGTCTCGGCATCTACGAAAAACAGGAGTTGGGCGACAATGACCCCGCCATTCAAGCGATTCTGGAGGCAGATCTTCGTGAAAAGGCCACTCTGATCCTCGGCGCTGAGCCTTTTCAAGTTGTGGTGCGCGCAGGCGCAGGCAAAGTCGATTTCCAAATAGTGGACCTCGCCATAAAAGACCAAGCCGATCTTCTCGTCGTGGGAACACACCAACGCCAAGGATTCCATCAGTTGGTTCATAGGTCAGTGTCTCGTGGCATATTGCGGCATGCTCCGATGAGCGTTGTCTGCGTGCCGAGATCTTCGCATGCCGTGTCCACCGTGCGTCCCTGCCGTCGTGTTTTGGTTGCGATGGACTTGAAGGAACACGGCACCCGTGCTCTAGAATACGCCTACTCTGTGGTTGATCAGGGCGGCACGGTTTGCCTCGCCCATGTGTGCAGGCCTGCGGAATCAAGGGTGGGAGGAAAGCCTCACGCCTCGAACAAAAATTCCTCGCGCATATCTGATTACACGGAGCAATTGCAAACACAAATTCCGGCAGAGGCTACAGATCGTGCTATCAAATCCGAGATCCGAGTTATTGAAAATCCCAACGTCATTGAAGCAATCTGCCAGGCGGCGGAAGCCTTCAATGCCGATATCGTCTGTATCGGGGCTCACACAAGACCGGGCGCCGCAGCCCGCATAATGGGCTCGGTGACCCTAGGAGTGCTCCAAAAATGCTACCGGCCTGTCTTGGTGGTCTGGCCCGCGCGAGATTAATGAGGTCTTTGCTGGATGTTCTTATGGGGCTCACTTGCGTAGTTCCCGGCAACGCCGTTCTACAAACTCAGAAATCCTGAGGTGCAAGAAAAGCGTGTGAGACGCAAAAGGCAAGGGTGTCCCGCGTTTCCACGACGATGTGCGTGACATTCATCTTGTCGGAGAAAACTTGGAATGGCAGCAGGACTTTAAGATGCATTGGCAGTCTCCCGTTTGGTGGTCAGCAACGTGCCGGGCAGAAATGGCTCGCTTGTTTCAAGTCGCAGGAGATTCGTGGTGGTGACGCGGGCAATCTCGCTCAGCGCTTCATGGGTGAGGAAGCTCTGGTGTGCTGTGATGAGCACATTGGGAAAATTGATCAGCAAAGACAACTCATCGTCCTGCAGGATCTGCCCGGAGAGGTCTTCAAAAAAGATACCTTCCTCTTCTTCATACACATCAAGCGCCGCACCGCCGACGTGGCCACATTTCAATGCGGCAATGAGGGCTGTAGTTTCGATCAGCTTGCCTCGGCTCGTATTGACAATGACAACCCCGCGCTTCATCTGCGCCAGAGACTGCTCATTGAGGAGATGGCGCGTCTCCGGAAGAAGCGGGACGTGCAGCGAGACGATGGCACTTGCCGCCAGCAGCGCATCAAGCTCCACGTAGCGCACACCAAGCGTGGCCGCCCATTCGGCATCCGGGAGACAATCAAAGGCCAACACGTCTGCACCAATGCCACGAAAGATCTGTGCGGTGATGCGTCCAATCCTTCCGGTTCCGATGATGCCCACCGTCTTGCCATGAACATCAAATCCAACCAGGCCGTTGAGCGAGAAATTCAGCTCGCGCACACGATTGTAGGCGCGGTGGATCTTGCGATTGAGCGTGAACAACAAGGCGACGGCGTGTTCGGCCACAGCGTGGGGCGAATAGGCTGGCACGCGCACGACATTCAGGCCCAGTTCAAGAGCCGCAGGCACATCCACGTTGTTGTAACCCGCGCCGCGCAAGGCGAGCAGCTTAACACCGAGTGAGGCGAGAATTTCCAGGCAGGCACGGTCAGCTTGATCATTCACAAACGCGCACACCGCCTGCGCTCCAGCAGTAGCCGGTGCCGTCTCCGCGCTGAGTCGGAAGTCATGAAATCGCCACGCCAAACGCTCCGCACCCAGCGCACTCGCGAGGTATTCGCGGTCGTAGGGCTTGGTATCGAAAACGGAGACGGTTAGAGGTGTAATCATTCCAGTGAAAAAAAGCGGGTCAAGGTCATCTGTAAAGATTCTTTCTGTGCCAGGACTGGCGGGTGCGCCGCGTCACACGGCGTGGGCTACTTTTCGACGCACCCATTTTTCAAGCTCGATGATGCAGTGTGCGACAAGGCCAACAGCGAAAACATAAAGCCATGAAGCGCCGTCAATCGGCGAAGTGTGGAAGAGGCGGTTCATTAAGTCGGTGTGGGTGAAGAGCACTTGAGCACCGAGCATCGCGGCGATGCCGCCGAAGACGGCGAGGTTGCTCCACACGCCCACGAAGAACATCGAATGCAGCAATGAGCGGCAATTGAGCAGGTAGAAGCACTCGACCATGACGATGACATTGACGGCGGTGGTGCGGGCTTCGATGACGCTTTTGCCGCGCATCTGCTGCTCCCATAGAAAGGCTCCAAATGCGCCAGCGAGGATCAGCAAGGAAACGAGGCCGATGCGGAGAATCAGGAACTGGGTGAGGATCGGTTGCTGCGGGTCGCGTGGTGGGCGCAGCATGAGGTCGCGCTCCTTGGGTTCAAAAATGAGCATCAAGCCGAGCAGGATGGCTGTGGACATGTTGATCCAAAGCAATTGAACGGGCAGCAGGGGGAGTGCAGTGCCCAAGAAGACGGCGGTCAGGAGGATGGCCGCTTCGCCCACGTTGGTCGGCAGGGTCCAGATGATGAATTTGGTGAGGTTGTCGAAAACGCTGCGCCCTTCCTCCACGGCGGCTTCGATGCTGGCGAAGTTATCATCCATGAGCAGCATGTCGGCGGCCCCTTTGGCCACATCCGTGCCGGTGATGCCCATGGCCACGCCGATGTCAGACTGCTTGAGCGCGGGCGCGTCATTCACCCCGTCGCCGGTCATGGCGACGATGTGGCCACGCGATTGCAAGGCGCGTACGAGCTTCAGTTTTTGGTCGGGTGCCACGCGAGCAAAGACGGCGGCACGCTCCGCGAGATCAGGCAGATCGGCGTCAGAGACTTTCTCCAACTCGCGGCCCGTCACGGCGATGAGTTCGCCCTCGCTACCGCCTCGCAGGCCGAGCTGTTTTGCGATGCTGCGGGCGGTGAGCGCGTGGTCGCCGGTGATCATTTTCACCTGGATACCAGCCTCCTGACATTTGCGCACGGAGACGATGGCCTCTGCACGGGGCGGGTCGATCATGCCTTGCAGGCCGAGGAAGGTGAGGCCCTCGCGCACGTGGTGGTGGTGGAGTTGGTCTTGATCTTGGGCCACCTCCAGGCGTGCAAAGGCGAGCACACGCAGGCCCTTCGCGGCCATCTGCTCGACGGCGGCATTCATGGCGCCGATGTCCAAAGGCACGAGTTCGCCGTGGTCACTGAGCGCATGTGAGCAGCGCTCCAGCAGGCGCTCGACGGAACCTTTTTTGAAAATCACCCGCGCCAGGCCGTCGCCACGGTGATGCAGCGTGGCCATGAACTGGTGCTCGGACTCGAAGGGAATCACGTCGAGTCGCGGATGTGCGCTGTGCGTGTCGGCGGGGACGAGTCCCGATTTCTGCGCGGCAACGATGAGCGCGGCCTCTGTTGGGTCGCCTTCGACTTTGAGGCGGTCGCCATCGCGCACGAGCTGCGAATCATTGTTGAGCAGTCCTGCGAGCAGGGTCTCGCGCAGTGCTTCGTGCTGATCGAGAGCAGCTCGCTGGCCCTCCGCGAACACTTCGCCGTTCGGTTCGTAGCCGCTGCCAGTCACGTCGTAAAATTTTCCGCCTGCGAAGACCTGCTGAACGGTCATTTGGTTTTCCGTGAGGGTGCCGGTCTTGTCTGAGCAGATGATGGTGGTGCTGCCGAGAGCTTCCACAGCCGGGAGCTTGCGGATGATGGCGCGATGTTTGGCCATCCGCGAGACGCCAATGGCGAGCGTGATGGTGACAGCGGCGGGCAGTCCCTCGGGAATGGCTCCTACGGCCAGCGCGACGGCCGCCATGAACATATCGACGGCGCTTTCACCCCGTGCGACGCCGACCACAAAAGTCAGCGCGGCGAGCCCGAGGATGACCCAGAGCACGAGCTTGCTGAACTCCGCGATCTTGCGGGTGAGTGGCGTGGAGAAATCTGCCGCCTGGTGAATGAGCTTTGCGATTCGGCCTGTCTCCGTGTGGTTGCCTGTTGCCGTCACGACGCCTTCGGCTTGGCCGTAAGTGACGAGCGTGCCTGCGAAGCTGAGGTTCTTTCGATCTCCGAGGCCCGAGCCTTGTGTGAGTGCATCGACTTCTTTTTCCACCGGCACCGACTCACCCGTCAGCGCCGATTCATCGATCTGAAGACTGCGCACCAGCAGCAGTCGCAGATCAGCCGGGACCTTGTCGCCGGACTGGAGTAGCACGATGTCGCCGGGCACGAGTTCAGTGGAATTGACGCGCTGCTTGCGGCCATCACGCCTCACGGTGGCCTCGGTGAGGACCATTTTAGAAAGCGCCTCGATCGCCTTTTCCGCTTTGCTTTCCTGGAAGAAACCGACGAGCGCATTGACAAAGGTGACGCCGAAGATCACGGCGGAATCAACATACTCGCCGAGAAAAAGCGTCACAGCCGAAGCTAACAAAAGGATATACATCAGCGGCTGCGCGAACTGGAGCAGGAAGCGCATCCATTCGCTCATCCGCTTCTGTGCGGTCATCTCGTTGGGGCCAAACTGCCGCAGCCGCGCCTCCACTTCGGCCTTTGCAAGACCCGTGACTGGGTCGCTCTCAAGAATCTTTATGACGCTGCCCGTGGGCAGTTCATGCCAGTTGTTTTGGGTGAGTTCTTTCATGGCGTTCTTCTGGTTCAGCGAGAAATGGTTTCTTCAGTGGCGAGGACCGCCAGCGTCGTTTTCAGCACGGTGTCGGGATTCAGCGAGATGCTGTCGATGCCCTGTTCGACGAGGAACTGCGCGAACTCAGGGTAGTCGCTCGGGGCCTGGCCGCAGATGCCGATTTTACGGCCTTTGGCGCGGCAGGTGGCGATGACTTGGGCGATCATCTTTTTCACGGCGGCGTTTCGTTCATCAAAGATGGGCGCGACGATTTCGCTGTCGCGATCCACGCCGAGGATGAGCTGGGTGAGGTCGTTGGAGCCGATGCTGAAGCCGTCGAAGAGATCGGCGAACTCCTCGGCGAGGATGACGTTGGCCGGGATCTCGCACATGACGTAAATCTCCAGTCCGTCCTGTCCGCGCTTGAGACCATGCTTCTCCATCTCGGCCTGCACTTGGCGGCCTTCATCGAGCGTGCGGCAGAAGGGGATCATGAGCTTCAAGTTGGTGAGGCCCATCTCATCCCGCACCTTTTTCACTGCGCGGCATTCCAGCGCGAAGCCAGCCTGATAACGCGGGTGGTAGTAGCGGCTCGCACCACGAAAGCCGAGCATCGGATTTTCCTCGGCAGGCTCGTAGACTTTGCCGCCGATGAGATTGGCATACTCGTTTGTTTTGAAATCGCTGAGGCGCAGGATGACATCCTTCGGATAAAACGCGGCGGCGATCATGGCGACGCCTTGCGCGAGTTTATCGACGAAGAACTGCGGCTTGTCGGTGTAGCCCGCGGTGAGCTTCTCGATCTCTGCTTTGGCCGTGGCATCGGCAAGCGTGTCGAAGTCGATCAAGGCGAGCGGATGGATCTTGATGTAGGTGCTGATGATGAACTCCATCCGCGCGAGACCCACGCCGTCATTCGGGGTGAAAGAGAGCGCGAAGGCTTCCTCGGGATTGGCGAGGTTCATCATCACCTTGGTGCGCGGTTTGCCGAGGGACTTCAAATCGGTGCGCTGCACTTCAAAGGTCAGTTCACCTTCATAAACAAAGCCGGTATCGCCCTCGGCGCAGCTCACGGTGACCATCTGGCCGTCCTTGAGCGCCTCGGTGCCGTGTTCGGTGCCGACAATGGCTGGCACGCCGAGTTCGCGGCTAACGATGGCGGCGTGGCAGGTGCGCCCGCCGCGATTGGTGATGATGCCTGCGGCCTTCTTCATGATGGGCTGCCAGTCGGGATCGGTCTTGTCGGTGACGAGCACTTCGCCTTCCTGAAACTGGCCGATGAACTCAGCGCTCTTGATCACACGCACGCGCCCCGTGGCGATCTTTGCGCCGACGCTGCGCCCGCTCGTCAGCACGGTGCTGCGCTTGCTCAAAACATAGGATTCGAGCACGTCGAGATCCTTGCGCGACTGCACAGTCTCTGGACGTGCCTGCACGATGAACAACTCGCCCGTGATGCCATCCTTGGCCCATTCCAGATCCATCGGCGCGTGCTGGCTGCGCTTGGCGGAATAGTGATCTTCGACAATACAGGCCCAGCGGGCGAGTTCGAGCACTTCGTCATCGGTGAGCGCGAGCTTGGCGCGATCCGCCGGTGCCACGGGGATGTTTTTCACCATCTTCCCGCCGCCGGAATCATAGACGAGTTTGAACTCCTTGCTGCCCAAATTTTTTTGCAAAACAGGCCGATGCCCGGTCTTCAGCGTGGGTTTGAAAACGAGAAACTCATCCGGCGTGACGGAGCCCTGCACCACGTTTTCGCCGAGACCATAGGCTGCGCTGATCATCACCGCATCGCGGAAGCCGCTCTCGGTATCGATGGTGAACATGACGCCGGAGCAGGCGAGATCCGAGCGCACCATGCGCTGCACACCGATGCTGAGCGCGACCTTGAAATGATCGAAGCCCTTGTCCACTCGGTAGCTGATGGCGCGGTCGGTGAAGAGCGAGGCAAAGCAGCGCTTGCAGGTCTCCAGCAGAGCTGCGGTGCCGTGGACATTCAGATAGGTCTCCTGCTGCCCGGCGAAGCTGGCATCGGGCAAGTCTTCTGCGGTGGCCGAGGAACGCACCGCGACATCCAGCGGCACCGAGCTGCTGCTGCCCTGCAACTGGCAATAGGCCGCCTCGATGAGCGTCTGCAAATCAGTAGGCAGCGTGGCGCTGAGAATTGCCTGCCGCACCGCATGAGCGCGTTCTCTGAGGTTCGCCATGTCGTGTGTGTCGAGGTCGGCGAGCGTGGCACGGATGCGCTCATCGAGTTGTGCTTCGCAGATGAAATGCCGGAAGCCCACGGCGGTGATGGCAAAACCATCAGGCACCTTCACTCCCTTGCTGGCGAGTTCGCGCACCATCTCGCCAAGCGAGGCGTTTTTGCCGCCGACGAGCGGAACGTCATCAATCGTGATGTCGGCGAACCATTTGATGAAAGGATGGGATTTGGATGAGTTCATGTGGAGGCAGTTGGTGTTGGATTTTCGGAAACGTTGGTTGGGAGGGACAGGAGCTGCCGCACTGGATCGGTGAATGGCATCACAGCCACCACCATGCCAGGCCAAAGTAGAACAGAAGGGTGAAAATGTCAGTCAATGCCAGCGTGATCGGGCCAGCGGCGATTTTTGGGTCAAGGCGCAGCGCGTGCAGCAAAGCGGGCACGCTCAGGCCCGTGACGCAGGCCGTCACCAGCGCCAGCGCGATGCTCGTGCCGATGCTGGCCGCCACAAGCGCCTCGCCACGCCAGAGCCACACAATTAACATCACGATCAGCCCGCAGCCCACGCCTAGCAGCAGCGCAGTAAGTGCCTCACGTCGCAGCGCACCGAGATACCAGCTTAGCGTTGGTTTTGTTCTGCGCAGCGCCTGAATGGCCATGGTCATGGATTGAATGCTCACGCTCTCGCCCAGCCCGAGGATCAGCGTCATGAAGAAGGCAAGAACGATGCTTTTCTCCAGCGTGAGCTCGAAGACGCTTGTGAGCACCGCGCATAGCGTGCCGCTGGTGATTGTGGCCAGCAGCCATGGAAAACGAAAGCGAAACGCCCGCACCGGCGAGGCCTCCTTTACCTGCTCTACATTAAAGCCGATCGTCTCGAATAGATCCTCAAGCTGCTCACGCTCTGCGAGATCAAAGATTTTGTCCGAGAGCAAGCCCACGTCCACCACACCGACGAGTCGCCGATTTTCATCAATGACTGGCAGTGCGAGGAATTTCCGTTTTGCAAAAATCTCGGACGCCTCCAGCAGCGACTCCTCTGGCCGCAGCACGGTTACATTTTGGATCATGTGAGCGTCCACCGAATCCTCCAGCGGCGCGGTGAGTAGCCGACGTGTGGGTATGACGCCCATCAGCCGACCTCCCGGGCCGGTGACATAAAAATAGACCAACCTCTCGCCCACGCCCACCCGACGGATGTGCGTCAGTGCGTCACCAATCGTTGCATGATGCTCCACTGTAGGGAAATCCATGCGCATAAGGCTGGAAACAAGAGCACTAAGGTCGATGCCCGCCTTTTTCTCTTGCGCCGACTGCCTCGGCCCAAATGAGGGTGTCTTTGCGTCGCCTTCCGACTCCTCGATCATGCGCGCGCGCGGCACCACGAGCACCGAGCACAGCGCCTCACGTAGCACTCCCTCAGCCGTGCCGCCTAGCCACGCCCTGCGCCAGCCGTGTGCGCCGTGGGTGGAAATGACGACCAAGTCGACCCGTTCTCTCCGCGCCAGACGGCACAGAGCACGGTTCGGCGTGCCCTCCACGACCCGGGTTTCCACGCTCAAATCCACCGGCAGGTGTTCCTGACGGAAGGTTTCGAGACGTTGGTCGGCCTCTAGGCGCAGGGCGTCAATTTGGTCACTGTGGCGGATATATTCCAGTGTTCCCGGCAGTCCCATCGGCTCCTGCACGTTCGCCAACAGCAATTTCGCATCGTATTGCCGTGCTATCAGTTCTGCCCAGGCAAAGGCTGCTCGTGAGTCGTCTGAAAAATCCGTCGGCAGCAGGATGCGGCTCGGCTCGTGCGGTCCAGGCGTCTGATCCTCACCAACGATGAAAACCGGGCAGTGAGCATGGCGCGCCACCTTTTCCACTGTGCTCCCTAGCGTCTCACGGATGAAGCCACGCTCCTCGCCTGTGCGGCCCATCACCACGAGATCACAGTCGCGATCCTGAGCACTCCGCACGATCTCTTCAAACGCCCGTCCTTCCGACAGCACAATTTGCGCCGCCTCCGCGCCTGCCTGACGGGCCAGTGCCTCCAACTGCAGCCGCGCATGCTCGAGCCGTTCCTTCGGAAAGTCGCCCCAGTGCAGTGTGATGTCTGGGTCGTCCGAGATGGGCTCCAGCACATGCAGCAGCGTCATCTTTGCACCGATGCGCGAAGCTAACGCCGCCGCCGTCCGCAGCAAGGGTCTCAGTTCCAATGTGAAATCCACTGCCACCAGTAGATGCACTGGTGGTTTAATAAGAATGGAGGCGGTCTTCTCTGGATCTGAGTGACTCATGATGTGTGGATTTTGGGCAAGCGCGGGATCATCCGGTGGATAAAGCAGAGCAGTAGGATGGTAAGCAGAATCATCTATAGCACACCCCCCCCAGAAAGGAAGCATGGAGCCCGGCTGCATAGCCTCCACGACAAAGCAGGGCGTGAAGGCCGGCCACGTTAAGCAATTCCAGCCGCGCCGCTTGTTCAAGCGCCGTGCGTGAATCCGTTGAGAAATCCACGGGGATGAGGATGGTCTTGAGCGAGTTCATGACGCGGTAGGATTGTTGGGATTTGGGCTTTTGGTTCGCTTAAGCGGCAGGTTCACTCTGCCAGATCCTGTCCGGTATTGCTGAGCTGCTGGCTTCCAGTTCGCGTCGGATCTTGCGCATTCACGACAGGCTTCATTTCGGCTCCAGCACATCGGCGTCGCTTGGAACGACGAGCACGGGACAGTTCAGACCTGAAAGCACCATGTTGGGCTTCAGGCTCCACGATAGGGACCAATCCCGCCTCCTCCCACAAGGCCGCATAGTGCGCCAGACAGTGAGCATTGGCTTCGATACAGCTCCGGCTGGGAACGTAATCACCGATGGCAAATACGGCGCGCCATTTCGCGAATCGTGCGCCCATCTTCAAATACTCCGCCAATCGCTCACGCAAACCATCGAGCCCTTCGGTGATCTTCTCTCCCGGATGAGCGGCCAAGTCCTTCGCTCCCATGTCCACCTTGATGCCGGGGATGATACCTGCTTCGGCAAGAACCAACTCAAACGAACGTCCATCGGCTGTCGTCCGTCGAATCATCTCGTCGTAGAGAATCGCACCGCTGATCTCATCACCGAGGTGCGGCGTGGTCCCGATCATCTCGCGATAGGCCCGACGCATCTCTTCCGTCTGAGGAATGCCATGTGCAGCGAAACGCTTGTTACAGGTCGGATTGCTCTCATCCATCGCGAGAAGGCCCTTGCCATCGACAACAAGGGTTTGTGTGCCGGCAAGAAGGCTGCGTTCGTTCGAGGTCATGCCTATGGCCATTTCGCCATGGGGTGATATTCTCACTCGTTTTCAGCCGCAGCGTTACGAGCCGCTGTGAGTTTTCGATCGTGGTCAGCTTCGGCGACTCCCGCCTGAACCAGTCGCTCTTCGACACTTCTTCCTTCTTCATCCTCGTTATCATCGAATTCCACCGCAGCCTTATGCCCAACCGTTCCCAGAATCGGGTTCCAGCGTTCCGATTCAGGCACGGATTCCAGCGATGGCGGTTCAGCACCGCTCGTCAGTTCCCGCTCCGCCTCGTCCCAATCGGCTTGGGATGCATCCTCGTCTGCCCGGCCGTCGATCATCGCCAGTTCGGAAGCGCGATTCCGAATCATCTCATCGCTGATCGTTCCGACACCTTTTCCATGGATCATGATCGCGCCTTCATGCATTGGGTTTGTATTCATTTGTTTCCCTTTCGGTGGCGAAACATGGAGCGTGGCTTGGAATGAAGCAATGGGGCGAACCCCTACTTCTGTTCTGCGCCTGACGACGCCCGGGAAGGTTCAAGACCTCAGGCATAGCGTTCATCATAGCACGGGCGTTCATGCCGGAACCGACAATGCGGAGCATCAATCCCAGTTCGGTGATTTTTTCCTCAAAAACCACCACAGCAGCGTGCAGCCGGCAGGCGCGCTGAGAGCAGATCCGGTCAGCGCTCCAACCTTGCCGGACTCGAGCAGTTCTTCGCCGAGTGCGAGGTCAGCGATGAAGAGCGACATCGTGAACCCGATTCTCGCGAGGCACCCGGCTCCCGTCAGCACTTTCCAGTTCACGCCGTCCGGTAAAAGGGATCTGGGGTATGAACCGAGGAGATCGGTTACAAACTGACCGAGGACACAGGTTAGACATAGACTGGGGAGTATGCCCTGGAAAAATGAGTTACCAATGGAACAGAAACAACGATTTATTAATTTGGCGCAAAGCGGTCGGTTTACGGTAAGCGAGCTGAGCGAGGAGTTCGGGATTACGCGCAAAACAGGGCACAAATGGCTATTGAGGTATGCAGGAGGTGACATTTTTTCCGCCAAAGACCTGAAGGTTTTCACTCCACAGGCACTTTCTAAGAACTCATCGACTCAAGAATCATTGCCACCGCTTTGGCGATCCGGTCTTTGGCGACGAGTTGCTGGCGCAGGGAGTTTGGAATGGCGCGGCAGCCCAAGTGGGCACCCAGCATGGCTCCGGCGATGGCGGCGCGGCCTGCGTTGTCACCTCCAGCCGCAAGCACACGCAAAAGAGTTTCTGCAAAATCGTCAGGCGTCTGCACCACGGCTAGCAGCGCGGATGGGAAACTGTTTTTCAACGGGCAGGATTGGCCGAGCTGCGCAGTGGCTTCGGTCGCGCTCAAGTGCTTGCGCTCGAACACATCCTTAAACCGCTGTGCCAGCTCGTCGCCAAATTCGGGACTTTTCCCGGCGCTTTCCTGCACTCGGTGGATCGCGCTGTGCAGGTCTGTCCCGGCTAATAGCTCGGCCAGGATCTGCGCATACACCTGCATGTAAGCGACACTTCGTGGATGGTTTTGGCGGACGCGGGTGACACGCTCCACTTGCTGAGCCAGATCGGGGGAATTCCAGTAACGGGCGACCACAGGGGCCAGACTCGTGGCCGTCGCAAGTTGATCGTCATCCGCACCGGCTTGGTAACTGAAACTCTCGGGGGGCAATCCAACGGCGTCGAGTTTCGCATTTTCAATCGTGCCCCGCGTTGCGGAATCCAAGTAGCCGCGATAGTCGGGTGAGGCAAAATGACTGAAAAATCGCTGACCATAATTCGCGATGTCCAAGCCACCGTTTTCTGCAACCGATTCGAGCAACACGAGTGCTGCCTCGCCATAATGGGTGAGTTCGCCAGGCTTCTTCCCAGCGTGGTAGTGGCCGGCCCGCGGCTGCTCGAAGCCCTTTAAATCGGGGTAAAAAGTCTTCAAATCCTCCAAATTGTAAATCCAATGAGTGCCCAAGCACATGGCATCTCCCAGAAATTGACCCCAAATCATTCCTTGAACTCGATCGCGACCTTCATCATTCATTGCCCTTATTGTTGTCACAAACGCACCGCTGTCAAACAACCTCCATTTCCCCAGCGTGCAGTCCTCTCATGAGCTGTCTCAGTGGCCTTGAGAGTTTGAAACCCGGCTCAGGCGATGGCAAATATTTGGGGGCGGACGCTCAGGAGTTCGTTATTCCTCAGAACTGGGGGCCAGCGTTCATTTTCTTTCAAAAATTTTACAAACATATTCATAAGAAAGAAATAAGTTGTTTTAAGAGACTGGCCTACTTGGCTAAGTGGGACCTCAACGCTGGGAGCGCATTTTGCTCCGAATTTTCGGAAAATTTATCCAACCGAAACTCGAAAATACCGGCCTGCGAGTTCCAGCAACGGGGTAATAGTCGACATCCTCGTTTTTCAACTGCCGAGTTTAGGATATTGAATTTTAGCAGTTTAAACCGAAGGCAAAAGACTGCCCGAACTTCCTACCGTGGTCAGGTAGAGGGAGACGAGGAATCCAGAGTCCGCATAGGTCAAAAGTCGTAGCCCTGCCGTGCCATATTAGCGAGGTTTACTGAAAATGTCTTTGCTCCATAAATCCTCTGGGAGATCGAATCAAAGTTGGGAGCGGGCTCATTGGGTGTGATTGGAGCCCGCTCGGGGACGAGGCGGGCGGTGATCATGCAGCGCACGATCCAGCGCATGATGGCCACGAAGTTTTGTCGAATATCTCGGACGCTCGCCGTTTTCATTGGCTCACAGAAATGTTTCACACTTCGGAGAATGTCAAGTGACTCTGCGCCCCCCACCCGCCGCAACCAGTTATTCAGATTCGCCTGAGTTGGACGCGCTCTTTGCCAGCCTACAAAAGCGAGTCTTTTGCGGAGAACTATAAGAAACTATAATTTGCATATAATCGATAATATTGTTTCTTTAGAAAACATGATTTCTATTTTAGGAGATGCTGAGGCGTTGGAGAAATTCGGGATTCGGCTGAAGGCGCTGCGATTGCGCCGCAATTTGTCGCAGGAGTATGTAGCCGATGTCGTTGGAATTTCCGTGCCAACCTACCGGAAGATCGAGCAGGGCGACGGGACGGTGGAGTTTCGCCATGTGGTGCGTGCGCTGGGGGCGCTGGGTTTAGCCGAGGCACTGGGAGATGTGATTCCCGCGACTGAGCCGGAATTGCGCTTGCAAGACCTGCTCCGCCCGGAGCGCAAGCACGCTTCAAAACCAAGGAGGAAGGGTTGAATGGACAAGCGGCTCAAGGTTCTGTGGTGGGATGGCACGACGATCGGACATCTGGTGCACCGTGGGACGCTGTATTTCGCCTATGATCCGGAGTGGATCGCACGCGGGCTGAATCTCTCGCCGATCAACGTGCCCTTCCGCGATGCGGCCTTCAACGGAGCAAAGGGCATGGAGGGTTTGCCGGGATTCTTAGCGGATTGCCTGCCGGATGCCTGGGGTCGCCGAGTGGCGCGGGCGGAGTTTGCAAAGAACAAATGGGGCGAGCCGACGGCTATGTCTTTACTGGCTTGGCGCGGGAAGCGCGGGTTGGGGGCGATTTTTTTCGAGCCGCCGATAGAGGGAGGGAATCCGCCGCTGGAAAAAATCAATGTGGCCGCCCTCGCCAAGGGAGCTCTGGAGATCGAGCGTGGCGAGCCTTGCGAGATTCTGCCCCTTTTGGCGCGCGGAGGCACGGCGGGCGGCGCCATCCCAAAGGCCCTCGTGCTTTTATATTCAGATGGGAGCCTGCGCGTCAGCGAACCCACCTGCGACGGGGGACTGCCAGGCATTCTCAAGCTCGACCTGTCGGCGGACGGCGCGGCTGTTCGATGCGAACAGGCGATCACACAAATGGCCCTCAATGCCGGTGTGCGCGTGGCGGAAACGCGATTGATCGAGGAATCGCCGGGCTCGCCGAGGGCGCATTTGTTCGTAAGGCGCTTCGATTTGCTGGAGGGGGAGGCGCTGCGGCCAGTGCATTTCCACTCGGCCGCCGGACTCCTGCACAAGACCGCCGATGCGCTCGACTACTGCGACCTCTTCCGACTCGCAATCCAACTTCACACCCCGCTTAAGGACATCCGCGAAGTGGCGCGGAGGATGATTTTCAATGTCCTCGCCTCCAATCTCGATGACCACGGAAAGAACCACGCCTTCCAACTCGACGAATCCACACGAACCTGGAGCCTGACCCGAATGGCGCTAACTTAAGGCCGGTTTGGGATGTTTGGCCGGGGGGCGTTTCTGGGATTTCCGAGGCAAAGCGAAAATGAGTTTCTGCGTCAGGGCA
>JBILBH010000043.1:0-22343 GCA_044353785.1 Terrimicrobiaceae bacterium
CCCAGCGGCGCATGACCGTATCGGTTGTGCAGGTGCTTGGTGTCGTCCACTCAACAGTGAGAAGACATGGATCGTGGACTTCGAGAAAGAGAGCTTCGAGTTCCTCGGGTTCTGGCTGGCGTAGAGGAAAGCGCGAAGCAGTGGCACTTTCTGCGCTGTGAGCCCTGTACGAAATGCTGCTGCAAACTGCAGGAGGCGACCTTGGGAGGAGACTGTCCGGAGCACCAAGTGGAAGGAACTTGAGGAGGTCATCGCCCGTGTGACTCCAAAAAGTCCGGCAGTGTAGGCGCTGCGATCTGCCACAGACGCCGCTGCGAGTCTGAAGAGTGGGCCATGCCGGAGAATGGCCCTGCTAAAATTTGACGAGGCGCGCTGGCGCGCGGGGTGTGCTTTAGACGGCGAGGCGGGCGGCTACGAGTGTTTCCAAGTGGCTGCGGACCGGGGCTTTTTCGAGGCGCTCGAGGAGGCTGTTGAAGAAGCCGTTGACGATGAGGCGGCGGGCTTTGTCGCGGGTGATTCCTCGGGCGGCCATGTAGAAAAGCTCATCCTCGCTTACAGGCCCGTTGGTGGCTCCGTGGCTGCAGCGGACTTCGTCGTTCAGGATTTCGAGGCCGGGCATGGAGTTCGGGTCGGAGTCATCGCTGAGAATGAGGTTTTTGACCTTCTGGTAGGCGTCTGTGCCTTTGGCGCCGGGTTCGACTTTGATGAGACCAGCGAAGATGGTGCGGGACTTGTCGTCGAGCGTGTTGAGATAGAGAAGGTCGCTGGTGGCGTGGGGGGCGACATGATCCTGCAAGGTGCGCTGGTCGATCTCGCGGGTTCCTTCGACGGGATTTATGGAGAACATTTCACTGCGGGAGCCTTCGCCGATGAGGCGGCTGAGGCTTTCGCCGCGCACGAATCCACCTCCAAAATTCGCAATCAGAGCTGTGCAGGTCGCGTTGCGATCCACCGAAGTGGAATTCAAGTGGAATGCGGTCGTCTCGCGCGACCAGTCTTGCACGGAGACATAGGTAAGCTTGGCTCCTGCGGCGAGGTGGAGGTCGTTGACTCCGCAGGCGAGGGCGGCGTGCTTGTCGGCGGATTTGAAGTAATCCAGCACCGTAACGCTGCTGTTTTCACCGCAGACGATCAGCGTGTGTGGAAAGACCGAGGCGTTGGGGCCTTCGACCCATTGAAAAATCTCGATTGGGAGTTCCACACTGGTGTTGGCTGGCACGAACAGGAAGGCGCCGCCGGCGACGCGGGCTTTGTGGAGGGCTGCGTATTTGCGTGAGCCGAGTTCTACGGGCTGGGCCATGAAGTAATTTTTGAAAAGGTCCGCGTGCTTGGTGGCTGCTGCTTCGAGTGTCTCAAAAATGACTCCGGCGGGTAGCGAGGATTCGCGGTGGAGGAGGGTGTTGTTGCCGAGGACGAGCTTGGCGGATGTCTGGGCGAGTCCGGTGGAGGCGTTGATGAGGCGCCCCTCGCTGGCGACGGGGTTGGCTTCAACAAACGCGGAGAGGTCGAGGGCCTTCAGGTTGGCAAATCGCCACGCCTCGTCCTTGCGCGACGGGGTGGGGGATTTCTCGTATTCCGCAAGCGCGGTTTCTTGCTCGGCGGCGAACCATGCGGGCCAGGCGGACTGTGCCGCAACGGGATTTTGCATAAGTGTGTTGCTCATTGTTTGCGTCTCCCGGATCAACCGACCGATCCTTCCATTTCGAGGTCGATGAGGCGTTTCAGTTCCACCGAGTATTCCATGGGGAATTGCTGGACGAGGTCGTTGACAAATCCATTCACCGCGAGGCTCATTGCGGCCCCTTCGGAAATGCCACGCTGCTGCATGTAGAAGATTTGCTCAGCGCTGATCTTGCTCACCGAGGCTTCGTGCTGGCAGGCGTTTTCCTTTCCGCGCACTGTGATTGCGGGGTAGGTGTCCGTGCGGCTCTCTGTGTTGATGAGGAGGGCGTCGCACTCGGTGTTGTTTTTGCAGCCTTTGAGATGGCGGCCGACTTGCACGAGGCCACGGTAGGTCGAGCGTCCGGAACCGATGCTGATACTCTTCGACACGATGTTGCTCGTGGTTTCATCGGCGGCGTGCACCATTTTTGCCCCGGTGTCCTGGTGTTGTCCGTCGCCGGCGAGGGCGATTGAGATCACTTCGCCGCGTGCCTTGCGGCCTTTCATAATCACGCCTGGATACTTCATGGTCAGGCGGGAACCGATATTGCAATCGATCCACTTGATTTCGGCCTCCTCGTGGGCGAGGCCGCGTTTGGTCACGAGGTTGAAAACATTCGCCGACCAGTTTTGAACGGTGATGTATTGAATTTTCGCACCCTTGAGGGCGACGAGTTCCACCACGGCGCTGTGGAGTGTGGAGGTCTCGAATTTCGGGGCGGTGCAGCCCTCCATATACATGACTTCGCTGCCTTCGTCGGCGATGATGAGCGTGCGCTCGAACTGGCCGAAGTTCTCCGCATTGATGCGGAAGTAGGCTTGCAGCGGGTGCTTCACCTTCACTCCCGGCGGGATGTAGATAAACGAGCCGCCGGAGAATACGGCGCTGTTGAGGGCGGAGAATTTGTTATCACCCGTCGGGATGACTTTTCCGAACCATTTCTTGAAGATTTCGGGGTGTTTTTGGAGGCCCTCGGTGGATCCCACAAAAATGACGCCCTGTTCGCCAACGGCGGCCTTGATGTTTGAGTAGGCCGCCTCGCTGTCGAACTGTGCCTCCACGCCAGCGAGGAATTTGCGCTCCTGCTCGGGGATGCCGAGTCGCTCAAAGGTGCGCTTCACATCCTCCGGCACATCGTCCCACGAGCGTTTTGGCTGGGTTCCCTGGGAAAGGTAGTAGCGGATGTTGTCAAAAACGATGTTGTCCAGATCATGACTGGCCCAGTGTGTGGGCATGGGCATGGAGTTGAACTTGCGAAGGGCATCTTTGCGGAACTCGCGAATCCAATCGGGGTCTTTTTTGACATCGCAGATGTAGTCGATGGTCTTCTCCGTGAGTCCAGTGCCGGCGTCGAATTCGTAATCGACATCATAGTGGAAGTCGCCGACTGAGCGGTCGATATTGAGATCAGGTTTGGTTTCCATGGTTTTGTCCTCCGGAAAAAATCAGGCTTTTTCGAGCACTTCCTTTTCGACCCAGTCGTAGCCTTCGGCTTCGAGCTTGTGGGCGAGTGTTTTGTCTCCGCTCATCACGATGCGGCCATCAACCATTACATGCACAACATCCGGCACGATGTAGTCGAGGAGGCGCTGGTAGTGGGTGATGACGAGGAGACCGCGCTCGGGGCTGCGCATGGCGTTCACGCCCTCTGAAACAATGCGAAGCGCGTCGATGTCGAGTCCGCTGTCCGTTTCATCCAGCACGGCATACACGGGATTGAGCATGGCCATTTGAAGCACCTCACAGCGTTTCTTTTCGCCGCCGGAGAAGCCCTCGTTGACCGCGCGGGATGTGAATTTGCGGTCGATCTTGAGCATGTCCATTTTCTCATAGAGGTGCTGGTAATACTCCACGGCATCGAGTTCTTCACCCTCTGGTAGGCGGGCCTGCAGGGCGGCGCGGATGAAATTCGCAATCGTCACGCCCGGTATTTCCATCGGGTATTGAAAGGCGACAAAGAGCCCGGCCCGTGCGCGTTGGTCGGGTTCTTCCATTTCAAAAAGATTGAGCCCGTCGAGAAAAACCTGGCCGCCTGTGACCTCGTAATCTGGGTGTCCGGCCATGACTTTGGCGAGCGTCGATTTGCCGGAGCCGTTTTTGCCCATGATGGCGTGGACTTCGCCTTTCGGAATTTCGAGATTGAGACCTTTGAGGATTTCGCGGTCGCCGATGTTTGCGTGCAGGTTGTCGATTTTGAGGCTCATGGTTGGTTAGTTGTGTGATTTTGTACAAGCCGGGCAGGTGCCTCGGAGTGTGATTTCGGAATGGTTGACGCTAAAGCCGGGGGGAACTTTGAGAAACTGGGTGAGTGACCCGCCTTTTGAGACCGGGATATCGGAGACAATGCCGCAGGATTCGCAGACGAAGTGGCCGTGCTCGGAGAGGTTCGGGCAATAGCGTGTCGCCTCGCGTTCCACATTGACTTGCTTGGCGAGGCCGCATTCCACGAGGGTCTCGAGGCAGTTGTAGACTGTCGCCAAGGAGATGGCGGGAATGCGTTTTTTGGCTCTTAGGAAAACCTCGGTGGCAGTCGGATGGTCACGGTCTTCCAAGAGAACATTGTAAACCTCGCGTCGCTGTGGGGTGAGGCGATGGCCATTGTGGCTGATCGTCTCCTCGTAGGCAGGTTGGATGCTTTTTTTTGCGGACATGGAACGTGACTTAAAATATCCGCGCCGGTTGTTTGATCAAGAATTATTCTAATTAAGGCTGATCGGAGGGATCAGTCTGATTAGACGGATCAAGCAGGCACGGACGCTTAGGCGGCGTCTTTTTCCTGCTTGCGCCGTAGGACCGGGGCTTTTTTGCCTTCGACGACAGCGCGGTTGATTGTCACTTCTGAGATGTCGTCCCGGCTTGGGCAATCGAACATGACATCGAGCATGATGCGTTCGATCATCGAGCGCAGGGCGCGGGCGCCGGTGCCTTTGCGGATGGCTTCGGCGGCCATGGCGCGTAGGCCATCCTTCGTCATGTTGAGTGTCACGCCATCCATGCCGAGGAGTTTCGCGTACTGTTTGGTCATCGCGTTTTTTGGCTCGGTGAGCACGGTGACCAATTGATCCTCGTTGAGTTCCTCAAGTGTGGCCACCACGGGCAGGCGTCCGATGAACTCCGGGATAAGGCCGAAGCTGATGAGGTCCTCTGGCTCGACCATTTTGAGTGTGTCGGCGAAGTTTGAATCGCTCGTTGACGCTGCGATGGGGGCATTGAATCCCATGGTGCGTCCACCGAGGCGGCGTTGGATGATTTTTTCAAGGCCCACAAAGGCGCCACCGCAGATGAAGAGGATTTTCTCGGTATTGATCTGGATGTATTCTTGCTGCGGGTGTTTGCGTCCACCTTGGGGCGGCACATTGCAGACGGCGGCTTCGAGAATTTTGAGCAGCGCTTGTTGAACGCCTTCTCCTGACACATCGCGGGTGATGCTCACGTTGTCGGTTTTGCGTCCGATCTTATCGATTTCGTCGATGTAGATGATGCCCATCTCGCAGCGTTTGACATCGAAGTCGGCGCTCTGAAGGAGGCGGAGAATGATGTTTTCGACATCCTCGCCGACATAGCCCGCCTCGGTAATGGAGGTTGCGTCTGCAATGGCGAAGGGAACATCGAGCACCTTGGCCAGCGTGCGGGCTAGGAGCGTCTTGCCTGAGCCGGTGGGACCGAGGAGGAGGATGTTGCTTTTTTCGATCTCCACATCGTTGAGGTGATCGAGTTCCAGCAATCCCGGAGAGGCTTGCGTCAGGCGTTTGTAGTGGTTGTGAACGGCTACGGAGAGCACCTTCTTGGCGGTGTCTTGACCGATCACATGCTGATCGAGAAGTTTTTTGATCTCGGCGGGCTTGGGAACGCGGAAGGTCGGCTTGTTCTTGCGGGAATCGTCTTTTAATTCCTTCTCAAGAATGCCTTTGCATATGGTGATGCAGCTATCGCAAATGTAAACGCCGGGGCCCGCGATGAGTTTGCGGACTTCGGCTTGGCTCTTTCCGCAGAAAGAGCACATGGTTAAGTTGTTCGGGCGCGCCATTGAGAGTGTGGCTACTCGGCGGCTTTCACGGCATCCGTGATGTCTTTGATGTCCTTGCGGGACTTCACGACTTCATCCACGAGTCCGTAGGCCTTGGCCTCATCAGCGGTCATGTAGTTGTCACGGTCGGCATCGCGTTCGATCTGCTCGACGGTTTGGCCGGTGTGGTGTGAGAGCAGGCGGTTCAGGCGCTTTTTCAGCTTGAACATGAATTCGACCTGACGCTCGACATCGCTGGCTTGGCCTTTGGCGCCGCCCGAGACCTGATGGATCATGATGTCCGAGTTCGGGAGCGCGTAGCGTTTGCCCTTGGTTCCTGCGCAAAGCAAAACCGCGCCCATGCTGGCGGCGAGGCCCATGCAGTAGGTATTCACATCGCAGGTCACGAATTGCATCGTATCGTAAATTGCGAGTCCGGCAGTCACGGAACCGCCGGGCGAGTTGATGTAAATGCTGATATCTTTTTTTGCGTCTTCCATTTGCAGGAAAAGAAGTTGCGCGATGACAAGATTCGCCACGGTGTCGTCAATCGGAGTTCCGATGAAGATGATGCGGTCCTTGAGAAGGCGGGAGTAGATATCGTAGCTGCGTTCACCGCGGCCAGTTTGTTCGACGACGATTGGGACTAACATAGTGTGAGATCAGGTTTAGGCCGATGGAGTGGCGGCAGGTTCTGTGACGGTAGCACCGGAGGCGACTAAATCAAGGGCCTTGGTGATGCGGATCTGGTCGCGGAGGCGGTTCATGCCGCCGCCTTGCGCGAGTTCCTTGGCGAGCTTCTTGACTGGCATTTGCTGGCGCTCTGCCATTTGAAGGATTGCTTGATACACTTCGGCATCGGTTTCTTCGATTTTTTCCTCATCCGCGATGCGCGTCAGCAGGAAGTTCGAGCGCACGCGGTTGCTGGCGGTTTGCGAGGCGTTTTTGACGATCTCTTCGGTGTGGGCTTTGATTTCCTCATCGGAGATGCCACGCGCTTGGGAATCGCCGACGATATCCTTGAGAACATAGGCGGTTTCGTTGGCGACGAGGCGCTCGGGAAGTTCGCAGGTGAAAAGGCCGAGCAATTTCTCAACAACGGCGTTCTTTTTGGCCATTTCAAATTGGTATTCGGCCGCTTCCTCTTGCCGCTCGCGAATCTTTTTACGGAGTCCCTCGAGGGTCTGACCGGGCTCGATCTTAGCGGCGAGTGCGTCATCCAAAGGAGCCGGCGTGCGGGTGTTGATCGCATGAAGGGTGACGGCGTAGGTCACTTTGCGGTTGCGGAGTTCCTCCAGTGGGAAACTCTCCGGTACATCCAGGGTGAATGTGCGATCCTGGCCGATGTCGAGGCCCTCGATGGCTTGTGCGAAGCCGGGAATGAGCGTTCCCTCGTCCATGAGCACCCACGCGTTGCGGCGTCCTTGGATTTGGGTTGGGGCCTTGGGAGCGATTTTCGAGATCGATTCGCCATCGACTGTGCCTTCGTAGGTCACGACTGCATAGTCGCCCATGGCCAGCGAGCGGTCGGTGATGGGATCGAATTTGGAGTGCGGATCGCGGAGGTATTCCAAAAGACCTTCGACATCCTCGTCGGTCACGGCTTTCTTGGCGACTTCGACGGTCAGGTTTTTGTAGTCGGGGAGTTCGAATTCCGGGGCCTGAATGACCTTGGCCAGAATCTTCATTGTCTTGTCAGCGGAGATCTCAGCCTTCTCGACATCCTCCACGGCATGAATTTTGAGGTTGTGTGTTTTCGCCGCTTCGCGAATCGCTTCGCCTATGAGCTTGGTCTTCACTTCCTCCTCGATATCCTTCGCGTAGCGAGAGGCGATCAGAGAAGCAGGAGCCTTGCCGGGGCGATAGCCAGGCAGGCGCGCCTGTTTTTGAAATTCTTTGGAAATGGTATTCCATTCCGTGTTGACGCGGTCCGACGGGAGATCGATTTCCAAGGCCACGACACAATTCTTTTGATAATCCAGAGCGACATTCATGATGAGCCCGCCAGCAAAGCAGAATCGCGCGAGGGGGGCAACCGATGTGTGAAAGAAAATGCGTTCTCATAACCCGCGCCTCGTCAATGAGCCGCAGTCGGGTATCTTGCCTTTCTCATGATTTCGAAAACTGCGATGGACTTTCCGGAGGCCGGCTGGCGCTTTGACAACACCTATGCCCGATTGCCACAGCAGTTCTATACTCGGACTACCCCCACACCTGTCCGGTTTCCTGCGATGGCCGTTTTCAATCGCTCGCTGGCCAAGGCCATGGGACTCGGGGCGGATGTATTGGAATCCGACGAATGCGTGGCAGTTTTTGCTGGAAACGCTATTCCGCAAGGCGCGGATCCGATCGCTCAAGCTTACGCGGGACATCAGTTCGGGCACTTCAACATGCTGGGCGATGGGCGGGCGATCCTGGTGGGAGAGCATATGGGACCGGATGGATCACGACTGGATATCCAACTCAAAGGCCCGGGTCGCACGGCCTACTCGCGCCGGGGTGATGGCCGCGCAGCGCTGGGGCCCATGTTGAGGGAATATATCATCAGCGAGGCCATGCATGCGTTGGGAATTCCCACCACAAGGAGCCTGGCGGTCGTGACCACCGGTGAGACTGTTATTCGCGAGCAGGAGTTGCCGGGTGCAGTCCTGACGCGCATCGCGGCCAGCCACATTCGCGTTGGCACATTTGAGTATGCCGCCATGCAGCAGAATCCAGAGGCTTTGCGAGCGCTCGCGGACTACACGATCCAACGACACTACCCTGAAATGGCAGAGGCTCCGAATCCCGCCATTTCTTTTTTGGATGCCGTGATCGAGCGGCAAGCCTCGCTGGTTGCGAAGTGGTTGCTGGTAGGTTTCATCCATGGTGTCATGAATACCGACAACATGGCGCTCTCGGGTGAGACGATCGACTACGGTCCCTGTGCGTTCATGGACACCTACGATCCAGCGACGGTCTTCAGCTCCATCGATCGCAACGGGCGCTATGCCTACACGAACCAACCGGGCATCGCGCATTGGAACCTTGCGCGTCTGGCCGAGGCGCTGTTGCCGCTTTTCGATTCGGCTGAAAATAAAGCGGTCGAAATGGCCAAGGAGTCACTTGGAAAATTTCCAGACCACTTTCAGCAACACTGGATCTCCGGGATGCGGGCGAAACTGGGTTTGTTTAACAAGGAGGCGGGCGATGTCGCGCTTGTCGAGTCGCTGCTGCAAGGGATGCTCCGCAACCGAAGCGACTACACAAACACCCTGCGGACGCTTGATCCTGAAAAGGTATGCGGCGTTGATGCCGACTGGCATGCCGAGTGGAGCGCCCGCTTGGCTCGGCAGCCTCAGGCTTTTGAGGAGGCGCGGGGGCTGATGCGTCGCCACAATCCGGCCATCATCCCTAGAAACCATCGCGTCGAAGAGGCTCTGGAGGCTGCCACTTCAAGCGGGGATTATCAGCTTTTCCACCGCTTGCTGGCGGCGCTGACGAATCCCTTTGAGGAGGGGTTGGAGAAGGATGGCTACCGCGAGCCTTCGCCGGATCGCTCGTCTGGATACCAGACTTTTTGCGGGACCTGAGCGGGCTCACTCATCACCCGCCGAAAGGGTGCGGCGGACAAGGAGATCAATGATGTGGCGGTCGAAGTCGGCGGCTATGTTTTGGCCGGTGCTAGCGAAGAGGGGGACCAAGCCGTCGTCGAGGACGAACTCCCAGAGTTTTCCGCAGCGGGGGATTTCATCGACATGTGTGAAGACGACATGCGTGGCTCCGAGCGAGCCGGCGCGCGTGTAGGCCTCTTGGATCAGTTGGCGCTCGTAGGCGGCGTTGACCACCAAGACGCGGGATTCGATGCCGAGTTCGTCGAAGGTCTTTTGCAAGTGCCGCACATTTTTTCCGGTGAGGACCATGCCGGGGATGTCGAAATAAAGGTTCGTGTCCTCATCGAATTTTTTGAGTTCGTTCCGTGTTCGGAGCAGCGGCACGCCGAGGGCTTCGCAGAACATGGAGAGGCCCTCGCTGGAATTTGGTTCGTCCGCTTCGAGCTTCATCACACACGCCTGGCGGCCGCGCAGGAAGATATCCGATGCGAGTTGCTTGCAGAGAGCTGTGGTCGATCCCGAGCCAGGGGAACCAAAAAAAGCGACGCGGTTTGAGAGGGCGAGGCTGCGGCTGGGTGCACGGTCCCGCATGAGCATCGCAAAGTGCGAGATGGCGGTCTGTAGCGGTTGCTCGTTCAGTTGCCGTGATTCGGGGCGCTCGCCGAATTGTGCGAGAAACTCACTTGGAATTCCGGCTTTGGAGAGAATCGTCCAGAGGCGACCGGTGGGGAGGTTCTTAAACATTGCCCGAACGAGGGATTCGGGAACGAAGTCAGCATCGTCACGCTTGGGCTCCTGCGGGCTCCGGGTCTTGCGGGCGCGTGTTGTCTTGCGTCGTTGCGAAGGCTCCTGTGCAAGGTAGTCCTCATCCGCCTCGGCCTGCGATGTCAGTGCACCAGCGAATTCCGTGGCTGGCGAGGGGAGGGATTGAGATTCCTCGTTGGGAATTTGAGCGATGATCTCTAGCTTGGGAGACTTCAAAAAACGGGCCAGGCCTTCACCCTCGACCTGACGCACGGAGATGACCTGAGCGGTTTCGCCGAGTTTCTCCCGGATAATGGAAGCAGCTTCCTCTGCCGACTTGACGATGAATTTGTATTTCTGCCCGGGTGTGATGGAGACGGTTGGTTGAGCCATGGGGCAAGACACAGAGTAGGGCTGGAATGAAATGCCCGCAAGCTTCAGCTGCCGAGAAAAAAGTATCTATTTTGGCGAGTCTGCGTCTCCGAGTTTGTTACCAGACGACCCAGGATCCTTCGGCCTGAGTGGCGACGGCGCGAGCAGGTTTATGGGTTTTGTAAGCTGTTGCCAATCTGGCTTGAGTGGGCTGGGGCGCTTCCATGCGGGGCGCGGTGCGGACGGAGTTTTTCAGGAGGAGTTGCTCGCTCTCTCTGCTCAGAAGGAGAAGTTTGAGGACTTTTGCCAGGACGCGTTTGCGAACTTCTGTGGATGCGGCGTGGTCGGCACTTTTTACCGGGCCGGCTACGCGCAAAAAGCTGAGTGCGTCCTCGAGCTTGGACAAAATCTGGCGTTTGCGATCCACAAGAAGTCGTTGATCATTGCCGTTCGCACGGAGGTGGGAATTTTCCTCGTGCATGTAGAGATCCAGCTCATCGCAGAGGGTGCTGTATTGTTCAAGGGCGGCAAGAGTATTCATCGTGGCTTGATCACAGCAAAAGGCGTGCCAATTTCCAGAGCAGGTTTGCTTCCTTTTACGGACTCGCGCGTTCCACCCAAGCCTCAGCATTTGGGCTGATCGAGTCAAAACCATCGGCGACGACGCCGACTGGGCCTTTGGAACCTGCGGGGGCAAAAAAGCGACCATTGGGAGGCGGGGGGAAGGGGGATTTCGGGTCGGGGCGCGCGAAGGACCGCTTCCCGAGGATGATCGCAGCAATACGGTTGGAATTTTTGTCCCGCAGTTCCACCAGTGTCCCGGTTCCTTGGGAAAAGCCGTCGGGTTCCACGAGTTCGAAACCCGCAAATTGGGAGGGACCGACTGCAATCTCTTCGCTAGGCTTCAGATTTTTCAGGCGCTGAACGAGTTGCCCCACGGTTGCTACATCGGCATTTTGTTGGGGTTCACCCTGAATGGTCCAAACTTTGGCATCCTTTTTGATTAAAAGTGACTCCTTATTTGTTTGGATGAGCACTTCGTAAATCTCATTCAAATCGAAGTCCGGCATCCATCGCCTTTTGTGGGCCTCGACAGCGGAGAGAATTTCCTCTCGCTCCTCCAGCTTGAGCCAGATTCCCGTTCCAACGAGAGTGGCCGAAAGAACGAGGAGGAAGATTTTCAGCTTCATAAAAAAGGTGGCAAGCGGTTGTCTCTCCACTTCACCGGAATCTTATTTTTCTATGAGCTTCAGATCGTCAAACTGCGCGATGCCTGAGCCTGGTGTGAGTTGAAATACGAAGCGGATGTAACCGCTTTGGGTTTCTGAAAGTTCGGCGAGTTCCTTTTCATCAAATTTGACAGTGAATTCCTTTTTAACATCAACCCATTTGGAGCCTCCTGAATAAGTAGCTGTCTCCGATTTACTTTCCCGAACCTCACGGAGGTCGCGTTTTACATCGCCACGATCTCCTTTCGAGATAATCTCGCCGGTTCCGACTTTCTTTGCGCCTAGATACACCAAGCTGACCCGGCCATCATTTATGGATGCCCCTTTGACTTTGAATGAGAGGATGTAGGTTTTTCCGACTTTCAGGGGCTTTGTGAGTTCTTGTGAAAAGGTGAAAACATTAGGAGTTTTGATAACTTTAGAATCATTTTCCGCTGGTTTGGGGATTGCGGGTTGCGGCATGCCTTTGTAATCCAGCTTGAGGTAGCCGGCTTCCAAGTAGGAAGTGCCTTCAGGTGGTGGCTGAGAGGCAGGGCCCGATGGGGGGGCTGCAGGGTCGTTTTTCACCACGGTTATGTAGCCGCCGTAATTACCGCGTCCGTAGCCGAAATCCACGTCCCATCCAGAGGGAAGAAGCATGGGCTTCTCAGCGTCTTCGACTTTGACATCCACCGGAGTTTTGAATTTGGGTTGCTGGGCCGTGCCTTGGTTGATGGCTATTGCAATTCGGCCGCTGCGTTTTCCGAATATCAAGTCGAACAAGCCATCGCCATTGTAGTCTGCCGAGTCTATCGTGCAGCCACCGCCCGCGCTGAGGAGGTTGGTCGCCTTGATGGCGTCCATCGGATCCAGAGAGGTTCCGGGTTCCGGGGCTGGAGTATTTGCCTGAAAAGAGGGCGCTGCTCCGTCCAAGGTGATAAAAGAATGGAATGGAACTGGCTCGCCCGGTTTGAAGGCTCCTCCCGTTCCAAGGTAGACTGCTACCCTGCCTCCGCGTTCGGCTACGAGCAGGTCATTGTTTCCATCTCCATTGTAATCCACGACGCACGGTGAGAGCTGTTCAAGGCCCATTCCATAAGCGAGCACGGAACGGTCGTCAGGCTCTAGTGAGGGACGGCCAATCCCCTTGCCGGGGAAAATGTGGATGCTATTCGCGGAATAGGAGCCCTCGCCGATAAGGAGGTCCATTTTGTTATCCTTGTCCCAGTCCACCGCATAGGGCGCAAAAACATTTCCCCACCGCTCGAATCCCTTTTGTAGAACGGCGGACTCGTAAGTCGTGGGAGTGCGGAAATCCGGACGGTTTGCTCCACCACTGTTGGGTATCAGGAGCACATCACCACCGTAGTTGCCAATCAAAAGATCAAGTTTTCCGCTGCGGGAGATGTCGGCCAAGTTGATTCGCTGCACACGGCGCATTGCATAGAGCTGATCCTGGGTCAAAACAGGTGGTTGGAGCACTCCGGGCTTAACCGCTGCAGGGCGGGGAGTCGGCTTGGGAGTCGGAGTTGACTTGCCCTTGTCCATTGTGTCCTTAATTTCCAAGGGGGTGAGCTTCAGTGGGGCGGGGTTGAGAAGGAGGTCAGAGAACTCGGCTGGACCGAATTTCGGCTCCTGCTTGGTTCCGGTATTGAAGTGGACTCTGAGAAATCCCTGGCCATCCATGATGGCGATATCGTTCAAGCCATCATTGTTGAGGTCGGCAGCACTTACGGAAACTGGCATGGTTTGTTGCCCGATCTTTCCGTCAGCTCCTAGAACATAGGCTTCTTCGGTGGGCGCGTTAATGATGCCGGAGCCGCTGACTCCCGCCCAAACATTTGTCGTGCGCATGGAGCGCTCGAAGCCTGGGTTTTGGATCAGGTTGGTTTGTGCGGAAAGAAACGCAGGGGTCGATAAAAACGCAAAGAGGGAAGCCAAAGAGAACAGAGGGCGCATTGGGGTTTCTATCTATCACTCAAATAGGAAAAGTAAAGCCGACCTGATGACTCGGATGAGATTTTTTTAAATGCAAAATGAATCGACAAGAATCAGCGAATGCCAAGGAGTGCGATGGCATTCAAGGCTCCTGCGAAAAGGACCGCGCCCAGGAAAATACAGATCGGCAGTGTTAGCACCCAAGCAAGAAGGATGTTTCGAACCGTGGCCATTTGGAGGCCGGAGTTATTGGCGGCCATGGTGCCAGCGATGCCGGAGGAAAGGACATGCGTGGTGCTGATGGGCAGGCCGAAGTGGTCAGCGACCATGATCGTGCTCATGGCCACGGCTTCGGCGGAAGCACCCTGTGCATAGGTGAGGTGGTCTTTGCCAATTTTTTCACCCACGGTTTTCACAATGCGTTTGTAGCCGATCATGGTGCCAAGGCCCAAGGCGAGGGCGACTGCATATTTCACCCAGTCGGGAATGTAATTAGTAAGCTGGTCGGCATGACGCGCCATGTCTTGCTGGCTTTTCTTGATCTTGGGATCCATGCCCAGTTTGCCGGCTTTGTCGAGTTTGCCGATGGATTTTGAAATGAGGTAGAGATCGGTGCGGACATCTCCGCGTTCGCTTGGCGGCAAGGCTCGGAAGGTTTCGGCAGTTTTCAGGCGATTTGAAATATCCTCGCATGCGCCAGCGAGGGCGGCGAGGACATCAGGAGTCGGTGTGCCTTTCGGTTTGATGAAATCGGCGAGAATCTGATCGCCTTGCTCACCAGAGATTTTTTTTCCTGCCTCGCTCTCGAAGATGGTGGAAATCGAAGCCGCCTCTGCGGCGATTCCAGCGACAGCGGAGTGGTCAGCAGACATTTTCAAGGCATAGGTTCCCGGGAGGATACCAACGAGAATCAGGACGATGAGGCCCATTCCTTTTTGTCCATCGTTCGAGCCATGAGCGAAGCTCACACCGGTGCAGGTAAGCATGAGGATGCCACGAATCCAAAGTGGCGGGGCTTTTTGCCCTTCCGGAGCTTTGTAGAGTTCGGGATTCCGAACGAGAATCTTCAGGGTAATCAGGAGCAAGGCGGCTGCGGCAAATCCAATGAGGGGCGAAATGATAAGCCCGAGGCCGACATCCATGGCCTTGGCCCAGTTGACGCCCTCGGTAATCGAGTGGCTTGGGCCGATCAAGGAATTAGCTACGCCGACTCCGATGATCGATCCGATGAGCGTGTGCGAGCTCGAAGCAGGCAGGCCAAGCCACCATGTGCCGAGATTCCAAACGATGGCTGAAACAAGTAGCGAAAACACCATCGCAAATCCGGCAGCCGAGCCGACATTGAGGACCAACTCCACAGGCAGGAGGGCGACGATTCCAAAGGCGACAGCCCCGGAGGATGTCAGCACGCCGATGAGATTCCAGATACCGGACCAGATCACAGCCGGCGTGGGCTTGAGTGTGTGGGTGTAGATGACTGTCGCGACGGCGTTGGCCGTATCGTGGAAGCCATTGACGAACTCAAAGCCAAGGGCCATGCCGATGGCCAGCGCGAGGAAGAAGTAGGTTAGAAAGGTCGGATCGGTGTAGGCAGTTGCTAAAATATCCATTTGAACGGTTTTTTACTCTGCCATCGACAGCGATAGCCAATCTTTCAGCGTGACAATTTTGTCATGAAACGACGCTTGAAATTTTACATTCGTTCCGGGCAGCCGATGCCGAGGAGACCGAGACCGTGAGCGAGTGTGCGCGCCGTGATGTCGCTGAGGAGAAGCCTGCTGGCGCGCTTTTCAGGATCCGCTTTGATCACTGGGCAGGCTTCGTAGAACGAGTGGTAGGTATTGGCCAACTCGTAGAGGTAATTGGCGAGAATGTTTGGGCGGAACTCCTCCAACACGAGTGGGACTGTCTCGGCGTATTGAAGCAGCTTGAGCCCCAAGGCTCGCTCTGCGGGCTCGTTCAGGAAAATAGGCGCTGAGGGATTGGCGGGTTCCTCTGCCCGGCGGAAGATTGAGCGAATGCGGACATACGCATTCTGCAGGTAGGGTGCTGTGTTTCCCTCGAAGGCGAGAAGTTTGTCCCAAGAGAAGACATAGTCCGTGAGGCGGTTTTGGGAGAGTTCGGCGTATTTCACCGCGCCGAGGCCTATGAGGCGGGCGGTAGACTCCGCCTCATCCTGTGGCAACTGGTCGGCGCGTGCCGCGATGATGCGGCGGGCGCGCTCGATGGCTTCATGCAGAACCTCAGCCAGACCGACATTTTCGCCGGATCGGGTCTTCATGATCTTGCGGTCCTCACCGAGGATGCTTCCGAAGCCGATATGCTTCAGATCGCACTCGATGCCCATCATTTTTGCGGCGGCGAAGATTTGTTGGAAATGCAGGGCTTGGGGAAGGCCCACGACATACCAGATCGCGTCGGGATGCCAGTTTTTGATGCGATACTCGATGGTCGCGAGGTCGGTGGTGGCGTAGAGGAAACCGCCATCGCTTTTGCGGATGATGGCGGGCTTGCCCTCGAGCGCGGGAATGTCGGGGAAGAAAATGCAAAGCGCGCCCTCGCTGGTGGTGGCTATGCCGCGCTTCTCGAGTTCCGCGCAGAGTGGGGCGAGGGCATCGTTATAGGCACTCTCGCCCAATCGTTCGTCGAAGCGGATGTCGAGCAGGTCGTAGAGTTTTTCGAATTCACGCCAGGAGAGTTCTACCGTCTGTTTCCAGATCGCGAGGTTTTCGGCGTCGCCGGCCTGAAGTTTGACGAGTTCCTCGCGGGCAGTGCGCTTGATGTTTTCATCTGTTTCTTCCAAACGGGTGACCTCGCGGTAGAGGCGCACCAGCTCGGCGATAGCGTTTTTATCGAGACCATCGGGGTTGAGGAAATGCTTCCAACCGTAGATGACCTTGCCAAATTGCGTGCCCCAGTCGCCGATGTGGTTGTCGGCTGTGACATCATGCCCAAGGAATCTGGCGACGCGCACCACGCAATCGCCCAGAATGGTGCTCCGAATGTGGCCGACATGCATCGGTTTTGCGACATTGGGCGAACTGAAATCGACGAGGACTTTTTTGGGGTTTGCGGCTACTCCCACACCAAGCCTCGGTTCTGCTGCCAGATGGGAGAGCGCTTTGGAGAGAAAGGCATTCTCCAGTCGAAAATTGATAAAACCTGCGCCGGCAATCTCTGGCGCTGCGGCGAGTCCGCTCACATCAAGTTGCGATAAAATCGCGGTCGCGAGTTGGCGCGGATTCGCTTTTTTGTCCTTGGCGAGAACCATGGCGGCATTCGCCTGGTAGTCGCCGAACCGAGCATCGGCGGCCTGTGAGACATCAGCGCGGGCGGAGTCGAGCTCGCAGGCGATCAGCGCATCGCGCAGACGCGAGGCGAGGAGTTCACGCAGGGTTGGCATCAGGCCCGGGTCGAGCGGTTTTCAAAAACCTGCAGAATGGCGGCGGGCGAGGGAGCTTTGGACAATTCCTCACGGACCGTTTTATCGTTCAAAAATTTCGCGATCGCAGCCAGTGTGCGCAGGTGGGTTTGGAACTGATCCTTCGGCACCACAAAGAGAACGATGAAATTCACAGGCTCCCCGTCAAGGGACTCAAAGGGAATGCCGGAAGTGGAGCGACCGAAAGCGGCCACGACTTCGGCTACTTTTGAGGACGAGGCGTGGGGAATCGCGATTCCGAAGCCGATGCCGGTGCTCATGGTTTCTTCGCGCTGGCGGATGCTATCCAGCACATCCTCGCGATCTGCCTTGTCGATTTTTCCAGCCTCCACAAGGCGGTCGACCAGTTCCCTGATGGCGTCCCAGCGTTCTTTGGATGCCATCTCTGGGATGATCTGCGACTCGGATAACAAGTTTGCCAAGGTCATTTTTAAAAAAAGGAAACGTGAATTTCTATCGTTTGAATGCCGACATCGCGGGCATGTGGTCTCGTTTGGCCAGAGAGCTTAGCGGTCCACTTCACCGAAGACTGGGTCGAGGGACCCGAGAATCGTAACGACATCGGAGACCATCGAACCGGGCAGCATCTTGGAGAGGATGCTGATGTTGCAGAACGAGGGAGAGCGGATTTTCATGCGGTAGGGGACGCCGCCACCTTTGCTGTAGATGTAAAAACCAAGTTCACCCTTCGGGTTTTCCGCCCCGAAATAAACTTCTCCGGCTGGAGCGTCTATGCCTTCGGTGGCGACGATGAAGTGGTGGATCAACTCCTCCATCTTCGTGAGGACAGCGACTTTATCGGGCAGTGTGCTCTTAGGGTCGTGCCAATTGATCGGACCGGGGGGGAGTTTGCTAAGAACCTGACGCAGAATGTTCACGCTCTGGTGAACTTCTTCAAGGCGCACGAGATATCGGTCGTAGCTGTCACCCACGGAGCCGATCGGCACCTCGAAGTCGTAGTTCTGGTAATCGAGGTAAGGATGTTTCTTGCGAAGATCGTGATCCACGCCACAAGCACGGAGGTTCGGGCCAGAAAGTCCAAAGGCTATAGCGTCCTCCTTGCTGATAGTTCCGACATCTTTGCAACGGTCCACAAAAATGCGGTTTCGCGTGATGAGTTTGCAGGTTTCCTCGAAGGCAGGGGGGAATGTCTCGAGAAAATCCTTCAGCATCGCAATGAAAGCCGGTGGCAAGTCGCGGGTCTGTCCGCCCACGCGTGTGTAGCTCGTGGTGAATCGCGCACCGGAGAGTTGCTCGACGAGATTGTAGATTTTTTCGCGCTCTGTGAAGGTGTAGAGGAAGACAGATGTCGCACCGAGATCCATCCCGAGGCAGCCAATGCCAAGAAGGTGAGAGGAAATGCGGGCCAGTTCGCAGCAGATGACTCGAATGGCCTTGCCGCGAGGAGGCAGTTCCCAGCCCATAAGTTTCTCAACAGCCAAGGCGTAGGCCACATTGTTCGCGATCGGGGAGAGGTAATCCAGTCGGTCCGTGTAGGGAATGAACTGGTTGTATTGCATGTTTTCCGCGATCTTTTCATCGCCCCGGTGCAGATAGCCAATGTCCGGAGTTGCCTTGGTCACGACTTCGCCATCCAATTCGAGAATCATGCGAAGTACGCCATGGGTCGACGGGTGCGAGGGGCCCATATTGAGCACGAGTTTCTCGCCAAGCATTTCGTCGGTTTCTTGCATGGCCTTCAAGCTGCGGGCCAATGCGTCAGGATGCTCGAGTGTGGTTGTCGCCATTCGTTCTTCTGTTGTTTTTATTTTCTCAAAAATCCGACACCGGGCAGTGCCGATACTTTTTCGTGCGGCGAAGATTCTTTGCGCATCGGGAAAAATGCAAGCCGCATATTTTTTCTGTCTGCATCTGGGGTGAAATAAACCCTCGACGGACCGGATGTCAGGTGCTAACGACTCATCTGTTCCTCGCCATTGTAGCTCGCGAACCAGTCTTCCGGCCTTTGAAAAAAAGTTCGGCGTCTGCCAATCTCAGTAAATCCAATCCACAAAAATCACATGCCTACAGAAACCAAGCCCAAGCGCAAAGCCAATCCCGCACTTCTTAAACCGGTTCAACCCGATGCTATCCTCGCTGCTGTCGTGGGATCCACTCCTGCATCCCGTGGTGAACTCACTAAAAAACTCTGGGATTACATCAAGAAGCACAAGCTTCAGGATGAAAAAAACAAACGTAACATTAACGCCGACGCCGCTCTCAAGGCTGTTTTCGGTGGCAAGTCCCAAGTGACGATGTTCGAAATGACCAAGCTCGTTTCGGCTCACATCAAGTAAGTCAGCACTTCTACTTCAAAGAAAGACCGCTGGTCGAAAGGCCGGCGGTCTTTTTGTTTTCTGGTGATGCCAACTCAGACGATGCGCCGGCGCTCACAAGCCGACCAAGCGATGATGAGCCCAGCCATGATGTGCGCGACCAGCACTAAAATACAAAGAGCGCCTGGCGACAGGGGGCTTTGAATGACCATTTGCACGATATCGTAGTAGCGCTCGGATTTGAGCGTTTTCAGTATTCCCGACCAACTCCAGTAGGCGGAAATGAACGGACGCGTCAGCACACCGAGCCACTCCGGCAGTGCAAGGACGGCTCCCGAGAGAGGGAGTTGGAAGCCGACAAGGTAGATCGAAGCCAGCGAGGCCTGCTCGGGCGATGACATGAGACTGGAGATGCCGAGGCAAATAGAAGTCATCGCGGCATTCACCAGCACAAGTAGCAAAAGTTGCGATCCCAGTTCGCCCGGGAACCCGCACACATGATGCACGAAGAGGCCCATCCACAGCGACTGTGCCAGCACAAGCACCGACAAGAAAGCCGCCTTGGATCCGATGTAGGCGAGGGGATTCAACCCGGAGAGCTTCTCCTTCTCAAAAATGCCGCGCTCGGCCGCGATCTCGCGACCGGAGTTGTTCGCCCCCATGAGCGTCAGAAGGATGACTTGAAACATGACGATACCTGAAACCAGACTCCCGACTTTGCTGGACTGGATTAAAAAATCCCTGGCCTCGTTGAGTTGCTGGACCAGGTTTAAATCCAGACCCATGCTCAGGTTTTTTACCGCAGGCAGGCCGTTCCAAGCAAAAACAGCCACCAGAAGCGGGAAGCCCAGAATCAATCCCAGTTGCAGAACGATTTGCGGGCGGCATCGTAAGAAAATCATCCATCGGCGCAGGAGGAGCGTCAAAAGTTGGCTTCCGATGCCAGGGAGTTCAACCCCTTCTGAAGAAGCTTCTTTATCCATTCGTGGGGTTTCTTTATCTAAGTCCCCGGCTGCATCGTTCAGCGCATCCCGGTGCTTGTCCCACGAGGCGGCCCAGTCTTCGGCTTCGCGCAATTCCAGTTGCGCATAGACTTTGTCGGGGGAATCGACGCGGAAGTAGTGGGAGAGGAACTCCGGCTTGCCCTGATAAACGATGTGGCCCCCGTAGAAAACCGTCACTGAATCGTAAAGCTTCAGATGTGCGAGACTATGCGTGACGGAGAGCACCAGACGCTGTTTGTTACGCGACAGGGCGTGGAGAAGCTTCACGATGTCGTCCTCGGACTGCGGGTCAAGTCCGCTTGTGACCTCGTCGCAAAGGAGGATCTGTGGTTGGCTCGTCAACTCGATCGCCAGCGCGAGTCGGCGCCGCTGTCCCCCGGAGAGCACGCCTACGCGATGTCCTTCGAATTCCATCATTCCCACCTCGCCAAGGATGCGGTCGATTTCTTCGGTGGAAGATTTGGTGTTGCGAAGTCGCATGGCGAATGTCACGCACTCGCGAACCGTGAGTTCTTCATGGGCAATGCTGAATTGCGGCACATATCCAATCTCCGAAGGGGAAAAATCTTCATCGTCGAGATCGCGGTCCTTCCAGAAAATATGGCCCTCCTCCTCGCCGGGCGCTATGCCTGCGATGAGTTTTAGAAAAGTCGTCTTCCCGCATCCCGAAGGGCCAATGATTGCGCCAAAATGAGCCGTCGGATACCTGGCGAAAATTCCTTTCAGAAGGGGCGTGGAACCCTTAAGCGCGTTGATTGAGAGGGAAGCGTTGATGATTTCCAGCATGGTGTGGCTTTTAAGGGGAGTCGTAGCGACTGACTGGGGCAGGCTTTGCCCACATTCCAGGCAGAATACACGCGCGTCGTCATTCTCAGTATTACAGGTGGTGCAAATTTTCATCTTTTGGGGGCGCAACTGATAAGAAAACATTCCGCTGCAGCGAATGCAATGCGCTACTCGGTATTCTCGGCTGCCTTGCGTTTTGCCTCCTCTATTTTTTTAGCCCTCCGGCGCTTCCATTCGCTCCAATTGTGGAGCGTTCTCATGAGAACAAGCAATAGGGCACCACGCAGCGAGCGGGGGAAGACGATCCAGTCCCAGAAACTCGATGAGTGCGTTGACATTTGGCGTTTGAACTCCTGTTCGTTCTGCAAAAAGTCATAGATCCGTCGCCTCTCACCGATGCATTTTTCCAGCACATCCAACATGAGCAACCGTCCGGGGGAAAAGGAGGCCAGCGCGGGATCAAATGCCGTGCCATGCATGCAGTAGTTATCGGTTCCAAGGATTCCGATTTCGTAGGCGGCGAGTTCGTCATTCAGCGTAAGAATGCTCAAACGCAGGCGTCCCCGCGCGGCGAGGTTTTCCATAAGCAGGTGGTAAAAAGCCCTGTGCGTTGCACGCTTGAAAATTCCTACGCCCTCTTCGCCTTTCCAGCTCACTTTTTCGAGTTGCATGGCTTTTGTGATCCAAGGTGATATGTCCCCGGGCCTCTCCAGACTTTGGAATCGCACCTCACCCTTCTCCGCAAGGCGGCGGGCTTTGCGTCGAAGGCTCTGGCGCGTTTTCGGGCCGAACACCATCTGCAGGAAATCCTCGAAGCTTTTGAACTTGTCCAACTCGACAAGAAAACGCTCGGTTCGCTGGCGAAGAAAATGCCGCCCCGTGCCGTTTTTGATCGCCGGTTGAAGAACCTGATCGGCGAACTGGACTGATAACAGCGGCATCCACGCAAAGCTATACCCTTGGCAAAGCGCGCACAGAGCCTCGACTAAAGGTCCCATGGCATCCTCCCTTGCCACGGGATCAAAAAGATCCGCCGCTTGTGCCCCCACCGGCAAAAGCGATGTTCCGATCACAGGAATGCGATGCTCAAAAAAAGGCCACACACCCACTAGTCGCCCCTCGTCCCGGCAGGTGATGAAACACACCTCGTATTTGCGTCCGAGGCTCAAGAGCCACGAATAAACCCACTCTGGCGAGAAAAACACATTCGCACCGGGGAGGGATTCGAACAACTCGATATACTCCTTCTCCAATGCAAAAGCGGCCTTGCGCCCGCGGAGGGTTTCTGTGACGAGGGACTGCATTCCTTGT
>JBILBH010000044.1:0-22065 GCA_044353785.1 Terrimicrobiaceae bacterium
CCGAGCGTTTTCTTGCTGGCATCCGCAAAGACAATGCTGTGGCTGACGACTTTTCCGTCGAAATAGATATTGGCCTTGGTGATGGCAGTGACATTTGAAAATTCAGATGGGATCGCGGACATAAGGCCTCAAGGTTGATGGCTCTCGGGACTTCGCTCAAGACTTCGTTCTGGATCAGACGAAGGATTTTTGGCGACTCCACTCCTTCGTGAGAAATCTATTCGTTGATGTCCTGCGTCACGCCTTCGCGGCCACGCAGGCGCATGAGGATCGGGAGGCCGGGGTATTCCCATTCGTCTCGGATGCGGGCGCAGAGGTAGTTTTGATAACTTTCTGGCAGGAGCCTCGGGTCGTTGACGAAGAGAACGAATAGCGGTGGGGCGATTTGCGAGTTCGAGCTCTCCTTGGCTTGGGCTGCGTAGAGAAGTTTGAAGCGGCGAGATCCGCGCGATGGCGGGGCCTGGCGTTCCATGGCTGCTCGCAGCACGCGATTGAGTTCGCCTGTTCCCGCGCGGCGCGTGGCGTGCTGGCGCACCTTTTCAACCATCGTGAAGAGGCGTCGAATATTTTCTCCAGTGAGCGCCGAAAGGATCACGACAGGCGCGTAATCGAGGAAGAACAATTCGGATGTTGCTCGCTCCACATGCTTACGCAGTAAGTCCGGATCGTTGTTCGTTTGCTTCTCGATCAGGTCCCACTTGTTGAGAACGATGATGGCTGGTTTTTTGGCCTTCTGGATGAGCCCGGCGATTTTTTTATCCTGGGTGGTGACACCGCTTGTGGCGTCGATGACGAGGATGTTGACATCCACCCGACGGATGGTTTTTTCCGAGCGCATGACGCTGAAGACCTCAACCGAGCTGTTGTGTCTGGAACGATGCCGTATGCCGGCCGTATCGCAGAGGATATATCGCTGCCCCTCATATTCGGCATCGACATCGATTGTGTCGCGCGTGGTGCCGGCGATGTCGCTCACCGTTGTGCGGTTGTCGTTCAAGATTTGATTCACCAACGAGGACTTCCCGACATTCGGACGACCGATCAGAGCCAATTTGAGCGGGGGCAGTTCATGCGCTTCCAGTTCAGGCTCCGGTTCGGGCAGGAGCGACTCGATCACATCGACCAACTCACCGATGCCCCGCCCGTGTGCGGCACTCACCGTGACGAGATTTTTAAATCCCAGACGCGAAAACTCAAAGGAGCGCGACTCGTGACCCTCGGTATCCACTTTGTTCACCACCAGAATGACCTGCCGCGCAGCAGTGCGGATCATGGTCGAAAGCTCGCCATCAAGAGGCGTGACGCCATCGATCGAGTCCGTCACAAAAAGAATCACATCCGCGCTCCCCATGGCGATGAAGGCCCCCTCGCGCGTGCTTTCTGCAAAGTCGGGGTCGGGTTCAGAGCCGATGCCACCGGTGTCCGTGATCTCGAACGGCGCTTGGCCGAGCGTGCAGATCGAACCGATGCGATCGCGTGTCACGCCGGGCTGGTCATGGACAATGGAAATTTGGCGTCCCGCAAGACGGTTGAAGAGGGCCGATTTTCCGACGTTCGGGCGGCCTATGATGGCGACGTTTCGCATTTATTAGGAATGTGGTTTGGCGTGGTGGTGCGCTTGAGAGCTACCTTGGATCAAATAATCCACCCCGCTGACGAGGGTGAGAATACCAGCCAGATACACAGAAGCCAGATAATGCGGCAACTGAAGCATCATCCAAGCGATCGCGACCATTTGCGCAGCCGTGGCGGCTTTCCCCGTCCAACTCGGTTTCACATCAAGCCCCCCATTTAAAAAATAAAGAACACCGCAACCGGCCAGAATCACCACATCCCTCGCGATGACCAGCACAGGAAACCAAAGCGGGAAGGCTTGATTCCAGTTGCTGAAACTCAGCGTGACAATCGCTGTGAGCAAAAGTCCCTTATCTGCGATCGGATCCAGCACCGCACCAAGACGACTGCGCTGATTCCAATGCCGCGCAATGTAGCCATCCAATCCATCCGTCGCCGCTGCCAGTATGAAAACAAGAATTGCGGCCACACGCTGCCACTCGAGAGGCGCGCCCGCATCCAGGCTCTGGCCATAGGAAATGCTCAGAAAGACAAACACCGGAATCAGGAGAATCCGCGCAATCGTAAGTTGGTTTGCCAATGTCATGGCTCAAGCTACCGCGCTTTATTGGGTTTGCTATGCCAAACACCAAAAGCCTTCTGCCGCTATCAACCGCATTTGAATATGCCTGGTATTGAATTGCAGGCGGCGGACTGCGCGTGATAAGGAATTTTTTGACATGAATAATTCAAAATTTCGCGCAGGTGTTTTGTTTGGGGATGAAGTAAAATCCATGTTGGATTACGCAAAGGCAGAGAATTTTGCACTACCAGCAGTGAATTGCATTGGAACGAGTTCCATTAATGCGGCTTTGGCTGCGGGACGCGAGTTGAATTCGCCGATGATGATCCAGTTCTCCAATGGTGGGGCACAATTTTTTATCGGTAAGGGAGTAAAGGGAGACAACCAACTCGGACCAGTGCTGGGCGGCATCGCAGGCGCCATCTACACGGATCAGGCCGCAAAGGCCTATGGCGTTCCCGTAATTCTGAACACCGATCACTGCGCAAAAAAACTGCTACCTTGGATCGATGGGTTGCTCACTGCGAGCGAGGAGCAATTCGCAAAAACCGGAAAACCCCTCTACAGCTCCCACATGCTCGATTTGTCCGAGGAGCCCCTACACGAAAACATCGAGGTATGCTGTGAGTATCTCAAGCGCATGGCCAAGATGGGCATGACTCTCGAAATCGAACTCGGCGTCACAGGCGGCGAGGAGGATGGCGTGGACAATAGCGATGTGCATGAATCCCGCCTCTACACGCAGCCTGAGGAAGTCGCGGCAATGTATGAAGCGCTCAGCGCAGTGAGCCCGAATTTCACCGTGGCAGCGGCCTTCGGTAATGTGCATGGCGTCTACAAGCCGGGAAATGTGAAGCTCAAACCCTCAATCCTTCGAGACTCTCAGGAATACATTCAGAAAAAATTCAGCACGGGCCCCAAGCCGGTGAATTTCGTTTTCCACGGCGGCTCGGGCTCATCCCGCGAAGAAATTCGCGAAGCGATCGGCTACGGTGCCATCAAGATGAACTTGGATACAGATCTCCAGTGGGCCTACTGGGATGGCATTCGTGCCTACGAAGCCAAGAACCATGATTTCCTCCAAGGTCAGATCGGCAACCCGACAGGTCCCGATTCACCGAACAAAAAATACTACGACCCGCGCGTATGGGTCGGTGCCGCTGAGGCAGCTTTCACCAAGCGCTTGGTGACCTCATTTGAGGATCTGAATTGCGTCGGGCGCAACGCCTGATTCACGCCACAAAAAGTCACGCGGATGCCTCAACTGGGGCATCCGCTTCTTTTAAAGCCCCATTCAAATCCGCCTGCCAGCGTCCGGGAGGGTAATCTCGTAGACCGTGCAAGCGCCCTTGCCAGCTCCTTCATGCGGCTCAATACCGAGTTGTTGATAGGCTCGCTCCAACGCATCTGGATCATTCCGCAACTCGGGATAAATTTTCTTCAAGCGCTCTTTCACCCAGCGCTTAGCCATTTTTCGTTCTAATGGATGAATCGGCTCCTCACCCTGGAGGCTCTGGCGAAGGAAATCCAGAAACGAGACTTTCATAGCCGCCCCATGAAATGCAGCGCGTTGGCCGCGAGGAAGAGGAGGTTTGTGACGATCAAAACCACCGCCGCAGGCGACCATCGCGTGAGCTTCATGTCGGTATCCTCCGGATAAATCCTAGCCAGAAAAAATCCTGCCATAGCGATCGAGGCGACACCAACCGCAGCGGGAAGCACGGCGAATCCCTCACCCCACGGATTCCAAAGCCACCAGAGGCGCGCCTCGGCAAGAAAAGCCGCGCCATTGAGAATTGTTGCAGCAAAAACCCCAGCCACAGAGGCAGCGAGTCCATTGATGCCCAGCCCCGGACATGCGACGGCCATTGCGCGCTGGCAGAGCGTCAGGAGCGAAAAGGCCAACAACGGAGGAAGCAGCGGAAACACATTCCCGACACGCAAAACCGAGGGCCCCGTAAAACGAACCGGCCCCAATGGCCACCCCGACAGGGCGGTGAGAACAATCATTCCTGCGAAGCCCACAAGCACGACTCCTGCGCACATCCTCGCGCGCGAGAGTCCACCGACCTGCACCAGGACGATGTAGGCAGAAAGAGCCAGCAACAAAACCCACACGGCATCCCACCAAACCTGCGAGCCTGCCTCCTGAAAGAGCAAAACGGCACCAGCTGCAGTCCAAAGCGCGGCAACCCAAGAAATCGCCACACTCATACTCCCTCCCCCTGCTGGCGCTCCAACCTCCGGCGCTCGCGTCTTTTGAAAACAGGCAACATCACCGCATAGCTTATCGCCGCAGCCGGTGCGGATAGAAAGAGCGAACCAACGAGCATCGGCAGGCCAATCGTGAAAAAAGTCGTCCACTTCATCAGATCATGAATATGAAAATCCGTGACCGACGCCGGATGCGCAATTCCATCGAAAAAACCAACCAGGCGCGCACCAATCGCATACTCGATCTCTAACAACACCGGCCAAAATGGTGTCACCACATCATGCAAAGAAACTGCGATCACAGCCGCTATCGGATTGCAGCGCAGAATATAGGCCACCCCGACGCAAAGAAGGGTCTTGAGACCAAAAAGCGGAGTAAAACCCATGAACATGCCTATAGCCACCCCACCGGCCAAGGAGTGGGGCGCGTCGTGCAGATCCAGCAATTTCGAAACAAGCGACCGGAAATACCCTGCGATTTTCTTCAACACGCCGCCACCCTACAACGAACCCTCCAACCAGAGAAAACCGAAAACACCATCCTCGCTGGTGAACCAAAAATTTGGACGATCATCCAAATTTTTGGTTTTGGCGGTTTGGGCAGGCGGTGTTGAGCATTCCCTTGCCAAGCGGGCATCGGGGATCCAATTTTTGCGGTATGAAATTTCTTTTGTGTGCGGCTATGGCTTTTTTGATGCCGGTGGTCGGCTCTGTCCGAGCCGAGATGGAAATTGTTTGCACGACTGGCATGGTGGCGGACCTCGTGCGCGAGGTGGCGGGTGGGCGTGCGAAAGTGACGGCTTTGATTTCCGATGGTGTGGATCCCCACCTCTACAAACCGACGCGTGACGATGTGGCGAGGCTGCTGAAGGCAGATGTCATTTTTTTCAGCGGACTCCATTTGGAGGGGCGCATGGAGGCGACATTTGAGAAGATGCGCCAGCGCGGCAAGTTGGTAACCGCTGTGACTTCGTCGATCCCCGAGGACAAGTTGCTCAAGCAGGGCGGAGCCGAGGATCCGCATGTGTGGATGGATCCACTTGTCTGGGCCAGTTGCATCGAAGCCGTGGAAAAAACACTCGTCCAGGCAGACGCTCAAGGCGCACAGGAATTCCAAGCGAATGCCGCGCGCTACCGCTCAACGCTCGAAGCGGCCTCCGAATGGATTCGGTCTGCTATCGCTACAATCCCCCCCGAAAAGCGTGTGCTCATTACGGCGCATGATGCGTTTCAATACTTCGGCCGAGCCACAGGGCTGCAGGTGCTCGGTTTGCAAGGCCTGAGCACCGAGTCAGAGGCGGGGGTTTCGGACATCAACCGTATCGTCGATGAGATCGTGAAACGCCAGATTCCGGCTGTGTTTTTCGAGTCCACCCTCTCCGAGAAAAATATTCGCGCAGTTATCGAAGGTGCAGCCGCGCGCGGACAGGCTGTGAAGCCCGGCGGCATGCTTTACTCCGACTCTCTCGGACCGGCGGGTTCCCCGGAGGGCACTTGCGAAGGGATGCTCAAGCACAATACCCGCACGATCACAAATGCCCTGGGTGGCAGGACACCATGAGCAAGGCGCCACTGGAAATCCGTTCCCTGAATGTCGCCTACCACCGCAAGATGGTCCTCTGGGATGCCGACCTCTCGATCCGCCCTGGGCGTTCGACGGCTATCGTGGGTCCAAATGGAGCGGGGAAAAGCACACTACTGAAAGCCGCACTGGGACTCATTCCAGCGGCCTCAGGGGAAATTCTTTTCTATGGCGAACCTCTCAAAAAAGTCCGCTCGCGCGTCGCCTATGTGCCCCAGCGCGAGAGTGTGGACTGGGATTTTCCAGTGAGCGCGAGGGATGTCGTGGCCATGGGCCTCTACAAAAAGATAGGCTGGTGCCTGCCTGTGCGAGCCTGTCACAGGCGCATGGCGGACGAGGCGTTGGCAGATGTGGGCTTGGCGGATTTTGCTGCTCGGCAGATCAGCCAACTCTCGGGGGGGCAGCAGCAGCGCGTCTTTCTGGCGCGGGCCTTGGCACAAAAAGCCGAACTGCACCTCATGGATGAGCCATTTGCCAGCGTGGATGCGGCCACGGAACAGGCCATTCTGACTCTGCTGAAGAAGCTCAAAGACCAGGGTGGAACTGTCGTTTGCGTGCACCACGATCTGGATACGGTGGCTGAGTATTTCGACGATGTGATCCTTCTAAACATGCGGGTCGTAGCCCAAGGACCGGCCGCCGAGGTGCTCACGCCCGACAATCTCCGCAAAACCTATGGCGCGCGGTTGACTCTCCTCGACGAGGCAGTGGTCGATCTCTCCCGCCCCGGAGCGCCGCGAGAATCCTGACCATGGAGTCCCTCTGGCGCGTCCTTTTGCTTCAAGATCACAACACCCGGGTTGTATTGGCCGGGGCATGTCTTTTTGGGGCGGCTGCGGGCCTCGCCGGGACTTTTCTCCTGCTTCGCAAGCGCTCGCTTCTTGGCGACACACTCGGCCATGCCACCCTGCCTGGCATCACTCTCGCCTTTTTACTGGCCGAGACATTCGGCATTTCGCCAAGGTCTTTCCTGTGGCTTGCGATCGGTGCCACGATTTCTGGCGTGGCTGGAATGGGGGCCGTTTTGCTCATTCGAAAAGCAAGCCGACTGAAGGATGACGCCGCTCTTGCCATTGTGCTCAGCGTTTTTTTTGGAGCTGGCATCGCCATGCTCAGTGCGATTCAACAACTACCAGGCGGGCAAGCGGCGGGTCTGGAGCGCTTGATTTACGGGAATCCCGCATCCATGACATCCGCCGATGCCTGGTTTGTGCTGCTGGCGTCGCTGTTGGTTGCAGCGATTTGCGGGTGTCTCTTTAAGGAATTCACCCTCCTCTGCTTCGACGAATCCTACGCACTCACGGCGGGATGGCCCGTGCGTCCACTCGACGCGTTGCTCATGGGGTTGGTTGTTTTAGTAACCATCGTGGGACTTCAAACAGTCGGCATATTGCTGGTCGTTGCCTTGCTTGTCATCCCCCCGGCGGCCGCCCGATTTTGGAGCGATGACCTGCGGGCGATGGCCCTCGTGGCGGCGGGAACCGGGGCACTGAGTTCCTTGGCGGGTGTCGTAGCCAGCGCGGTTTTGCCCGGCCTTCCGACCGGTGCACTGATCGTCCTCTCGGCCGCTCTTTTTTTTGGCGTGAGCCTGCTCGTTGGAAAAAAACGGGGACTCATCATTCGCCATCTCCTCGAGCGGGAGGCCGCGCGCCGATTGAGGCGGGAGCATGTTTTGCGTGCGATTTTCGAATGCGCCGAGGAGGGAAATCAAGTTGTGACCCTCGACCAGATGCTCGCCAAGCGCCCTTGGAAAAAACAGGAACTCGCCTCTGAGATCTCACTTTTGACGGATGAGGGATTGCTCACCACAGATCCATCCGGTGCCAGTTTCCAATTGAACGGCCGTGGAGACAGCGAAGCGCGAAGGTTGGTTCGAAACCACCGGCTCTGGGAAATTTATCTTCTCAACCATGCAGATGTCGCCCCGGCGCGAGTGGACCGCGATGCCGACCTCATCGAGCATGTCCTCGACCAGCGCTTAGTCGATGAACTGGAAGATCTCCTTGATGAAAAGGCCCGCGAGCGCCTCGTGCCGGGGAATCCTGAGAAAGGCCTGCCATGATCTGGACGGAACTCGACACATGGATCGTTCTCACTGGCGCATTGACGGCCATGGCCTGCGCGGTGCCCGGTGTTTTTCTGCTGCTGAACAAGCAAAGCATGCTCGGCGACGCAATAAGCCATGCGGTGCTGCCGGGACTGGCGATCGGCTTTCTGGTCTCGGGCTCGCGGGATCCGCTTCCCATGTTCATTGGAGCTGTCCTTGCCGGACTTTTTACCGGCGTTGTCAGTGGAGTGATCGAGCGCCGTGGGCGTGTCGAAGCCGGGGCCTCGCTCGGCGTGGTTTTTTGCAGCCTCTTCGCTCTGGGACTTATTTTGATTCGCTTGGCGGCAGACCATGTGGATTTAGACCCCGGTTGCGTGCTGTATGGAGCGCTCGAACTCGCGGTGATCGACTCCGCCACCGTGCCTCGCATCGTCTGGCAATCCGGTGCCATTTTGATTCTGAACCTCTTTCTGGCAGGCGTCTTTTTCAAGGAACTCCAGGTTGTGGCTTTTGATCCCCGTTTTGCCAAGGCGAGCGGGATTCCCTCAGGCTTGATCCAGCAGGGACTCACCGTGGTTACGGCCCTGACGACCGTCGTGGCATTTGAAAGTGTTGGGAGTATTCTTGTCATCGCCATGCTCATCGTTCCAGGTGCCTCGGCCATGTTGCTGAGCCGAAGTGTCTCGGGAGTTCTAATCTGGAGCCTCATTGTAGCCATCAGCAGCGCTGTGCTGGGACATGTGTTGGCGATTTCGGTTGCACCGACCTGGCTGGGATTGTTGACGGGGCGTCACGATCTGGGCTCGTTGAGTTCCGCAGGAATGATGGCAGCCAGCGCGGGTGGAATTTTCTTTAGCCTCCTGGCTGCGTCGCGCCTTGCTCAGAGAGTTCGGAGTTCGACGCAAAGACGCGCCTTGTGAAGATCAGGCAGAGGCTTTTTCTTCCCCCGCTCGGGCGTGTCGGGCTAGACTAAGTTTTCCATGATCAAGGTCGAGAAACTCACAAAGCGCTTCGGTGGATTTACCGCTGTGAATGGCATCGATTTTGAGGTACACAAGGGCGAGATAGTGGGATTTCTCGGACCAAACGGCGCTGGCAAAAGCACAACAATGCGAATGCTCTCGGGCTTTCTCCCTCCCACCTCTGGAAGAGCAGAGGTCGCTGGATTTGATGTATTTGGCGACTCTCTTCGCGCCCGGGAGCACATTGGATACATGCCGGAAAATGTTCCCCTCTACACCGATATGAGGGTTCATGAATTCCTTCGTTACCGAGCGGCTCTCAAGGGGGTTCCAGGCCGCCGCCTCAAAGAACGCGTCGGCGATGTGCTTGAGCTTTGCGGTCTGAAGGATGTCGAAAAAAAGATCATCGGCAACCTGTCCAAAGGCTACCGGCAACGCGTGGGATTGGCTGATGCCATGAGCCATGAGCCGGACCTGCTCATTCTCGATGAGCCAACCATCGGATTGGACCCGAATCAAATCCGTCTGGTTCGCGACTTGATCCGAAATCTGCGCCGCCACCATACCATCCTGCTTTCCACCCATATTCTCCCTGAAGTGGAGATGCTTTGCTCGCGGGTGATTATCATCAACAAAGGCCGCATCGAAGCATTGGACACACCTCAAAATCTCCGCGCGCATCTGGGACAAGCAGGACATGTTCTTTTCGACGCCATCGTGCCGGATGCCCAAGCGGCGGCATCCGCTCTCCGCGCACTCGATTCCGTCCAAAGCGTGTCACACCGGGCGGATAGCGAGTGGACTGTGTTTACCATCCATCCCGCGCCGGGCCATGATCCTCGGGAATCGCTCTACCGGCATGCGGTGGACAACAAATGGAGGATTCGCGAGATCAGCCGACCGCCGGTTTCATTGGAGCAGGTTTTTGCCGAAGTCACAGGTGGAGAGGAAATCTGATGCCATGAGAAAGTTTTTGATTTTATTCGGACGCGAGGTTTCCAGCGCGTTTCACCAGCCTCTGGCCTATGTGGTGCTGTTTTTTTTCCTCATTGTCACAGGCTTCAATTTTCAAGCGGGTGTCACACTCCTCAACACCGGAGCGGGAACGGTTACGATGGTGCAGGCATTTTTCAACACTGTCTATTTTTGGTTCCCCTTCGTGCTGGTTTTTCCGCTCATCACCATGAGAGTTTTCGCCGAAGAGGCAAAAATGGGTACGATCGAAACGCTTATGACGGCACCCGTAAAGGATTCTCAAGTCCTCTTGGCCAAATACGCCGGGTGTCTGTTTTTTTACCTCATCCTCTGGGCCCCCAGCCTTATTTACTTTGTTGTTTTTCAGGAAATCACCGGAGTGAAGGCCGCAGGAGCCGTTGGAAGCTATGTCGGAGCTTACGGAATGCTCGTTCTCATGGGACTTCTTTTCACGGCAATCGGCTGTATGGCCTCCGCGCTCACCGATAATCAGATCGTGGCGGCCATTATCTCGTTTGCGGCGATTCTGGGATTCTTTTTTCTGGGACTACTTTCGTTTCTTTTACCATCCACAGGTACATTTCTGCGCGAGCTGACCTATTATATGTCGCCCGTTGAACACATGATGGATTTTTCACAGGGGCTTTTCGACACGAGGCCGGTGATCTTTTACATCAGCTCGACCCTTTTGGTCCTCTTTGCCACCTTCCATATTTTTCAATACCGCCGCTGGAAATCATGAAGCCGCCGCGCACTGGAATCAAACTCAGCATCGGCCTGCAAATTGTGGCTGTGCTGGTGATTTATGCATTGGTGAACTACCTGGGCTTCCTCCACTACGAGCGGAGAGATTTCTCGCGCTCGCAGAAATTTTCCCTCGCCGGACAGACCCGTGCCGTGCTGAAAGAATTCAAAAAACCTCTGGAGGTCATCATCATTTCCTCCCCTACTTTTCTGTCGCCGGTGAGTCAGATTTTCGGAGACCTGCGGAGTCTCATGAACGAGATCCTTTTTAACAAACGCGAAGGCTTGAGAATCGAGTATGTCGATCCGACGAGGAATCTCTCGCGCATTCAGGATTTGCAGGCGAAATACAAACTCACCAGCTTGGACAACCTGATCATTCTCGACTACGAAGGGCGCCACCGGCTTTTGAACATAGCGGAAATGGGAGACTTTGACCTCAGTCCCGTGGCCCATGGCGGTCAACCGATTCTACTCGCCTTCCGTGGCGAGCAAGTGCTCACAAGCGCTCTTCTTGCTCTCCTGAAGCCGGATTCCGAGACCGTTTATTTTCTGACAGGTCATGGGGAACCTGCCCCCGATCGCGAACTCTCAAATCTCACCGAGGCCATCAGCCAGCAGAATGCCGTCGTTAAAAACCTCTCCTTGTCATCCACCGATGTGATACCGCCTGATGCGTCCGCGCTGATCATTGTGGCTCCGAAATCAGACCTCGACGAGCGCGAGGCAGCCGTTATCGGGTCATGGCTGCGGAAGGGCGGAAAAATACTCATCCTTCTCGATCCCAATAGCTCCACGCCCCGCCTGCATTCGTTGCTGGCAAATTCGGGCATCATTCCCCGCGACGACCGCGTGCTAAGATTAATCCAACTCCCGCTGGCCACCGGCATCTTGCGCGATGTCACGGCCCATGTTTTGCCGAATGCCGAGGTCACTCGCCGTCTGGACGGCATGAACATTCTTTTCCCCGGAGCCACGCAGTCCCTCGGGTTCGACAAACCCCTCGCCCAGCAGGACAAAATCCGCATCCGCCCGCTTGTGGAAGCCGCCGAGGAGTTCTGGGGAGAAACCTCCTACCTTCCGAATCAACCCAGTGGAGTGGACTACCAGGACGGCATCGACAACGGCCAGCCGCTCATCATCGGAGCCTCCGCAGACCGCGATGCCGTGGAGAACGACCGCGTGGGTGTTCAAAGTTCGCGCCTCATCGTCATGGGATCATCCCAGTTTGCCTTCAATGCCGGACTTAGCCGACCAGGGCTGGACCTCATTGTTGGCTGTGTGAATTCACTCATCGATCGTGGCAGCGTGAGTGGCATCAGTCCCAAAAATGCGACTCGCTTCACACTTCAACTCACCGACATTCAGCTCTCGCGTCTCGCACTGCTTGTCGTGGTCGGCATTCCGGCCTTGGCCGCAGTTTTGGGGCTTCTGGCTTGGTTAAGACACCGCGCATGAGCCGGGTTTCGACCATTCTCCTACTGCTTACCGCGATTGGCCTTGTGGTGTTTGTTGGCACAACACATCGCTGGCGTTTTTCCACCGAACGAGTCATCCAACCAGGCTCCGCATTGTTTCAATTCGACCCTGAAGACATCTCCGGCATTAGCATCAAAAATGGCGACCAATCGTTCCGCATTCAGCGCTCAAACGAGGGATGGCATCTCACGAAGGGTCTCGAGGACACGGCTTCTCCGGAGGCCATCCATGCACTTATCCAAGCCGCCCTGGAAACACCTGTCCTCGACCGCATCAATGCCTCGGAAATCCGGGATGATAAAAACCTCGCAGCCTATGGGGTTCTTAAAAGCAGCCTGCAAATTGACTTCAAAGGCGACCTGCCGGGCTCCCTGCTCATTGGAAAGACAAGCCCCGACGGCACGCGGCAGTATGTCTCCTTCGCAAATTCCAAAACCGTTTATCTTATCCCAAAAGATATCGTTCGCCTCATTACACTCCCGATTGAAAAATACCGTGACCGGCGACTTCTACCGCTCGATCCCGCCCAGATCGAACGCATTGTGTTCCGCAAAGGCAACTCAAGCCTCGAACTCGAGCGCGATGCCGTTGGCTGGAAAATCCTCCGCCCCTTGACCGCTCCGGCTGATGACGCCGCCGTGGATGAACTCCTCTCGAAAATACACGCCCTGCGGCTCGAGAACTTCGAGCTTGAGATCAAGCCCGAGTCGTCGGGAGATTCCCGCATCGACTCCTCTGCGGAAGCAGAATTTTTTACCAACGCGAATGAGGCACCTCATGCGATAAGGATTTCAAAACCCACTGCGAATGGATCCGCAACAGTCCGCTTGGACCCGAGAAAGATAAGCGGCACAGTTTCAGGCAACGCCGCCACCCTCATTGCACCCGACCTCGAAAGCCTCCGCGACACAGCGCTCTTCCGGATCAATCTCGACCTTGTCGATGTCATCCGAGTCCAAACCAACGCTACCCAGCGAGACATCACTCGCACCCGCAATGGTTGGTCCGACAACGCTCCAATCATGGAAGATATTGCAAAATTGCTGGCTCGAACGAAAGTCGTGAACCGTCTTCCCGCTACGCCCTCCGAACTTGATAAATGCGGACTCGGCACGCCTCAAAAACGAATCACTTTCCTTGCCAAGCTGTCTGAAAACACACCGGAAGCCACCGCCGGAGAGCATGTGGTAGCCAGTCTTGCCATCGGAACCCCGCTCACCGATGGACTCCTTCCCATCCGGATCGAGGGAACTCCCGAAATCCGCCTCGTGCCCACCGAATTGCTCGAGTTCTTGCCTTAGACTGCAAGCTCCGCTGCCGCCGGGGCATCTGCCAAAAGAGTGGCATTGATCTGCTCAATCGGCCCTGCAGGAATTCCGGCATCCCCCGCGAGCAGGCGTGGCAACATGGGCGACTTCTCCGCGCCGGTCACGACCCAAAGGATGTGGCGACTGCGATTCAAGATGGGATAAGTCAGCGTCATGCGACGACGGTTTTGATAGACACCCGTTAGCGCCACTTCGGCATCATGCACATGGCACACGGCGTCGCCGGGGATAAGCGATGCCGTGTGTCCATCAGGGCCGAGACCAAGGTGGGCCAGGTCGATCACGGCGGGATTTCCACAGATACCATTCAGCAACGCCGTATAATCACGGCAGGCCTGATCCAAATCCACAGACTCCACCGGCATGGCATGAATCTGATTTTCCGGAATCGGAGCATGGGAAAGGAGACTCTCGCGCAGATGGGTCAGGTTGCGGTCCTTATCCCCAGCCGGAGCGATGCGCTCGTCCACTTGAACCACATGCACATTCGCCCAAGGCATTTCCTCATTGGCAAGAGCCCGCAGCATCTGCCAAGGCGTGCGCCCCCCGCTCACAGCCATAACAAAACGTCCACGAGCCGCCACAGCAGCGCGGGCATCGGAGGCAATAATCTGAGCGGCGCGCGCCGCGACCTCGTCAGAAGTGCTGAGAATTTCCTTTTTCATATTTGAACGCGGAGGCTACCGATTTTTCAAAAAACAACAACGGATCAAAGTTGCTTGGGGTTGCAGCCATCCCAAACGTCAACGGACGACACGGGCTCCGCCGCCTTTCATGAGTTTTTCAACTTCCTTGCGGGTGGCCATGGAGGTGTCGCCAGGCGTTGTGGAGGCTAAGGCACCGTGGGCGGCGCCGTATTCGACGGCGGCTTGCGGATCGTTGTGGGAGAGAAATCCGAAAGACAGGCCGCTGGCAAAGCTGTCGCCACCTCCCACGCGGTCGAGGATGTCGAGTTCCGGATATTTGCGGCTCTCGTAAAACGCGCCGTCATGCCAGCAAATCGCACTCCAGTCGTTGCGCGAGGCGGTGATGACACGGCGGAGGGTCGTGGCAGCCACTTTAAAGTTCGGGTATTCTTTCACGGCGGTTTCGATCATGCGCTTGAAGGCCTCGGTCTCAATCGTGCTGAGGTTGTGATCCACTCCCTCCACCTCGAAGCCGAGAGATGCCGTGAAGTCTTCTTCGTTGCCGATCATGACATCAACATACTTGGCGATCTCGCGGTTCACTTCGCGGGCCTTGGCCTGGCCGCCGATGGATTTCCAGAGCGAGGGTCGGTAGTTGAGATCGTAGCTCACGATGGTGCCGTGCTTTTTGGCCGCAGTGACGGCCTCGATGGTGATCTGTGCGGCGGATTCGGACAATGCGGCAAAGATGCCGCCGGTGTGGAACCAGCGGGCTCCGAGTTGGCCAAAGATGTGGTCCCAGTCGTAGTCGCCGGGTTTGAGTTGCGAAGCGGCGCTGTTGCCACGGTCCGGATTGCCGACGGCTCCACGGATGCCAAATCCTCGCTCAGTGAAATTCAGGCCATTGCGCACGGAGCGGCCGATGCCGTCATCTTCACGCCATTTGATAAACTCGGTGTCCACTCCACCCTGCATGATGAAATCCTCGATGAGGTGACCGATTTCATTATCCACAAGAGCCGTGCAAACGGCGGTGCGGAGGCCGAAGCATTTACGGAGGCCACGCGAAGTGTTGTATTCGCCGCCTCCTTCCCACGCGGTGAAGTGGCGGGCGGTGCGGATACGGCCTTCGCCGGGATCGAGGCGCAGCATGACTTCTCCGAGGGAGATTTGATCGTAGAGACAGGCGGACTGGTCGCGAAGTTTAAGTGACATAGTATTATATTGATTAAATGGTTATAGATTTAAATTTCTGGATATTCCAAGCGGCTTCGCCAAGCTCATCTGTGATGTGGGCAAAGCCTTCGATTTCGGCCTTGGTGAAAAGAAGTCCACCATGGACATCGGTGAGTGCGGCTGATTGAGCCTCGATTTGCCCAGGCAGCATGCAGGCTTCGTTGCCCTGACCGAGGATATCTGCGATGCAGGCCTTCAGATTATCCGACTGTGAGCGGCCCAAAGCGTAATCATGACCACGCATCGCCTCGGGGTGGATACACTGGAAGAAAAATGTCGAGCCTCGCTTCTCGGCGGTATGGCCACGAGTTGTTCCACGAATCGAGGGCAGGGAGCCACCGATGAATGCGGCGTAGAGTTCGTCCACGAGGCCAAGCCCGTAGCCTTTGTGCGCTCCGAACGGCAGAAGCGCCCTCGCCTGATTGGGATCGATAGTTGGCTTTCCTGCGGCATCCACCGCCCAACCGGGAGCAAGTTCCTTACCCTCGCGGGCGAACTGCTGGATGCGTCCCATAGCGACGGTGGATGTCGCCCAGTCGATGACGATGGGAAACCCAGCCGCCGACTGCGTGGGAAATCCCCAAGAGTGTGGGTTCGTGCCCATGGTCGGGGTCTTTCCGCCGAAGGGAACCACTTCAGAGGTCGCCGAGGTGCAATTTGTATAAGCGATGTAGCCCTTTTGAGCGGCGTCGATCACATATCCCCCACCCCAAAGATAGTGAGTGGCGTTGTCCACGCTCACCATGCCAATGCCGAATTGATCCGCCAACTGCATGCAGCGCTCCATGGCTTTGTAAGCGACAGCCTGACCTAGTTTTTTGTGTCCATCCCAAATCTCCGCAGCGGCGAAGCGGGAGGGCAGGACTTCGATCTCAGCACCTGGGACCCATCCGCCGACTTTGCTACCGAAGAGGTCGTCAAGGTGAAGCGCCTTGAGTGCATTGTGAGTGCGAATGCCATGGCGGGAGGCACTGTGACAAAATCGCGAGGCGTCCACCGCTTCGTCCTGAGTGTAGCCGCGTTTCATGTAGGCGCGGCGGACGAGGTCATCGTGGAGTTCAGCTGGAACGACAAAATACTCGTTGGGATTGTGCATTAAGAAACCTTGTTGGCTTGGGCAAGAGCGGGGCGGCCTGCGAGGACATTGATCATGTTTTGAACGGCCATGGTAGCCTGCCGAACGACATTCTCATGGGTGCGGGAACCTATGTGCGGTGTGATGAGCGTTCGCGGAGCGGTGAGAAGCGGATGGTCTGATGGTGGCGGCTCCTCGTCCATGACATCCGCCGCATAGCCTCCAACAGATCCCGAGCGGAGAGCGGCAAGCAGCGCGTTGGTTTCCACCAATTCGCCACGGGCGCAATTGACAAGAAGCAGGCCAGGCTTGGTCAATCCAAGTCGGTGCGCATCGAGCATGTGGCGGGTTTGATCGGTAAGCTTCGTATGCAGCGAAATGACATCCGCCTGAGCGCAAAGATCATCGAGTGTCGCCGCGCGCTCGATGCCGTGCTTCGAGGCGAACTCCGCATCCCAGTGGTTGCCGAAGCCAAGGACCTGCATTCCAAAGGCCTTGGCTCGAATGGCGACTTCACAACCGATGCGACCCAGACCGACGATGCCGATGGTTTTTCCAAAAAGTTCATGGCCAGTGATGCGCTTCCAATTTCCAGAGCGCACGAAATTCGCCTCCTCCACGAGATTGCGGCAGAGCGCCAGCAGGAGCGCAAAGGTATGTTCCGCGACGGTGGTATGATTCACGCCGGGGCAAAAAGTGACAGGGATTCCGAGATCCGTTGCCGCCATGAGGTCGATTTTATCGAGCCCGATTCCATATTTGGCCACGACCTTGAGGCGAGGCAAAGACTTCTCGAGAACTTGGCGCGTAATGGCATCGTCGCCGCAGAGGAAAGCATCAAAATCGCCGGCGAGTTCAAGCATTCGCGTTTCCGTGAGTGGACCGCGTTCGCGGATGATTTCAAACCCGGTATTCGCCAGCAAATCATGATGGCTGCCGGGAGTGTCTTGAAGAGAAGTCGTAGAGAGGAGAATTCGCATGCAGATGGAGAAGGACGCCAAGGATCAAATTAAAAGAACTCTCCTTTCATTTAACAGCAAAATTAAGATAGCAGCAAAATAAATATCTACTTAAGTAGTCTTTAAACTTCTAAACGGCAAGTATATTTCTTTATGTTACTGAAGTACAATTCACTTGTCGAAAGGCGACTGTGCTCCTCCAGAGGAATGCTGATAAACACAGGCAGTCTCCACATGGGTAACAAACCTTCGGAAAACGCGGAACCATGATCTTCGCCAGCGCAACCGAGATGGGAACGCCGCCCTGCAACGCCGCACATCGGGATGCTACAACATTGGCGGGCAGATGAATGCTCGCGAAATTGATCAGCGGACAACCCGAACGGGAGTACCAAGTGGGGCGTTTTCGAAGAAGCGCTGGGCGGCACCGCGGGGCATGCGGATGCAACCGTGGGAGGCTGGGTAGCCGGGGAGGTGGCCTGCGTGCATGCCGACGCCTCCGAAGATTCTCATAAAATAGGGCATGGGGGCTCCGCGGAAGGTTGTTCCCTTTGGGCGGGCGTCGCGATGGGAAGACACATTTGCTATAACCACGTTGCCTTTTGCATCGACATAGTCTCCGTAGAGACTTGAAACATGGTTTTGGTTTTTCTGCAAAATCGAAAAACTGCCCGTCGGCGTGGTGTAGCCTTCGCGGCCACTGGAGATGGAGGATTTTCCGACCTCGACCCCGTCCTTGAAAAACGCAGCGGATTGGGTGGTGAGATTGATCTCGATGGATGGCACGCCGAGGATGCCGTCACCCGACCAAACCCAGTCCTGGCGCGGTTTGGGGTCGGGCTTTTTGCCGGAATGCGAGGCGTAGGCGACGGTATTGTTGTCGGTGAGGTAAGCGGTGGAGTAAACCGATATGCGGTTCCGCCCGCGCGCGTCACCTTGGGGTGCGCATGCGCCGAAAAAAGCCACCAGCAAGAAAAGACAAGAGCTTCGGAAGAGGGCGCGCTGCATAGTATGCAGCTCCCCTCCCCTGCACGCGGCAGTATGGGGCACCGATGCTTTGCGTGTAACAAAAGGATCATCCATGGCTGCGGAAAGCTACGAGTGCCAAATGGCGTGTCAATTCAGTAAGAGACCTGATGCCTCGCGCGAAGGGGTCACTTGGCTTTTGAAATCACGATCAGCGTGGGCTTGGAATCCTTTCCGGCAGCGATTTCACGGATGATGTAATTGATTTCAAGTGAACTGGTGGGCCAGGTGGCGCTTGTGTTTGAGCGGGTCTGGCAGCAGGAGAAATGCGGCGATGAAACTCAACGATTTCCTAAAGGACAATATCGCCACCTTTCAACAAACTGCAGCTTTTTTTTCAGGAAGCAAGTGGTGGGTAGTCCGTGTAGCCTACATGGCCGGGCGAATAAAATGTGGCCGGGTCCGGCTGGTTGAACTCTGCTTCGAGACGGATTCGAGCGGGCAGGTCAGGGTTTGCGAGGAAGCTTGTTCCGAAGGCCACGGCGTCGATTTTGCCGGAAGAAATGACATCCGATGCTTCGGCGGCGGTGTAGCCCATGTTGGAAACGATAACGCCGGAGAAGTTTTGGCGGATCGGAGTGAGGACATCCCCATGCTGCTGTCCAAGGAGGTCTGCGCGCATGACATGGAGATAGGCCAGACGCAGGCTGTCGAGGCGCTTGGCCAGCCAAGACGCGAGTGCCACGGGGTCGCTGTCGGACATGCTATTGAAGCTATTGAGCGGCGAGATCCGAACACCGACACGATCAGAGGCCCAGACGGAGAAAACAGCCTCGAGGATTTCGAGTAAAAACCGGGCACGGTTCTCGATAGGACCGCCATAGGGGCCGGTGCGCTTGTTTGAGCCGTCGCGGAGAAATTCGTCGATGAGGTAGCCATTGGCTGCGTGGATCTCGATGCCGTCGAAGCCAGCGAGTTTGGCATTTTCAGCCGCTATTTTAAAACCAGCCACGATCGCGGGAATCTCTTCGTCGCGGAGTTCGCGCGGAATGTCGTAGGGTTTTTTGCCATCGGGCGTGTGCACCTCGTCGTTTGTGATGGCAAGGGGGCTTGGGGCCACTGGCTGCGCGCCGTCATTGAAGGATGAAGGGCAAGCGCGGCCGCCATGCCATAGCTGAAGAAAAATTTTCCCATTCTTGGCGTGAACGGCATCCGTCACTTGGCGCCAGCCGGCGATCTGGGCTTCCGAGTAAACACCCGGCTCGGCGTAGAATGCGGAGTTCCCCTCCATGACCATCGTGGCCTCGGCGATGATCAGGCCCGCAGAGGCACGCTGGGCGTAGTATTCCGCCATAAGCGCGCCTGGCACATGGTCTACTTCGGCTCGGCAGCGGGTGAGCGGTGCCATGAAAATGCGATTGGGCACCTCGAGGGCGCCGAGTTGGAGGGACTGGAAGAGTGCGGAATAAGGCATGAGATTGATTTTTGCTGATGATGAAATTTCCGTGTGCGCGGTGAATTCGAAGAGAAGCAGTATCGGCGAGTGAGGCAAACGCAAGGCGGATATACGCTCACTGAAATTCCGGCATCCACCGCCCTTGTGCTTTTCATTGCGGCAACTCGCACGAAAGGGCAGGTTATCGAAATGTCATTTCAAAATCTCGGGCTCCCGGAGCCTGTTCTACACGGAGCGCAACGCATGGGTTACTCGGATGCCACGCCCATTCAGCTTCGCGCCATTCCGGTGATTCTCTCTGGCCGCGACCTCGTAGCGTCGGCACAGACTGGCACTGGCAAGACGGCTGCCTTTGCGTTGCCGGTGCTTGCCAAGCTTGATCACCCCGAGCCCCGCATTCGCTGTCTTGTGCTTGAACCCACGCGCGAACTGGCGATGCAGGTCGAAACGGCCTTCCGCGATTACATGCGATTCATGCACACGGAGGTCACACTCATCCATGGCGGTGTGGGATATGGGAAGCAACGCGACGACCTGAAACGCCACTGCGATGTCGTGGTGGCAACGCCAGGCCGCTTGCTCGACCATATGCAGCAAGGGTTGGTGGATTTAAGCTCGCTGCAATTTCTCATCCTCGACGAGGTGGACCGCATGCTCGACATGGGCTTCCTGCCTGATGTGCGGCGCATTGTGGAACAGTGTCCCAAGGAAAGACAGACCCTGCTTTTCTCCGCAACGATCCCTGAGGAGATCCAACGACTCTCGGCCTGGTGCCTGAAAGACCCCGAACGCATCGAAATCGGGGCGCGCCGCTCGCCTGCCGAGACTGTTTCGCACGCTCTCTACCCTGTCGCCGCGGATCAGAAGTTCGACCTGCTCCTCACACTGCTCGAGCGAACCAACTACGACAGCGTTTTGATTTTCAGCCGCACCAAGGACGGGGCTGACCGCATCTCGCGCCAGCTCAAAAAAAACAACCACTCCGTCGCCACGCTGCACTCAAACCGCACCCAGACCGAGCGCGTCGATGCGCTCGAGGGGTTCAAGGGCGGACGCTATGAGGTCATGGTCGCGACGGACATCGCCGCGCGAGGCATCGACATCGCCGGCGTGAGCCATGTCATCAACTACGATGTGCCCCAGCACCCCGAGGACTATGTACACCGTATCGGCCGCACGGGGCGGGCTCAAACGGTCGGCGAGGCTTTCACCATCATGACCGCAGAGGAGCTGCCGCATGTTCTCGATATCGAGCGTTTCATCGGGCAAAAAGTGCCACGCCTTAAAATCGAGAATTTCGAGTATGTCTATACCGCCCTCTTCAACGAAGACAGCGTCCTCTCCGCGCTGAAAGGCGCCAAGGGCGTGCGGACGCATAAGGGGATGCGTTTCGGGGCAAAAAGAAAGCGCTGATCAGCCGAGAGATTTTTGCGCCAGTTCGAGGACTTGCGTCGGCGCGAGCCCCTGTGCCCGCAGGTCGCGCAGACTGAGTCCGCTAGTTCGTTTTGCCAAGCGGCGACCTTCGGCATCGCAGACGAGCGGGCAGTGAAACCATGCGGGCTCGGCGGCACCGAGGGCTCGGTAGAGAAGAATCTGCCGGGCGGTGGAGGTGAGAAGATCCGCCCCGCGCACAACCTCGGTGATGCCCATGGCCATGTCATCCACGACCACGGCAAGTTCGTAAGCCGGGATGTCCTCGCGGTTCCAAATGAGAAAATCTCCGAAATCGCGCAGGGTGTTTTTTTCGATGAGGCCGAAATTTTGATCACTGAAAAAAATGGATTTGCCCTCGGGAACGCGGAAGCGCCAGTTCACACCGGCGGGCTCTTGAAAAAACTGTGCTTCGCGAGAATCGGCACGCCACTCCACTGGGAAGACAGGCTCCTCTTCATGCGGAGCGAGGGATGATATTTCGCGGCGAGAGCGGCGGCAGGGGTAGATGAGGCCTGCATCCTTCAACATGCGCCAGGCTTCCAAGTAAAGATGTCGGCGCCGACTTTGGAAAACGGCCTCCCCGCTCCACTCAAGACCCATCCAGCACAGATCCTCCATCGCCGCGCAGGCAAACTCCTGCGAGCAGCGGTGAGGATCGAGATCCTCCATGCGCAGAAGAATCCGGCCACCGGAATCGCTGGCGCGGCGGTGTGCCATAGAAAAAGTCAGCGCATGCCCGAGATGTAAATAACCTGTGGGAGTGGGAGCGAGACGACCGAGATATTTCATGTGGGCGATGAGGCGATATTTGGAATTCTAGGTTAATAGTGCAAAGAATTCCCAAC
>JBILBH010000006.1:0-73166 GCA_044353785.1 Terrimicrobiaceae bacterium
TCTTTTTAATAAGACCAGTATTTTGGATACAACGAGTGATTGGACAGGCTTGCCCAATCTGCAATCGCAGTCAGGCCCGATTTCCTCAGGTGATTTGCAATTAATAAGATTTGATAGATTCGGGCGCGTGCCAGATCTTTCGCCATTCACTGTTAATATCCAAGTGGGCCAAGGTCAAATGCAGGCAGATGGCACAGTGAACTGGAGGAATAACCGTTACGACACAATTCAGATACAGCGTCTTACAGGGCGTGTGCTTATTGATTTGCAATGAGAGATCGCCAGGCTACATACAGGATTAGAAGCGGTTTTTCATTAGTTGAAGTGGTGATAGCTATTGGATTGTTTTCATTTGTTGTTGTTGGCATTATAGGAATGTTTAGTATCGGTTTGAAACAACAAGGGAACTGGGCCAATAACTTTTCAGCAGTCTATGCTACCCAGCAGGTCATGGCTTACATAGATTCTAAGACAAATCTCGCCGATGCGGCGCCGATCCTTTCCAATACTCCTGTCACAAATGTCTTTGGTCTATCAGCCTCTTGGGATACTAATGCGATCAACGCGAATGTAACTAATTCGACCAATTTCAGCGCGGTTGACTCCTCGAAGTGGGATACCGGTGTTTCTGAAGACGGCATAGTTTCCCTCGTAAGGGTCATATCAAGACCACTTGGGGCGGGGCTATACGAAGTCCAAATGGATGTCGCCTATCCGGCTGCAGCTCCATCTTCCAATCGCCAAGTGGAAACATTTTCGACACTGGTAAACAAACCATGACATTTAAGGCCAAGATATCTGCGAGAAGGGCGGCGGTTTGTTTTAAAGGTTGTATCGCGGCTTTTACTCTCGTTGAATTATTAGTGGCCATGGCTGTAATGACAATATTACTGGCTATCATGCTTGAGGTAACATCATCTACGCTAAATATCTGGAGAAACTCAGAGGATAAAATGGCCGCCGGGCGCGAAGGGCAAGGGGCTTTGCAGCTTATTCGACAAGATTTGCAGTCAATTCTTATGCCGACAAATACTAATCTTTGGCCTCAGATTGTTGGAACCAATGGCGTCCGTTTTTTGGCACTCAAGCCTAGCGATTTTCAGGCAACGGGAGGAGGTAATGGCGATGTTTGTTTTGTCGAATATCGTTTTCAGAACAACGCGATAGAGCGCGGATCGGCTGATAGTGAAGAAACATTTAGGTCACTGACAAACAATCCGGTCCCTGCGTTTCCGGTCGCAACTAACTTTCAGATGGTTGCAACAAATGTGGTAAACGCCAACTGGTCCGCTTTGATGTCGGATGGAAATCCAGTGCCAAGCGCTGAACCGCCACAAATTTTACAACTGAGCTTTCTTGCCGCGCCAAGCGCATCGGCATTACAAAACTATTTGGACGGAATTAATAAAAAACATCAGCAAATGGGGAGTTTTTTTATGCAGATGGCTGTTCCTGTTCCAAGATAAATGAAATTACCAACTGCTGCATGAAAATGCTATAAAACCAAGATCTTAGCATGAAAAACTACCCAAGGGCTTGCGGCCCGGGGCCGATTACAATCCTGAGCATTGGCTGACTTATCCGGAAATCCTCGCCGAGGACTACCGGTTGATGCCGTTGGCGCATACGAATGTGATGTCCTTCGGCATTTTTTCTTGGAGCGCGTTGGAGCCGGACGAGGGGAGATTTGAGTTTGGTTGGCCGAGGTCTTCGAGCGTTTGCATGCCGCTGGGCAGAGCGTGATCTTGGCCATGCCTGACGGGGCGCGTCCGGCTTGGATGGCGCAGAATTATCCCGAGGTGCTTCGCGTGGGAAAATACCGGATGAGGAATCTTTTTGGTCACCGCCACAACCATTGCGTGACCTCGCCGGTGTTCCGCGAAAAATGCGGGATCATCAATGCCCTCCCCGCCGCCAACCTCCACCGGCACTTTGATGCTCTATCTCAATCCCGAGTCTGGTCTGCCGGTTCGTTTCGAGGATATCGATCTCATTTACACCTACTCCTACGACAAATCACCCAATCTCAGGGCCGTTGTCCCCGAAGACATTAAAAATGAGATCGTGGCCTTTGAACAAAAAAATCCGAACTCACTCGCCCTCCCGGCAAACCAAAAATCCGAAATCCACAAAACTGATGATCCTGCATGATTGTGCCGCTCGATCCTCCGGCCGCATTTCTCCACATCTGGCCCGCGAGGGCGCGTGCCAGCACACCCGAGGGCGGGCGCGCTCCCCTGGACCATGCGCCCAAGGCTTGTTGCAGCCTGAAAGTAAGTCCAAAACCTATCAGCTCTTGGTATGAACCCCTCTTGGTTGCTTGGAGCACTCAATCGCTGGTCTCATACCAATGGCTATTAGGTTTTGAATTTTAGCGAGCCGTATTCACTTGTAGCGGCGTCTCTATGAGCGCCGAATCGCGGAACATCGGCGGTCACAAACCGCCGCTACAGCAGGAGTCAAAAAGCATTCAGCTTTTGGTCTCATGCAATGGTTTCTACTCCAGCGGCAGATTTGAGCGGGCGGAGTTTTTTAAAAAAACAATTTGACTCGTTTTATCGAGCGGGATTTATTGATTGACGTCCCCCCTGTTTAGCCCCTCAAACCCAGATCTTGCCATGAACACAAAGCGTTTCTCATCCAATTCTCAAGCTCAAATAGCAAAGCTTTGCATTTTTCATCCCCCTCGTCTCGCTTTTTGGGCCGCGAGTCTAGCACTTCTTCTGACTTTCAACCTCGATACAGCTTCGCTCCATGCCCAAACTTGGACGGGTGCCACATCTGGGAATTTTGGGACATCGACAAACTGGAGTTCTACGCCAGGTTTTACCAGCACGACCGATCTCATCTTCGATGCAACGAGCGCGAACTCTACAACGGCGTCGCCTTCCTTCTTGGGTGCTGCCCGGACGATCCGCTCGATCACTTTCGGTGCGGATGCCGACACGGATTTCATGACTTTACTGGCCACGACATCTGCCGACAGCACTGCTGCAAATTTGCAAATGGGAAGCAACTCCATCAATGCGAGTATCGTTGTTGACCCAGGAGCGACAGGAAACTTTCAACTCGGTGGTAACTCGACAGGCACGGTGCGGCTGGATGGAAACCTGCTTGTCGACCATAATGGAAGCGGAAATCTCACTATCAAAGGGATATCAACGCAGGGTGCCGCCCAAGTGAGATATATTACCAAAAACGGTTCTGGTACATTGGTTCTTGGGTCTGGGACTAATGTATTGAACCTGTATCAGGGCGGTTTGATACTAAATACCGGAACAGTTGTGGCCCGCCAGTATAGCGATATTCTTGGCGAGGGAACTGCCACCCTAACTTTGAATGGGGGAGTGCTAAAATTTTCCAATGCCTCGGGCTTGTCATTCGGTAGGAACACAACTGTGGCTGGTGAGACAAAAATTATCACATCCAATTCCGGAGGTGGTGCCGGATTGAACTACACTCTCGGCGCCCTTTCCATTGGATCCAATACTTTGTCGGTCGATGGTCAGGATTTCGCCTCCGGCACAGGGCAAGTGACCTTCGGAGCGACCACGCTCACTGGGAACGCCATTGTGAATGTCGCCAAGCCAACCAGCGGGACGGGCAACACAAATTTGAACCTCGGTGCCGTTGGCGATGGAGGATCCGGGTATGGAATCACGAAAAATGGCAACGGCAGCCTGACCATCAATGGAACAAGCACATTCACAGGCAAGACCATTGTGAACGCCGGGACTTTGGTCATCGGCGTTGCCGGTGCGATCAACTCCTCCTCGTCTGTGAGCGTCGCGAGTGGAGCCACCCTCTCCAATAACAACACTCTCACCGCCCTGAGTTCGGCGTTGATCTTGAATCCCGGCGCATCGCTCTCTGGATCGGGCGCGTTTGCTCCAGTCGCTATGACCCTTGTCGCTGATCTCACTGGCGGCAATGGCTCGTTCTCGAGCATCAATGCGGGAACGACAAGCCTCACCAAGTCGGGGGGGATGGAATTCACCCTGTCGAATATGACCGACGGCAGCTATGTGGTCTTCTCGGGATCCGCCCTGTCAGGTTCCTTCTCCTCGGTCACCGTGGGCGGTGTGGCGCTATCCGACTTGGGGTCGGGTAACTTTGGCGGAACAGTGGGCGGCTTTGACTACGCCTTCACAAACAGCACCAACACGCTCGGGATCACCACCGTGCCGGAACCCACGACATGGACGCTGGTGGGGCTGGGAGGAGTGCTCCTGATCTTCCGCGTTTTGAAATCCCGACAGGCGAGTGCATCCGAGGCGTCAGCGTCCAGAGTTTAGTCACCAAGCCGTTCCGAAACTCGTGGTGTTCAAATTCTGGCAATTCAACTCGCCCTGCACGCGGGTGGAGTCGGGGGAGGATCACAATGGCGGCGGCCGCATGGTTCTTCGGATTCGGAGTTGCGCCAGAGATTCCGACTTGAAAAACCATGCGCTGACGTCGCCGACCTCGCCCCTCTTTGCCGATAGTGGTGCGAATGCGCCCTTGAGTGCCTGGGTAACGAAAATACATCTATGAAACCACTGCCTTCAGGCTTCCTTCACGGGGCCGACTACAATCCCGACCAATGGCGAGCCTATCCCGACATCCTCGCCGAGGACTACCGGCTGATGCCGCTGGCGCATACGAATGTGATGTCGATCGGCATTTTTTCTTGGAGCGCGTTGGAACCGGAGGAGGGGGAATTCGAGTTAGGGTGGCTCGACGAGGTTTTCGATCGGTTGCATGCGGCCGGGCAGAGTGTGATCCTGGCCACCCCCGGTGGAGCGCGTCCGGCGTGGATGGCGCAAAAATATCCCGAGGTGCTGCGGATGGGGAAAAACCGGGTAAGGAACCTTTTTGGCCATCGTCACAACCATTGCCTGACCTCGCCCGTGTTCCGCGAAAAATGCGGGATCATCAATGCCAAGCTGGCAGAGCGCTATAGGAAGCATCCGTCGCTGATCCTCTGGCATGTGAACAACGAATACGGCGGCGAGTGTTTCTGCCCTCTCTGTGCGGAGGCATTTCGCGCCTGGCTGAAGGTGCGCTACGGGACGATCGATGCGCTCAACACAGCGTGGTGGGCCGATTTCTGGAGCATGAGGTTCACCAACTGGTCACAGATCGAGCCGCCGTGTGACCACGGGCAAAACACCTTCAATGCGCTGGCGCTGGATTGGAGGCTGTTTGTGAACCACCAGACGATCGATTGCCATCTGGCCGAGGCCGCGCCGCTGCGGCGGATCACGCCGGAGATTCCTGTGACGACGAATTACCACCGCGAGCTCTACGATCTCTGGGAGTTCTCGCGCCAACTCGATGTGGTGGCATTCGACAACTATCCGTTCTGGCACCATGAGCTGCGGCCTGGATTTCACTCGCTGGTGGCGCCGAAGCTGCCTGACGACGACGGCCTGAGTCTCCCGCCAACGAGCGACTATTTCACCGCTATGGAGGCGGCGTTCGACTTCGACATGATGCGTTCGCTCAAGGGCGGGTTGCCATTTTTGATGATGGAAAGCACGCCCGGTTCGGCGAACTGGCACATGTCCTCGCCGCAGAAGGAGAGGGGACTGGCGATACTCTCTGCCCTGCAAGCGGTGGCGCACGGATCGCGCTCCGTGCAGTATTTCCAGTGGAGAAAAAGCCGGGGCAACTACGAGAAATACCACGGCTCGGTGGTGGATCATGTGGGGCACGAGAACACCCGCACCTTCCGCGAAGTGGCGGAGATCGGCATGCTGTTGGAGTCTTTGCCGGAGGTGGCGGAGGCAAGGATCGAATCTGCCGTGGGCCTGATCCACGATTGGGAGTCGATGTATGCCTTGGCAGAGGATAACGGGATTTTGAACGAGGTCTTTCACCGCCAGCCACCTGCTCACAAACGCGCTTTTATGCCCTACTACCGAGCGTTGGTGGAGAACCGGGTCATGGTCGATTTCTTGCCCCCCGACGGCATGTGGTGGGAAGGCAAGAAGCTGATCGTCGCGCCGATGTGGTATCTTGTGCGCGAGGAAAATGCACGCCGTGTAGCCCGGTTTGTCGAGGCAGGCGGAATATTTGTCACCACTTATTGGAGCGGCGCGGTGGGCGCGAATGGGCTTTGCCATCTTGGTGGACTGCCTGGGCCACTCAAGCGCCTCCTGGGTATCTGGGTGGAAGAGGTCAGTTCGATGCAAGAACACCAGTCGGTGGGCGCGCGCTTGCCGGATGGTGAGTTGGTCGATGTCCGTGAATTTGCGGAATCCATCCATCTCGAGGAGGCAACGGCTTGGGCAACTTTCACCAGCGGACTTTTCGAGGGTCAACCAGCCGCCACCGTGCATTGCTACGGCGAGGGCAAGTCGGTCTACCTCGGCGGTCGTTTCCCATTGCGGACGCTGCGGGCGCTTTTTTCCAGTCTGCTGGATGAGCAAAATGTCCCGCGCATCCTGCCTGACGAACTCCCGCCGGGGGTCTATGCGGCGAAGCGCAAGGGCTCAAGCGGCGATGTCGTGTTCCTGATGAATTTCGGCGAGGCACCCGCAACCGTGCGATTGGATCAAGGTGGGAGGGGATTGCCGGATGGGCAAACCCTCCAAGGCACCATCACCTTGCCGCGCTTCGGTCTCCGCATTTTTCAGCCCATGGCTTGAGGGCGAAGGCAACGAATCTCGGAAAATTAACCACAGAGGACACAGAGAGCACGGAGGTTGATATGATTGCAGCAGATCAAGAGGCTTTAAAAATTTTTGGGTCTTTGGTTTCACGAAGCCCCAACCTGTAATTGCTGCAAACCCTCTAAAATTCGAAAACCAATTTTAGAACAGGCTATAAAAAATTCATAGAAACGATCTAGGGAGTCTGCGTGTTTGCTCAAAAAATTGGGGAGGTCACGACAAGAAATCATGTTTCACTCTCTGTGGTTAATTCTCCCCTCTTCGATGGGGCAGGGGCGTTTCTTTATTTTTGAATGGCTTCGAAATGGGGTCAGGTTTGCGAAGAGTTCGAGGCCCTGAGTGGCCATGGCTTGGCGGACGGTGCGGAAGGCGCCCGGCAGGGATTGGCGCGTGGTGCGGCCGGGTTCGCGGATGGGAATCAGTATGAGCAGGCCGAGGAGGAAGGCGATGGACTTGATGGCAAAGCCAAGGTGGTAGATGCCAATTCCGCCGCCCTGCTGTGTGACGAATCGCTCGATCAAAAATCCCGAAAGAATCGGTGCCACTGCCATGGCGATGGAGGTAAAGGCGAGGTGCAGGCTGATCGCTGCCATGCTGCTTTTTTGCGGCACAATGTTCAGCAGCAGGTTGAAGCTGCCCATAAAAAACGAGACGGAAAAAAAACCGCCCCAGAGGAACATGGGATAGAGCATCCAGGAGTTGTCAGGGGTGAGAAAAGCCCAGAGGAAATTTTGGATTTCCCATAGAAAGCTGCCGACGGCAATCACCGGAATCGCCCCGGCCTTGTCAGCAACGCGCCCCCAGAACATCCAGCCGAAAAAGCCGCTCACCGTGCCTACAGCCGTGAGGAGCGCGAAATTGCCTGGTGCAAACTTGAGTTCCTCGAAGCTGAACACAGCGGTGAACGGGCCGGTGAAGGACATCCAGAAGTTCATCCATGCCGAGAAAAAAATGAACCAGCCGAGTCCGGGCGCGGCGAGGCACTCCTTGAGTGATTTCCTAAGCGGCTGGGTCTCGAGTTTGGTGTTGCTGCCTGCGTGGATGCCATGCTGTAAAAGGATGCTCGCGCAGCGCAATGCGACCATCAGGCCTAAAATCCAAACATAGGGCGAGAGGGAATCGTTGCGGATCTCGAGGAAGGTGGTGACGAGTAGCAGAAACCCGAAGGTGGCACCGCTGATCCAGGAGTTGCGTTTGCCGAAGTAGGCACCTCGAAGTTTTTTGGGAACCCACTGGCGCACCCAGTCGGTCCAGCCGACCACCTGAAATGCACTGCTCACGCTGGCCATGGAAAAGAAGATTCCAAAAAAGAAGGCGGTCGAGGCAGCGTCCTGCTTTGGAAGGAAACCAAGCGATGCCACAAGCATGGCCCACAGGCCGACGTTGAACCATCCCATGCCCAGTGCCATTTCTTTGGGAGTCATCAAGCGGGCGATGAGGGGGAGTGCCAATGCTTGGAGGGCATTGGCCCACGATGGTAGGGAGACGATCCAGCCAAAGGCGGATTTTTCGACCCCGAACCATTGCGTCAGCAAGGCTGCAAGAAGAAAGCCACCGGGTATGGTAACGACCGTATAGGGAGTTGTCAGTAGACCCTCCATGAGTCCGATACGAAGATTGCGTCGGGAACTATTCATTGCGTTTTGATGAGAGATTTCTTCTGTCAAATCGCGAGGTGTGAAGTGCGAAGTTGCACCTTGCTGCAGCGGGTCGTGGGCAGAAGAGCTTGCTCATCGGAGTCAATCAGAGCGTCGAGCAGTTTTTCATAACGTTTGTATTTATCAACCATTCCCTAATTGCGGCACCGCCGCTTCATTTTCAATCTTCTTTTAGAATGAAAAACACTCCATGGGAAAGAGTCCAGTTGACCGTCGGGTAATAAACCACTAAATAAAAACAAACCTTTGTATGCGCTGCAATCAAGGGCCCCTTTTCTTTCCTATGATTGATTCCAAAAACTATAAAATGCATCTGATCCTGAATACCCATTGGGATCGTGAATACCGGTGGAGCTTCCGCGAGACCCAGGCTCGTTTGCTTGAGGCAGGAGATATCCTACTCGATGCGATGGTGAAGGATCCGCGCTTCGCTTACTTCCATCCCGATGCGCAGTCTTCGTTCTTGGAGGATTACTTGGAATTCCGTCCCGAGCGCCGCCCGCAGGTCGAAAAGTTGGTGAAGGAAAAGCGTCTCCATGCCGGCCCTTGGTATACGCTTCCGGCGGAGTTTCTGGTGAGTGGCGAGGCGCTCGTTCGGAATCTTCTTCTGGGTCACCGCATCGCCGAGTCGCTCGGTGGGGTGATGAAATGTGCCTACAATATTTTCAGCTGGGGTCAGGTGTCGCAGTTGCCGCAGATCTATCGCCAGTTTGGCATGGACACGATCCTCTTCTACCGAGGCATTGATCAGTCTAACATTGAGAAGCTCGAGTTCTGGTGGGATTCTCCAGACGGTTCTCGTGTGATGGGCTTCACTTTTGGCTCGTTCCACCGCCTCAATTTCTGGATTTACGTTTACAACCCCTACATCCGCGCCACGGGCGGCGCGAGCAGCCTCCCGACAGGCGACTATGATCTGGAGTCCATCCAACAAAATGGCGGCGTCATCGCCCGCTTGGCCGACACCTACAGCACGGACGACCTGAACTACCATGTCCTGCGCCAGCCGATCATGAAGAGCATGGAGTCGGCTATCAAAGGCATGGAAACGCTTCGGGATACCGTCAAGGACAAGGTGTCCACCAGGCATCTTCTCTTCTATCAGGGCTTCGATCAGGAGAATCCAGATCCGCACATTCCCGACCTCGTTGAGGAAATTAATAAGCGTATCGACTACGGCGAGGTAACCATCAGCAGCCTGCCGGAAGTGGTGCAAACGATTCGCAAAGAAATGGCCGAATCGGGCGCGGACAAAGATCTGCTGCGTTTGGAGGGTGAAATGCTGAGTGTGGAGACCAAGGCCGATGCCTTCGCTCCACTTTATATCGGTGTGTTCTCGGCCCGCATGCCGCTGAAGTTGCAAAACGCCGATTGCCAGCATCGCCTGGAGAAATGGGCTGAGCCGACTTCGGCCTGGCAACTTTTTCATGGCAAGTCTTATCCCGAGACACTGCTGCGCTCGGCGTGGAAAGAGATTCTCCAGAACCAACAGCACGACGGTATCGGGGGCTGCCATATCGACCGCGTGCAGCTGGCCATGGAGGAGCGCTATCGTATCGCGAATGACATCAGTGAGTGCGTGACCCGCGACAACCTCAAGGACCTCGTAACGCGCATCGACTTCTCAGCCATCGGCCAGCACGAACTGGGCGTAACGGTTTTCAACAGCACCTCCGCCATGCGCAGTGAAGTGGTCGAAGTCGCGGTCGATGTCCCGATCTCTTGGGGCCTGCGCAACTACGGACCTTATAAAAAGCCGCTCATGGTGGATGTGTTCGACTCCATGGGTAATGCCATTCGCGCCCAGGTGCTGGGAACAGAAGACGATACTTTTTATGCCTACCTGAAATACGGCAACGCCATCAATGTCGAGGCCACCCGCCTGCGGATCGCGATTCCGGTGGAGGTTCCGGCCTTCGGCTACAGCACCTACCGGGTTGTGCCAAAGCAAGCCGCCGCGCGCCCTGTGGACAACATCAGCTCCCAGGTGAATGTCCTCGAAAACGAATTCCTCCGCGCCGAGGTGCTGGCCGATGGCACGGTAACTCTCACCGACAAGGCAACCGGGCACGCCTACAAGGGCCTCAACGCCTTCGAGGACGAGGGGGAATGTGGCGGTCCGCTTGTGCATTACCGGGCAAACAACGACGCCTGCTACACCACATTCGGCCAACCCGCTGCTGTGGCTCTCGTGGCCAACGGGCCAATGACCGCCACCTACCGTGTCGAGCGTGACTGGGAGCTCCCTGAGGGTCTCGAGCAGGAACTCAAGATCCATGTGCCGCACGGTTCCGAGTGGATCGACACTGGTGCCCTGCGCCGCTCCTCGCGCAAATCCGTCGTGCGCATCCTCACTGAGATCACGCTCCGCCATGGCAGTCGTCAGTTGGAATTCGTCACCACCGTAGACAACCGCTGTCAGGATCACCGCCTGCGAGTTCTTTTCCCGACCGGCCTCGACAAAGCCAGCCATTGCCATGTGGACAGTGCGTTTGATGTGGTCAAGAGGCCCATCTCGATTCCCGACTCCACCGGATGGTATGAAGAAGCCGCACGCACGCTTCCGACGCTGTCATTTGTCGATGTGAGTGACGGCAAACACGGCCTCGCTGTGCTCCACTACGGGTTTTCAGAATACGAGGTGCAGGATAATCGCGATCGCGCGATTGCTCTCACGATGCTGCGTTGCTTCGGCACGGCGGGGAATCCGACCGAGACCCACGTCTTCCAGGCTCTCGCGCAGTGCCAAGGCAAACACGTCTTCCGCTACGCCGTGATGCCGCACACGGGCGATTGGCGGAAAGGCAAAGTGCCGCAGGCTGCAAGCCGCTTGACGAGTCCGCTCCGCGCTATCGTGGCTACCACACATGACGGCGAGTTGCCGCCGGTGAACAGCTTCATTTCATTCGACAACCCCGAATTCATCGTCACCGCCCTCAAGAAGGCCGAACATGAAAACGCTGTTGTCGTTCGTGGCTACAATCCAACGCCAGAGGGCTTTGATGTGACCATCACCGTGCCGGAAAAAACCGCTTCGGTCTCACGCATCACCCTCGAAGAGAAACCGCTGGGCGAGCTCAAACTCTCAAAAAACAAGGCCACCTTCACCGCCGGCAAGGGTGAGATTGTGTCGCTCCTCATCAATACAAAGTGAGTGATCTTTTTCCGAATCTGGGTGTCGATGCTGAAAGCCTCGGCCTCACACCTGTCGAGCAGACTTCTGACCAGCGCTTCAGCGCCGGGCGGGATGGAGTGAAGGCCATCGCCTGCACTGGCGACGGGGTGGTCGAGTTTGTTGGCTTCGATCACCAGACCATGGCCCATGTGCGTTCGAGTATGGGTTATCCGGCTTACTACCCGGTGCATCCTGTGAAGTTGGAGCGGCCACTCCAGGCCGTGCTGATGGACCTCGATGGAACCACCGTGCACAGTGAGGAATTTTGGATTTGGATCATCCAGCAAACCACGGCAAGCCTTCTCGCAAATCCGGGCTTCGAACTCGAAGAGACCGATTTGCCCCATGTGTCCGGCCACAGCGTTTCCGAGCACCTTCAATATTGCATAAAAAAATATTGCCCCGGCAAAACCGTGGAAGAAGCAAGGGTCTTCTATTTTCATCACACTCACCGCGAGTTGGCCGCCATTATGGCTGGCGGTGGACGTCCAAACGCCTTCACGCCTGCGCCGGGTTTGAAAGATTTCCTGCTCGAACTCAAGGGGCGCGGCATCTTGATCGGTCTTGTCACAAGCGGACTTCACGAGAAAGCCTACCCGGAAATCCTCTCGGCTTTCCGCGCGCTGGGAATGGGGGATCCGGCGCAGTTCTATGATGCTATCATCACCGCTGGTTTTCCGCTCCGTCAGGGGCAAGCCGGAACACTTGGTGAACTTTCTCCCAAACCCCATCCATGGCTCTACGCCGAGGCCGCGCGGGTCGGTTTGGGGATTTCCTTTGATGGGCGTGCCCGAGTGGCGGGAATCGAAGACAGTGCTGCGGGAGTCTGTTCGATCCGATTAGCCGGATTCACGGCCTTTGGCTTGGCGGGAGGAAATATCAAGTCGGGCGGGAGCGACGGGCTATGCCATTCACTCCATGCCGATCTCGAAGGCGTGCGGACAGCCTTGTTCGATTAGAAAACAAAGGATTGCTAAATCCCAGCATGGAACCTTTACAATACAAGTTTGTGGCGGAATAGTCCTTGTCAACTCGTCTCGATGCTTCATCGAGCGCTGTTGATGCTTCCAATTAGTGAAAACTCATTCTTCTCCAACTTTGATCGATATCGCCCGTGTGTGCGATGTGAATATTTCTACCGTCTCCCGAGCGCTTAGCGACGACAAGAGGGTCCGCCCCGACACAAAAAAACGAATCCAGATCACAGCCAAGCGTCTTGGCTACCGGCCGAACCTCGCCGCCCGCATGTTGCGGGCAAAAAAATCCCAGTTCTTCTGGTTTATCGCTCCAGACCTCGCCAATCCGGTCGATACTTATCTGGTCGAGGCTGCCGCCCTCGCTGCGGCAGACAGGGACTACGATCTCATGGTTTCTCTTCACTTGGGAAAACAGAAAATCTTCGACCGCATCATCACGGCCATGCACTCGGCACTCGCCGGCGGGGCCATCGTCAACCGACGCGACATCGAGGATCTTTCGGTCCTTCACGGCCTCGTCAGCCAAGGATTTCCCATCGTGTTGGTCGATGTGCCTATCGATTCCATGAACCTGCCCACGGTCACTACGGACCATGCGAAGGCTGCGGATGACTTGGTTCAGGCTTGTCTCGATGAGGGAGCGAAATCATTTCTGGTGCTTTTCAATCCCTCGCTCAACCTCGTCGATAAGCGCCGCCATGACGCCACGCTCGTTGCTCTCAATGCCCGGGGGATTCCTTTCTCGACACTGGCGCAGTTTGCCCCAGATGGGTTGAAGCCCGAGCTTCCGTCCCCGTTGTGCCTCATCGAATCCCATCAAACGGCGATTCAGGATTTCCTTTGGCACAATCCCGGTGTGGCGGAAGGTCGAGAGTTGCTTATCGGATGCTTCGACCAATGGATTGGCTCGCCGAACCCTGCCTCGCGGGTCCTTGTGGCTGAGCAGGACTGCTCCGGAATTGCCTGCCGCACCGTCGACAACCTCATCGCGCTGATCGAGGGCGACCCCGCCGCGAACGGTTGCGGTGAAGTAGGCCTTCCCCTTCTACGGATCACCTCGAAAATCTGAAGAGGCTAGCGAATTATACAAAGCTTTGCATTTTTATTTGACTCTCGCCCGGAGTCGCATCTAAGCTGTGAGCGTATGAACATTGGACCCTCGCCCGAACAATTCCCCCGCGATCTTGGAACCTTGAAAGTAAGCTTCCTATGAGCATCTGGGACTGGTGTACCGTCGGGGTGCTGTTTGGTGGGCTGCTCTTTCTCACGAACGCCACGCGGAAATACCTACGGGGGGTGAGCGACTTTCTCGCGGCAAATCGTCTTGCGGGTCGTTACATGCTGACGATTGGCGGGCAGGCGAGCGGCACCGGAGTGATCGCCGTGATCGCGCTTTACGAGGCGGGTTATGTGGCCGGGTTCACTTCCATGTGGTGGGGCATGCTCGCGCTGCCTGTGGGCGTGATTCTTGCCCTGACGGGTTTTGTTTATTACCGATTCCGAGAGACCCGGGCGCTGACGCTGGCGCAGTTTTTCGAGACGCGTTACTCACCAAATTTCCGCAAATTTGCGGGTATCGTTTGCTTCCTTACCGGGTTGATCAATTTCGGTGTTTTTCCGGCCGTTGCGGCGCGATTCTATGTCAATTTCCTTGGCCTGCCCGAGACTTTCCCGATTCCGGGAACTTCGATCGAGTTTTCCACTTTCGCCACCTTGATGGCCTTGGATCTGGGGATTGCCCTTTTGATGGTCGTTTTCGGCGGGCAGATCAGCATCATGCTCTCGGACTGCTATTCTGGGATTGTTAGTCTGATCGGATTTGTGGCGATCACCGCCTTTGCGATTTGGCTGGTCGGTTGGCAAAACATCATCGAGGGCACGCGGTTGGCTCCCGAGAACGCCTCGATGATCCATCCGATGAAGGGCGGGGAGATCAAGGACTTTAATGTCTGGTTTTATCTCATCGGAATTCTGAACGGAATTCTCGTGCGCGCTGCGTGGCAGGGATCCCAAGGTTACAATGCCTCTGCGAAGAGCCCCCACGAGCAAAAAATGGGAGCCATCATCGGCGGGTGGCGTTGGGATGTGCAGGGCTGGATGGGTATAGTGATTGCGGTGGCTGTGTTCGCGTTGCTGAATCTTCCGGAGTTTTCCAGCACCTCCTCCGTCGTCGAGACCCGCTTGGCTGCGATCGGAAATGAAACGATCCAAAATCAGATGCGCGTTCCGGTCACGCTCTCAGAAATCCTCCCCGTCGGTCTCAAGGGGCTATTTTTGGCAGTGATGATTTTTTGCTCCATTGGCACGCACAACACTTACATGCACTCCTGGGGCAGTATTTTCATCCAGGATGTCTGGATTCCCTTCCGCAAAAAAAACTACTCGCCGAAGGACCACATTTTCCTGCTGCGACTCGCTGTCACGGGGGTGGCACTCTATGCTTTCATTTTCGGGTTGTTCCACACACCCAGCACGCCGATCTACATGTTCTGGGCGATCACCGGCACGATCTGGCTGCCCGGTGCCGGCGCGGCGGTTATCGGCGGGCTTTACTGGAAAAAAGGCACGACCGCTGCGTGCTATCCCGCGATTCTTTTCGGTGCGGCGGTGGGATTTTTCGGGCTTCTCTACCCGCCGATCTACCAGTCCCAATACGGTGAGGAGTTTCCGATCAACAACCAGTATTTGTATTTCATCGCGATTGTCGGATCAGCTGTAAGTTACATCGCGATCTCGCTGCTGACTTACAAGGGAATCCCCTTCAACCTCGATAAAATGCTCCACCGTGGACAATTGGTGGTTGGGTCCGATCATACTGAGAGTAGAGAGAAAGTCTCCAAATGGCAGAAGATTTTCGGCATCAACAAAGACTTTTCCTTTGGTGACAAGATTCTGGCTGTGTTCCTCGTGGTCTGGAACGCATCTTGGATCCTTCTTTTTGCTGCTGTGACCCTGATCAATCTGGCGACGCCTCTTTCCATTGGTTGGTGGGAGTCCTACTGGAAATTTTATGTCTTTTTCTACCTCGGCTTCAACGCCGTGATCGCCATCTGGTTCACCTTCGGCGGAACGAAGGACATCATCGGTCTTTTCCATGCTCTGAAAACCTCCAAGTTCGATGAGAATGACGACGGGCGTGCCGAGCATCTCAACAACTCGGGCAAATCCTCGCACTGAACGATGCGTAATCGATGGGTTGGCATTTTTATTCCCGTTATGGGAGTGCCGTTGCTGAACTGCTCTGCTTTGGCCGTTGTGCCCCAAGAAAAAGAGCGGGCCTCGTTGGTCATTGATTGCACAGCCCCTCAGGCGGTGGTCTCGGAGTCTGTCGATGTGGAAAACGGAAGGATCGAAACCGAGATGGGGGCCTTCCAAGAAAGCTTCCCCGTGAAGACCCTTCCCCGCAAAGGCAGCCAGATCCAACTCCGGGTGCCGTTTCGAGACGGAACGAACTGTTTGATTCTGGAAATCCAGGAAATCCACAACCGCCGCCCGGAGGCTTTCGGCTATACCGTGCTCGTGAATGGAAAAGAGGTCTATTTCCGCACCTACCAAGAACTCGGCGCGGGGCCGAACCACTATTTTGTGGAGGTGCCCAAAGACTTTCTGAGAGGTCCGAGTCCGCTAGAGATCACGCTGCGGCACGACGGGGGTGGGCCATTCAGCCTTGGCAAAATCTGGGTTCATGGAGACTTTTTTGAAAAGGTGGCCAAGCCCGAAAAGGTCTTTCGCCCCATGGCGATTATTTTTCCAACCAGTTCGATCCGCCTGGAGGGCGAAAGCGAAACGAATCGCCTGCAAGGCGAGGGTGTCGAACTCCAGCGAATCCAAAAAATGCGGGCTGCATATTCCGGGCTTCAGGATTACGGACCGGTTGGTTTTTTGAACTTCGCCGGCGGCTACGGGCACATCGATCCGGAGGAAGGCAGAAAAGAGCTCCTCTCCCAAATTGACCTTTCCTCGGAGACCGGCATGCCGGGTCTCTGGATCGTCAATGGCACGGGATGGGGAGGCAAGCCCACGGGAACCGACGGGCGTGGGGGCTATTTCAGCGACATTCAATACACGCACACGATCTATGATTCCGCGCTTGGCACCTACCGCGCCTCATGGCCAAACATGTGGAGCAACACTCCCGGTGCCGCCCTTCGCAATCCGGTGATGAATGCTTTTTTGGAAAAACGCTTCCAGCAGCTCATGGAGGGCATTCAGGAGCAACTTGCCTGGCTTCGTCTCAAAGGACAGCCCGCGCAGCCGATGATCGTGCGCGAATTTGCCCCCGCGAGCGGTGAGATTTCCCAAGCCGTCATCGAGTCGGCGGCGAGGGATGGTCTCACCCTTGATCCCACCGATGGCATGAGCTCCGAGGAACGCCTCTGGATGCACCGGGATTCCGTTCGCACCTGGCAGGAATTTGCCGACAGCTCCCAGCGAAACATTGGCCGGGACATCGCGATTGTGGATCAAGGCAAGCTCCTCCTGCCCGAGGAGCAGTTTTTCCACAATCTTTACGCGCACCCGGATTTTCTTACCGACAAGCCCATGAACGATCCGCGCTGGGGTGGTGGTCAGCATGGCATGGTCGATGGACTCTGGAGCAGCGGGGAAATGGGTGAGGGAGTGAACTTCCGCGATATCGCCATGTATGACTACCTGCGCGCCCGTGGGAAGCTCTCGATGATCAATATGGAGCGCACAATCCTGAAACAGAATTTCAGTGTGATGAAGCGCCATTTCGAGCGAGGCTTTCAGTTTCTCTGCTTCTTCAATGCCGATCCCGGCGATGAGATATTTGTCCGCGAGGTGGATGGAATCGCCAACGATCCCATCGATCCTCCGGTGCATCGCCAGCCCGCCCTGCTCGATGTGATCGTGCAGCGGGATTTCCATGCCGGACCGAAGGACAAACTTGTTTTTCAAAAAAACATGAAGGTTCACAGCAAGCTGCGCCTGGCTGTTGAGGATGTGTCCGAGCCTGGAGAGCTGATCTACAAGCTGACAAATTCCGGCGACGCTTTCACCGCACCGCTCGCCTTGGACCTCGATGGGCGCATCTCGCCAGGCGAGGCGAACAACATCGAGGTCCTCGTTGGCCCCTCCCTCGAGCGCTTGAAAAAAGTCGCCACGCTCACGGAGAAAAACCTGCCCGACCCGAACCATTGGACGCCGTGGATGACTTCCCGCAAGCTTCTCGATCTTGGTCCTTCGACCATTGGTCAAAAAATCGTTTATTTAAAGATCGTCTTCAACGCCATGCATGCCCCGGATGCGGCGTTTTTGCTCAGTCTCAATGTGCAATCCAGTTGGCTCCAACAGAGCGGCTACTTGGCCCAACCCTCGCTGAGCAAGAAGCAGCAACGCACTCTCCAGCTCTGGACGCAGGAACGCGCCATCGCCTCGAGCCTTTTGAAAAAATATTTTGCCACCGGCGGCGAGGATGAAGTCTATCGCCAAGCCAAGGATTTCTTTGAGCGCGGTTGGTATGCCAGCGCGAGGCGTCTCCTCGCATCGGAGATTTCGCAGGTGCTTCCTGCCACCTACTTGGTGCGGGGGCATGGTCGTCTGGGGCGCTATCCCATCGAGGTGAAGCTCGAACGTCCCGAGGATTGGGGATTTTTCACCATCGAAAAAATCGGATCCGAGGGCTGCATTTTCTGTATCAAGTCGGGTCAAGATAGCCAGCCTCTTTCCCTCACCATCGAAAACCTCGGAGCATCTGGGGAATGGGCGCTGCGCCCACTGGGGCAGGGACGCTACGCGATTTCCCCGGCTGCGAAAAACGGTCGCCGGGCGAAAGGTGGCCACTTGACTTTCGACATCGAGCATTCCAATCCCTCCAAGCTCGCTCCCAAACTCCCTTCCCGATTCGCGGCCCGGTTCCTTTCTGGAAACAAAAACCGCATCCATATGGATACACAGGATCTGGAGATCATGGACTATGCCTCGAGCATGAGCCTCCCGCTCGCAAAGGATCCCGTTTTCACCCGTTCGGCCGCCTGCATGGAGGGGGCAGAGGCGCCTGCCAAGGGCGAGATGCCTCAACGCCATGACGAGGTCATTGTTAACACCAACGAGGCCGGCGAGGTCACGGCGGTGGAGGCCAGATATGGTTACGAAAAGGGACGGATCAAAAAATTTGAGCCACCTGTGATCGTCGGGGAGCCCTCGAATGGCATCATCGAAATGGAAAGTGGGAACCGATATGAACTCCTGTTCGACAAGGCCGTGACGAAGTTCGACACGGTTGCCATCCAGGGAACCCTCACGGCCTACGAGATCACCGCCCTGAAGGATGCCATCAAGCCCGGACATGAAGTCGAGTTGCGATTCACCCCGTGCCAATCGGAGCAATCCATTCCGCGTTTGCTGGAGGTCAGGCAGGCCCGCGAAATCCTGCTCGATGTCGATTATACAAAAGCTACTGACAGTTCTTGGAAAAACGCCACGGTTGGAATCCAGGATGCCGATGTGGTCGTTCACAAACCTGAGCCGAACTACCTGTATCGCGTTGAGATGCCGCTCCTCCGCCCACTCAAGCCCTTCCTGCCGGGGAGCGTGACCTATTTGATCCAAAACGAAAAACCCCTCGGCACCACGGTCGTGGAGATTGCCGCAAGGGCGTTTGACGATTCCAGTCACGTGACGGTTTATACCAGCCCCGATGGCGTTGAGTGGATGCGCTGTGGCCAATTCGACAATACTTGGCAGAACAACATTTCACAAAATCTCGACGACCTGCCGTATCAATTCATCGACATGACTCCCTCCGTTCAGGGCTTGAAAAATTTCTACCTGAAAATAGAAATGACAGCGAATCCGGCCGACCATCGCTTCTGTGTTGCAAAACTCCGGGTTGCCACGGAAAAATCCTCTAAGTCCCTTCCATGAAAAAAATCCTCCTCCCAGTCCTCTTTGCTTTTTTGGCCGTCGTGCAAACCTTTGCAGAATCCAGGCGCCCCAATATTATTCTGTTCCTGGCCGATGACATGGGCATCGGGGATCTGGGCGCTTACGGAAGCACCGATGTCAGCACGCCGAACATCGACAAGCTCGCTGCCGGTGGGTTGAAATTCACCGATGCCCACTCGCCGGCGGCCGTCTGCCAACCCACTCGCTACGCGATCCTTTCGGGACGCTACTACGGCCGCTCGGCCTACGGGCGGATTCAATCGGGAATTTATTTCCGAAAAGATGAGATTCTCTTCCCGCAGCTTCTCCAAAAAGCAGGCTACAACACTGCTGCTTTTGGCAAATGGCACTTGGGCTTCGGCCTTACCAAACGTGGCGAGCCGACGGATTGGAATGGCGACCTAAAGCCAGGTCCGAACGAATGCGGATTCGACTGGTTCTTCGGTATGCCGAACAGCCACGCCCAGCCGCCCTATGTTTTTGTTGAGAACAACCGCATCTACAAAGGCGACCCGAATGATCCCCTCGAGGTCATTTCCAGCGAAGAGGCCAAGGCCCGCGGTGTGAAGCCGCCCGCCAATGCCCCTTCCGGTTGGGGGATGAGCGTCGGCGGCAAAGCGGCTCACGAGGCCTGCGACATGAACCGCCTTGATCTAATCATGGCGGAAAAAGCCTGCGAATTCATCGGCCGCCAGACTCCTGAAAAGCCGTTTTTTATCTACCTGCCATGGTTCGCTCCCCATGTGCCGTTGGCCGTAGCCAAGGAATTCAGTGGCAAGAGCCCGCTCGGAGCCCGCATCAAAAAGCAGAACAACAACGCGGTTCGCAATGCTGAGTATTGCAATCAACTCGACTTCGCCGTTGGTCAGGTCATGGCCTGCCTCAAGGAGAAGGGCCTTGCCGAAAATACGCTCGTCATTTTTACCAGCGACAATGGAGGCGCTATTTCGGGAGACTCGGCTTCGGTGGGCTACAAAACCAACGGGGAATTTCTCGGAACCAAGACCGACACCTGGGAGGGCGGGCACCGGGTTCCCACGATCGCCTGGTGGCCTGGTAAAATCGCCGCCGGCAAGACGACCAACAAACTATTTTCCCTCACGGATCTCTACGACACCTTCTTGGCCGCGGCGGATGTGCCTGTACCTCCAGGGGCGGCGGTGGACAGCGTCAATCTGCTGCCGCTTCTTCTCGACCCCGAAAATGCTCCCGGTCTTGATGGCATGTTTTACAAGGGTAAAGCCAGCGCCCTCCGTGTCGGCAACTGGTCTTATCATCCGCAGCAGGGCCCGGGCGGACTCTTTGGTACCGGTCCGATCGTTAAACTCGGCCAGACGCACTCGGACTACGATGAGACTGGCAAAATCAAGCCCGACGCGCCCCATGAGCAGCTCTACAACCTCGGCACCGATCCGCAGCAGACTCAAAACCTTGTGAACACCGAACCCGAAGTCGCCGCTGTGATGAAGGACATCATGAAAAAATATGAAGAGGCAAACCGCAAAGACGAAGTGCCTCTGCAAGCGATCCTTGCCGATCTTTCCCCTGAAACAGCCAAAAAACTCCATGTCAACATTCTGCCAGCCAAAACCAAATGAATCCTATTGCTGACGCCATTTCCGTCCTGGGCTCCCGCCACGGCCTGATCCTCGACCCCGTCGGGGGAAACGCCCGCATCATCCGCTTCGACATGTTCCACGAGGCCGCTGCGCTCGAAATCCGTGCGGGCTTGCGGATCGATGGGCAAGAATATGTTTTTCCGCTTTGTCGGGAGGGACAGCGTTTTGGTTTCTTCGATCAACGAATCACTCCCTGCACAAGCCGGTTGATCGGTATCCACGAGGACTCGGGCATCAAGGTGGCACTCGAATTTGCCACGCCATTTCGTCCGAAGGATTCCGCGTTCTCAACCATTCCTGTCGTAGCCGCGCGGGTTTCTATTTCCAAAATCTCCGGAAACTTCCGCTGGCATCCGGTGAAGATGGCCCCCGAATCGGTGGAGTTGTTTTTCGAGGCTTCGAGCCGGGAGATGACATTCCAGGCGGTCGGTCCCGATGCGTTGGATATCACATTCAGCAGCCTGACCCTCCGCAGCTCGCATGAGAAGGCGTCGGATCCCGCCAACCGTCTGCTACAGTTGGACCGCCTTGTAGCTCCCAGTGCGAAACGTGAAGGAAACCGCTTCTCGATCGAGGTGCCGAACAAGGAATTTGGCAAACGCACCTTGGATGTCTTCTGGTGCAGTCACAACGCGCCAGTGCTCGAGGTTTTTGGCAAGAAGCATCCCTTTCTGTATGCCTCGCGCTTCGCCTCGCTCGAGGCCGTCGCGGATTGGGCGAGGACGAACGGAGAGGAAATTTTCGCCAATGCCAAAAAGGTGGATGCCATTGTCGCTGCAAACAATCTGCCTCCCTCGATCAACAACCTCATGGCGCAAACGCTCCATTCGTGGCTCATGAACACCTGGTGGGTGGACCGCGATGGCAGGGATTGGTTCAGCGTTTGGGAAGGTAGTTGTGGATTCCATTCCACGGTGGATGTCGAGTTCACCCAGTCGCCGTTCTATCTGGCCGTCTGGCCCGAGCTTTTGGGCATCGAGCTGGATTACTGGCCCGAGTTTTCAAAGTCCGGCACGCTGACCTTAGGCGATTGCGGAGAGGGGACGGAATTTCTCTCCCACGATTGTGGAGCCATGGCCCAAGCCAACGGGCAGGACTACCCGCACGAGATGGAGGTCGAGGAGACGACCAACTACCTCATCATGCTCTACGCACATTGGAGGCGGACCGGGGACTTCTCGATAGCCCGAAAGTGGGCGGCGACGGTGGTCAAATATTTGCGCTTTCTCGAGCGCTGCGACACGAAGGGCAAAGGCGTGCCCGATGTCGGCGTGGCGAACACCATTGATGATGGCGCCCCGGCGTTGCAATACGGCCGCGAGCAGGTCTATCTCGCGGTGAAGACGCTTGCCGCCTTCCAGTGCGGTGCCGCGATCCTCCAGGAGCTCGGCGATGCCGCGACCGCCAGCCATTTTCGGAACAAGGCTGACTTCATTCGCGGGCGTGTGGAGACCGAGGGATGGAAGGACGACCACTACATCTGCCTGCTTAACACCGATGGCAGGGGGCTTAAAAACCCTTGGACCGGCAAGGATCTCGGTATGGAAATCGTTCCCGGCTGGGATGGCTTCCACATCTACACCGCAAATGGATTGGCTCCGCTGGACATGGTGGGCTTCTCGACCGGCCTTGATGAAACAAGACTCGTCAAAGACTTGATTAACGCCACAGAGGCCTGCCTCTGCGAATATGGCTGCTCGCATAGCGACTACGAGGCTGATGAATACGCGCTTGGCGGGCTGCAGGATGGAATGGCCGGCGTCTCCGCCAAGCCCGGCTGGATTTCGATGAACATGCTCCGCGACATTTCTGCCCTCTACAGGGGCCTCGATTTCCGGGATCTCTCCGAGCGCTATTGGAATTGGCAGGTCACAACCAATGCCCAAGCCCCAGCACTCTTCTTTGAAACCTTCGGGGGGAACAATCTTCATTTCTATCCTCGAGGTGTCGCGGTGTGGGGATTTTTTGATGCGCTGGCCGGCCTACGGATCGACCGTGTCGCTGGCCGGGACGAGACACAACCCGTTGTTTCCCGGTTGAAAGTTCCCCGTCTCATCGACGCCGATTGGACGGCCGGCAAGGCTTCCACAATCAACTCGAACATATGATGAAGAGAATTCTTTGCACGGCAGTTGTTCTGGCTCTCGTTATGCCAACTATTGCGAGAGCCAATAAAACGGCCGATCACATCGTGTTTGGCTATGCGACGAGTGAATCGTCCCATGGTCTGACAGCGATGGGTGGACGTTCGGAGATTGTCCGAATCGATTCGCGGTTGGGCGTGCTCGAGCGCATCTACACCGCGCGCCAACTTGAGGGTGGTGGTGCTGCTTTGGAATTCACCTTGAAAATTCCGCCTGACGATTTGAAGGCATCGAAGGGGCCTTTGACACTCGAGTTTCGGGAAATCCACAACCGCCAAACGGGAGTTTTTGCCTACCGGATTTTTGTTTCGGGCAAGGAGGTCTTTTTCCGCAACTACGAGGAGGCCGGCTCCGGTCCGAATCATTTCTTTGTGGAGGTTGATCGTGTCTTGGTCGCTGCCGACGGAAAGGTTCCCATTCGCATCCAGAGCGAATCTGGCGTTCCGTTTTGCCTTGGGGAGGTGTGGCTCTATTCGGACTTTGCATCGTTGGCTGCCTCGCAAAATATCGAGCCGGGAAAAATGGGTTTCATCCTCGGCCTTTCGGCGGAACTCGCCGGTGTTCCTGTCGATCTGAAGAAAAACCCCGATCAGAAAATAAAGGTCGTCGAGGCGCTTCAGCAAAAATATGGCGGGTTGCAATCTTATGAGCTGGGGTTGATGGGCAGCGTGGCCTACGCCCTGCGTTCCCGCCCCGAGGGCCAAAAGTCGATCGACGACACTCTGGAAATCTCGGCAGCAACGGGGTTGCCCTATCATCTGATGTTCAGCTCCTGGTGGGGCGGTGCGGCCACCGGAATGGATGGACGCGGCGGGTATTTTTCTGATCTCGAATACGAGGGGGTCAGTTACAACTCCGAGACCAAAGCCTACGCTCCCTCCTTCCCGAACCAGTGGGGAAGCTCGCTCTGGCCAACAAGAAACGATCCGCATCTTAATAATATCAACAACCTCCGCATCGAGCGTCTGGCCCGCTACTTGGTGGATCGTCGCGCTGCATTGGAGCTGGGCGGAGCAAAACTGCCAACGGGTGTCATCTATGCCGAGATGGGCCCGGGTTACGGGATCGAAGCCAACCGCCAAACCCGCGAACTCGCGAAAAAAGAGGGCGTCACTCTTGATCCCGAGGATGGCATCTCACGCGAGGAGGCCGAGTGGGCCTTGAAAAACTACGGGGCCTACTTCGCCCAGCAGGTTCCCGCCTACCGTGCGGGCCTCGGCCGGGGAACAATCAAGGTTAACAACGGCACGCTTGAATTTCCGTCCGATCCTGTTTTCGACAACATTTACACCCACGGCTTTTGGGGAATCGGCGGTCCGTTAAACGACCCGAAGTTCGCCTACTGGCAGGCGAACCTCAATGAGGGCATGTGGAACAGCGGGGAACTCACCGAGGCCTACCCTCAGGCATGGTATGACTATGTTGTGGCAAACGGACGGATCGCCTGCGTGAACATCGAGCGGGTCATGATCCAGAATCTCCGTTACATGCCGTTCGCCTATGGCAATGGGCTTCAATTTGTCTGCCTGTTCAATGCAAAGCCCGGAGACGAAGAGTTGCTTAAGAAGGAGGATGGAGTCTCCGACAAACCCAATCCTCCGATCGATTATCCCCGCCGCGTATTGGATGTGAACTTTGCCCGCGACAAGTCGCCGGCCAAGGCCCCGGGTGTAGTCGGGTTCAAAGAACTCTCCAGTGGCACCAAGGGCGGCCATGTCCAGCCCCTCGAAAGCAACCGGGAAGGAGAGATCGTTTGTGAAATCAAAGATTCCGAGACGGCTTTTGCCAATGGTCTGGATTTGAAAGTCTCAGGCGTGGTCGGGCGCGTGCCTCGCAAAGGTTCCTACATCAAAGTGCTGGCCGGAGACTCGCCGATGCAACTATCGGAAGTGAAAAATCTCGTCGGAACAGACTTTGTGGCCAGTGCCGGATGGGGCGCTAAAAGCTTTGCCACGGTCGATCTCTCCTCCATCGCCAAAGGGAAAAAGTCTGTGTTTATTGCAATCAAGATCGCCTCCGAAGGGATGGCCGCCGAAGTAACGGTTAGTCAAATCTCGGCCTACATCCCCTGGAGCATCAAAGCGGGTCAAACGAACGGGCTGGTTCCAACCCTCGGTGACAGCCGCCGTCGCAGCCTCTGGGTGCAACAGCGTGCGCGTTTGGATCGAATGCTGCAGATGTTTGAGCGGGCCGGTGGCTCAGATCAGGTTCTCGTCAAAGCTTCGGAGCTCAAGGCGGCGGGATTTTACACCCAGGCTTTGGAATTTTTATTCCGCGAATACGCCCAGATCTTTCCCGCGCGCTTCGCAGTGAAAGGCACGGGCAAACTGGCCAGCCAACCCGTGGAGGTTTCCGTGAAGTCCCCCGAGGCCGTGGTGATCGTGGATCTTTTGAAAGCTGCGACGAACGGCATTGATCTCGAAATGCGTGCCGCAGCCGACACGCCCTGCTCGGTGGCCTTCAGCGGGCTTCCCGAGAAATCCTTTTGGAAACTTTTCCGTGTCTCCGGCGCTTTGTTCCAGTTGCGTCCCGCTGCAAAAGGTGATCCCGAGGCCGTCGCCGCAACGGGTGGCCGTGCGTCTTTCGATCTCACGATCGGTCAGCCTCCACTTCCTTCGCTTCCAAAAACTCTGATTGCCCAAGGCGGCGGTGGCGGTTTTACGATTCAGGACATCGAACTCACCGATGGGGAAATGCTGCGCCGTATTCCTCTGGCCCAAGACACCCTCATTACCCGTCGAAAGGTCGGCGAGGCCATGAACAACAACCGTTACCGCGGCAGGTATGATGGCGATCGTCTGAGCCTGACGCTCAACGACGCCGGGGAGGTCGAGCGAATCGATGCCGAATTTGGAAAGGATGCAGGGACGATCAAATCCTTCACGCCTCCCTCAGTCTATCCCAAGCCGAGCAACGGCATCATCGAGCTCGACAACGGCAACCGCTACGAACTCGGCTACAACCGGGGGATGACTGATACCGAAGTCGTCGGCCTCTCGGCTCTCAAGTCCAGCAGCCTTGACACGATCAAGCAGGCGTTCGCTCCCGGCCAATGGGTGGAGATTTCCTACTCCCCCTACACCAGCCACAACCGTCCGCCCCGCATCCTGAAAATCACCCAGCCCGTCGAGACGATTTTCAAGGAGGATTACGGCACATCCGATGATTCGTGGGGGCAGAGAGCCCTGGAGGTGGAGAACATACATGTCGCCGATTTGAAGGGCAGGAAGCTCTGGCCGACAAAGGCCTGGACGCCCGGCCATGTCGTCTATCGCATCGAGGCTCCGCGTCCCTTGGGGCAAACCTCGGTGGGTTTTACAGGCCGTCTGATTCTCAATCCCGAAAATCGCATCACCCTCTTCGTTCGCACCGACGGCGGGGAGTGGCAAACGTGCGGCGAGTATGTCACGGCATCCTCGGGTTCGAACAATTTCGGCGCCCTCAAAATGGTCGATGTGACCCCATGGGTGCGTGGAAAAAAATCCTTCGACCTCAAAGTTGAAATGCTCACCACCAACAGCACCTGGTGCTCGATCGGTTCGATCGAAGTCCGCACCGAGGGCGACCACTCACAACCACTAATAAACCAATGAAAAAACCACTCCTACTCGCGCTCGCAACAACCCTTGCCGCTCTACCGCTCCATGCCGTCGAGATGTGCTGGATTTTTGGAAACAACATGGTCCTCCAAGCCGACCGACCCCTTCCAATCTGGGGTCAGGGCAAACCCGGCGAGGAAGTGGGCGTCGCTTTTGCTGGCCAGGAGAAAAAAACCACGGCGGATTCCGATGGTGAATGGCGTGTGGTGTTTGATGCTTTGCCTGCGAATCCGAAAGGGCAGACGATGAAGGTTTCTGCATCCTCGGGGGGAAGAGAATTTAAGGATGTGCTCCTTGGCGATGTATGGTTGGCCTCCGGCCAATCAAATATGGCCCAACCCAGTGCCGACAAATCAGAGGGAGGCGACAAATTGGCATCCGAGCCTTCAAACACTCTGTTTCGTGTCTTTCCCGTGGCTTACAACGAGTGGGCTCCGGAGCCGAATAACAAGCAGTTTGGATGGGATAAAAAAGTCACCAATTGGTTCGAGTGGATTCCTGCCCACCCTGGCGTATCAGGCGTTCCATATTGGTTTGGCTCCAACCTCCAAAAGGAAACCGGCCGCCCAATCGGCGTCATCATTTCCCCAGTGGGCGCTTCGCATGCTGAGTGCTGGATCTCCATGAAAGATCTCGAGGCCGATCCCTATTTCAAGGATGTCGTAGAGAACTCGAAGAAGCGCATCACGAATGCCCAAGCGGAGCGCGAAAAATTCAAGGCGGAAGTGGCCTCATGGGAAGAACGCAAGAAAGCCGCCCAGAATGCCGGGCAGCCGTTCAATGAACGCCAGCCGAACGATCAGCGTGATGAGTTGGCCGTGCGATGGTGGGTTGGTGCCCTATATAACGCCCGTATCGCTCCGTTGCGTGATCTCTCGATCAAGGGCGTGATCTGGTATCAGGGCGAAAACAACGCGGGAAAAAGAGGCGTCAACGCTTACACCACCGAGTCCTACGACAGGTTAATGAAAAATATCATCGCATCGTGGAGGAAACAATTCGGCCAGACCGATCTGCCTTTCCATACCGTTCAGTTATCTTTTTTTAACTGGAATGATGGCAATGGACGGACGCCACGCGATCCGAACAAGCCAGGAGGTTGGCCGATCATTCGCGAAGCACAGGAAAAAACGGCCAAGGACACGCCGAACTCGGAGATGGTAGTCTCGTGGGATATTGGAGAGAAGGCCGACATCCACCCAAAAAACAAGCGCCCCGTCGGTGAGCGCCTTGCCAAGGTTGCTTTACGAGACACCTACGGTCAAAAGGCAGTGATTGCCGACAGCCCCTCATATGCCTCGCACAAGGTCGAGGATGGCAAAATCCGCGTTTCCTTTACAAACACTCATGGTGGACTCAAGACCAAGGGCGACAAAGTGCTCGGTTTCGCTATCGCTGGAGCGGACGACAAATTCGTCTGGGCCGATGCGGCGATCGAGGGCAAAGACAGCGTCTTGGTCTCGAGCCCGCAGGTTCCCCAACCGAAAAATGTGCGTTTCGGCTACATCCAGTTTCAGGACTCGGATCTTTACAATTTGGTCGATTTTCCGGCAGTGCCGTTCCGCACGGACACATTGCCTCTTGAACAAAACAAAGGCTCTGAACCCGCTTCGCCTCAATCCTAATCCCTTTGTATGTTTAAAAAAATCCACCTCCTTCTCGCGACTGCACTCGCGCTTCCAATTGCCGCCAAAGCAGCACCGGCAGGCCCCAAGCAGCCTGTCAAAAAAACCAACATCATCCTGATGTTGGCCGACGATCTCGGATTCGGCGATGTGAGTTGCTACGGAGCCAAGCTGATCAAGACGCCAAACATCGACAAACTCGCCGCCGAGGGCGTGAAGTTCACCGACGCCCATGCGCCGGCCGCAGTCTGCCAGCCCACACGCTATGGCATTCTTGCCGGGCGCTACCATTGGCGTGCAAAACGCACCGAACCGGCCCTTTACTTCGCCGAAAATGAAATCCTCTTGCCGCAGACCCTCAAGGACAACGGCTACAACACAGCCGCCTTTGGAAAATGGCACCTCGGCTGGGGTTCTGGGCAACCGAATGATGATGCCTTTTGGAACGGCGAAATCACTCCCGGCCCGCTGAACACCGGCTTCGACTCCTACTTCGGAGTTCCTCACTCCCACTCGCAGCCGCCATTCGTGTTCATCGAAAACACACGCATCTACAAAGGCGATCCCAATGATCCGCTGCGCCTGAACAAGGAACAGCCTTCCCACTGGAAGCATACGATGAATTCCGGTGGCAGCGAGGGAGCCAAGGCGGCTCATCAAGCGTGCAACATGGATCGACTCGACCTCACACTTGCTGAGCGCGCATCGGACTTCATTGCCCAGCAGACGAAAGACAAGCCGTTCTTCCTCTACCTTCCGTTCTACGCGCCGCATGTTCCGATCCTGCCCGCAAAGGAATTTCAGGGCACCAGTCAAGCCGATGCTCTGGGGGACTATGTCCAACAACTCGACCACGCCGTGGGATTGGTCATGGAGGCTCTCAAGAAACACGGATTCGATGAAAACACGCTCGTCGTCTTCACCAGCGATAATGGTGGCTGCCATATCGTGGAGAGCATGGCGATCGGTCACAACAGCAGTGGGCCTTGGTTGGGGCTCAAAACCGATGTCTGGGAGGGCGGCCATCGTGTTCCCTTCATAGCCCGCTGGCCCGGCAAAATTCCCGCCGACACGACTTGCGACAAGCTTCTCTCGTTAACGGATCTTTTCCCGACCTTCGCAGCGGCTTCCGGAATCCTCCTTCCGAGAAACGCCGCACCGGATGGTCTGAACATGCTGCCTCTTCTGGAGAGCCCTGCGGGCACTCCGGCGATTCGCACCGAGATGGTTTACTCCGGCCGTGGCCGCGGATTCCGTAGCGGCGACTGGGTTTACATCCCCGGCAAGGGCTCCGGCGGCCTTTTTGGCACATTCTACTTCGAGAAATTCGGCTACTCGAATTCCGATCACGATGCTCAGGGCAAGCTCCTCGAGACAGCCCAGCCCGAGCAGCTCTACAACCTCAAGGAGGATCCCCGCCAAGCGATGAATGTCGCGGACAAATATCCCGAAGTGACCCGCCAGATGTCTTCCCGCTTCGCGGAAATCTCCCGTCAGGCCAAATCCCGCTGAGTCAAATCCTCCGAGTTCCAATCATGATCAAAATACGCCGCCCTGCATTGATGGCAGCCACACTGCTTGCCGCATTCGCTTCCCGAACCCATGCCTCTGTGGGTGTGGTGTCCCTTGGTGACAAGAACCTCCAGATCCAATCCACGCCCTCCGTGGTTGTTGAACATCTCGATACCAAAATGGGAACCCTCCAAGGCTCCCATTTGGTTCGCACCATTCCCCACAAGGGCGATGAACTCACCTTCGATATTTCTTTTGATGCTGGAGCGAAATCGCTGATTCTGGAGTTTCAGGAGATTCACAATCGCCGTCCGGCTGCTTACGGATACACGGTTTTGATCAATGGCCGGGAGGTTTACTTCCGCACTTACCAGGAACTCGGCGCAGGCCCGAATCACTTCTTTGTCGAGGTGCCGGAGGATCTGCTGAAAAGCGGGTCTCCGCTCAAGGTCACGCTGCGCCACGAGGGTGGAGGAGCCTTCAGCGTCGCCAAAGTTTGGGCGTGGGAAGACTTTTTTGAAACAACTGCAAAAGCCGAGCACGTCTTCAAACCCATGGGCCTTCTCCTTCCGCCCAATGCCATCAAAATCGACGGCAAACCGGTGAAACCTAAAACCGATGAGGAGTGGGCGGCGTTGTTCGAGGAGCAAAAAAAACGATTCTCCGACCTGAAGGATTATTCACCTGTCGGCACTCTGGCCTTCGGAGGTTCCTACGGCGGGCGTGATCCGAAGGAGGGTAATAAATCGCTTATCCAAGGCATCCGTCTCTCGGGACTCACCGGAATGCCGGGCGAGATGATGCTCAATGGGCTCGGCTGGTTTTCCGGCCCCACCGGCCCGGATGGCCTCGGCGGCTACTTCAGCGACATCCGCTACCAGAAGACCAGCTTCAATCGCGAAAAAGGTGCTTGGCAGGCCTCGTTTCCAAATATTTGGGGTAATACGCCCGCCTACACCCTGCGCGATCCGAATATGAACGCGTTTCTCGAAAAACGCTTCCAGCAAATGATGGCTGGCGCTCCTGAGGAGCTGGCTCGTCTGCGTCTGGCCGGAAAACCGTCCCAACCGATCCTCATCCGTGAGTTTGCCCCCGCCAGCGGGGAGATCACCGACGAGATCGTGAAGGCCGCTGCGAAAGATGGCGTGAAACTCGATCCCATCGACGGCATGAGCTTCGAGGAGCGTATGTGGATGCATGGAGACACCCTTCGCACTTGGCAGGAATACGCCGACAGCCTCCGCAAAGCCATGGGACGCGACATCGCCGTTGTGGATCGCGGTCAGCTTCTCCTCACTGACGAGCAGAGTTTTGACAATTTCTATGCTCATCCGAACTTCATGACCGACGATCCCGCTGGCGACGAACGCTACGGCGGCGGCCAGCACGGTATGGTTGATGGACTCTGGAGCAGCGGCGAGATTGGTGCCACAAGCGGACACCAGGACATCGGAGCCAATACCAAGTTCCGCGATGTCGCGATGTATGACTACCTGCCTGCCAACGGCAAATTTGCAGCCATCAACCTTGAGCGCACCATGCTGAAAGAGAACTTCGAGGTGCTGCGACTCTACTACGAGCGGGGCTCGCAATTCCTCTGCCTCTTTAATGCCGATGATGGCGACGAGAAGTTTGTGCGTAGCGTGGATGGCATCGAGAACGATCCCGCATCCCCTCCGTCCCACGCCCAGCCTGTGGTGACGATGGAAAAAATCGCCCCCCAAAAATCCAAGGGTAAAACTCCCTTCCACCGCGAAGCCCTCTACCGCCTGAGCAGTGCGGGTGATCCTTTCCCAAGTGGTCTCACTCTCGATTTGGACGGCCGCATCTCGCCTGGAGAGGTCAACAAAATCGAGGTCTTCCTCGGGGATTCGCCGAAAGATATGAAGCTGGTCGCGACGTTGACCGAAAAAGAGCTTCCCGATCCCGACCACTGGACACCCCAAATGACCAGCCAGTATTCGATGGAACTCGGTGATTCCATGATCGGCAAAAACGAGACCTACTTGAAATTCGTTTTTCATGCCGAGGGAGCGGAGGACGCCGCGTTCCTGATTTCCCAGAATGTGAAAACCCGCTGGCCGAAACAGAGTGGCTATCTCGGCAAAACCAACCTGACCCGCAAGGATGCCCGAACGCTTCAGCTTTGGCTGCAGGAACGCAGCGTTTGCGAGCGACTGCTCCGCTACTACCACGAAGCGGGTGGCGAGGATGCGAGCTGGAAAGAGGCGAAAGCCCTCTACGACGAAGGCCTCTACGCCAGCGCGCGCCGACTTCTCGGTCCTGCTATCTCGGAGGTGCTTCCTGCCCGCTACTTGGTTCGCGGCCATGGGAACCTTGGCCGTCATCCCGTCGAAGTGCGTCTTCCTGCTGAGAACGATTCGATTTTTGTAACCCTGGAAAAAATCGCTCCCGATGGGGCGGCGTTTTCTCTTCGATCAGAGACCGACTACGCCAAGGTTGATCTCGTTTTTGACACCCTCGATCCGAAAAAATCCTGGCGTCTCGAATCCCCAACGCCCGCAACCTATCGCTTGGTAGTGGGGCAGGATGCCGATAAGCGCGTGGCCGTGAAGGAGGGCAAGGTCAGAGTCACTCTTGATCACGCCAACCCGCCAACTGCCAAACCCAAACTGCCCGCAAAGCTGGTGGCGCGTTTCCTCGGGCAGCGTGGCAATACCATCACGGTCGATCTCCAAGATCTGGAACTGATGGATTACGGTAGCAACATGAGCCTCCCCATCGTGAAAAATGCACCCCACACGCGCGAAGCCGATGGGCTCGACAATCCCACGCTGGCGTCAGCGAAAAGTCCTCAGCCACACGATCAAGTCACCCTTGATATCAACGAGCAAGGCGAGGTGATTGCGATTCACTCCCGATACGGATATGACAAGGGTCGACTCAAAAAATTTCACCCGCCTGTCGTAATCGGTGGGGCCTCAAATGGCGCAATCGAGTTGGAGAATGGCAAAAAATACGAACTCGTCTTCGAAAAAGGTAGCGCTGCTGGAAACTTCGAGACCGTAGCCCTGCAGGGCGGCATCATTTCCAACGAACTCCAAAGCCTCGCCAGCGCCTTCAAGCCCGGCGATGAGTTTGAGATTTTCTACTCGCCCTATGCGGAAAAGAAGGGCCTGCCACGCATCATCACCGTCAAGCAACCCCGGAAGATGCTTCTTGATGTGGATTACACCAAGGATACCGAGTGGAAAGACAGTACTCACAGCGTGACGGGGGTGGATGTGAAGCCCCACCGGCCGGAGCCGAACTACCTCTACAAAATCGAAATCCCGATGATGCGGCCGGTGAAGGCGTTTGAGACGGGAAGCGTGGTTTACCACATCACCAACGAAAAACCGCTTGGCACGACCGCCGTGGAATTTGCCGCACGAGCCTTCGATGCCTCGAGTCGAGTGACCTTCTACACAAGCCCGGACGGTCAGAAATGGACGCGTGTCGGCCAGTTCGACAAGACCTGGCAAAATAGCATTCCCCAAAACCTCGGGGCGCTTCCCTACCAATTCCTTGACCTCACTCCGCAGGTGAAAGGATTGAAATCGTTTTACCTGAAAGCCGAGTTGGCCATGAATAGCGCGGACCACCGTTACTGCCTGGCCAAACTGCGTGTGGCCACAGCAGACTCTGAAGAGTAAAAGATGTTCAGGCCCGGTCGACCGTTTCCCGATTTGGATGGAAATCCCATCCAAGCCCATGCTGCCTCCATCCTGCGGCACGGCGAATACTGGTATTGGTATGGACAGGATATGGGTGGGCGTCATACGTCGGCGGATCCATCGTTCACCGGAGTCTCCGTGTATCGATCCAGCGATTTGCTCTCCTGGAAACGACTCGGAAAAGCCCTTGCTCCTGACACTGCGAATCCTGAAAGTCCGCTTCACACCGATCGCATCGGCGAACGGGCAAAGGTTATTTATAATCCCCGCAGCAAAAAATTCGTGATGTGGCTGCATCTCGACCGCCGTGCCTACGATTTCTCCATGGCCGGAGTGGCTATCTCAGACTTGCCCGAAGGGCCGTTTGATCTGCTGAGGGCTTTTCGTCCCCTGCCGGTCGAGGAGGATATGTACCCTGAAGATCCGAGTCGTGCAGGCGAAGAGAGCGCTGTGTTGGATACGAGCCTTTTTGTTGATCACGATGGCAAGGCCTACTTCATCTACTGCTCGGAAGGCCTCGCGACCCTGCATATCTGCGAGTTGAACGAGGACTTCACCGACATCTGCCGTCCTGCGACTCGGGGAGTCACTTGGGCTCGTGCACTTGCGGGCCTCGTCCGCGAAGCGCCTGCCCTTTTCCGCTGGCGAGATCATGTCTATATGTTCACCTCCGGCTGCACCGGCTGGGAGCCGAACTTCCTGCTGACAGCCCGCGCCCCCTCGCCTCTCGGGCCTTGGGAGCTCCTTGGGGATCCTTGCATCGGCCCGGATGCTGAGACCGGCTACGCCTCTCAACCCGCATGGGTTCTCCCTGTAGAGAGTCACGGTCCCGATGCCTTTGTTTATATCGGTGACCGCTGGAACCAACGTGATTTGGAATCCACCGCACCCGTTTGGCTTCCATTCCGCATGGAGGCGGGAAAGAACCCGCAGCTCCGATTTCTTTCCGAGTGGAGTTTCGATCTTTTCCAACCCAAGACTCTGCCACTCGCTGTGAATAATCTCTCTGCCGTGGCCTGGGACTCGCGTGGTGCCCAAATGCAGCCCGACACCGTCAAGCTTTCATGGGATTCCTCACCCCTCGCCGATGGCTACGCGATTTGCCGCAATGGCACTGAGATCGATTTCACCACAGTCACAGAGTTCACCCTCCCGCTTGGCCTGCCTGGTGTGGCCTGCATCTTTTCCGTGAGAGCTTGGAATCTGGCGGATGGTTACTCGCCGGAATCCTCCACCTCCGCTTTAACGCGGGGAAAATCCAGAGAGGTCTTTCTTAGCGACGGGCCATGGCTCCGCAGTTGGTCCGGCTTTTGCCGGGTGATTCGTGACCAGTCATGGGATGGTGGACCACTGGCGATATGTGACCAAAATTATTCCAAGGGCCTGTTTGTCCATGCCCCGGCGGAGGTGGAATTTGACCTTGGAGGCATTTATCGCCGCTTTTCTTGCGACGCGGGCCTGTTTTGCGGCTTCCCTGGTGATTGCCAATGCCGTGTCGAAGTCGATGGGAAAATTCTTTTTAAATCACAACCTCTCAATCATTACGCTGCCCCCCTCACAATCGAACTCGAAGTCACAGGAGCCCACAGACTGCTCCTGCGTGTGGAATCTCTCGGCCGAGGCCCCCTCGATGGGCGCTTCGTCTGGGCCTCCCCCCGTATCATCCCGTAGTAAGCGCACGCAATCGGTGGGTTAAAAAATCTTGGAGCCGCGCTGGCGTGGCAGGATTGTATCTGGGTTTTTGGGATGCCGTTCCCGCTCGACGAGGAACAGAAACCGGGTGTTGCATTTGAACCGTGAAACACGGTTTGCAGGAGATTGCTGGGAATCGCGCTTTAGCTCTGGCCTTGGCTTTCTTCGAGCAAGTCCGGCCGTCTTTGTCGTGTGGCTTCGAGGGCGGTTTCGTGCCGCCAATTTTCGATGGCTGCATGGTTGCCGCCGAGGAGGATTTCGGGGACTTTCCAGCCTTTGTAATCGGCGGGGCGGGTGTAATGGGGGTGGTCAAGGATGCCGGATGAGAAGGAATCCTGTTGGGCGGATTGCTCGTCGCCGAGGACGCCGGGGATGAGTCGCACAACGGCGTCTGTGACGACGAGGGCAGGCAGGACTCCGCTGGTGAGGACATAGTCGCCGATGGATATTTCGTCATCGACGAGGTGGTCGGCCACGCGCTGGTCGATGCCTTCGTAGTGGCCACACAGGAAAATGAGGTCGCTTTCTTTCGCGAGTTCACGGGCTATGGGATCGGAAAACTTCCGTCCCTGCGGTGTGAGGAGGATCACTTTGGAATCGAGTGAGCGGATTTCGGAGAGGGCGAGATCGATGGGTTCGATCTTCATGACCATGCCGGGGCCGCCGCCGTAGGGTGCGTCATCCACCGTGCGGTGGCGGTCGTTGGTCCATCGCCGGAGGTCCACCGCTTCGAGTGTGGCGAGTTTTTTTTCCTGCGCCCTTTTAAGGATGCTCTCGGAGAACACGCTCCGGCAGACATCGGGAAAGATGGTGAGGATTTGAATTTTCACAGGTGGTCAGGAAGATTGCGTGTCGGATCTCCCAGCAAAATGCTTTAATCTCCTCCTGTGCCCAAGCCCAAATCCAGCAAAAAGCCGCGCCGTGTCGCAAGGCCGCTCGTCAAGGAGCGCCGCAAGAAGCGTCATGTGCTGCTGGTCGCCTTGTTGAAAATCGGGATCGTCACCGCCCTGCTCTGGTCGATTGTCGGGGCTGCCTACTATGGCTGGGCGCATGTGTTCGATATCAAGGAAATCCACGAAATGGACGAGCGTTCGGTGATCTACGACCACGAGGGGAAATATTATTCCCGCCTTGCTGGCGAGAATCGTGTGACTGTGCCATTCGACAAGGTGTCGAACGATTTCTACAACGCGCTCATCAGCCGCGAGGACACGAGGTTTTACAAACACCACGGCATCGATCCCATCGGCATCGCCCGCGCCGTGGTGCGCAATCTTTTCCTCGGAGGCTTCCGCGAGGGCGCCAGCACGATCACGCAGCAGCTCGCGCGCAACAGTTTTCCCCTCGGAGGAAAAAATCTTCACCGCAAACTCATCGAAGCCGCTCTGGCCTTCCGCATCGAGACGGAACTCACGAAAGAGGATATCCTCACGGCTTATGTGAACCGCATTTACTTTGGCTCGGGCACCTACGGCATCGAAGCGGCAAGCCAGACCTACTTCGGGAAACCGGCGTCGAAACTCAATCTTCCGGAGTCAGCAACCCTTGCCGGACTCATCCGCAGCCCGAATCGCTTTTCCCCGCTCAACAATCCCAATGGCTCCCTGCGCGAGCGCAACACGGTGCTGGGCCGCATGCGCGATCTGGGTTTCATTACCACCCTGCAATACGACGAGGCATCGGCCAGTCCGCTGCTTGCCATGCCGCGCATCAAAACCTCGCCGGAAGACAACTGGGCGATGGATGCCATACTTCGCGAGCTGGAACTCGTGCTGGAGCCGGGGCAGATGAACGAGGGAGGGCTGAAAATTTATACCACGATCGATGGCCCGCTCCAAGCCGCCGCAGAGGAGTCCTTGCGCAATCGCTTGCAGGCTGTGGAAGCACAGCCGGGCTACCCGCACAAGCCGATGAGCGATTTCGCAGGCGCTGTTTTGGATGGTGAAAAATCTGCGCCGTATCTGCAAGCGGCAGCGATTGCGTTGGACAACAAAAGTGGCGGCATTCGGGCGATTGTCGGAGGGCGTGACTATGAGAACAGCAAGTTCCACCGCGCGCTCTTCGGAAAACGCCAGGCTGGATCTGTCATCAAGCCCTTCGTCTATGCCTGTGCTTTCGAATCCGGTATCGCGCCGAATGATCCTGTCTCCGACGACCGCATCCAATCGGGAGAAATTCCGCGTAAATTTGGGAGCTATGACCCCTCGAACTCGGATGGATCGTATCGAGGCATCCGGCCTGCGGGAGAGGGTTTGATTGAATCCCGCAACACCATGACTGTGCGACTCGGGATGCGGGCTGGTTTGGATCGCATCGCCAACATGGTTGTGAAGGCCGGTATCGCAGTGGACCCCCCGCGCTATCCTGCGATTTGCCTCGGGGCCTTTGAAACCAACCTCAAGGACATCACGTCCGCTTACACCGTCTTTGCAACCGGCGGGGTGAAGTTGCAGCCCTACCTGATCGACCGGGTTTTCGATGCACGGGGAAATGCCCTCTACAAATCGACGCGCGGCCGAATTCCTGTAATGAACCCTGCTGCGGCGCGAATAACAACTTCGCTTTTGGAGGATGTCGTGACTCGCGGCACAGCGGCCCGCGCGAGGGAGTTTGGCCTGACTGGAAAAGGCGGTGGAAAAACCGGAACAACGAACAACTACCTCGACGCCTGGTTCGTTGGATTCGATCCCGCTCTGACCTGCGGCGTCTGGGTTGGCTTCGACAAGCCGCGTCCGATCAAGCCCGGCGGCTACGGCGGAGCACTGGCCCTGCCGATCTGGGTCGATATCGTCGAAGCTGCGAAGCGCTGAGAATCAGCGCTGCATTGGACCAAATTCATGCCATTTTAGCGCTGCGGATGGCAACTTCAGCGGCAAGGCTCAGGCTCCCATGGTGCTCGGCGAGGCGCTCGAGTTTCTCACGAATCTCAGGTGCAAGCAGCAGAGTCGTTCGGACATGTGCTCGCGGTTTACGTCCAGCCCCTGGGCGGTATCCTCCTCGCATCGACTCTAGAGTCTTGCTGGCCGCTTGGCGAACAGCCTGAATCTCCTGTGCCGTTGTATTGGAACGGAAGGTAGAAAGGTTGTCCTCGATTTGCTGCTCGTAAGAGCTTAACGAAACGCCGAGGGATTTTTTCACATCGTATTTCATCGGTGGTGGCTTTTTTGGAGGTTGCGGTATGGGAAAACCGTGATCATGCGCAAACCCGTTCCCCGGAATTCGCACGCCACGGCATGAACATAGCCGTTTATATCAACAGCGAGCACGATTTGCCCCGGATGCACCGAGTCGGTATAATGTCCAAAAGACCAACTGCTTCAATAGCTTACAGAATAATTTCCCATGTCAGTGCACGATCCTTCAGGCTTTGTTTATTCGGGTCGCCTGGCAGGATGCGCATTTGAAAAAGTTAGCTCTTTTTCAAAACTCTCCAATCCCCACATTTTTATTCCTACTGCGTTTGGCTACTGCAGACGGACATTGAACTCGAGCTTCCAGCTTTCGCCCGAGGCTGGGTGGAGGAAGTGGAGTTCGAGGTTCCCGAGTTCGGTCACTCTTGCTTCGAGGCGGACGGGAACTTCCTCGCCCGGTTGATGTCCGGCAGGCGGAGGGATTTCAATTTGCAGGCGAGCGGACTCTTCGAGTTCTGCGGCATCGGGCAGCATCTGGCCGGGCTGATCGCCGGCTCGGACTTCGGATTGGAAGAAGCGGAATTCTGAGGATTCGCCGGTGTAGAGGAAGAATTCTTGTCCGGAGATTTCGAGGAGGGTTCCCTCTTCCATGCCTTGAGGGGCGACGCAGAGGGCCTTGGTGGCGGGTCGCCGGCCCGGGACGGCCATGGCGGAGGATTCCATGCCGATGTAGTAGGAACGAGCGGTGCCGGACTTGATGCGTAGACCTTCGCCCGTTGCGCGCAGACGGGCATAGGCGGCAGCGCCGAGGGCGACGGCGTGGTCGGGACGTGAGCCTTCCAGTTCACGGATCGGCGTGCCTGCCCATTGGCTCAATTGCTCAAGCACGCGCTGGCGCAGAGGGGAGGCGTTGAAGACGCCTCCATTGAAGAGAACGGCATCGGGCAGCAGGAGCGGGGAGCGCGCGAGGCGGTCGCTGCCGCCTATGGCTTCAATGAGGTGGGCGGACGAGGCGGCATTGGCTTTGGCCCGCGAGAGGAAGCGGGCGAGATGCTTTGAAATGGCTGCATCCGCCGCATAGGGCAGGCCGGATTCCCTGAGACCTCCAGCTCGCCGCAGGAGGGGCATTTCATCGTTTCGCACGATGGGAAAAAAACCGTCGATGGCGATTTGTTGCACATCATCCCGCGTGAGAACCGCGCTGATGGTGGAGGCAATGAGTTTGCGGCCGCGCGAGGGGATCGAGATCGGGGTTTCTTGCAGCGAGGGATTTGACAGCAGGGCCTCTTTGGCGGTGCGGACGGTTTGGATGAGGGCGAGGAATTGCCAGTCGTCAAGGGTGGTTCCTGCTGTGTTGAGTTTTTCCGAAACGGCGTGGGCCAGCGCGAGGTCCATGTTGTCGCCGCCGAGCAGGAGGTGCTCGCCAACGGCGATGCGCTCCAAGGCGAGGCTGCCGTCTTTTCCTGTCACTGCGATGAGGCTGAAATCCGCCGTTCCGCCGCCGACATCGCAGACGAGCAGAAGGTCACCGGATTTCACCTGTTTGCGCCATTCGGCGCCTTGGTTTTCCAGCCAGGCGTAAAACGCCGCCTGGGGCTCTTCGAGAAGAGTGACCTCGTGCAGGCCGGCTTGTGTAGCGGCCTCGAGGGTGAGTGCGCGGGCGGCTTCGTCAAAGGAGGCCGGAACTGTGATGACGGAGTGTTGAAGTGTCGCGTCGGGATGTGCTGCGCGGATATTTGCGAGCATGTGCGAGAGGAGTTCCCGCGAGACTTCGAGGGGTGAGAGTTTTTTTTCCACCGCAGTGCTGCCCCATGGAAGAATCGGGCCGCGCCGGTCGGCATGCGGATGGCAGAGCCAGCTTTTTGCAGAGGCGATGAGGCGGTCGGGTTGCAGTGCTCCGCGGTCGCGGGCGAAGGTGCCAAGGAACGAATGGGTTTCTGTTTGTTGCCACGGGAGTTGCGGCCCTCCTTCAGGAAATTCGCCTGCGGCGGGAATGTAGAGCGCTGATGGAAGGAGCGGGCGCTCTCCGATGCCAGAGGCGTTCATCACTTGCGTGATGGCTAGGATTTCAGGCAGTCCGGCATCCGATGCCTTCGCAATGGCGCAGTTGCTGGTGCCGAGGTCGATTCCAAAGTAGTGGCTCATTTTTTGATGGATCAGTTGCCGCTGACTTCGACTTCGGCCGGGGCTAGAACCGGCCAGGGGCGTTTTTCTGTAGTGCTTGTGACGCGCGGGAGTTTCACGCCCTGGGCGATCCAGCCCGGATGCAGAAGTTTGCCCTTGTAGGGTGGGTTCTCTGGAACCGAGCCGAGAAGACGGTAGGCAGGGGCGTCGTAGCCCTCCTCCAGTGTGAGGCAGGTTCCTTCGGCGGCCGTTTGCAGAGGAGTGATCTCAAAATACTCGTCGAGGACTTTGCGGCAGCCGGCGTGGACGACGCGGGCGGCGGATCCGATCTGGGCATCGGTTGCGGCAGCAATGTCTTCTTTGGCGAAATCCACCAACCGGCCGTGCTCTTGGAGGAGCGAAAGAAAAGCAACGATCTCCGCCTCGGCGCGGGGAGGCGGAGCTGCAGGCTTTGCGGGTGCGGCAGCCTCGGGCTTTTGCTTGGGCTGAGGTCGGATCGCCAAAAACACGAGGACCATGCCAATGGCGGCGGACGCGGTCTGCGCGGACAGTGTGAGATTTTGTTCGGGAAAATAAACGGCGGCGGCATTGAGACCGAGAAGGACGGCGCCGCAGGCAATCAGGCTGTTTTTCATACGGGGCGGGATAGTGCGAGATGCTGCTTTTCTTGGCAATGGAGATTCCACCCCATGCAGGCGGGCTTTTGCGTTTGATTTTTCGGTGGTCGTGGAGAATGATGAGCACTGATCAGCACCCGTAGCTCAATTGGATAGAGTGACGGTCTCCGAAGCCGTAGGTTGTGGGTTCGACCCCCGCCGGGTGCAGATTTTTGTAGAGGCTCATTTTGGTGTTGCGCAAACCGGACGAATCATTACGCTGCGCAACCTGTCATTTCCAAAAGCGACTGAACAACGTAAGCCGATGGAGGCGACGAAAAACCCACAAACCCTTTTGCCAGGGTAGCTCAGAGGTAGAGCAGGGGACTCATAAGCCCTTGGTCGGGAGTTCAATTCTCCCCCCTGGCACCAACACATTTTATGGCCAACACAAAATCAGCAGAAAAAAGCGCCCGCCAAAGCGAGAAGCGCCATGCCCGCAACGCATCCGTGATCACAGCTATCAAATCACGTCAGAAGAAGCTTCGCACCGTAATCTCCAGCGGTGACGCGGCGGCAGCCAAGGTCGAATTCGACGGTCTCTCCTCCGCTCTCGACAAGGCAGCCAAGCGCGGTATCATTCATCGCAACGTGGCCAACCGCCGCAAGAGCCGCCTGAACAAGGCAGTGATCGCTGCGAAAGCCGCGAAGTAAGTTTTTTTCGATTTCCCCCCCCTTCGAACGGCGCGATCCGCTAAAACAGACGCGCCGTTCGATATTTTTTGCCGTGCCGACGCATGGCGAATTTGTTTGATTCAGGCATGGCACCGAAACGGCCGCGTTCCGTGAAAAAGACGCGTCAGTCTCTTTACTCCACTCTCACAGGTGTGGAGGCGGGCTATGTCCCCAAGCGTTGGGTGAAATTTCCGACCGGCATTCTCCTGCTCCTGCCCTGCGTTGTTCTGACCCTCTCATTTTACGAAGCCTTTCTAAAAAGCGCGGCTCATGCCGGATTTTTGCTGAGCGAAGAGTTTAGCGGTTTCGCAATTGGCGGTTTGGTCGGCCTGCTCTGGTTTTTCGCCTGCACCCCGCTGCGACTGCTCTATGTGATGGGGCATGAACTCACCCACGCTCTGTGGGTCTGGATTCACGGCGGTCGTGTGCATGATTTTCATGTCCGGGAAAATGGTGGACATGTGGTGACGGACAGGACGAATACTTTGATCATCCTCGCGCCGTATTTCTTCCCCTTCTACACACTCTGCTGGGTCGGGGCATATGGATTCGCGATGTTTTGTTTCGATCTGCAGGGATTCCCCGGCCTGTTATATTTCGGGCTTGGTTTCACTTGGTTCCTGCACCTCGCCTACACGGTATGGATGATTCAAAAGGGCCAGCCCGACCTCGAATATGGCGGCGCCTTTTTTTCCCTCACCGTGATCTATCTGGCGAACCTCTCCTTCATCTCTGCGCTGTTGGTCATCGCCTCTCCAAGCGTTAGTTGGATTGGGTTTGCGGGCGATCTTTTGCACAATGCCACCGAGGTGTCTGCGGTGATCGTGCAAGTCGTGGAGATCGCCATCCAGAGCCTTTTGCGGATGGTGTAAGAGGATTTTTCAGGCGGTCTTTTCGCAACTCGCGATCACCCAAGCGGAGTAGGCTTGCGAGGCTTGAACCGCTTCAAAAAACGCGATCTCCGGGGTCTCGTAGGGGTGCAGGGAAAGGAGCTCGGATTCGAAGGCACTCGCTGCTATTTTTGGAATTTTAAAAATTACGACCACCTCGGCGGAGTCTTCGATGGCATCCTTCCATCGGTAAATGGATCGTGCGCCAGGAAGGATTATGCCGCAGGCGGCGGACTTTTTTTCTACAAGTTGACGGATGATGTGCGCGGCTGTGGGTTCGTCGGGGAGCGTGGTGACGACGAAGAGGATCATGCCGCAACCGGCGCGGGTTCGCGTGTGATCCAACCGCCACCGACGACTACATCGCCATCATAGAAGACAGCTGCCTGGCCGGGTGTGATGGCGCGCTGCGGAGTGTTGAGTTGGATGCGGGCCTTGCCGCCTGGCAGGGCTTGGACGGTCGCGTCGGTGCCAGGATGCGCGTAGCGGATTTTGACTGTGATGCGCTCACTGCTGGCGGGTTCACCGCGCAGCCAGTTTGCACGGTCCACTTCAAAGCCCTCGCGCACGAGGTCCTCCTCATCGCCGACGATGACACGATTGGTCTGGGGATCGATGTCGATGACATAGCGCGGGCGCGGAGATCCCCCTGGCAGGCCCTTGCGCTGGCCGATGGTGAACATCTCGATCCCTTCGTGATCGGCGATGAAGTTGCCTTTTGTGTCGTAGATGCCGCCTTTGTGGAATTCCTCCTCACCAAGGTGTCCACGAAGAAAAGCTTTGTAGTCATTGCCCGGCACGAAGCAGATTTCCTGGCTGTCCACCTTGTCGGCGACCCTCAGCCCGAGCCCTCGTGCGATCTCGCGAATTTCAGGTTTTTCCATGCCGCCCAGCGGCGTGAGGGCGTGTTGGAGTTGATCCTGGCCCAGGCTGAAGAGGAAATATGATTGGTCCTTGCGGGCGTCGCGCCCTTTGCGGAGCACGGCGTGGTTCTCGTGGTGGTCAATGATCGCGTAGTGGCCTGTGGCGATGAAGTCCGCGCCGAGGGAGCGAGCCTTGGTGCGGAGGTTGCCGAATTTGAGGTGCTCGTTGCACATCACGCATGGGTTTGGTGTGCGTCCTTTTTTATATTCGCTGGCGAAATAATCGATGACGATCTTTTCGAAATTGTCGGCCTCATCGACGACATAATGCGGAATGCCGAGCTTGTGGGCGACGCCACGCGCATCGGCGATGGCCGATGGACCGCAGCATTTGTCCTCTGCGCGGGAGATGCAGTCCTGCGGCCAGACTTTCATGGTTACGCCGATCACCTCCCATCCATCGCGTTGCAACAACGCAGCTGCGACGCTGGAATCCACTCCGCCGCTCATTCCGAGCAGCACCCTTCTGCCATTACCTTTCATGGGTGTGAGCATATGGAGTGCCGGCGGTGGCGTCAAATCGCAGGCTTCGCTTGGAGACACGATTCTTGCGAAAGTCCGCTTTGGCCATTAGCAATAATGCCATCCTGAGAAGAGGATGCGGAGCCGCGCCGTTCACTGCGGCCTTTATATGCCTATGGATTTCTCGAATAAAAACAATTTCATCAACCGCGAGTTGAGCTGGCTGGAATTCAACCAGCGGGTGCTCGATCAGGCATTTGACGAAACGAACCCGCTTCTGGAGCGCTTGAAGTTCCTCTGCATCGTCAGCTCAAATCTGGATGAATTTTTCGAGGTCCGAGTCGCGGGTCTGAAGCAGCAGCAACAGACCGGCTCGACCGATACGGGGCCTGATGGCCTTTCGGCGGCCGAAACGCTGGCCCGAATCAGCGTGCGTGCCAGAAAGATGGTCGATGACCAATACCGTTGCTGGCGCGAGCACATCGCCCCTGCGCTGCAACAGGAGAAAATCCGCTTTCACAACTACCCCGATGTTCCGGAGTCCGAGCGGGTGTATTTCGAGAAGTTTTTCCGCGAGACGGTTTATCCTGTTTTAACTCCGCTGGCGGTGGATCCCGCGCATCCATTTCCGCAGCTCTTGAACAAGAGCCTGAATGTGATTGTGGAGTTGGAGGGCGAGGATTTGAGCACCGACATCGCCGTTGTGCAGGCACCGCGCATCTTGCCGCGCGTGGTGCCGTTCTCCTCGAAGGTCGATGGCGACGATTATGTTTTTCTTGGAAACATCATCCAGGCACATGTGCAGTCGCTTTTCCGGGGAGTGAAGGTGAAGGGAACGCACCTTTTCCGTGTCACCCGCAACAGCAACCTTTATGTGGACGAGGAGGAGGCCAGCAATCTGTTGCATGCCATCGAGGAGGAGCTTCGAAAGGTCAATCGTGGCGCGGCCGTGCGGTTGGAGGTCAAAGAGGATTGCCCCGACCATGTCCTGCAGCGCTTGCTGGAGATTTTCAACCTTGAGCAGGAGGATGTATTCCGCATCGATGGTCCTCTCAACTTTTCGCGTCTTATGCCGCTGGCCTTGCAGCTGGACCGTCCCGATCTGCGCTACAAGCGCTTCACGCCTTGTTCTGTGGTTTCATTGGACACGGAAGCGGATTTGTTTTTTCACATTCGGAAGGGTGACATCCTGCTGCACCATCCGTATGACAGCTTCCAGACTGTGGTCGATTTTCTGGCGCAGGCGGCGGAGGATCCCCAGGTGCTGGCGATCAAGCAGACGCTCTACCGCACCAGCTCGGACTCCCCAATTGTGCAGGCGCTGATCACGGCGGCGAGGAATGGAAAGCAGGTCACGGCAGTCATCGAGTTGAAAGCGCGCTTCGACGAGGCTGCGAACATCCAGTGGGCGCGCATGATGCGGGAGGCGGGGGTGGATGTTGTCTATGGCGTGACCGGGCTCAAGACCCATGCGAAGGCCATGCTGATCATTCGCAGTGAGGGCGAGCGCATCCGCCGCTACGCCCACATGGGCACAGGGAACTACCATCCCTCGACTGCGAAAATTTATACCGACCTGAGCCTGCTCACCTGCCGCGAGGAGCTCACGAGCGAGCTGGCGGAGACTTTTAATTGTCTTACCGGTGTGTCGCGTTTTCCGGTGATGAAGGAGTTGCTGGTCGCTCCCTGGTCGCTTTACGAGGGCTTTCAGGAACTCATCGAAAACGAAACCGGCCATGCTTGGGCGGGCCGGCCGTGCGGGATTTATGCGAAGGTCAACTCGCTTGTGGAGGAGGGTATCATCGAAGCACTCTACCGCGCCTCAGCAGCAGGTGTTCCGATTCGACTCCTTGTGCGCGGCATGTGTGCCATCAAGGTGGGCATTCCCGGGGTTAGCGAAAAGATCGAAGTCCGCAGTCTTGTCGGGAGGTTTTTGGAGCACAGCCGGGTCTTCCAGTTTGTCAACGGCGGCGAGAACCGCATCCTCTTGGGCAGTTCGGACTGGATGCCGCGAAATCTGTTCCGCCGCGTGGAAACGGTCTTCCCTGTGACGGCGCCTGGAATGAAGCAGCATGTGCAGGAGATCTTGGATTGGTTCTGGCGCGACAATGTAAAAGTTCAGGTCATGCAGCCTGATGGAACCTATCGTTTTCGCGAGCGCGGTGAGGGCGAAGCTCCCTTCGACGCACAGGCCGAGTTTCTTGCGGATGCCCAGCGGCGGCGCAAAAACCAGACGAAGACGATCGAGCGCTGAGCGCGGGGATATTGCAGTGCAGGCGGGCAATTGGTAGCTTTCCAGCTTATGCCAAATTACGATTACGAGTGCGAAAAGTGCGGGAAAACCTTTGAGGCGTTTCAGTCCATGAAGGACAAGGCATTTGAAACCTGTCCAGAAGCATCCTGCCTCATGGAGACATGGGGCAAGGGCAAGGTGCGCCGCCTTCTAGGTACCGGTGCAGGCTTGATCTTCAAAGGCTCCGGATTCTACATCACAGACTACCGTAGCGAGGGTTACAAACAGGCCGCCAAACAAGATAGCGGCGGCAGTGGCGCGACCAAGACCGAGTCGAAACCCGCTGCGCCCGCAGCTGCTCCAGCTCCGTCCTCCACTCCCAAGACATGAAAGTTTGCACCGCCTGCAACACAGAGAACGACGACACGCGCGTCTTTTGTCTGCATTGCGGGCAGCGTCTTACCCAGTCCGTATTGGTGGCATCAGTTGGCGTCAAGCAAGCTCCTGTGGGGGCGTCTGCTCCGCCCCTGCCCTCGTCAAAGCCGGTAAAAAAACAAATTCCCGGCAAGCCTTTGAACACGGCTCGAAATTTATTCAGTCTGTTTTGGAATCTCCTTTTCTGGGCAGTTTTCGCTGGGATGGTTTTCGGCATTTATCTCATTTCCCAGGCGCCTGCTGCCTTACGACCCGCTGTGAAAAAGGATTCTACCGCCTCTGTTGCGCTGGCCTCTTTTTTAAAAAAAGCCTCCACTACGCCGGGCGGGGCTTGGATGGGTAGCGAGGATGCGATTAACAACTTCCTTTTGGAAAATGTAAAACTCGTTCCTGTAAAAACGGCTTTGGGCATTCACACGGAGTTCAAGCGTTGCTTCGTCGAACTGGGCGAGGGGCGTCTGGATTTTGTTATGGAGCAATCTCTCGAAGACTATCCGCTCTACTTCTCGCTGCAGCTTGAACCATACTCTCAAAATGGTGATTTGAAGGTTCGCGTGATTGGAGCCTCGCTTGGCCAGTTGCCCGTTCCCTCTCTTGTTGCGCCCCATATTCTGGCGATTTGGCGGCCGTGCTTTGACTCGCTGGGGGCTGTTTTGGAAACCCTGGATTCCGCCAGTTCCGCCTCGGTCACTCCTAAAAGCCTGGTTGTGCGATGGCCTGGAAAAAGCGACTCCTGATCTTGCTGGCTGCAGGAGTTCCTCTCCTTCCCGCCGAGCCGACGCGTGTTGCCAAGGCTTCGCTTGCGGCCTCCTCATCAAGCCGGAGTGGGGCATTCATTGCCTTCTCCCAAGACCGCGACCTTCGAAACAGAATGCTTCGCGCGGCCGACGCCGCACTGCTTGAGTGGGAAAAAATCCATGAGACCAATGCGGGCGCCGCGTCGCCGATTATTCTCAACGACAAAACCCGCTCGGCCATTCCAAGGGGCGGGGGCACCGTTGTGCCGTTGATTTTTGAGACAGAGGCCGGCATGAAGGTGCAGGTCGATGTCTACGATGAAGCCGCGCTTCGCAGCGGAGGCTTCGATGCGGGAGTCCTCTCAGCCCTTGCGCTCCACGCCATGCATCGTGATCAGCCTCCACGCGCGGGGAAGGCCTTTGCGCTGCCGCCTCCATGGTTCATTGAAGGGCTTGCCGAGGAGGTGCGCCGCTCGCGGGATGGGGCACCGGACGGGGTCTACTCGGCCCTCATCCAGAGCGGGCCACCGCCGGAGTTAGACGCGTTTTTTCGGCAGAAACCGGAAATCCTCGATGCGGCTTCGATTATTCTCTACCGCGCCCAAGCTGTGTCGCTCTTGCGGGTGTTAAAAAAAGCGGATGGGTCGAAAAAAAGCTTTGTCACCTTGTTTGCGGATCCCTCATTTCCCAGAGGCGGGGAGAATCCGATTCTCTCAGCGTTCCCCCGGCTCGGTTCGCGAAGTGAACTTTCCAAACTTTGGACGCTGGATATCGCGCACAGTTCGCTGCCGCCGCGCATGGCCTCGCTCACCGTAGGGAAGAGTGAACGCGAGTTGGCGGACCTTTTACAATCTGTCAATGGCGGGCAGAGCCTCTCGGAAGCAGCCAAGTCGAAGGGGGGAGCTTTTCTCATGCGGGAATGCGTCGTGCGGCTTTTCAACCTGGAATTTCGCGCGCATCCACTCTTCCAGCCGGTCTTGGAGCAGTATCGAAACATCGCCTCGCTGCTCGCCAAAAAGCCGAAGGCTGCGGTCTCGGCCAAAATCCAGGAAATGGAGCGCGCGCGTGCGCTTCTTGTCGAGCGCTCGGAAAAAATTGCGGACTACTTGAATTGGTTTGAAGTTACACAGCTTGATGCAGTGGAGAATCCAGCCTTTCAGCCATCGGGATCGCCGACTGACATGCCGCGCAATAATCCTTATTCATTGTATCTTGATAGTCTTGAAGCGAGAGGTTGGTGATTTTTTTCATGAAAATGAAATTGAACAGACGGGTGGCTCTTATTAAACTTTAGGTAAATGAAAACCTCCCCGTCCAAAACCGCTCTCGAAATAACCATCGTTGAGACGCGGTCATTCATTCAAGACGGCGTGCAACAGTCTTCCGAAGTCCGCGAAATTCCTCTTGAAGCGTCCATCGACGAGTTTCTGCTCAAGCTTGGTCAATCAAACGCCCATGTCTTGGGGGTTGTGATCCAGTTGCTGACCCGCACTAAGGTTCGCGTTGATTTTCGTGATTACACACTTCGTTTGGAACTGGCTGCGGGCGAAAATCCCATGGAGCGCTCGGAAGCCGTGGCTGTTTTTGATGATTATATCAAACGCCACAAAAATCCCGACGGTGAGCGTTCAGCTGATGTGACGCAAAAAATCATGGTTCAAGCCCCGAGGGTTTCCCTTCCCAGGCCGGGCCAGCGTTGAGTTTCAAGCTCCGGTGCCTGTGCGGCCGGCGAGTTCGTCGCGGCGGGATGTTTGGATTTCTTTCTCGAGGGCTTGACGCGCGTTCTGGCGGTTTTTGAGTTCTTGCATGAGTGCGGATTGCAGGGTTTCGCGATCCTTCAGCAAGGTTACGACCTCGTCGCGCGCCTGAACGATGAACGGCTCCACGGCTTTGGCTTCAGGGCTTTCGGGGGACTGTGTGAGGAGGGGCTCAAAGGGTTTCACTGCCTCGCCAAGCCAGTGGATGACACAATCCGCGCGTCTCGCGGCGGCCAAGTTGTTTGAAAGCGCGATATCACTGGCAGCGATTTTTCTCAAGTAATCGATCGCTTCGTTTGCCGTGGGTGTGAGAACGGCGACTTGGTAGGAACTTGAGGAAGGGCCTCGCGATTCATCCGGCGGATTCACAGGAATGGCTCTGGCGACCTGCGGTTCTTTTTGGGGAGCGGGTGCAGGTGCTGGAGTCTCCTGCGGCGTCGCTTGTGGGGGGGCTTGCGGCGGGGGGATAACGGCAATTGCGGAGGGTTTGGGCGGTTGAGGTGGCGGGGTGGCTGAGGCCATGGGAGTCGGAGCGGGTTGCTCCGCCATGAGGGGCTGTGGGGTTTGTGTGGCAGCGGGCTCAGGCTTCGGAGGTTCAGGGGTGGGAGCCTGGGCAAGATCAACGACGGGCGGGATATCCAATGGCTCGCTGTCGAGCAGTGGAGGTGCAGGCTTGGTCAGGAGAGGAGTTGGTGCAGTGGCTTCAGGTTTGGTGATGCGTGCGGGAGGGAGGACGGGTTCTGGAGTGTCCGGCGGCTCGTATTTGGCGGCGTTTTCAGCCTGAGGAGGGAGACCCAGGTCATTGAGGAGGTCGTTCGTTTCGTCCGGGGCGGGGGGGCTTGGAGCGTTCGAGAGGAGGGCGTTTCCTGCTGGCTCGAAGGACATCTCCGGCAGGGGGGTATCGAAATCCACTTTCTGTATCTCCGCAAATAGAGCGGCGTTTGATGCTTTCTTTTTTTTGCTGACGCGAATGAAGCGCGGGTCCTCCCATTGGCCGAGAAAGCGGCTGGGATCATGGAAGAGGGGCGGGGCTTTGCCTGGCGAGAAGCGGCGGGGATCGCTGATGGCGCGCTGCATGAGGTCGCCGGAGAGTTTGAGGTCTGAACCTGGGGCGGTTTTTCTGAGCTGGTCGGCGAGGTAGGGCAGCGTGCGGACGGCGAATCCCTTGAAGGGGTTTTGCACATTGGCGCGGGGATTTTCCGCTTTGAAATTTTGGATGGCCTGGAGGCTGCCGCCCGAGAGGATGTTGCTCAGGTTGACTCGCAGGGGAGGAACGGATGTCCGGGCGGCTGTGCCTGCGATCGGGCTGTATTGGCGCGGAGGGAGGCTGTCGAGGAGGGCGAAGTAGTCGAGTTGCCCGTTGCGGCCGCCTTGTTGGACGAGGTGGTGGTAAAGGTCGTCCATGCGGCCGGCATAGGGACGGAGAAAAATGCCGTCTGTGACCAGATTCCCACCCACATCTGCGGCGTAGATGCGGTTGAAGAGACTTTGGAGTTCGGCGAAATTTTGCGAAGACCATCCCTCGCTGCGTGACGAGTCGAGAGCCTGTGCGCGGGCGGGTTCGAGGGGGACGATCCGTGCGGGAAGTTCGCGGTCGAGTGCGATGGGGCGCCCGCCGAGTCCAATGATGGCATCGATATTGCGGAAGTTGCCGCCGGTGAGTCGGGAACCATCGAAATTCAATGTATCGGCGGGCGGGAATTGGGAGGCTGCTGCAGCCTGCTCGCTGGGGTCGGGATTTTCTGCCAGAAAAATGTCGGCGAGCCGGTTCAGAGTCGATGGCTGGAGGCGGGGAAGGATGCGGTCGAATTTCGTGAGAAGGATGATGGAAAGGCCGGCCTGAGTGGTGCGCTGACGCTCGGAATCTGGAAAATCTCTTGCAGCGCGGGCGAGGGCGGTAGCAGTCGCAGCAGATTGTTGCAGGACCGGGACAGCCTGTTCCTGCGGCACGGTGGCATTTGCTGCACGGAGGTGAGTGCTGGCGAAGATGAGAGTCAAAATGACAACCAAAGCGAGATTGCCCGTCTTTTTTTCAATCTCGCTGAATCTCGGGAGAGATTTTGTCATCTCAATGGAAGGTCAGACAGCCCGCCTGCTGGCGGCAAGGGGTCAGTAGTTGCACTGCAGGGTGATTTTTTCCCCGCAGGCGCATGTGATGACGATATGGCCGATGCGGCCGACGCTATCCGGGACGAGTTCGAGCTGGGGAGCGGAGGAACCTTGAGTCGTGATGGACTCGGGGAGTGGTTCGCTGTCGAGCGCGATGTCGGAGAGGTTGATGCTATCCGGGTGGATATGGGGCGTGTTAATCGGCGGCAGGGGAGTTGTCGCTACCGGGGACTCCGCGCGGCGGTTGGATCCGCCTCCGGCGAGCGAACGGCCTTGGAGAAAATCCTTCATCGGGCGGTGGGATTAGGAGTTGCTGGAGCGGCTCCGGGGCTCGGAGCCGGTGCAGGCGCGGGGGCTGTTTGCGTAAGCGAGAGGCTAACGGTGATGCGCTGGTTGTCTTCCGAGTCTGCGGGGACATTCGGGAGCGGTTGGGAATCCCCGCAGCCGGCGATGCGTTTCATTTTTTCCGGCGTCATGGCATAAAATTCCATGAGACGGCGGGCGGCATTGGCCCGGTCGGTGCTGAGTTCCCAAGGTGTGTAGTTTTTATTGGGTCCCAGATCGAGTCCCTTGGGCGTATGACCTTCGAGATAAACCTGAAAATTGTAGCGCTGGATAAGCCAAGAAAGGTTTTGAAAAACGAAGTTGCCCCATTCGGTGAATTCTGTGGTGTTGTCCTTGAAGAGCGGCTTCTTCGTGCGGTTGTAGATTTCCATTTTCAGCCCTTCGTCAGTGATGGTGATGTCGATGGGCCTGTTCTCTTCGTTGTTGACATTGAGGAGTCGGTTGAAATCCCGCGCGATGGCGCGGAGGAAGCCTTGATTCTCGGTGTGGGTCTGGTCGTTGAGCGAGGCATCTTTGCGGGTGGCTTGGATTTCCTTCTCCATGACGCCCCAAGTGGTAGGCCAGTTTTTGTTCGTGGGATCCTTGAAGTAGAGCGATGTGTAAACAAGGATCTCCGGCTTGAAGTTGGCAATCCACAGAACGAGGAAGAGAGCCATCATGGAGGTGACAAAGTCCGCGTAGGCGACTTTCCACGCTCCGCCGTGGTGTTCGTGTTTTTTCTTGGCCATGGGGGTTAGTTGGCTGGCGTTCCGGTATTTTTGACCATTTCTTCGACTGCTTCCGCTGTGGGTTGGAAGGCGGGATCAATGGCGCGACGGGCGGCCTCGATGGCCATGATCGGTGCCATGCCGCCAGTGAAGCCGAGGACGCCCTTCATGATGACCGCATAGTATTGGAGTTCGTAAACATTGTTGAGCTTGATGCGGGCAGCGAGGGGGTTGATGAACCCGTAGGCTCCAAGCACGCCGAGAAAGGTTCCGACGAGGGCTGCCGCGACCTTCTGGCCGACTTTTTCGGGGCCCATGGCGATTGCCGCCATGGTGTTGATGATGCCCATAACTGCGGCCACGATACCGATGCCTGGCAGGGAGTCTCCGACGAGGTTGAGGATGTGGATCGGTTGGACGGCATCCTCTTCCTTGGCTTCGAAGTCGGCATGGAGTAGGCTGCCGAGTTGCTCTGGCTTGAGGCGGCCATCGATGACAGGTTTCAAGCTGTTCGTAAGGAATTCCAAGCGTTCATGGTCGTTGATGAAGGAAGGGTATTTCGAGAGAATGGGGCTCTCCTTGGGAGACATGATGTCGTCTTCAATTGCGATCAAACCGCCTCGGCGGGCTTTGCTGAAGAGTTCGTAAAGGAGCTTCAGGAGGTCGGTGTAATCGGATGTCGGAACGGCCTGGTTGCGGAAGGCTATCTTGATTTTTTTGACTATGTTTTTCAGCAGCGAGACCGGGCTGGCGATGACCATGAGGCCGATCGAAATGCCGATGATGATGACATATTCCGAGATCGGGAAGAGCAGGCCGATTTTGCCTCCGGCCATCATGAAGCCGCCGAGCGTCGAACCGAGAACGATAATGTAACCTATTATGAGGATCATGGGTGGTGGATGGTTGTTTTGTTTTTCTTAGAATGGTGAAGAGTCAGCGCTCCATGGCTTTGCGGATATAGGCCTTTAGGCCGAGCACAGCCTGAGTGTGGATTTGGCAAATCCGGGATTCAGTAACGCCAAAAACCCTGGCAATTTCCGCGAGGCGGAGGTTTTCAAAGTAATACATGGCGAGAATTTTCCTCTGCATGTCGGGCAGCATCTGGAGGCGTTCCGCGACGAGTTTGATGAGTTCCTGTTTCAGCGCGATCTCGCTGGCATTCGGTTGGTTCTCGTCGGCGATGACTTCGTGCAGGCTGGAGTCTTCGTCGTCTCCTGCGAGCGCATCGAGTTCCACATAGCTGAGCGGGCGGACTTCATCGAGCAGGATGGAGTATTCTTCGCTGGAGATACCGAGTTCATCGGCGATCTCTGCTTCCGTGGCAGGGCGGCCTGCGTTTTGCTCGAAGGCTGAGATGACATCAGTGAGCTTTTTGGCTTTGACGCGAAGTGTGCGTGACATCCAGTCGACGCGACGGAGCTCGTCGAGCACAGCGCCGCGGACGCGCATGGCCGCGTAGGCTGCGAAGGTGACGCCATGTGTGGGGTCGAAGCGGCGTTGGGCTTGAATGAGGCCGAGGAGCCCCACCGAGTAGAGGTCATCGACATCGAGATGTGCCGGTAGGCTGGCGCGCATGCGATCTACAACGGAGCGGACGAGCGGCATGTGGTTTTTAAGAATTTCCTCTTCGCTGCCCTGTGAGACACCGCCGTAGGCACGCCATGCTGCCGTGTATTTTTGAGCATCGGGCCGGGGAGTGGACATGATGGGTTCGGCGAGTTGCTGCATGTTTAGGCGGCCGGTTGGGCAGGCGTCTCAGGAGTGCTCTCCTGTGGGGGGGGGGCTTCGGCTTCGGCGGTTTTTTTTATATCGCGGAGGCGGGCTTTCTCCGCCACGACTTGCTTGGCGCAGTATTCGATAACCAATCGGAAGACTCTGAAGAGTAGCGCAGTCAGAACGCAGCCGATGGTCGCATTGAACACGGTGTCTTCGAGGGTCTTGCCAGCGACAAAGCTCACCAGAAAGGCGAGAACGAAGCCAGTGAAGCCTCCGATGAGCGTGAAATATTGCATGTGGGCTGGTGGGTTTCTAAAAAATCCCTTCGTTCGCAGCAATTTTTACGCCAAAAAATGAAATGCAAGAATTTTGGGTCGATGGCATATAAAACAACAGTTAAAGAGGTTTTTTCAGCGTTTTCTGATTTTTTTGAGGGCGAAGCGGAAAAATCTGCCGATGTGGATCAGGCGGCTGCAGGCATGCGTTCAGTCGGTGGGGGAACGATGATACCTGTGTTTTGGATTTCTGTTTGGGAGGGAAGTTCCTGGTAGGAGAGAACGATGAGTTTAGGCAAGGAGGGCTCGAAGAAGCGTTTGAACGCGAGTCGGAGTTCGGCCGTGAGGATGGTGATCGGTGAGAGGCCTTGCTCGGCAAGGGAGTTTGAGCGGATGGTGAGTTCGCGGAGCAGGTATTGTGCGGTGTTCGGGTCGAGCGCGAGCGTGGTTTCGAAATGGGAGCGCTGGATGCGGGTCATCAGGGTTTGCTCCAGACGAGGATCGATGGTGATGCACTTGATGAGACCCGGCTCAGACTCGTATTGGCTGATGAAGTAGGTGCCAAGGCGGCGGCGGACTTGCTCGGAAAGTTCGTCAGGGTTTTTTGTGACCGGCGCATAGTCGGCGAGTGTCTCCAGAATGAGCGGCAGGTTTTTGATCGGCACGCCCTCGCGGAGGAGGTTTTGCAAGACGCGCTGGATGATGCCAAGATTGACGAGGTCGGGGAGGAGTTCTGCGATAAGAGCGGGGTTGGACTCCTTGACGCGGTCGATGAGGGATTGGACTTCCTGGCGCGTGAGGATGAGGTGGGAGACTTGTTTGAGGGTTTCTGCGAGGTGGGTGATCATCACCGATGTGGCGTCCACCACGCTGTAGCCATTGATTTCGGCGGTGCGTTTTTCTTCTTCGGCGATCCAGACGGCTTCAATGCCGAACACGGGTTCACGTGTGGGGACGCCTTTGAGGTTGACCATGCTGCCGGAGACATTCATGGCGAGCCAGCGGTTTGGAATCACTGAGGCGCGGGCGAAGGATTTGCCCCGGAGGAGGAAGTTGTATTCGTTAGGCTCAAGTTCGAGGCTGTCGCGGATGGCAATCGGAGGAATGACCATGCCGTTGTCGCGGGCAAAGCCTTTGCGGACGCCGGTGATGCGGTCGAGGAGGTCGCCGCCTTGGGTTTTATCGGCAAGGCGGAGGAGTCCATAGCCCACTTCGATGGAGAGGACTTCGGCTTCGATGAGCTTGTGGAGATCTTCGGGTCCGGTATTGGCTGGGGATCCTTGACCACCTGCTGCGCCTTGTTGGCCTCCTTGGTTGGCATTTCCCCCACCAGGTGCTGGAAGTGCAAGGGTGCTGCCTTTGGCTCCGGTTGCGAGCGGGTTTTGGGATTGTTTTTTCAGCATATAGGCCACGAAGCCTGTGATGCCGCCGAGTATGAGGAAGGGGGCTGCCGGCATGCCGGGAGCGAGGGCGAGAGCTGCGATGAGACCGGCTGAGATGCCGACGGCGCGAGGGTAGGCTCCGAGTTGTTTGCCGATCTGGGCTCCGAGGCTGTTGTCGCCTTGGGCGCGAGTCACGAGGAGACCTGCGGCAACCGAGACCACGAGCGCGGGGACCTGGGAAACAAGACCATCACCGATGGAAAGGAGGGTGTATTTTTGGAGGGCTTGGTCCATGGGCATGCCTTTTTGGAGCATGCCGATGCCGAAACCCCCGATGACGTTGATGAAGGTGATGAGGATACCGGCGACAGCATCGCCTCGCACGAACTTGCTGGCACCGTCCATCGCGCCGTAGAAATCGGCTTCTTTTTGGACTTTGAGTCGGCGGGATGTGGCGGTGAGTTCGTCGATGATGCCGGCGTTGAGTTCGGCGTCGATGGCCATCTGTTTACCCGGCATGGCATCGAGGGTGAATCGTGCAGCAACCTCGGCGATACGGCCGGCACCCTTGGTGATGACGACGAAATTGATGATGACCAGAATGATGAAAACAACAGCGCCGACAATATAGTTGCCTTGGATGAGCACATGGCCGAAGGCTTCGATGACATTTCCGGCGAAGCCGTCGAGCAGAATGAGTCGCGTGGAAGCGATGTTCAGCGCCAGTCGCATCAGGGTGACGGCGAGCAGAATGGTGGGGAAGGCCGAGAACTCGGGCGGATCTTTTACATAAATGATCACGAGCAGGATCAGCAGGGAGATGCCGATATTGACGGAAAGTAAAAAATCGAGCGCCCAGGTCGGGACGGGGATGACTAAAAGAAGGATGATGCCGAAGAGTCCGAGCGTAAAGATCAGGTCTGTCTGCTTGAGCAGGTCGCTCCACTTGAATCTTGAGGTTTGGGCGTTTGCGGTGGCCATGTGGCGGACGGATCAGGATTTCAGACGGCGTGATTTGAGTTGGTAGAAGTAGTAGCGGTGGGTGCGGTAAACGTAACCAAGAATTTCAGCGATGGCTTGATAAAGTTGGGCAGGGATGGGTTTGCCGACTTGGCCGAATTTATAAAGCGCGCGGGCTACGGGTTTGTTTTCGACAGTAGGAACTTCGTGCTTCGATCCGATGGCTTTGATCCGCTGGGCGAACAGGTTTTGGCCTTTGGCTAGAACGACCGGAGCGGCATCGACGCCGCGCTCGTATTTCAGGGCCACGGCGTAATGTGTGGGGTTGGTGACGATGACATCGGCGTTTGGCACATCCGCCAGCATTTGTTTTTGCAGGAGGCGACGGGCCATGGCGCGTTGGGCCATCTTGACATTCGGGTCGCCCATGGATTGGCGTTGCTCGTCTTTGATCTCCTGCTTGGTCATCATGAGATCCTTTTCGGTTTTTTTGAGTTGGAAGATATAGTGGAGGAGGGCGAGGCCGCCCATGGCGAGGGCGAGTCGGAAGAAAAGGGAGAGCGTTGAGTCGTAGATGAAACTTCCGATGCGGAAAACGGGAACGGGCGTGAAGAAGATCGGGTCGGCGAGGATTTGTTTGACACTGCCGTAGATGAGGACGGCTACGACGAGACACTTTCCCGATTCCACGAAGAGTTTGACGAGTCCTTGCTTGCTAAAGACGCGCTGGAATCCTGTCACAGGGTTGAGCTTTTCAAATTTGAAGCCCACCACTTCCGGAGTCGCTTTAAAATGCGTCTGGAGGCCACCGGCGAGGATGCTGGCGACTGTCGTGGCGAGAAACATTGGAGCCAGCAAGCCGAAGAGCGTTAGGAACGCCATGCCCGTCCAATGGGGTATGAAATCACTGATGATTTGGTATTTTTCGAGATTGCCGAGGATGCTGGCCACCATCTCGGTCATGTAGCGGGATTGGCTGTCCAGCGTGAACAGAAAAACGAAGTAGGCGGCAATCAGGCCGAAGACGACCTGAATCTCCGGTGCCTGGGCGAATTGACCCTTGTTATGGGCCTCCGACAGTTTTTTTTCTGTCGGTTTCTCTGTTGCGTTGTCGTTTTCGTTCGCCATCGCAGTTTTACCTCAGAAAATGGAGCATCAACTCCGGCAAGTGCTGCATGTCGCGGAGGATGTATTGAATGGTGAGCCCGAGCGTCATGGAAAACACTGTGAGCCCGGCGAGAATTTGAACAGGGAAGCTGAGCATGAAGACATTCAGGCTCGGCGCTGCTCGGCCGAGGACCGAGAAGGCCATGTTGACGAGAAAGCTGATCGCGAGGAGCGGGGCGGAAATTTGAACGGCAAGAAGAAAAATCCTGCCGCTCGCGGCGATGACGGTATCCATCGATTGAGGAGCAAAAATCGCGCTCGGAGGGAAGATTTCGAAACTGCGGGCAAACGCGAGGAGGCAGAACTGATACGCACCTGTCACCAGAAAGAGCACGGTTCCGAGGGAAAAAAGCATCGTGTTCGGCGGGGTTGCCGAGGTTCTTGTAATGGGATCGATGTTAGTGCTCATCGAGAGTCCAATCTGCACGGCTATGATTTCACCCGCCATTTCCAAAGCGTAGAGCAGGAATCGCACCGCAAATCCCATGAGCAGCCCGGTGAGAATTTCGTGTATGACTTGCATGACCACGATGAACCAATGTCCTGGCACTCCGCCGAAATCGCCGAAAATCGGGGCAAGCAGGTAGGCAAGTATTGCCGCCAAGGCGATGCGGACGGTGGAGGGAATCATGCTGCCTGAGAAAACCGGTAGAATCAGAAAGAGTCCAGTGGCTCGCAGGAAAATGAGCAATCCGGGGTAGATATCCTCGACATGAATAGTGATCATCTCGTCATTTCCGGGATTTTATTGATGAAAAAAACCGTAAATTGCATGAGTTGCCGAAGCATCCAAGGCGCTCCAATAATGATGATTGCGCCGACAGCGATAAGTTTTGGCGCAAAGCTCAGAGTAGGCTCTTGAATGCTGGTGACGGCTTGGAGGAGGCTGATGATAACGCCGACAACGACCGCTGCCAAGATGATCGGGGTCGTCACGAGCAGTGAGACCGTGATGAGCGAGCGGAGCATTTCAATGGCGGTTTCTTGGTTCATGAGGCAAAACTTTGCACGAGAGAGCGAACGACGAGTTGCCATCCATCGACCAGAACGAAAAGCAGGAGCTTCAAGGGTAGTGCCACCATCGTTGGAGGCATCATCATCATTCCCATGGACATAAGTGTTGACGCCACCAGAAAGTCAATCACGAGAAATGGAATGAAAATGAGAAATCCCATCTGGAAGGCCGTTCGGAGTTCGCTGATGATAAACGCCGGCAGCACCACTCGCATCGGGAGGTCTTTCAGGTCCGTGCGCCCCATGCCTGCAAGGTCCAGGAAGAAATCGACTTCACCCGGGCGCGTTTGACGGAGCATGAAGTTCCGGATCGGTTCGACGGCGAGGTCCATCGCCTCATTCGAGCTGATCTGTTCGTTCATGTAGGGATTGATGGCCTGCTCTTGAATCTGCTGCCAGACTGGGGCCATGATGAAAAAAGTGATAAAAATCGAGATGCCAATGATAAGTTGATTGGCCGGAGCGCTCGGAACGCCAAGTGCGGTGCGGACAAAACCCAGAACGATCACGATGCGCGTGAAGCTGGTCATGAGCATGATGAGCGATGGTGCCAGCGTGAGCAGGGTCATCACAATCACGATCTGGATCGCTGTGCTCAAATTTTGGCGGTCATTGCCATTTCCGATCTGGAGGTTTACCAATGGTGTGCCCTGAGAGGAAATTGAAGGAGGCTGTGGCGCGTTCGGGGCCGTTGGCGCACGGGGAGCTGCGGGAGCTGTTGGCGAAGTCAGCAAAGGTGGAAATGGCGTCGGCCCGGGTGCTGGAGACTGCGCGATTGCCGACGAGGCGAGCATGGCAAGCAACAGAGCCATCAGAAACGATTTAAAGCAATAAAAGCGAGGAAATTTCATGCCATTAAGTGGTGTTTGCAGTCGGGCAAAGAGGGGAGCACAGGCGTCCCGCCTGTGTAAGCCACTGTTGAAGATGTCCAAAGAGGCTGAGGTTTAGAGGCGCATGGTGTGCCACTGAAAAACAGGCGATCGCAGGCGGATTCTGATTGGCGATAGGCTGTTCTTCTCACTGGGCGGCTCCTTTTTTTTCGGATTGGTCCATGAGTTGGGAAAAATCCGCTGGATTTGTTGAAACGGAGTCTAGGGGACAGAGGTAATCGATTTTTCCCGGTGTCACTCCAAGCAGCATGCGGGTGTCGTCGTAGCCCACTACGATAAGAAATTGGCGATTTCCGAGTGGGCGCATCTCCAAGACTTGAAGTTTGCGTTCTTCTTTGGAACGGTTGCGGTGCAGAGGGATGCCAAATTTGATGAGGTAAATCGCTGCGCCGGCGAGTGCAGCCAACAGGGTAATGTAACCAAGCAAGCGCCCAAATTCGTCCATTCCGGGCACTGCAGCTGCCATGGATTTCTTTTCAGCTGGAGCAGCGGATGGTTGGGCCAAATCCGAAGTGGTTGTCGGAATTGCGCTTTCCGTATTTTGAGCAGGCGCAGATGCCGCTGCACTTTGAGCCGCAGGCATGCTCGATAGCTCCTCCGTGGCTTGGAGCAGTGGGAATTGGAGACATGCGAGAGCCGCCACGAGGGCGAGCCTCCACGCAAGGTTCCTCATGCCGCGTCTCCGACGATCTGGGTGATTTTGATGCCGAAGTTCTCATCCACGACCACGACTTCACCACGAGCGATTAGCTTGTCGTTCACATAGAGGCCGACTGGCTCGCTGGCAAGTTGGTCGAGTTGAAGCACGGTGCCTTCGCCGAGTTCCACGACATCCCTCATGGGCAGCATGCAGGAGCCGATGCGGACGGTGAGATCGACTTTGACATCGAGGATGACGGAGAGGTTTTTGGCGTCGTTGATGGTGCTCATTGTTTTTGGGCAGGTTGGATTTCAGAAGTGATTTGAATGGCAACATGGCCGTTTTCGCAGCCTGCTTGTGCACTGAAGCGCGGGGCATTGGCGATACGGACGCGGGTGTTGTTAAGTGTGGTTTTCGGCATTTCCAGCACATCTCCGACTCGCAGGCGGAGGACATCGCTCACATTCACGCCGGGCACTTCCCAATCGGCTATGAGTGGAACGGAAATTTGGTTGTAAGAACTGCGCCACTGCTGGGGCTTGATGTCGGGCTGAACCTGCAAATCGCGTGAGCGGCGACTGTGCATGTTCTTAACGATCGGCTCGAGCATGTTGTAGGGCACGCCGATCTGGATGAGTTCCACGCTGTCGCCTGCCAGCGCCTCGATCGTGAGGGCGAGCATGACAGTGTCATTTGAACAGGCTTGAAGGAAACGCGGATTGTTCTCGTGGCCAATTTGGCGTCCGCTGTATTGGCGCTCATCTTTCCACTGGCGGCACCATTCATTGACAATGATATCAACGATTTCCTCGAGAAGGGCGATTTCGATTTCGGTGAGGTAGCGTTCTTCGTCGGAGGTGCTGCCGCGACCGCCCAGCATGCGGTTGGTCATGCTGATAGCCAGACGCGGATGAATTTCCAGAATTCCGATACCTGGAAGCTGATCGACCTTGAAGAGGGAAATATGGGTCGGATTCTTCATCGACTCCGCAAACTTCCCGTAGGGCATGGTCGTGAGCTTTGCCAGTTTCAGGCTCATGTCCGCTCGCAGAAGTGAGGAAAAACGCGCGGAAATTGTTGAAATAAAGCCTGTATGGATCGTCCGAATACGACGAATCTCCGCCTCGGCCAAGTGGATCGGCGTGCGAAAGTCGAACGCCTTGGGTTGAACCTGATTGGCGGTCGGAAATCGTGAGCCGTCGAAGCGGTAAATCGATGGAGCAGAAGACTGGGCAGCCTCAGCGACGAGTCTGTCGATATCGGATTGGTTAAGAGTTCCGGCCATATCAGGTATGAGGGTGGAAAAGCGCGGCGGGACGCGCTTTTATTGGATTACGAATTCGGAGAAATAAATTTGGTCGATCACCTCGGCGCCGAGGAGACTGTTGAACTTGGCAATCAGTTGCTTGCGCACAGCCTCGCGTCCGCCGGGGTTGTCCAGAGCCGATGGCGCCTGAGAGGAAAGAATCGTGATCGCCGCATCGCGCAGCGGGGATTCGTTTTCCTTCATGATGTTGCTGATCTTGGCATCCGCGCTCGCCACCTTGAAATTTGTCCGCAGATAGCGAGAGCTTCCCGTTCCAGAGAGATTCACGACGAGACCACCAAATTCCGCAGTGTGCTCGCCCAGAGCGGAAACGGTTTTCGGAGTCTTCTCGCCATGGTCGTCTGCATGCTTGGCAGTGCCTGCCGCCGCTTTGAGCTTGGGCAAGATGACAAAATCCATGACGCCATAGACCAAAGCGGGCACCAGAATCACGACGGCAATGACTGGCATCAAGGGATTTCCGGATTTCTTCGGGGCGGAAAGGTTTTGGTTGGCTGTATCTGGTTCGTTGGCTGGCATATTATTTGTTTTGTTTTTTAATTGAAACGCTTAGCGCTTGAGATTGACGATCTCCTCCATCACGGAATCGGAAACTGTAATCACACGTGAGCCTGCTTGGAACGCACGCTGAGCGACGATGAGGTCGGAGAATTGTTGGGTCAGATCGACATTCGAAAGTTCCAATGTGCCTTGGATGATGTCGCCGAAAAGTGTGGCATTCGCAGCCGTGGCTTCAGTTGATCCTGCCGCACCCACGCCGCCAGCTTCACCTCCGGGGTTGTTGAGGAGATTGCCCGAAATCCGCTCCAAGGCATTGGGGTTTGCAAAGGAGGTCAGGAGGATTTGGCCAATCGGCGTGGCGGTTGTTCCGTTTGCATAATAAGCAGAAACTTCACCGTTTTTATCGATTTTATAAGATTGGAGTGGGTTGGCTCCCTGGGTGGGAGGGATTACAACTTTGCCAGTGCCCATCATGACATTCATTCCATCGTTAGTCAGAAGATTACCAGTGTCATCAAGCCGAAAATCTCCTGCTCGTGTGTAATAAAAATTTTGATTCTCAGGATCTTGAACCTTGAAAAATCCCTTGCCTGAAATTCCTAGGTCCGCTGGTCCACCGGTAGTGCTGAGAACTCCCTGCGTGAAGCGCTGGCTTACGCTAGCAACACTCGTTCCGGAGCCAATTTGCATTGAATTGGCTCCGGGAACATCTCCATTTGCTGCACTCGAGCGGACGAGTGTTTCGCTGAAGTTGTCTTGGTTCGTTACGCGGGAACCCTTGAAGCCCGTTGTGTTCACATTGGCGATGTTATCACCGATGACTTCAAGATTCTTTCCGAAAGTTTTGACAGCTGATACGCCGCTATTGAAAGAGTTGAGGAGTGCCATAAGATTTTAAAGGTGGAATTACGATTGGGGGTTGGGACCAACGCTGGAAGTTTCTGGTGTAGAAATTGGCGGGATTGAAGTGGGTGGTGGCATGGCAATTCCTTTGATTAGGTTAGTATCATAGGATTTGCCGTTTATCGTGATAGCGGGTTTTCCGTCCTTGAGCGTTATGGCTTCCACAATGCCGGTGATGTCCCCTGCGGCATCTTTTACGGTGACATTTCGTCCTAAAAAAGCCGGTGCTGCCGATAATTTTTGATCGCTTGTGAAGGTTTCAAACGATTGGGATAATGTCCGCATTTGCTCCAATGAGGTGAAGTTTGCCATCTGGGATATGAACTCCGTATCTTTCATCGGATTCATTGGGTCCTGCGAGGTAAGCTGCGTTGTCAGCAACTTCATGAAATCATCCGCGCCGAGCATTTGTTTGCCTGCATTGCTTTTCATTGCGAGACCGGTTATGGGGTCTTTTGCAGGGGGGGCGGAGGTTTGGGGTGTTACGCTTGAGATTGGCATGGCTTGAATTTTACGCCCAGAGATTTACGGAACCTGCTTTGTTTCCGATAGGGGTGGAGTTTGAGACGATTGCAGGATTGCGATTTTTGGTCGCGCTTTGGTTTGGTGAAGTTGGAAAGTTGGAGGAATCTTGCTGATATTGGCGTTGGCGTCCTTGTTCGGATGCGGCGTCTTGATTGCGTGCAAAGGAGTCTTGGAATTGGGATTCCCCGAAGCGAACCCCTTGTGCACGATGGGTGGCTGTGAAATCCGGCCAGGCTTTTTGGAGTGCTTCGCGGAGTTCTGGAGATTCAGTGATGAAGGTAGAGCGAATCTCACCGGCTCGCAGGCTGAGACGTATTTTGACGGATTCGTTGTCGCTAACTGGCAATTCCAGTTGGACTTGGGACTGGCCCGTTTGTTGAAATTTTTCAATTTCAGGGGCTAGCGACCTAAGAAGCGAGGAGGCTTGCGAGGCTGCGTTTTTTTGAAGGGCGCTCTTTCCGCCGATAGGAATCAGGGCAGGGTTTCCGGCAGAAAAATTACCTGTCGAATTGTCTGCGCCGGAGCCTGTGCTTTCTATGGAGCGAATCTCAGCGCGCTCCGATAGACTTGCCAGGGCTGATAATCGATTCGTTGAAGTAATGGACGGCTCGCTAACTGCTTCTGGGGCAGAGGAGGCCTGGAATTCTTCAAATGTGGCAAGCGAAACCATTTCATCCTCAATCGTAGCAGATTTCATGCCACTCGAGGTATCTTGGGATTCTTCAAGGGTAGAAATAGCCGTTTCTTGAGTTTCCTCCTCCCGATCCAAGGAGCTTTTGAGGTCGGAATTTTCCGGGGTTGGTAGAGCTTCTTCTTGATTTTGAGTTCGTGCCTCCAGGGATTCCATTTTTGACAAATCTTTAGTCAAGTTTGCTGGATCGCTTTCCGAGGCGGCGGAAATTTTAGTGTTTCGTGACATGTCCGCTTGGCGCTGGGTATCGAGTTGCTGGCCCGAGGTTTGATCCAGTGACAGCAATGGAGCGGATTCACCTTGTTGCAACTGGAGTGGATCCTGCGTTAGATCAAAGCAAGGTTCGGATTGCACAGTTCCACTCCTTGCGGCTTGTGCAGCAATGGCTGCGGCATCTTGCGCCTTTTTACGCTTTTTTGCCGCTTCGGCCTCTTCCAGTTCGTCTTGGCGGTCTTGTCGCTGGTCGTTTTGGCTTATTAAGCTTTCGAATGATGGGGTCTCAGAGTTTTTGGGGGGCGCGCAAAAATTCAGCAAGCCGCTTTGGAGGGAGTTCTTTGACTCTCCGATAGCGGGTTTTGAAGGTTGCGCTGGAAGAGGGGAGGTCATCGGGTTGCTTGGGGGGATTCGTTTTTGAAGAGGCGGAGTTGGTCGCTGATGGCGGCGGCGCGATTGGCGAGGGTCGTTTTGGAGTCAGCCGGGGCGGTGGGGTCTTTGGTTTTTGCCATTTCGCCGAGGATTTTTGCGACGATGTCGGCCTTCATGGTGGCAAGGAGTTTAACGATATTGGCGTCGGACATCTGAGCGAGGATGGCAACGGCTTCGGCGGGCTTCATGCTCGCGTAGGTGCGGGCCAGGTTGCGGACATTGGATTTTTCCGTGCTGAGGAGTTCGGTGGTCTGGGTGGTGAGGTCGTCGCGCATCTTTTGGATTTCGCCGCGGAGGCGGAGGAGTTCCTGCTTCTCGGCTTCGATGCGCATTTCGACTGCGCCCAGGTCCTTGGTCTTGATCTCGTAGGCGGTGCGTTGTTTTTGAAGTTCCTGGAGGAGGTTGTCGATTTCAGCGGTGTAGAAATCCCAGTCCTTTGATTGGGATTTGATTTTTGTCCGTGTGGCCGGGGGTTCCGGAGGCAGGGTGGTGACGGAGGGCCACTTCAGCAGGAGGACGCCGGCGGCCGTGGCGGTACCGAGGATGACGGCGAGTAGGATTAGGCCCCAGTTGGAAGAGGGCTTCTGGTCGGCTTCGGAGAACGGGTTGAGTGTGGGTGTGTTGGCGTTCATTTATGGGATGGCAGATTGGAGAAAGCGGGTTGCTGTGACGAAGTCTTCGAGTTGTTTTTCCTCGGCACGGGCGGCTTCGAGTTGGATGGTGGCGAGCCATTTTTCGCGCAGTTTCAGCACGAGTTGGTGGTCGCGGTCGGCGACGATAAGGAGTTCACGTTTGGCGTCGACTTTTTGCTCTTCTTGGGCAAGGCGGTTTTGAAGGGTGCGAAGGAGGTCGCGCTGGGCGTTGAGGGCGTTCCAGCCTTGTTCCCGCACCCAAGCAGGGAAACGCTCCCCGCTGATCATGCGGGTGAGTTCCTCCAAGCGGGAGGCAGCTTCGGCCACGCGGGCGGCAGCGAGGTCGCGGTCGCGCACGGCGGCGGCAAAGATCTCCGAGGCCTTGTCTTTGGCCTTCTCGCGGAGGTCGAGCACGGTCTGGAGACTGTATTTTTTCCGGGTCATGCGACGATTTTTGCGAGTTCGGTGAAGCTTTTATCCCTCGTCCATTTGTCTTCGATGGGTTGGCGAAGAAGGCTCCGGAGGAGTGGGGTTTTCTCGATGGCCAGATCGACGTGGGTGTTGCTGCCCTTCGTGTAGGCGCCGATGGTGATGACATCCTCGTTTTTGCGGTAGGCCGCGAGGAGGTCGCGCGCCGTGCCGATGGAGTCGAGTTCTTCTTTTGAGCAAATTTCGAGGGTCACACGGCTCACGCTCTCCAAGACATCCACCGCTGGAAAGTGGTTTGCGGTTGCCAGAGCGCGGCTGAGAACCACGTGGCCATCCAAAATGCCTCGCACGGCATCGGCGATGGGTTCGTTCATGTCGTCACCATCCACCAGAACAGTGTAGAGGGCGGTGATTGATCCCTTCTCGGCATTGCCGGTGCGTTCGAGAAGGCGGGGCAGGACGGAGAAAACCGAAGGCGTATAGCCGCGGCTGGTGGGCGGCTCTCCCACGGCGAGGCCGATTTCGCGCTGGGCCATGGCGTAACGGGTCACCGAGTCCATCATGAAGAGGACTTTTTTGCCCTCATCACGGAAATGCTCGGCGATGGCTGTGGCGATGTGTGCTGCGCGGCGGCGGATCAGGGCCGGCTGGTCGGATGTCGACACAACGATGATCGAGCGCGCCATGCCTTCCGAGCCGAGATCTTTTTCAATGAATTCACGGAGTTCGCGGCCGCGCTCGCCGATGAGGGCAATGACATTGATATCCGATTCGGCTCCTCGGGCGATCATGCCAAGCAGCGTGGATTTTCCGACTCCTGATCCTGCGAAAATGCCCAGACGCTGGCCACGGCCCACAGGTGTGAAAAGGTCGAGGGATTTCACGCCGGTTTGAAAGGGCTTCAGAATACGCTGGCGGGTGAGGGGGTTGGGCGGTTGGCAATGGAGCGGGCGGAGCGTGCCGCCTGGGAGCGGGCCTTTGCCGTCGATTGGGCGTCCGATGCCGTCAATGATGCGGCCTACGAGGGCATCGCTCACATTGATGCCTGCGGCGCGGCCGGTGGCGGCGACTTCGCAGCCGGCATGAATTTCCTGCATCTCGCCCAGTGGCATGAGGAGCACGCGGTGGTCGCGGAAGCCGACCACTTCGGCTTGCAGGCCGTTGAGGCGCGGCGAGCGGATTTCGCAGATGTCGCCGAGGGAAACATTTGGTCCCACTGACTCGATCACGAGACCCGTAACTTGCACGACCTCGCCCATTCTCACCAGCGGTGTGGTGGATTCAATACGCCCGCGCAGGTTTTGCATCAGCGCGGGCAGAATGGGCGATCCTTGGTTCATTTGAGTGAGCGCGCTATAGTTTGAAGCTTCGTCAGGACACGGGCATCAATCATTCCAAACCGGCTCTTCGCCACACAATCGCCAGGCGTCAGTTCGGGGTCAGCGTTCAATTTGATGCCGGGGTATTTCTGCTCCAGCTCGGCATCGACTCCCTGAACCAAAGCGAGGTCTTGGGGATGAAGACGAATTTCCACATCAGTCGAGCCGGGAGCTACTTCGGCGAGGGTTTCGGAAATGATTTTGCGAACGGTTTCAGCATCCGGTTTGAAGCCCGCCAGTACGCGGTGGGTGATTTCGAGAATGAGATCCGGCAAAATCTGGGAAACCTCATGAGCGAGGGTTTCCGATTGTGCGGCAAGGTTTTTGAAGATGGCATCCTGTAGCTGGGCGACTTCGGCGCGTTGCTCGGCGATCTGGTTTGTGAGTGCATCGGTGGCTTCTTGGAAGCCCCGGTTGTAGGCCTCTTGGCAAGCGGCCTCGTGCTCCTCAAGGCTCACACGCGTGTCCAGAGGCTCCACCGCGGCGGCAAGAAATTCCTGCACGATGGTGATGGCCACCGGCGCGGCGGTGAAGTCGATTGCTCTAGCCTGCGGATTCACTGGAGTCCTCCTGGGAGATATCAATCTCTCCAGCTTCGGAGAGTTGCATGATCTGGGCGATGATGCGGTCCTGGGCTGCCTCAACATCCTTATTGCGGACGGGGCCCTGGATTTCGATTTCTTCCTTGAGTGACTCTGAAGCGCGTTTCGACATGGCACCGAAGAACACGCGTTTGACGGCCTCCGAGGCGTTTTTCATCGCCACGGCGAGTTCCTGCGTTTCCACATCGCGCAGCAGGCGCTGCACATCGCGTTGAGTAAGTGTGGCGATATCTTCGAAGTTGAAAAGCCGTTTGCGGATCGCTTCGCCGAGTTCGGCGTTGCGCTCTTCGATGCGGCCGAGCAGGTTTTGGCTGAGTTCCTTGTCGAGGGACTTGAGGAGTTGCGCCGCTGCCTGCGCCCCGCCGCGTTTGTGCATGCTGTATTGCTGTGGACCGGTGGAGAGATGCTTGCCGAGACTGCGCAGCACCTTGTTGATGAGCTCGCTCGAGATGGAATCCATCGTTCCCAAGCGCTCTACGATTTCCTCGCGGGCTTCGGGTGAAAACAAGGGGATGATCTGTGAGACCTGGCGACCATCGAGGTAGGAAAGAATGAACGCGACGGTCTGCGGTTGCTCGTTTTTGATGATGTTGAAAATCTGCCGCGTATCCATCTGGCTGAGTTCGCGGACGGCATCGATCGAGTTGCTGGCAGGAAGCGCCCGAAGCAGGATGCTCGAAGCCGCCTGAGGGCCTCTCGCTGCTTCCAGCGCACGCTGGGCGAATAACATGCCGCCGAGGGCGGTGGATAGCCCATCGCCGATGAGGCCACAAAATTCGTCGAGGATTTTCTCTTGGAGTTTGAAATCCACGACATCCATCGCGGCCATCTCGCGCGCCACGGCTTCTATCTCCGGGTCGCGGAGTTGTTTCATTAGCTCGGGAGCCAAGTCGGGGCCAACAATGATGAAAAACGCAGCAAGTTTCTGCGTTTTGGACATCGTTTCGAATTCTGCGGTAGGCATGGCTTAGGAGTTGTTTTTGTCGATGAGCCACTCGCGCAGGGTGGCTCCCACATTTTCCGGTTTTTGGCGGATGAGCGAGTTGAGAAGTTCCGGCGAAACCTTGAGGTTTTTGGCTGCCGGCAGGAAGGATGCGGGGTCCTCTGCGCCGCCGATATTCGGCAGTGCGCCCGCTGGTTGCGGTGTGTTGGCGTTATCGTCCACAAGTTCAAAAGAAATTTCCTCAGGCTTCGCGCGGCGGAGCATGAAGAAGAAAATAGCAAAGACAATGCCCGCTATGGCCAACGCGGCGATTGGGCGGATCATTTCGACATAGCCGCCGACTTGATCTGTGAGAGGCGCTCCGGCATTCACTGTGGACGGGAAGGCGACTTCTTTGATGGAAACAAACGAGGCGGGATTTTCGTTTTTTGGAACTTCGATGCCGAGGGCATTGATCACCATGCTGCGAAGCTCATTGATCTGCTCGGGAGTTCTTGGTGTGAGTTCACCAGTCTCGGAGGATTTTTCCGCAAGGAAGACCGCTGCGGTGATTCGGGTAATGGCTCCGGGATTTTTGACGGTATTCGTGAGAGTTTTATTGATCTCGTAGCTCTGAGTCTTGGATGAACGGGAGGTATTGCTGGCTTTGGTCGGGCCGGGATTGTTTGGTTGGCCTGCCTGCGCCGCTGTATTCGCCGCGACTCCTGCCCCTTGGGCCTGCTCCGCGCTGGTTTCGTTGGTCGAGGTGTTGTCCTCCACCGTCACTTCTTGACGCGGCACCTGACCCTCAGGGTCGAAACGCTCTTCGGTCATTGTTGCGGCTTCCGTGTTGATTGTAGCGGAAACGCGAACCACGGAATTTCCTGGGCCAAGAACCTTGGCGAGCATGGTTTCAACCTTGGAGGCGAGATATTCCTCGGTCTGCTGTTTGTATTTTACGATGCTGGCTGCATTGCCGAGTTGAGGGTCGGATTTCAAATCCTCGGAAAGCACATTGCCCGCATTGTCGATCACAGCGACATCGTCAATTTTAAGGCCTTCCACTGAGCTGGCGACCAACGAGCGGATGGAATTGACAGCGGCTTTATCAAGCTGCGTGCTACCGGTATCCACAAACACCGATGCCGTCGGGCGCGAATCGGTGGTTCGCACCAAGAGTCGGCTCTCGGGAAGGACGACCATGACACGCGCGGACTTGACGCCTTGCATCTGGGCCACCGTGCGGCTGAGTTCGCCTTGGAGGGCGCGGGTGTAGTTTGTGCGCTGAACGAAGTCACTGATACCGAAATTGCTTCGATCGAAGATTTCAAATCCCACGCCGTCCGCAGTTGGGAGGCCCTTTGCTGCCAGATTCATTCGGACGCGATAAACATCCTTCGAATTCACATAGATGGAGCTTCCTCCTCCGCCGATTTGGAAAGGAATGCTTTGAGCTTCGAGTTCTTTGACCACCTCGGCGGCTTCTTTTTCGCCGAGTTTGCCATAGAGGAGCTTCATATCAGGGCGTTGTGCCCAGTAGAGCATGGCCCCAATGCCAAGAGCCACCGCCACGCCTGCGGCGGAGACAATGACACGATGGGTCGGGCTCAGTTCGCTCCAAATTTTGGTGATTTGCTGGAGTGCTTGTTTCATCCTATCGAGACAACGGGGATTGGTTTAGCTTTTAGTTACTCAGACTTGGGCGCGCATGAGTTCCTGATAGCTCTCCACGAGTTTGTTGCGGAGTTCGACCATGAGAGTGAAAGCCACACTGGATTCTTGGCCGGCGATCATGGCTTGGTGAAGATTCGTGGCTTCGCCTGTGAGGACTTTAGTTTTCTCGGTGGCGGATGTTTTCATTTTGTCATCCACATCGGTAACGAATTTTTTCATCATGTTGCCGAAGGGGTCTGGGCCGCCGACTTGTGTTCCCCCTGCGGATAACCCAGCTTCCTTCAGCGAGTTGGTGCGATCAAGTTCGGGCTGGAAATTCCGCATGGTGAGCGGGGCCGTCATGGTAGGAATGTTGGAGGGGATGGCGGAGATGTTCATATTAAAAAGTTTCTAAATGTTAGCGGCCTATGGAAAGGGCTTGAGTGGCCATCTGGCGGGCGTTGCGAACGACGGCGAGGTTGGCTTCGTAGGAGCGGGTGGCTGTAACCATGTCCACCATTTCAAATGGGATGTTTACATTCGGCATGGTGACATTGCCATCATCGTCCGCATGGGGGTGCTGGGGGCTATTAATGATTTCTCCGGGGGTTTCATCGCGTTTGATTTCCGAAACGCGAACGCCCTGCATATTGGGGCCGGTGGCGGCGTCGAGGAGGGACTCGAAGGCTACGATGCGGCGCTGGTAGGGTTTGCCGTCGATGCCCTTGGTCGTGTTGGCGTTCGCAATATTCTGGGAAACGATATCGACGCGCATTTTTTCGGCGTCGAGAGCGCTGCCGGTGATGCTGCTGGCGGAAATAACATTCATAATAAGAGGCTTGTTTCTTCGATTGATTCAGGAAAATCAGGCGGGGCGGCCCGTGATGGCGTGACGGAGTTGTTTTAACGAGCCGCTGGCAAAGTCGGTCAAAACATTGAAATTCATCGTGTTTTTTGTGAGGCCAAGAAGCTCGCTATCAATCTGCACATTGTTGCCATCGGCGCGGGTCGATGGAGTGAGCGCATCAACTTCGGTGCGGGGCAAGGCCTCCGCAATTTCATGGGCATTGCGGGATTTGATGCTGGCGCGCAACTCCTCTTCGAACGACTTGCTCATGTCCGCGCGCTTGTAGCCCGGGGTCGAAACATTGGCGAGGTTGCTTGCGATGGCTGCGTGGCGCAGAGCCGAAACATCCATCATTTTTTTAACAGCGGTATAATTATCGCTGCTGAAGAGAGAGGCCACCATTTCCATGTCTCTATGTTTAGCAGAAGCTGTGCCAGCTTCCGGAGGGCTTGTAAAAAGAGACTGCGGGCTTGATTATCGAGGTGCGATGCAACTTGAAAAAATGGGCATGGCAGAAGATTCCACGGCAGGATTTTTAAAACGGCAAAACTTGCCGAGTTGTTCTTTGAGGGGGAGGATGAGCTGGATCAACGGGGTTCGCTTTGGCCAGAAACACATTTTATATATCCTGACGTGCAAGGAAAGCGTGTGAGACGTAAAATCCATTGGAGCAGGGGCGTCCCGCTCGTGTTGGCACCGATTACCATCTCGAACGAGGCATCTGTTTCTCTCGCTCCACCATTTTTTATGGTGATGTCAGCCCCTCTGAATCTCGCAGTTGATTCAGATCAGCGATGAGAGAATCTCAGTCGGCAAGCTGGAGTGAGTCGGGCAAATGCTTGGCTGCTGGCATTCTCGTCTTATCAAAAAGGACGACCTCCCGCTCATCGAGAAGCGAATACTGAATCAGGGTTTAAGCCTGAAGCGTGGCCTTGGCACCTGGCACAATATGCATTGAGCCACCTGGTTCCTTCGATGAGGCAAATCCGCTCGGATAAGCGATCTTTGCGCTCTCGATGAGGGAAACGGCTTTTTGAGCGGTGTCCTTGAGGTTCCCATCCAATTTAAAAATCTTCTCGGTTCCATCGGCCTTCTTGAGAGCCACACTGCCATCGGGCAGAAATTTCAGATCGAACGGCTCCGAGCTTCCTTCCAGCGCCTTCGCAATTTCAGGGGATTGAAGAATCTTCTGCGACATTTGTTGCAGTGTCATCTCGACATCCGAGCGGCTGCCGATTCCCTCGGCGCTGAGGCGCTGCATGTTTTTGTATTCTGGAGTGTTTGTGGCTTTGGCAAGAGCCTGTGCAAAAGCGGCTTTCTTCATTTCAGCCGCATTTGGAGCCTTCTCGGTCGAGTTGCCGGCGATGCTGCCCAAAATATGACTGCCCAGTTTAGCGGCTGTGATGGCGAGAAGAGGATTCATAGTATTGTTCGAGTACTCAGCAACTCCTGTGCCACAGTAGGAAACTTGCATCACGAATCTCTCAACTATCTTGCGGAGGTTCCTTTAAAAAAACTCAGCGCGCCACTGCGCTGGGCGGGGCGATTTGGTTTGCGGCTCGCTGGGTGGATTGAGAAGGGGAGGGGGGGGCGGCGGCGGGGTTGTCGGTTCTCAGAAAGGCCGGCTGGAGGTCGC
>JBILBH010000081.1:0-6446 GCA_044353785.1 Terrimicrobiaceae bacterium
TGTGAATCGCAAATAGGCCGAGGCAAAGCGGGAGTCGGCCGTTTCGATATTGATCACCGGCACCTCGGCTTCGGGCGGGAGGTCGCCACGAACTTGGTTCACCTTCGAACTGATCTCGGCAAGCGCCTTGTTGGCGTCGTAGTTCAGGCGCAGCCTGGCTTGGATGGTCGAGAGGCCCTGCGAACTCGTCGAGTCGATGTAGTCGATGCCGTCTGCCGCTGCGATGGCGCGTTCCAACGGTGTGGTGATGAATCCCCGCACGAGCTTGGCGTTTGCTCCAATGTAGGCCGTGGTGACTGTGACGATCGCATTCTCACTGCGTGGGTATTGGCGAACATTCAGCGAGCCGATGGATTGGAAGCCTGCCACGAGGATGACAAAGGTCACCACGAGTGAGAGGACCGGCTTGCGGATGAAGATGTCGGTGAAATTCATGGAGCGGGACGCCGTGGTTTACTTCTCGGAGGGAGTAGGCTTGGCGGAGGAGGGGAGGCTGGCTTCGCCTGCGACGACATGGGAGCCATTGCGAAGTTTGAAACCACCGATGGTCACGATGCGCTCGCCTGCTGAGAGACCTTCTTCGATGGCCACGAGATCGCCTTCCCGCTGACCGAGGCGGACGAATTTCTGCTGCGCTTCAAGCCGAGGGCCTTTCTTGTTCTCGACCTCAGTCACCACAAAAACCGAGTCGCCGTAAGGGGCGAAAATCACGGCTGTCGCAGGAATGACAACGCGCTCGAAGGTGCCTGGCACGAGGACTGAGACGGCGACAAACATCCCTTGGCGCAGCGCGCCGTCGTGGTTTTGGAGAGTGGCCTGAAGATTGATATTGCGCGTGGTGGCATCCACCGCCGGCTCGATCGCAGTGAGCGTACCTTCAAACGCACGGCCCTGAAGCGCGTCGGTGGTGATTTTTACCTTCATTCCCACGGAGAGATCGCCGAGGCGTTGTTGGGGAAGGGAGAAGTTCACATAGACTGGGTCGAGGGCTTGAAGGGTCACAATCGGATCGTCGGGCTTGAGGAATTGTCCCTCCTGAATCTGGCGGATGCCGATGCGGCCGGTAAATGGTGCACGGATGGTGCGTTTTTCGACAATCGATGCAAGTTGATCCACGCGGGCGGAAGAGTCCTTGGCTTGGGCCTCGGCGGATTCCATATCTGACTGCGACACGACGCTGGTTTTGCGGAGTCCGCGGATGCGCTCCAGGTTCAGGCGGTTGAGTTCGGCTGTGGACTGTGCCGAGCGGAGTTGTGCCTCCTCGATCGATTTGTCGATTTGCACGAGGGGGTCGCCAGCTTTCACCTCTGCTCCAGATTGGAAAAGAATCCCTACGACCTTGCCCGAAACCTCGCTAGCCACCATGACGCCGCGTGCGGCTTCGACCGAGCCGATGGATTGGAACGATGTGGTGAGAGTCTTGGTGGCCGATTCTTCGATCACCACGGTCTCGGGAGGCATCTCGAAGGTCTCACCCATTTTGATGAGATCTACGATCTGGAGCGCTTTCACTCCAATGATGGCGCCGACGAGGACAAGGAGACCAAGGATGGTCAGGAAAATTTTTTTTTTCATAGGAAACCGACTGGTGGGAGACCTTACGAAGTTAGGCCTCAGGAATGTTGTTGAAATTAACGGATGAGGCCCCAGCGCTCGCTGAATGGCCAGTAAACTAAGAGTCCGCGCCCAGCGACATTGATCTCGGGCACGCCACCCCAATCACGACTGTCGCGAGAGTGGTAGCTATTGTCACCCAGAGCGAAGTAGGAGCGAGGAGGCACAGTGAAGGTGGCCTCTGGCGAGCCCAAGTAGCGGAATGCGGGGCCACCGCGCCCGCCATTCGAGTAGCCTTGATAGCCGTCTTTCATGCTCATGACCCGCTGAAACACGGTTTGTTCCGGGATTTTTCCATCCACCGTCAGCGTGGGAGGATTAATGCGCAACGTCTGCCCGGGCATGCCCGCAAGGCGTTTGATGTAATGTTGGGAACCCATCGCAGGATCCAGGCCCGACTCGATTTCGCGGATGCCGGTGGTTTTGAAAACAAAGACATCACCGGCTTTCGGCTTGGTGAAGTTGTAGCTCACCTTGTCCACAAAGACCTGGTCGCCGGTGTCCATATGACCTCTGGCCATGACTTCGCCGGTCGAGTATTCGCGGCCTGGCAGCACGCGGAAGTAGCGCATAAGTGGATCGCGGGGCACAAAGAGCGTGTAGCTGGTATTGCGGCAGACGATTTCCGTGAAAGTGAAGAAGTTCAGATAAGTGCGCTCGTTCAGCGTCACGACGACATCGCTCTCCTTGGCGCGGAGTTCGAAGTGGTGGCGCCCCCTGATCACAAAATCAAAGGCGCGCACGGCGAGATTCGGCGGCGGTGTGTCTGTCGGAACGCCCACGATGCCGTAAAGCGTCGGTTGCATCGAGCCAGTGGGAATACGGAAAGGTTGGATGAGAAACGCCTTCACGCCTGCCGCGATGACGATGGCGACGAGGAAGACTTCGATATTCTCACGCAGCGCGGCTTGTTTTTGCGGAGGCAGGGATTTTCCAATCACCTCGTCGAGTTTTGCAACGGCTTCGGAAACCTCATTGCGATTCCGGGAGCGCATAGCGCCTTGGAGGTCTGTGATCAACGACTCGATCTCGCTGACACGGGCTCCGGGGAGGATGTCCCGCTTGTAGGCGAGGAATTTTTTTGCGCCATGGAGATATTGCTTGGCTTCTTTGATGTAGCGTGGTGTTAGGAAAAACATGGCGCAGGGTGGGGGGTTAGCTTGTTCGTAGAACCTCGATGAAGGCTTCCTGAGGTATGTTCACGGTGCCAACGGCCTTCATGCGTTTTTTACCTTCTTTCTGCTTCTCAAGCAGCTTGCGCTTGCGGCTGATGTCGCCGCCGTAGCACTTCGCGGTCACATTTTTTCTCATGGCGCTCACGCTCTCGCGGGCCACAATCTTTCCGCCGACAGCGGCTTGAATAGCGACTTGGTAGAGTTGTTGAGGGATGACCTCTTTGAGCTTCGTGGCGAGCGCCCGCCCGCGCGACTCGGCCTTCTCGCGATGGACGATGGAGGAAAAGGCATCCACCGGCTCAGCATTCACGAGCATTTCAAGCTTCACTAGCTTCGCCGCTTTGTAGCCGGCCTGCTCGTAGTCCATGGAACCGTAACCCCTGGTGATGGATTTCATTTTATCCACGAAATCCACGAGGATTTCGTTGAGCGGGAGATCGGCCGTGAGCATCACGCGCTTGGTGTCGATGGACTCGGTATGGCTCACTTCGCCGCGTTTTTCCATGATGAGTTGCAGGATGGGCGAGATGTATTCATTCGGCAGCATCACGAAGCAGCGCACCATGGGCTCGCGGATTTCCTCAATGACGCTGGGGTCGGGGAGTTGGTCCGGATTGTCGATGCGGAGGACTTCGCCATTTGTGCGCTGAACCTCATAAATAACCGAGGGGTAGGTTGCGATGATGTCCATGTCGAACTCGCGGCGCAGGCGCTCGATGATGATCTCCATGTGCAGCAAGCCGAGGAATCCACAACGGAACCCAAAGCCCAACGCCACGCTTGACTCGGCCATGAATTGGAAGGCGGCGTCGTTGAGTTGGAGCTTGGCCATGGCCGCCTTGAGGTGCTCGAAATCGGCGGTGTTGATCGGATAAATGCCGCTGAAAACCATTGGCTGCACGACTTGGAATCCGGGCAGTGGCTCCTCGGCGGGTTGGCGCGCACTGGTGAGAGTATCGCCCACCTTCACTTCTGAGGAGGTCTTGATATTGGCGATGACATAGCCGATGTCGCCGGCGATGAGTTTTTCCCGCGAGAAGAATTTAGGCTGCTGCGGCTTGAAGACTCCCACCTCTTTGACCTCGTAGTTCGAGTTCGTGGCCATAAGTTTCACCTGATCGCCAGCTTTGACCGTGCCTTCCATAACGCGGGTGTAGATGACAACGCCACGATAGGTGTCAAAGTGCGAGTCGAATGTGAGCGCGCGCAGACGGGCCTCGGGTTTGCCTGCCGGGTGGGGGATGCGTTCCACGACGGCCTCCAGTATGTCCTCGATACCGATGCCTGCTTTCGCGCTGGCGAGAATCGCCTCCTCGGCCGGTATGGCGAGGATGTCCTCCAGTTGGCGCTTGGCATTTTCGACATCCGCATTCGGGAGATCGATTTTATTGATGACTGGAATCAGCTTGAGGCCTTGCTTCTCGGCGAGATGGACATTTGCGACTGTCTGGGCCTCCACGCCTTGGGCCGCATCGATAATCAGAAGAGCGCCTTCGCAGGCGGCCAGGGAGCGCGAGACTTCGTAGGAAAAATCCACATGGCCAGGCGTGTCGGAGAGATTGAGTTTATAGAGTTTGCCGCTTTGGGAAGTGTATTCCATGGCGATCGGGTGGGCCTTGATCGTAATCCCACGCTCGCGTTCGAGATCCATTGCGTCGAGGAGTTGCTCTTGGGATTCGCGCTTTTGGATCGTTCCCGTGACCTCCAAGAGGCGGTCGGAGAGAGTCGTTTTACCGTGGTCGATGTGGGCGATGATGCAAAAGTTGCGCGTGTTTTCTATAGCCATGAAAAGGCGGGGATTATCGGTCAGTCCGAGCGGCGGGTCAATCTGAAGCTGCTGGCGCGGCGAAAATGAAGCATGTTTTCGATTCGCCAGATGGCAAACACCTGGGCTATTTCGTGGAGGCATGTCAGAACCCAATCCCGCGCAGAGACCCGAGGAGCCCTTGCCGAAATTCCGAGTGAATGCCCAGGTATTTCAAATTCTGGGACTCTTGGCCGTTGCGTTGGCTTTGCCGATCACAATTCTCGTTCTGGGATTGAGTGGCATGCGCAAGGATCGGTTGAAAGCATCAGAGGAACCCCGAATTTCGAATGACGCGGCGGAAGTTCCGGGGTTGCGCCAATCTCTGGAATCCATCGCCGAAGCGAATATGCCAATCGGTCCCGTTGAATCATCCATGCGTATTTTTAGGCTGCGCGCGGATGGGGCTGAAAATCAGGAAAAGAAGCGCCTCGAGGTGGTGGATTTCTTGAAGCGGTCGGATGCTGGATTTGCGGAAACCGGTGATTCCGCCATGCAATCTTGGTTGGTGGCAATTGGAGCGAATCAGGAGAGATCTTTTGAAGAGGAGTTGCTTCGAATGGGATTTCTAGGCGAAAAGACCGGCGAGGGGAGTAAAACGATAGATTTCGACTCAAATAGCAACAAGAAATTGATTTACAAGATATGCCTGGAAGTCTCTCCGTGATAAGCAGTGTTTTTGTGGTTTGCTTTTAGAAAAATAAGATTAAAAGTTTATTAAAATCTCAACAATAAGTTATTGCTTTGTTAATGCGATGCATAATCGCACTGCGGATTACCGAGTTTATTCAATAAGTAAAAATAACATGTAGACATCTGCAAGTCTGATTTTTGTATAGCATTCTATTCAATCCCTGCGCGCAAGAAAAGCGTGTGAGATGCAAAGGCCAAAGGGGCATGGCGTCTCACTCGTGCAGGCGCCGATTTTCGCCTCGCATCGGGATTATCCGTTTTTCATGGATCAGTTCAGGATATTTGATACTACATGGCCAAGTGTCGAACTGGTTGCTGCCAGCGAGTTAGCGGAAGAAAATTTGATTCCTGCAATCAGGCCTTCGAGTGCGCGCTCCTCGAGACCATACACTCAACGATTGAAGCGATCAGAAGGAGACTTCACGCGCTGGGATTTATTTTTCGCTTGCAGGCGCGGCCCTTTCTTCGGCAGGTGGGACGCCGTCATCCCATTGAGCGGCAAGAAGTCATAAACCATTAACCATTCGTTAGCAGACTATTGCATAGTAAAACCCACAAGTCGCAATTACCTATTACATATATTATCAGATGTTATTGATATATCCCTTATGGCCATGATATCCGGAGTCTGTGAATAAGTTTGGAATAAGTTATGCCTCCCTCTGGCTGGTGAATTCGGGGGCTTGGTTATTCACAGAGACCGATAGATATCAACTTCGAGTGGTTGGTTTTTCCAATTTCCAAAGTTTCCCTTTTCTTTCGGCTGCGGAAATTTAGCCTGTTTGAACATGCCCTTACATTCCGATAAGCTCTCAATAATTCCCCCAGATTTCGATTGTATCAAGGTGGTCGCTTCGTTTGAGGAGTTGGCGTCGACATCATTCGGTGATGGCGTCAATGCGCTGTGTTGGCCGCGTGTGCTTGAAGGAGATTTTGCAGAAGTCGTCGAAAAGATCGGATCTGGTGACGGCATTACTATTCTCGATGACTGTTTGTTGCGTGGCCTGCAAGTCAGTCAGGCCGGTCTCTTGGCGATCAGTATGATGCTTGAAGATGAACGCCTACTGGGTGAACTCGGCTTGGATCCCGTTTTGAATTGTATTTACGGGTATCCGGGTGATAAAAATGCGGGTCCGGTTTCAACGGATGTTTTTTCATTT
>JBILBH010000082.1:0-6400 GCA_044353785.1 Terrimicrobiaceae bacterium
GGCCTCGTCTCCGCTCTTGGCAGATGCAGCTCCGAGGCCGTTGAGCGCATAGGCATCGCCGGGTTTCAGATCAAGCGCCTTGGTGAAAAAGCGGATGGCAGAATCCCAATCCTGCTCGCGGGTGAAAATATTCCCCAGCACGACATAGCTCCAAGCATCATCGGGAGCCAGTCGCAGGGCATCGATGAGCTGATCCTCGGCTGCCGAAAAATCGCCGAGTTCATAGTGAAGCATGGCAAGGTCGCCAAGGCTGGGAAAGTTCCATTTTAACTGATGGAGCAAGCAATTATGGAGGCATGTTTGCGGAGATATTAGACAGTCAATCAATTCGCAAACATGCTCAACCGGCACCCCACTGGACTAAGAAACCGCTACATTTCTCCGCTTGTGGAGGCGGATAAACTCAAACTCCGCTTCCCACGCCAAGGAAACCGTCCCGACCAAGCCTACACGACAAACGAGGCTGTTTTTCAAGACAAGCCGACAAAGTAAAACTGCAATGCCTCTCGATTCAATCCAGCATTCAAAAACCTACTTTCTCGGAAAAATGAAGAAATTCCGAGAAAGTAGGTTCCAGATCAAGCAATCACCTTCTGTAATGTATTTTGCATTCTTCAGAACCTACTATCTCCGAAAAACTCAAAAATTCTCATTTGATAGGCGTTTTGTTTTGCAAAAATCTTTCCAAGATACTTTTGCGTTTTTATCCACCAACTATCAGAGAAATTTCCGAAAATTCTCTGATAATAGGTTTTTTTCCTCTTGGGAAATCTTAACCGAATCAACAAATTATAAAGGAGGACTTATGAATTATGAAACTCCGCCAGACCTTGGAAGACCTCATCGCCACACCCGTTACTCATTGCGTCAAAAAAGTGGCTAATAACTCAATTCCTAATCGCAAAAAACGCAAAGAAACGACACAATCAAAAAGTAAATTTCTTCATTACAAGATATTAAAATTAAACACAAAAAAGATGATGGAGAAACTCTATGATTTATGAAGGAGAAACCCGAAGTCGCAAACATGCCAAATGCCTGCCATTCTATGTTTGAATCTTATGTGCTACTCATGTGCGAAACTTTAAATCCATGGCTTGTCCTACGCAAAAAATAGAAAAAAACGCCGCATTTTTTCATTTTGGAACTAATAGCGGTTTGTCTAAATTTTTCTGGAATGCAGAGGTCTAAAGATTGCGAAACCTGCGGGAATCCTATTCCGGCACAGGCATTCACTTGCCGCTTTTGTAACGCCTCGCAGTCGGTAGAGAATTTCCCTAAAACGCGGGAACGGGTCATTCGATCAAATTTGGAAGCAGGTCTGCCTACGGTGGAGCAGGCGCTGAAGCGTTTGGAGCGCGACTTGCGCGAGGCACGGGCTTGCGAGGCAAAGGTCGTGCGCGTCATTCACGGCTACGGGTCGAGTGGACGGGGCGGCAAAATCCGAGATGCTGTGAGGCGTGAACTCGGAAGAAAGCTGGCTCGTGGCGAAGTCCGGGCTGTAGTTCCCGGCGAAAATTATTCTCCAACTACCAATGCCGGCCGCGACCTGCTCTCCCGCTTCAAGGAACTCCAACCCACGGAGCGTTCCGACAGCAGCAACCCTGGATTGACGATTATCGAAATTTGACTGCAGAAACAATCGTGGAATTGGAACGCACGCTTTTCAAAACAATACACAATCCAAAAACTCTACGCTCGACAAGTGTAGTGCTGTTTGCTGACCGCCCCACGGGTTGATAGTTGCAATTGCTATAACAATATTTTAAATGTCCTAAAATACAATACATGCCAGCCTCTTCACCAGTTCAGAGAATGAAAGCCCTCAGCCTCCGCACTCCGGTGGTGCGGGCATCTGATGCCGTGAGGGCGGGGATTCCGAGGACTTCGCTTGTGCGGCTGACGGAGTCGGGTGCGGTGGAGCGTGTGGGGCGTGGGCTTTACCGTCTGGTAGATGGCGAGGGTTATGAGCATCCAGATCTGGTCGAGGCGGCGGTGCAAGTTCCCAAAGGCGTGGTGGTGCTCCTGAGCGCACTGAATTTTCATGGCATCGGGACACAGACCGCGTGGCAGGTGTGGATGCAACTGCCCGCGAACTACCCAACGCCACAGATCGGGCATCCGCCACTGCGGTTTGTGCGCAGCCGCAGACCCGAGGCGTTCACGCTGGGCGTGGAGACGCATCGGATCGCTGGCCATGCGGTGCGGATCACGGACCCGGACCGCACGATTGTGGATTGTTTCCGCCACCGGGGAACGGTGACGCTGGAAGTGTGTCTTGAGGCGCTGCGGGAGAGGCTGCGGAATCGGCGTCAAAGCCTGCCGGCCCTTGAGAATTACGCCCGCAAGCTGGGAGCCTGGCGCGTGATGAAGCCGTATCTGGAGGCACTGGCATGAAGAATGTGGCGGCCTCCGTGCGGACCCGGTTGTCGAATCTCGCTAGGGAAACGGGAACTCCCTTGGCTGTTTTGATAGAGCGGTTCGCGCTGGGGCGTTTGTTGTGGCGATTGAGTAGGAGCACTTCGGCAGATCGTTTCGTTTTGAAGGGGGCACAGTTGTTTGCGCTCTGGGCGGAAGAGTCGCACCGACCCACGCGCGATGTGGATTTGCTGGGCTCGGGAGAGGCGTCGCCTGAGAGTTTGAAGAGGTTTTTTGAGACGCTTCTGGATGGCCCTGTCGAACCGGAGGATGGATTAGTTTGGGGGAAGGTGGCGGCGGCTCCGATCCGTGAGGACCAGCAATATCAGGGGGTGAGGGTGCTCACGCATGCGACGCTCGCGGGGGCGGTGGTGCGGGTGCAGATCGATGTGGGCTTCGGAGATGCCATTACCCCGGGGGCGATGGAGGTGGAGTGGCGGGAGTTGCTGGGCTTTCCCGAAGCGCGGCTTTTGGCATATCCGCCGGAGACCGTGATCGCCGAGAAGCTCGAAGCGGCCACAGTGCTTGGTTTGACAAACAGCCGGATGAAGGATTTTTTCGATCTGGATTGGTTGTGCCGTCACAAAGAGTTCGGCCTTGCTGTTCTGCGGGAAGCCGTCAGCAACACCTTTGCGAGGCGCGGCACACCGATGCCGAAGGGACTGCCGGTCGCCCTAACGCAGGAATTCGCAAGCGATCCGGGCAAGCTCACGCAGTGGTCCGCATTTTTAAGAAAGAACAATCTCAAGGCGGATTCTCTTGGTGCAGTGGTTGAGCGGTTGGCCGAATTCCTGGGGCCGGTTCTGGGCGATGAAGAAGAGGCAAGTTACTGGACTCCGTTCAAAAAATGGGAGGCCACTCCGCAAAACCAAGCAACGCCGAAAACACAAATCGTCCCATCCGTTTCATAATTCGCCCTCCTTCGCCCTTCCATGCAAGAAAGCTCCACATTCGATAAAAAATCCCTCCTCACCTTCGCGGGCGACCCAGCGCGATGGGACTGGGCCAAGATTGCCAAACATTGCGTCGAGTGGTCAGAGCGGTCAGGCATAAATTATTGACATCTAAGAGTCTTGAAAACTTTTCCCCGCATTAAACAACTCCAAAGCTGTAATCCAAGGCTCGTTCAAATCCATGCCTGTGTCCTGCTCCGGAGCGATGCGTTTGAATCCGGCATACATGAGGCACATGAGCTGGAGGCCAGAGAAGGATTCGCCTGGGTAGGCTGAGATGGTGTATTTTTTTTCGGGGTTCGCGTAGTCGAGACCGCTTTCCCCAAGGCGAGCGACCTCGAAGGTGATCTCCATGACACACCGAGGATCGAGGGAGTCGAAGCGCTTCAGGGCATCGAGGAGATGCCACACGGCAGCGGGATATTTTTCCTGGAGGAGTTCGGGATTCGTGGGGCCGCCGCGTTCGCGGATTTCCTTTTGGATGGAGGCGAGGAGTTGCTCTGCCTTCTGAAAGACGGGATTGCTGCGGGCATCTCCCGGACTGGCATCGCGCAGCAGGCATTCGAGAGTTTCGGCAGCCTCATCGAGGTGGCTTTGGTTTTTCAGCAGGAGGGCTTTTCCAAATCGTGGCTCAGGGAAGTGAGGATTGGCCTCAATCGCTGCCTCAAAATGCCGCATGGCGCTGGCCTCGTCTCCGCTCTTGGCAGATGCAGCTCCGAGGCCGTTGAGCGCATAGGCATCGCCGGGTTTCAGATCAAGCGCCTTGGTGAAAAAGCGGATGGCGGAATCCCAATCCTGCTCGCGGGTGAAAATATTTCCCAGCACGACATAGCTCCAAGCATCATCGGGAGCGAGTCGCAGGGCATCGATGAGCTGATCCTTGGCTGCCGACAAATCGCCGAGTTCATAGTGGAGCATGGCAAGGTCGCGACGCGTCACTGGCAAGGCAGGATTCGCCGAGAGGGCTTGTGTGAAGAGATGGAGTGCCTGCGGAAAGTCACCGCTCTTGGCCTTCTGAGAGGCTTGCTCAGACAACCGCTGAGCCTCGCTCATTTTTTCTGTGGCCGGTTGACGATATTCGATGCGGGCTGTGCCATCGGTGATCGTGACGCGGATATCTCCAGTGAGAAACGCAAATTGCTTGATGATTTTTTCTCCCAACTCGGCCTCAGAGCAAGCACCCGAGTGGTCCTCCGAGGAAAGAAAAGTGAGATCAGACAACCTGACGACTATCGCTTGCATAGAGCAGATTTTAGCATAGGGGATTATCCCGGCGAGGGTGAAATGCAGGAGATTTAAGCCTGATTGTGAAATTTTGAGGCTGACCCGTGCATTTTTGAATTTATGAATGTCCAACCACTCAGCAGGCATCGTAGGCGGGGCTGACTGAACCAACCGCTGTTGGACGAGCTTTTCCTCAAATAGCGGACGGAGAAAATAAAGTGGCGCCCGTTTCTTACTATTCGGCATAGTCTCTCCACTTGCGTTGAATTGCAGGGCGTGCTGAGATTCCATTTGCAGTTTTTCTGCATTTCTGCAATATTGGCATAATGAAAGCTACTCTCTCTGTATCCGGTCGCGGACTCATTGCCTTGCCTGCGAAGATGCGCGAGGCCGCAGGAATACGGCCACAAGATAACCTCATCGCCGAAACAACGCCGGAAGGCATTCTCCTGCGTCCAGCAGTCACCGTGCCCATCGAAATTTATTCGGACGAGCGAATCGCCGAGTTCGACCAGGCCGAGGCCGAGTTGGCCGACTGGTTCAAAACACACCCATCCCTCGCGACCCCGTAGCTGATGCGTGTTTTTCTCGACGCCAACATCCTTTTCTCTGCGGGCAAATCCGCCGGAGCCATCCGTCGAATCGCGGAAGAAATCCAAGCGTGCGGCCATGAATGCATCGCCGACGAGTATGTGATCGCCGAGGCCCGCCGAAATTTGGAACAAAAATTTCCATCCGCCCTGCCCGATTTCGAGAATATTCTGCGCGGCATCTCCCGCCTCGCGAGCCCGCCCTCCTTATCCACGCCAAGCCTTGCCCTGCTACTGCCGGAAAAAGACCGCCCTGTGCTCGCCTCCGCCATCCAGCATCAGTGCCAAGCCCTCCTTACCGGCGACAAAACCCATTTCGGCCGACTCTACGGCCAAACCATCGCTGGCGTGTGCGTCCACTCGCCGCAAAGTCTTGCTGAACTGCTCGCGGGCGCGACTGGGGCGAAGACGGATGCAGTCTAACTGCAACAGCGCAATGCCCGTTCGTTGCTCTACAGTGAGAGCGTTTGCATGGCTGGGACCAGGTTTTTCGTGATCGATGCCATGGCCCCGAAATCCAGCGTGTCCACAGTGTCGGTATGCTTGTGATAGTTCGGATTTCGGAAGAGGGCGGTATCGGTGAGCATCAAGGCGGGGAAGCCCTCATCCCAGTAGCAGAGGTGGTCGGAGAGGCGCATTTCGGGCATGACGACAGGAAGGGCGGCACTGGAAACAATAGAGATAAAGTTTACTTCGTCAATAGCACTCTTGCAGATAATAAGTTGCCGTTAATTAGCTTCTGCAGCGATACGGGAAGCAGCCTCGTTGGCAACGCCTTTCAAATCACAAGTGGAACCTGCAATCGCGAAATCATAGCCGTCCCAGAAACCGAAACCTACTTCTACGCCGTCGCGTTACTCGCCGGCGTTGTCATCCAATACCTCCGCCGCCGAGCCAAACGGAAATCCTTGGAGGGTTACCGGCCCGCATGACCCAAACTTCAAGCACGGAAGGCCTTTCAAGACAGAATCTAAGCGAAGCGGAGAAAGACTGCCTTGGGCAGCCCGAAGGGTGAGCACAGCGAATCAATTTACTGAATTAGCCTAACTTCCCTCTAATTTTTTTCTAATCCATTGCAATTGAACAAAAGCGCGTATACTTGTAGCAAGTAATTTTTACTATTTTTCTGTTTTTTACACTTGACACCATGTTTTTGTTCGTTATTTTTGTAGCACATGTTTGTTCAAGCCACAAAATCTCGCAAAAACGGCAAAA
>JBILBH010000083.1:0-6238 GCA_044353785.1 Terrimicrobiaceae bacterium
CTCGCTTTTGGGAGGGTGGGGGGTCGAAAACACCCACACCGTCGATCTTGGCGTCGATGATGAGATTTTCCGCCCGGAACCTTCCGACCGCTCCGCTACGCGTGCGCAACTCGGCCTTTCCAATGACGCCCGCCTTCTCCTGTATGTCGGCCGCTTGGCCACGGAGAAAAATGTCCGCACGCTCTTTGATGCCTACTCGCTCCTGCGTTCCAGATCGTCCGGGCCCTACGAGCTTCTTTGCCTGGGCGACGGCACTCAGCGTCCTGCTTTGATCGATCTTCAAAAACAAACCCCCGGCGTGCATTGGATGCCGTATTGTTCCGACCCCGCTGAGCTCGCCCGGATCTACCGCGCTGCCGATCTTTTCGTGCACCCCGGTGTGCAGGAGACCTTCGGCCTCGTTGCCCTCGAGAGTCAGGCAAGTGGCACGCCGGTCGTTGGCATCAAGGGCAGCTACATGGATCGCATTATTTTTTCCGACCAGAAGCAGTGGGCCACAGAAAACTCTCCATCGGCACTTGCGGAGGCGATCGAGGGGAAATTCACGATCGACCTCCGCGCGGCAGGCCTGCGTGCAAGCGAGGAGGCGCGTGGCCGCTACTCTTGGAGGACAGTTTTTTCGCGGCTCATGGATATTTATTCTGAGGTCGTGACGCGTTATTCGCCCTGAAAAATCCGTGGCGTGACGGGGAAAAGGCCCTATTCTTTCGCGTCATGACGATATCGCCACAGATCACCATGCGGGAGTTGCTGCAGCAGTTCCCAGGTGCACAGCGGACCCTCTTCCGCCACTACCATATCGGCGGGTGCGCCAGTTGCGGTTTTCAACCCGAGGAAACGCTTGAAGGCGTTTGCACCAGAAATGACAGCATCGATCCGCAGGAGGCCATTGCCCGGATCAAGGAATCCCACGAGGCCGACGAAAAGGTATTTATCAATCCGTTTGATGCCTCCAAGGCCCTTCAAAAAGACGGTGCCCGCTTGCTTGACATCCGCACCCGCGAGGAATTCGAGGCTGTTCATATCCCAGGCTCGCTGCTCATCGGGCAGGACTTTTTGCAGGAAGTCATGGGAACATGGCCCAAGGATACTCAGATCATCATCGTGGATCACGCGGGGTCGCGAAGTCTCGATGCGGCGGCCTACTTCGCAGGCCATTCTTTTACAAATATTCGCGCCCTCCGAGGCGGTATCGACGCGTGGAGTTGCGAGGTCGATGCCTCCCTGCCACGCTACACGACCGAATGAATACTCAGGACAAAATCGACGAAGCCATCCGCAATCCGAAAAATCTTGGTGAAATGAGCGGGGCGGATGCCGTGGGAACCGCCGGCAGCAGCGATTGCGGCGACATGCTGCGCATGTGGATCAAATTCCGCGAAGAGGGCGGCAAGCGCGTCATCGACAAGGCGACTTTTCAATCATTCGGCTGTCAGACGGCCATCGCCGTCGCAAGCATGGCGACTGAACTCATCAAAGGTAAAACAGCCCAAGAAGCCCTCACATTGTCCGGCGAGGCCCTCTCCGAGACGCTCGGGCCCCTTCCTCCGATGAAAATCCACTGCGCCCAATTGGTCGAGGGAGCGCTCAAAAATGCCCTCACCGGCGAAGCAGCACCATCCCCCGGTGCCTCTGCGCCGATGCTTGGGGACAGTCTCCAAGTCAAGGGCAGCGTGAAGATCAACTTCCGCTGATCACTCCCACTCGACGGTGTGTCCGGTTTTAACCTCTCTCGCACCCGAGGGGCCTTGTTCGTCTTGAATCCAATATCCCGTGCCCGGTTCGCTCCCCTCGCCTCGGAGGTCTTCATCAGGTTGAAATCGGAGCCAAACAACGGCGGGTTTAAAATGCCCTGATCGGGTTCGAGGCAGGGCGACGCTTGATTCCGTAGCGTGGTGGTTTTCCAATCCTAGGGAGCGCTGATTTCTTTATGGGCTGAGATGAGGAGATTTTTCATGACGCACCGGTTCCAGTCAGCGGCACGACTTTCCATGGGATGATATTCGGAGAGGGGGTGATTGCTGTTCGCGCGGGCATTGCGTAGCGTGCCGAGTGCCGATGGTTCAGCACCTCTATGTCCACATTCCGTTTTGTCCGAAGGTTTGCCCTTATTGCAGTTTCTACAAGGAGGCGAGCGACCGGAACAAGACGCAGGCCTTTTTGGATGCGGTTCTAACCGAGGCGGCCTTCGAGGCTGAGGGGTTGCGTCCAAGAACTGTTTTTTTCGGTGGGGGCACTCCCACCGCCCTCTCGACGCCGCAGTTGAAATTTCTGATCGGCGGCTTGCGTGAGCGAATCGATTTCTCGGGCGTTGAGGAATTCACGATCGAAATGAACCCTGCCACCGTCTCGCATGAAAAAGCCGGGGCGCTTCTGGCATTGGGAGTCAACAGGGTCAGCATGGGCGTGCAGTCGTGGGATGAAGAGTTGCTGAAAACCCTCGGCCGCGTGCACTCGGGAGCGCAGGCCGCGCGCAGCTACGCAATCCTGCGCGAGGCCGGGGTTCTCAATGTGAACCTGGACCTGATTTTTGGAGTCCCAGGTCAAACGCGTGAGCAGTGGATTGAATCCCTCCACCGGACGGTGGAACTTGGGCCAGACCACATCTCCGCTTACTGTCTCACTTATGAGGAGGACACCGAGTTCTTTGAGCGCTTCCAGCGCGGCGAGATGGGGCCACAGGTGGATAGGGATTCCGATTTTTTTGAAGTGGCCATGAGCGAACTCGAGGCGGCGGGATATCCCCAGTATGAAATCTCAAACTACGCTCGGCCCGGTCGTGAGTGCCTGCATAATCTGGGCTACTGGCGCGGGGCGGATTACGCCGGTCTGGGGCCGAGCGCTTTTTCTACCCGCTCCGGATGGCGCAGGCGCAATGTGGCTGACACGGCAGACTACACTCGCAGGGTTCTATCCGGCGAAGATCGCTTCGATGTTGTGGAACGCATCGATGACGACTCTCGCCGCGCGGAAAAAATCGCATTTTCCCTGCGCACGACGGATGGCGTGCCAGAGACAATGCTTCCTGTAAACCAGACCGCGAAGCTCGTGCAGCACGCTCTGCTGACACAAAAAGATGGGCGTGTTTTTTTAACGCGTGAGGGCAGGTTGGTGGCAGATGAGATTGCTGCAGAGCTGATCTGATCTGCCCGCCCGGAAGAATCAGAGGACTTTCAGCAACTCGACATCGAAAATCAGCGTCTCATCCGGTCCGATCACGCCGCCTGCTCCACGAGGGCCGTAGGCCAGATTCGAGGGAATGAAAAGTTGGATTTTTCCGCCCTCCTTGATGAGTTGAAGACCTTCGGTCCAGCCTTTGATAACGGCATTCAGAGGAAACTCGATTGGCTCATTGCGCTTGTAGGAACTGTCGAATTCCGTGCCGTTGAGAAGCGTTCCGCGATAGTTCACCTTGACGGTGTCGGTGGCCTTGGGACTGCGGCCCTCGCCAGGGTTGAGGACGATGTATTGTAAACCGCTCGCCGTTTTCTGAACGCCGGGCTTCGTTGCATTATCGGCCAGGAAAGCCTGACCCTTCTCGAGTGCGGATTGTGCCATTGTGGTATGTGTGAAAAACAAAGTCGCGATTGCTGCTGCGGGCAGGAAATTTTTGAGCATGCCTTAATGCTATCCGCCCTTTGCAGAGCTTGGCAAACCTGAAGGCGTAAAATTTTTTGCAGCCATGTCCGGACGACGGATAAAGAGGCTCGACAGTGCGCCGGTGTGGTGTCTGAACCAGCATGAAAAATATTTCGGATTATCATTCCTTGAAAAGGCGGTTCAGGTAACCCGCCTAGTAGCCAGTCTCACTTGCCAGATCGCTGATGGATTTCGCCGGGCTTGAGGTATTCCGCGTGAGGTGGATGAAAATTATCACAAAGGCAGGCATGGCTTTGCTATCTTCAGAGGGTGCCAAGCGCCCGCAATTGGATGTCGAGAGTCGTGAGGGTTGCCGAGGCTGCTTTCAGGCGGTCTTCCCGTGCATCCGGCCTAGTTATGCGGTTCAATTGCGAGATCGCATGGCGTATGCTTACTAATTCTGATTGGGCTAAATGCGAAAATCGAAAATCTGCTGGACCGGTCCAATCAAAGTCAAGGGCCATACTAAGCGTTGTCGGCGCCCACTGGACTCCCAAGATCCATGCCGAACTGGCTGCTTCACTCCTCGCGATGCCCCGCAAGAGGGGGGCGCGGTCATCCCGCCCTTGGAAGAAACACGGACCACGAGCCCACCCATGCTCTTGCTCGGAAACGCCGCTGCGGGTTTTGAAACTTTCGACTCCACAGCTACTCGACTGGGGGCATTTCTTCTCGACTCTCGGCGTTTCGTGCGATAAATAACCCCCCATGAGCCACCCCGACTCCCCTTCATCCACGCAGACTCCACCTGATCCCGACTGGAATGCCATCGCGAGGGATGCCGATTTCAAGGCCCTCGTCAGACGCAAACTCCAGCTGGTCGTGCCTGCGACAGTATTCTTCGTCGTTTACTATTTCGCGTTGCCAGTTGGAGTCGGTTGGTTTCCGGATTTCATGACGCATAAAATCTGGGGCGATTTAAATATTGCCTACCTTTTTGCTCTGTCCCAGTTCTTCATGGCTTGGTTTCTGGCATTCATCTATGTGATTGCTGCCGCTGGTTGGGATCGCAGCGAGCGTTCACTTCTTGCAAAATTTGGTTTCAACTCGGAGCACTGACATGGACTTTCTTCCTCTCGCCGCAGCCACAACAACCGACCATACCGCGCTTTGGATGTTCCTCGCCTTTGTGGCGGCCACTTTGATCATTACCTACTTCAGCGCACGCCGGTCCAGCGGTGCAAGCGCCTACTTCGCCGCCGGTCGTCGCATCACAGGCTGGCAGAATGGACTTGCCGTGGCGGGTGACTACATGAGCGCGGCCAGTTTCCTGGGAATTGCCGGAATGATAGCCATGAATGGATACGATGGTTTCCTCTACTCTGTCGGCTTTCTCGTGGCCTACCTTACGGTGCTCTTCATCGTGGCTGAACCCCTCCGCAATGCCGGAAAATATACCATGGCCGATGTGCTGGCCTACCGCCTCAGTCCTCGTCCTGTGCGCGCGGCGGCCTCACTCAGCACACTCACGGTTTCGATTTTTTACATGATCGCCCAAATGGTGGGCGCCGGTGTGCTGGTGCGCCAGTTGATACCGGGTGTGACCTACGAAGTCGCCGTGGTGGGGGTGGGATTGCTGATGGTCGTTTATGTGGTTTTTGGAGGAATGTTGGCCACGACATGGGTGCAGATTATCAAGGCCGTGCTCCTCATGACTGGCAGTGGATTTCTAACCGTGCTTGTGCTTCGCGAGTATCAGTTCGACATCGGGAAATTCTTCACCTCCCTCTCAGCGATTTCCTCCACCGGACCGAATGGTGAAAAAATCGTTCGCGATTTTCTCACACCCGGTCTGATTTTTAAAAATCCGTGGGATCAAATTTCCCTTGGCATGGCTCTGTTGTTTGGCACCGCAGGCCTGCCTCACATCCTGATTCGCTTCTACACAGTCCCCGATGCCAAGACGGCGCGTGCGAGTGTCGTCTGGGCGATGGTCATCATTGGCCTTTTCTACATCATGACCACATTCTTCGGCTTCGGCGCCGCCAGTCTCATGGGGCCCGACTATGTGGCGGCGCATGGCGGCACAAACATGGCGGCTCCGGAACTCGCTCGAAAACTCGGCGGCGAAATTTTCTTCGCCTTCATCAGCGCGGTGGCATTCGCAACAATCCTTGCCGTCGTGGCAGGTCTGACGATCAGTGCCAGCACAAGCTTCGCACATGATTTTTTCACCAATGTCATTCACCACGGCAAAGAACACCAACCGGGCGCCGAGGTTCGGGTGGCCCGCATCACGGCATTTGTCGTGGGAGCGGCGGCTATCGTTATAGCGATAGTCCTCGGGCCGGAGGTGAATGTCGCCTTCCTTGTCGGCTTGGCATTCGCTGTGGCCGCCAGCGCGAACCTTCCCGTGCTTGTGTTTTCTATTTTTTGGAAACGATTCAATACAGCCGGAGCGGTGACCGGCCTTGCAGTAGGCTTGCTCTCGAGCATTGTCCTCATCCTCCTGAGTCCGGATATCATGAAGGAACATGCCATTTTTCCTCTGAAAAACCCAGCCCTCGTGAGTATTCCAATTGGCTTTCTGGCGGCCATTCTCGGCACGCTGCTTTCCAAGGAGGTGACCTCTGAGGACAAATTCACCGAACTCCAAGTT
>JBILBH010000045.1:0-19814 GCA_044353785.1 Terrimicrobiaceae bacterium
TTATTTAGCGGACAAAAAAACAACATTAGCTCTGCATGAAGCGATCGGCGCATCCACGAAACAAGCCCGCCAAGCAGCAGCTCCTTCGCCCCACCGATTTCAGCTTCGCTTAAGATGCCTTTAGCTATACCTACAGAGGGGAAGAGCGTGGCGCTGCCGAAGAGGCATCAGGTCGTGGTCTCAAATGGCGGGAAGCGCCGTTGAGTGCTGAATGCCGCAATGTGTCGCCATCTGGCGCAGGGGGGGGCGACAAAAAAATTCAATCTCGTTGAGGCCAAATCTGATACAATGAAAATTTTTGGAGCCAACGCATTCCATGGCTACACCGCAATCAACGCCGACACACTTGCACTGGACAACCCAAACGCCATTCAAAACAGCCCCGCTGGTGATGACCTGCGGAGGCAACATCACCTTCTTCAGTGTCCAGGCCGCCACTGTGTTATACCAAAAGCTGAATGCTTTTGCACTCTACTGTAGCGGCGATCTATGATCGCCGATGGTCAACCTAATAGATATTGGTACAACATCGGCATTCACAATCTTGGAATTTTCCTCGCCCGCCCAAAAATACTGAAAAATATTACTTGACCAAAGGAACAACTAGTTACACTTTTCAGCAAGATTCTCATTGTCCGTCGCGCTTTTAGCAGCAGATCATTAATCCACCCCAGAATATCATGAATCGCCTTTCAAGCTTGGCCCGCACCTTCATCGTGGTAAGCCTCTCCGCTTTTGCATGGACTCCCCTGCATGCGGCCAACCTTTATTGGGACTCTAATGGAACATCTACTGGAGCCGGTGCCACCCCGAACGGCACATGGGGCGTGGATGCTTTCTGGAATTCTATCGCCACAGGCACAGCCGGCGGCACCTTCTCGACGGTAGCGACGCAAGCAGATGTGCTCTTCTTCTCAGCAGGAACTGATGCCATCAATGCCTACACCGTGACTGTTAATGGAACGCAGAACTCCGGTTCGATCAACTTCCAAGAGGGCACTCCCACACTCACGGGCGGCACTATCGCCTTAGGTGCAAGCAAGATCCTCACTGCTGCGGCCACACTCAACGGCACGGCCACTATTGCCTCCTCTCTTACCGTGAATACGACCGCCGGGGGGACAACGCTTCTCACTCTCACCACCAACGATGGAGCGGCGGCAACGGATCTTTTGATTACCGGTCCCATCTCGGCGACATCTGCAAATACTTACCAGCTCCGTTACAGTGGAGCTGGTAATGCTCGCATCGAGGGAGCCATCTCTGGTCACGGTGGCACATTAGGAGCATCAGCGTGGAACGGCACAGTGACTATTGCCGGAAATCAAGACTTGGGGTCCACCGCTGTCACTCTTTCAAACGCCGGAAACAAACTTGTTATGGGTGACAGCACCAGCGATGTGCAGAGCTGGACAGGAACCGTCACCATCTCCACAGCCTCATCCCTCCTTACCATTCGATCCACTGCTTCCTCGGGCATAGTCAATCTTCGTGGTGATGGGGGCACACTGGATGTGGTTGGCAATCTTACAGCCGCCGGGTTTACTTTTGGATCGAACGGAATCAACGACTCGACTCAAGCGGGCATCATGAAGCTCTCCGGAGGTAACGCAACATTTGGCGGAACCATTACTATCTACGGCACGGGAAGCAAAATTATTGGTGGGGCAGCCTCCTACGGCACCCTCACGATGAACCAAAGTTCCAGTCTAACCCTTTCCTCCAATCTCACCCTTGGCGGCGCAGGAACCAATGAGAACAACTTCAACCTCGTTAAAATCAATACCAATACTCTTACTCTCTCTGGAGCCAACACATTCAATGGCTCTACGACCATTAACGGCGGCACCCTTGCAGTGGCCAACCAAAACGCTATCCAAAACAGCACTCTCGTGATGACTGGCGGAGGCAATGTGTCCTTCTCCTCCGCAGAGGTTGCCAATGCCTTCACGCTCGGGGGGTTCTCGGCATCCAGCGCCGGTTCGGGCTACAACATCGCCCTCACCAACAACGCAAGTTCTGCCATCGCCCTCACTGTCGGCAACAATAATGCCACCACCACCTATGCCGGCGTTCTGAGCGGCGCGGGATCTCTTGTTAAGACTGGCACGGGAACCCTCACCCTCTCGGGGAACAACTCCTTCTCGGGCACAACCTCCATCAATTCAGGAACACTTGCCATCGACGCCGGAGGTCGCCTTGGTTCCGGCTCCTACTCCGCTGCTATCACCAACAATGGCGCGCTGGTCTATTCCGGCACAATCGACCAAACCCTCTCCGGCATCCTCTCCGGCGCGGGATCTCTCACCCACAATGCCTCCAGCCTCCTCACCCTCTCCGGCAACAATTCCTACTCGGGAACCACCACGATCAGCGCAGGAACGCTTCTCATCAATGCCGGTGGTCGCCTTGGTTCCGGATCCTACGCCGCTGATATCACCAACAATGGCGCGCTGGTCTATTCGGGCACAAATAATCAAACCTTCTCGGGCATCCTTTCCGGCTCAGGATCCCTCACTCACAATGCTTCCAGCCTCCTCACCCTCTCCGGGAACAATTCCTACTCCGGAACCACCACGATCAGCGCAGGTGCCATCAATATTCAAAATGCCAATGCTCTCGGCTCTACCGCCGCCGGCACGACTGTATCCTCTGGCGCCGCTCTCCAGCTCCAAGGCGGCATCTCTCTGGGAGCCGAAGCCCTCACCCTCAGCGGCACGGGCGTTTCCGCAGACGGTGCACTCCGCAATATTTCCGGGGCCAACTCTCTGGCTGGCGACATCGTTCTGAATGCCGCCACCCGCATTAACTCCGACAGCGGGTCTCTCACCCTCAGCGGTGGCATCTCCGGGACACAAAATCTGACCATCGGCGGCTCGGGAAATACAACCCTCGCCGGATCCATCGCGACTTCCACGGGAACTCTCACCAAGGATGGATCTGGAACCCTCACCCTCGCCGGAGCGAATTCCTTCACGGGCGCGGTGACAGTCCAAAATGGAGCCTTGCAGCTTGATGGGGGCGATAACCGCCTTCTGGCTAATAAAACAATCACCATCGGTAGCGTTTCGAACTCTGCCAAACTCATCTTGGGTGGCGCTTCATCCGTGAACCAAACGCTTGCGAGCCTTTCCTTAAGTGGTTTAGGAGGTTCGGTTGTTGGAGGAAGCTCCTCGGCTTCGTCCCTTGAACTGAACTTGGCAGCAAATCTCACCCTCAACGGGACAGTCTTTGGTGGCGCGGGAATCAACGAAAACAATCTGGCCCTCGTAAAATCCGGTACAGGCACCTTCACTCTCAATGGAACCAATACCTACACTGGAGGAACCACCCTTACAAATTCGAACATGGAGCTTCGTGCCAATGGAGCCATCGGCAACGGGAACCTGACATTCAATGCCACCGCGACAGCCCGTCTGCGCTTGAATGGCACAAACCAGACCATCACTGGCCTGACCATTCTCGGATCGACCACCTCAGTTATCGAAAACCAAGGCGGTGGCAACGGCACGCTCACCATTCAGATCACTGCTGGAAAAACAAGTTCCTCAACAAGCAACTTCTCCTTCCGAGACCAATCTGCAGGTAGTGGCACTCTCGCTCTTGTCAAAACGGGTGAGGGAACCCTTGATTTTTCCACTTATAACCAGATGGCCTACTCCGGCGGCCTCACGGTTAATGAAGGCACTTTAGCTTACACCAATGCTGCAGCTCTTGGCTCCGGCAGCCTGGTCCTTGGCGGCGGCACCTTGTCCTATGCAGGCTCCTCGTCGGTCACCGTCTCCAAGAACATTACCCTTACAGATGCAACGTCCAGCACACTCGCCAATGCCGCAGGCAACTTGACTTACTCGGGTGCCATCTCCGGATCCGGCTCGATCGTCAAATCCGGCGCTGGCTCCCTCGTCCTCAGTGGCAACAACACCGGCTTCACCGGCAGCACAACTGTCAACTCCGGCACCCTCCGAGCCGCTGCGGCTAATGCCGTCGGAGGCACAACGGCCATCGATGTGAATGGTGGCTCATTCCTAGTGACCGCTGCCAATGCCGTGAACGACACCGCTGCAATCAACCTCAATGGCGGCACCTTCGCAGTGAATGGCACTTTTGATGAAACAGTCGGTCTTCTCACGCTCAGCGCCAACTCGGTCATCGACCTCTCCAGCTTCACGGGAACTCTCCGCTTCGGTGGTGTGGGATCTTGGGCCGATGGAACCAGCCTCGCGATCTGGAACTGGAACGGCATCAACCAATACGGCACTCCTGTGGGCGATGGGGCCAACAACCGCCACGTCGTCTTCACGAGCAACTCCGGACTCTCAAACTACCTCGACCGCATCAGCTTCTACAGCGACAGCGGCAGCAGCTTCGTCGGAAATGCCTTCGAAGTTGGATTCTCCGGCGGTGGCACGGAGATCATAGCCGTCCCTGAACCCGAAACCTACCTCGCCGCCACGGCCCTTCTCCTAGGCCTCGGCATCCACCTGCTCCGCCAAAGAAAGCGCCACCCTCGGCTTGGATTTGAAAAAAGGCTCGAAACGTGAAGGCGCGCACGATCAGAGAACGCAGGCGCTTCTGTCACGAACCTTAATCCCCCACGCGCGGTGTCCCATTGGGGGTCACAGGAATTCACGCCCATGCGCGTTCCTCATTCATTGTCGATCATACCAAGTCATCTTGCTCTGAGACTTTAAAAATCGTTTGAACGGAAAATTTTCTCAGGGAGCACGCCCGACACGGAGTGCTTCCAGCAGCCTACGGCCGCAGTGTTAGTGATCTGGTCCGCGAGGGCGCGTGCCAGATCACCAGGGGGCGCGTGTGCTCCCCTGACCATGCGCCCAACGCTGGAAGCAGGCAAAAGAAGGCCAAAAACCTATGAGCTATTGGTATTGGTTCCTGATGCGAGGGCAGGATGTTCAATTTTATTCGCCGAATAAATCGTGCAAGACACGAACATTGCATTCGAATAATGGTCATTAAGCGTTTGCTGAGCCCTCCCCAAAAAAGTCATGACAACAATCGACTGGACTATCATTTCCATCTACCTCCTCGCCGTCGTTGGACTTGGCGTGGCAGCGGGCTTCATCCATCGGAAAAGTGAAACCGGAGGGGAAGGAGGACACTACTTTCTTGCTGGAAACACGCTGGGTTGGCCGGTGATCGGCTTGGCGATGTTCGCGGCGAACATTTCCACCGTCCACCTCGTGAGCCTTGCCGAGGCTGCCTACAAGTATGGCCTTGTTTTTGGAAATTTCGAGTGGCTGGCCGGAGGCACTCTCATTCTGCTCTCGCTTTTCTTCGCACCGCTCTACCTGCGTTCGCGCGTTGCAACACTTCCGGATTTTCTCGAGCGCCGCTTCAACCGCGGCTGCCGCGATGTGCTCTCGGTGGTTTCACTCTTCTCCGCGATTGTGATCCACATGGGCGTGGCACTTTACACAGCCGCATGGGTGCTGAGGGGCATCCTTGGCTTGGAGCCAGGGGCGACCATTTGGGGGATGGATGCCTTGCTGCTTTTCATCACGGTTCTTGGTCTGCTCACAGGCGCCTACACCATGTATGGCGGTTTGTTGGCCGTGGTTTGGACCGAGAGCGTGCAGACAGTTCTCCTCCTTCTTGGAGCCTTGGTGATTACTGTTGTCGCCTACATTGAAGTGGGTGGATGGAATGAAATGGCTCGTACGCTGGCCACAAATCCCCACCCGCTCTCCAAAGTCCCCGGCAGCGGCGTGGATTGGGGAACGGGGAATTTTCTGAGCATGGTTCGTGATTCGAGCGACCCCTCTGGCCTTGCTTGGTATTCGATCCTGCTTGGTTATCCCGTCATCGGCATCTGGTATTGGTGTTGCGACCAAACGATCGTCCAGCGTGTGTTGGCGGCGAGGGATGAGAAGCACGCCCGACTTGGACCGCTTTTCTGCGCCTTCCTGAAAATATGGCCTGTCTTCCTTTTCGTTCTACCGGGCGTCATGTGTGTTGCGCTCGTGCAGAAGGGAGCATTCGGCGGGGCGGCTCCGCAAACAGCGGCCGACACCTTCTCGTTTCTGATCATGCACCTTCTTCCTGTCGGTCTCAAAGGCTTGGTTGCCGCTGCCATGCTGGCCGCCGCGATGCAAACCTGCTCTGCGGCGCTGAACTCGACCGCCACGCTGGTCGCTTACGATATCTTCAAGCGATACAAGCCGAACCTTTCCGATCACTCACTCGTCCGCATCGGCAAGTGGACGACGGTTTTCGGAACATTTCTCGCCATCGCGTCGTCCCCGCTTTTCGGCCACTACACCACGATTTTCGAGGGCATCAACAAGCTCATCACTTTTGTGGCGCCGCCGATCACAGCTGTCTTTCTGGTAGGTGTTTTCTGGTCGCGCCCAGCCGGCAAGGCGGCGTTCACCACACTCGTCAGCGGAATGGTTATCGGGGCTTCGATCCTCATCCTGGATTGGACCGGCATCTATCGTGGCGACTACATGCTCATGGCCTTTCTATTGTGTGTGCTCTGCATCGCCATCATGGCCGCCTGCGCTTACATCTTCCCCGAACCGCTGAAGGAGGAGGCGAAGCCGCTGATCTGGGAAACATGGTCCGAACCTATCCGCCAGCGCTGCGGATCCGGCCTCTCCGACTATCGCTTGATCTCAGGCCTCGTGCTCGTTGTTTTCGTGGCCCTTTACATCGTCTTCCGCTGAACCCTCCCAACATGAAATCCACGCTTCTCTACATTGCTCTTGGCGTAGCCCTGAGCGCCTGCCAATCCATGCCCAAAGTCAAACCCCTGCACGGTCCCTCCAACCCGCTACCCGAAGCCGCTGCGAAGGCAAAGGTGAAATACTACGGCTCCATCATCGAACTCCGCCCGGAGATGGAGATGAAATACCGCGAACTCCACGCCAATGTCTGGCCCGAAGTCCGCGCGGCCATTGCCAAAGCGAATATTCGTAATTTTAACATCTATGTCACTGAGATCGCTGGAAGGCGTCTCCTTGTGAGCCATTTTGAATATATTGGAACGAACCCCGGCGCGGATTTTGCCTCGATCGCGCAGGATCCCACAACCAGAAACGAATGGTGGCCGCTCACCGATGCCTGTCAGATCCGCCTTCCAGGAACACCCGAGGGCAGCCAATGGCTGGCTATGGAGCAGGTCATGCATCTCGACTAACCACACCAACAAACCCTAAATCACTATGAACGGACTTTTAATCAACAAAGCAATTTTTCTAACAGGAGGCTCAGCGGGAATCGGTCTCGAGTGCGCCAAGGCCTATGCGCGCGAAGGGGCGAGGGTCGCTCTTTGTTGTCCTGATCTCGAGGAGGCGAAAAAAGCCGCGCGCTCACTTGGAGAGAAACACATCGGATTGGGATGCGATATTTCCAGTGGCTCACAAGTCCAAGCGGCGATCGAGGAGGTTCTCGCCACTTTTGGCCGCTTGGATGCGGTCCACAATAACGCGGGAATTGCCTCTCCCTCCGCAGCGCTTCACGAGACCACCGAGGCGGAATGGGACCGACTCTTCGCAATCAACGTGAAGGGCGTTTACTGGACAGCGAAGCACGGCTTCGAGGCTCTCAAAGCCTCGCGCGGATGCATTCTGAACACAAGCAGCCTGGTGGGGGAGATCGGTCAGGAAATCCACGCGGCCTACGCGGCCACAAAAGGCGCGATGAACGCACTCACAAAATCGATGGCTCTCGATTACGCCACCCACGGCATCCGGGTCAACGCTGTCTGCCCCGCCGGGGTCTGGACTCCGATGCTGCGCCAGTGGGCCTCCGAGCAACCAGACCCCTCCGGCATCTCACGCTACCTCGACGAAATCCACCCGCTCGGGTTTTGTCCCGAGGGCGATGTCATTGCCGAAGCATCGGTCTATCTCCTTTCTGAAAAAGCCCGTTTTATCACCGGCCACCTCATGCATGTCACCGGCGGGGCGGAACTCGGCTACAGGCGCTAATTTATTCATATGATCAAAAACATCACCACTCAAGACGCACGCTTCCCTATTGGCTCCGGACACGGAAGTGATGCCATCCACCGCGATCCCATCTACTCCTACGCGGTCACCAATCTTCACGACGACTCGGGGCGTGTCGGCACCGGCCTCGCTTTCACTCTCGGCGAGGGGAACGACCTTGTTTGCCGCGCAGTAGAGTTCTACGCGCGGCAACTTGTGGGCCGCGACATCGAGGAGGTCATGGCTGGCTTCGGCGAATTCCAGCGCACGCTCTCCGACGAACAGCAATTCCGTTGGCTCGGGCCGCACAAGGGTTTGGTGCACCTCGCACTCGCCTCGGTGACCAACGCCTGCTGGGACCTCTGGGCCCGCAAGCGCGGTGTGCCGCTTTGGAAACTCCTTCTGGACCTCTCCACCGATGAGCTCCTCGCCACAATGGATTTTTCGTATGTCACCGATGAGATTCCTCGGGATGTAGCCCGCAACTTGATCGACTCCCCCCGGGCCACCCGCCACCTCCGCGAAAGCATTTTGGAAACCGGCTACCCCGGCTACGATACCTCGATCGGTTGGTTCAACTATAGTGACGAGCAAGTGGCCGCCAATGTCGCCAAGTCCGCCGCAGAGGGCTTCACAGCCATGAAACTCAAGGTCGGCTCGCCGGATATCGCCCGGGATGTGCGTCGCGCACGCCTTGTGCGGCAGGCTGCGGGAGACTCCGTGCGCCTCATGGTCGATGCCAACCAACAATGGACGATCGACCAATCCCTCGCCTTTTCCGAAGCCACCCGCGACCTGAACCTCTTCTGGCTTGAGGAGCCCACGCATCCCGATGATGTGATCGGCCATCGCACGATCGCCGAGGCCATCGCTCCTGTAAAAGTCGCCGCTGGCGAGCATGTGCCGAACCGGATCCTCTTCAAAAACTACCTCCAGGCGGGAGCCATGGCCATCTGCCAAGTCGATGCCGTCCGCGTGGCCGGCGTGAGTGAATTTTTGGTCATCAGCCTCCTCGCAAAAAAATTTGGCATCCCAGTCATTCCGCATGTTGGCGACATGGGCCAAATCCACCAGCACCTCGTGCTCTTCAACCACATTGCCCTCGACCATGAGGCCATCTTCCTAGAACACATCCCGCATTTGCAGGATCGCTTCACCGAGCCAGTCCAGATCGTCGGCGCACACTACACAACGCCGCGCCTGCCGGGCTCTTCGTGCGAGCTGAAATAAAAAGGACTCTTGCAGCCCGCAATAGTAAAAAAGCCCAAGCTCCACCCACTCGTAGAGCAAAGCCTCGCGTTGGTTGACAACAAATCCAGTGTGCCTCTCGCACAAGTCGGCTGCTGAACGGAATGTCGCCAGGGCAGCCCCGACGCCTTCTTCCCGCAGCCAAACCGGATCCAGGTGGGCGTGACAGACTAGTAGCGCACATTGTGCGGAGATGAAAAAAAGCGGGCTCGCGAGAGACAGTTTTCAGAATTTTTGATTTTATGTGAATTATCCATTTACACATCGCTCGAAGCTCTGCAAACGCAATGTGTCTTCTCCAGCAGGATACCCAAGGACATTTCTTCATTTGATTTGGCGATGGGTTTTTGAACCGCACTGGGGCGGCAGGATTTAACAAGGCTTTTTGGATGGCGTGCCGAAATACGTGGAGGCGGTGCATCCGGTACCGAGTCGCTTGGAAAGCCGAGCGTTCGGGATCGATGTGGGATTTTTTATCGCATTCTTTTTGAGGACAAGATGGAGCGGATTTTCAGCGAAGGATGTGGCGGAGGGCTTCGCTGAATTTCATCAACCGCCGCCAAGAAGGCAGGGCTGGAGCTTGAACACGGAGCCGGTTGTAGAGGCCCGTGGTGAGGCTGTGCCGGGTGAACAGAGAGTGCGACCTCTGGGTGCTCGAGTTGCTTGTTGGAGGATTTCGGCTCCACACTTGGGAACTTCAGATGGGCTTCTGTCCAGCGCCGAGATAATCGCGAGGAATCAAGGGCATTGGATTTCAGGCATTCCATGCGAACTGGAGCTTTGTTTGCCAGGACGCACCTCCATCACATCCAAACAAAGAGGAGTTACTGGAGCGGAGTCATCCCACTGCACACTTTCATTTTTGCCTCAGGCCCTCGAGCGTTCTCGGGGATCGCGCCCGCCCTTGGGCGCACCCGACTCCGCCCGAGGGCCGACGCGCTACCCAGGGAAAGAGGGGGGGCTTTTTAATTAATGTCGTCCTATGTGGTTAAAATATTGTTGTAAAGAGTTTATGCTTGTTTGAAGGCGGCGGGAATCGGGCTTTCAGTGATTGGAATTATATCAACAATTCATGCATAACCCTATCTTTCTTTCTACCGAGATACACTCTTTACCCTGCTTAGTTTTTCCTGCGGCTGCGAAGAGCCAGGAGAGCGAGGAGAGCGAGGGAGGCGCCTATAAGGGCCCAGGTGGAAGGCTCGGGGACCGCAGCAGTAAGGAGTCCCGTTGACTCTGAGAACGTGTAGGTGAAACCTGAAAATTCGTGCTATTTGACTCGCTCGATCCCTCTCGTCTCGCCCCTCCGGGACCACCTTTGGGTTGCTCTTTCTCCAAGGTTCCCACCTTTCCGGTTGCGGTTAAAGAAATCCCATCGGCCTGAACCGCTTTGGGGCTCCTGGAATGCAACGCGTGTGTCCTGCAGGCGGGCGTGTTTTCGGGCGGTTTTTGGCGGGGTGGTGTCTGATAGTGTTTCCGAGCCGGTTGGAGCTGATAGGATGCTAAATTTTTTACTCGAAACAACGCGTTGTTTTGTTATCTTTGCATGATAATGAAGCGCATCTTTTCTGATTTTCTCGTATCGTGGCTTGCATCCGAACGGCGGAAGCCTCTGATCGTGCGTGGCGCTCGACAAGTGGGGAAGACATGGTTGGTGAGGGAGTTGGCCCGGTCAAGTAGGCGGATGCTTTTGGAGGTGAATTTTGATCGGAATCCGGAATATGCGCGGATTTTTCGGGAGGAGGGCAGTGGTCCCCGACGATGGCTCGATGATCTCGCTCTCAGAACTGGCGTGGAGGCTCCGGCCGAGGGGTTGATCTTATTTTTGGATGAAATCCAAACAGTGCCGGAGGTGTTGGCAAAGTTGCGTTGGTTTGCCGAGGAGATGCCGGAGTTGCCGGTGATCGCGGCCGGGTCGTTGTTGGAATTCGCGCTTCGGGATTTTGAATACAGTATGCCGGTGGGCAGGGTTTCCTTCGCTTTTGTGGAGCCGATGTCGTTTCCAGAGTTTCTCCAGGCGCATCGTCAAGAAAGAGTCTTGCAGCGCTTGGTGGAATGGACGCCCGGCCTTCCGCTGGGCGATGCCGCGCATGCGATGGCGATGGCATTTTACGATCGGTATCTGATGACCGGTGGAATGCCCGAGGTGGTGGCGGCGGAAGCCGAAGGCGCGCAGGCCAGCGAGTGTCGGCGGCTGCAACGCGATCTCATCCAGACTTATCGAAACGACTTTGCCAAATATTCTGGCCGCATGGAGCCACGGATCTTGGACGATGTCCTGCGCGGTGTTGTCGATCAATTGGGGAATAAATTTGTCTACAGCCTGGTGGAGGCCGGAGTGAAACATCAGCAGGCCAAGCACGCGCTCGATTTGTTATGCATGGCCCAACTCTGCGATTCGATTCCGCACGCGGAGTGCAACGGAGTGCCGCTGGCTGGGAAAATCAATGACCGTCTACGAAAAGTGGCTCTACTGGATGTCGGATTGGCACACGCGCTCTGGAACACGCCAGCTGGAAATTCCTTTCCGCGCTGGACGGATGTGGCGCCTGCGCTGCGTGGCGGACTGGCCGAGCAGGGCGTCGCCCAACAACTCCGGGCGGCTATGGGCGAACCCACGCGACGAGGGCGGCTCTTCCACTGGAGGCGGGAAAACGGCCGAGTCGGCGAGATCGACCTCGTGGTGGAATGCCAAGGCCGGATCGTGCCGGTGGAAACCAAAAGCGGCGCAGCTGGTGCCATGAAGAGCCTGCATCAATTCATGCACGACAAATCCCTATCTCTCGCCGTGCGCATGGATCGAAATCCCCCGAGTCTGCAGAAAATGGAGATCAAAACCACGCTCGGCGATCCCGTGGAATACCAACTCCTCAACCTCCCGCACTATCTGGCATGGCGAACTCCAGCGCTCGTATCTGCCCTCGTGTAAACTTGGTGCCCAGCTTATGCACCCCTGCCGACGGTGGCGTTAGCGCACCAGCAAACGGATTTTTTTGACAGGATGACAGGATGACAGGATGAACAGGGGGTCAAGGAGCGTGGTTTTTCTGCCGGGCGGTTTTTGGCGGGGTGGTGTCTGAAAGTGTTTCCGAGCCGGTTGTGGCTGATATTTGGGCCCAGACGGAGCAGGGCCCTCCATGGTGTATCGCGCCCTCCCATCAGAACGAGAGGTTCAGCCCGGCGCTGACCATGTTGCTTTGGTAGGTCTGGCTGCCGAAGTTGATGTTGTAGAACACCGCGCCGCTCAGGTTTTTGCCGAACTGCGCGGTGACGCCTGCTCCGGCGAAGACACTGTTGCGGTAGGAGTCGCTGGTTTCGTAGTCGAAGGCGGCTCCGCTGCCACCGTCCAGGCTGGCGTTGATGGTGCGCGGATTGTTCAGGAACTCGTGCTGCCAGAACATCCGCACCTCGGGGATGATTGCGATTTTCTGGTTAACGTTCCACGTGTAGGCGATCCGTCCGCCGAGCGTGCTCCGCAGGCTGTTGGCATTTTGTTGGCCAAGCGAGAGGTTGAGGCTCTCAGCTCCGCTTTCCGTGAAGCTGCCGATGCCGGCGTAGGTGTATTGCGCGCCGACGATCGGGCCGAGTGTGAACTGGCCGACTTCGAAGTCCTTGCCAAGGTTAAGCCCGGCGGTGAACTGGCCGCTGTTCGGGTCCGCCGAGGCTGTGCGGTCGATCGTGCTGAACTCGATCGAGCGCTGGGTTTGGAACCCTGTGTAGCCACCGCCGATCATGGCATCGGCGTAGTAGCCGTCCTTCGCGTAGCTGTAGTCGTATCCGCCGTAGAGTCCGGTTACGAAGTTCTCGCTCCAGCGGTAGTCGGCGCCCACGAGGAACCCGCCGGCGTCGTTGTTATAATTTTGCAAGCTGCCGAGGTTGGTCGAGCGCGAGAACATGCCGGTGCCGAGTGCCCAAGCGTTCCAGTTTGTTGCCGTCGCGCTTTCCACAATCGGGCTGGCGTCTTTGGCATCCGCCGCGCTCTTGCCGTTCTTGTCGTGCACGAGCGGTTGGCTGATGCCGCCAATGGCCTGGAAGCCTGCGGCGCCGAGGCGCACGGAGCTGATGCGCTGGTTGAGCATCTGGGTTTGGTTGAAGGCCTGCTCGATCGCCATATCCGCAAGGCTCTCGTAGAACCCAGGCATGATCTGGTCGAAGGCATAGGGGAACTGCTCGGTCGTGAGCGAATCCAGCACGATGCTCATGGCGAGGCGGTCGCCGTTCGTTGCCACGATAAAGCCATCCAGCGCTTCTGCGATGCGGTGCTGGTTTTGGTTGAGCGCGTAGGGAACGAAGCTTTGTGGACCGAAGAGCAAGGTGGCGACCCCGCCGGAGATCAGGAACCGGCCGCGCAGGCCGTCGGGAACAACGATCGAGGAGAAGTTGCCGGTGATGCTTGCCGCCTGCAGGAAGTCGAAATGGCTGCCGGGTGCAATCATATAGCCTCCATAGAGAATCACATTCAGCGTGCCGGCGAGAGTGATTTGGCCACTGACGACAAGACGGTCGAAGTTTGAGGTGCTGGCGATTTCGATATTCAGTGCACCAGTCGAGGCTTGCTCATAATTTCCGGAGATTCTCAAGGTGCCGGGGGAGTTGCCGGGAGCCACCACACCTGTGTTTCGAACATTGCCGATGATGAGCCCGTTTCCGGCGAGAGTTCCAAGTGGGTTCACTAGAAATTCGCGGGCAACGATCTGTCCAGTTATCGACAGAATCCCTTCGTTGACTATCGTGCCGCCGCTGTAAGTGTTGTTGCCCGAGAGCGTCTGGGTGCGGCCCGCGCTGTGCATGACCAGCGAGACTTTGTTCGTGACTCCGTCCTGGATCGCTCCGGCGAAGGTGCGGTTTTCGGTGAGTCCAGCCAAGGTGAGGGTGGAATCTGACGCGCCGTTGTTCCTGCCACCAAGAAGGTCAAAGACATCCCCGGCATCTGCGGCATCGTGAAGGGTGCCATCCTGCCCGGATTCCACGGTGTCGAAGCCGGGCAGTCGGCTGTTGGCGATATTTTCAAATGGTGGATCGAATCCGTCTGCGAGGGCGATGCCGCTCTGTATGCGAGCTTGGCCAAGGAAGCCGCTAAGCTCCAACCCGGCGGCAGCGGCTTGCTGGCCCTCGATTGGAACAATGGCAACCGCACAGTTCTCGTGGATCCGATGCTCAGCGGTTTGCTTTTGGGAACCACGCTGCACACCACAAAGGCGGAAATCTACCGCGCGCTCATCGAGGCCACGGCATTTGGCGCACGCGCCATTATCGAGCGGATCGAAGAATACGGCGTGCCTGTGAAACGCATCGTCTGCGCCGGCGGCATTGCGGAAAAAAATCCGCTCCTCATGCAGATCTATGCTGATGTCACCGGTCGCACGATGTTGGTGGCTGGCTCCTCGCAGGCCTGTGCCTTGGGTGCGGCGGTTTCAGCTGCCGTGTTGGCGGGAGTTTTTAAGGACTTCCCGGCCGCACAGAAGGCGATGACCTCGCTCAAGGACATCGAATACAAGCCCCGCGCTGCAGACCGCAAGACCTACAACCGCCTCTACGCGCTCTACAAAACTCTCCACGATGCCTTCGGCGGCGTGAACCGCCAGGCCGACCTCTCGGGCGTCATGAAAGAACTCCTCGCCATCAAATCCCACTCCCAAAAATGAAAACACCCGAAATCTGGTTCCTCACCGGCAGTCAACACCTCTACGGTCCCGAAACCCTCACACAAGTTGCCCTCAACTCACAGGCGATCGCTGGCTGTCTCGGCGAAAAACTCCCGCTGCCTGTTGTTTTCAAGCCGGTCCTCACAACTCCAGACGCCATCCGCGCGACGATTCTTGAGGCCAATGGCACCCCCGAGTGCGCAGGGTTGATTTTGTGGATGCATACCTTCTCCCCGGCGAAGATGTGGATCGGCGGACTCTCCGCAGTTCGCAAGCCATTCCTGCATTTACACACCCAGTTCAATCGCGACCTCCCCTGGTCGGAGATCGACATGGATTTCATGAACCTGAACCAATCGGCCCACGGCGATCGCGAGGCCGGTTTCCTCCACACCCGCATGCGCCTGGCCCGCAAAGTCGTGGCCGGTCACTGGCAGAGCGAATCCGTAATCGCCCGCATCGCCGCATGGGTTCGCGCCGCCCGAGCATGGCAGGACTGGCAGGGAGCGAAATTCGCCCGTATCGGCGACAACATGCGCCAGGTGGCCGTCACAGAAGGTGACAAGGTATCCGCTGAGATGAAGTTTGGTTTCTCGGTGAACGGTTACGGTATCGGCGATCTCGTCGCGATCCAGCAGGGTGTTTCCGATTCCGAAATCAACGCGCTCTGCGAGGAATACGCAGCCAGCTATCAACCCGCTCCTGCGCTGGCCAAAGGCGGCACCCGCCATGAATCCCTGCGCGATGCCGCCCGCATCGAGGCCGCCCTGCGGACCTTCCTCAAGGAAGGAGGATTCAAGGGATTCACCACCACCTTCGAGGATTTGCATGGATTGAAGCAACTGCCCGGAATCGCCGCACAGCGCCTCATGGCCGAGGGCTACGGCTTCGGTGCCGAAGGCGACTGGAAGACCGCCGCATTGCTCCGCGCGATGAAAGTCATGGCCAGCGACCTCGGTGGAAAAAGCTCGTTCATGGAGGACTACACCTACCACCTCGAGCCAAACAATCACCTCGTCCTTGGCTCTCACATGCTGGAAATATGCCCATCCATCGCCGACTCCAAGCCGACCTGCGAGATTCATCCGCTCGGCATCGGCGGCAAGGAAGACCCTGTCCGCCTTGTGTTCGACACGCCCGCCGGACCTGCCCTCAACGCCTCCCTCATCGACCTCGGCAACCGGTTCCGCCTTTTGGTCAATGAGGTTGACGCCATCCGCCCGCCACACTCCTTGCCAAAACTCCCTGTGGCCCGCGCGGTCTGGAGATGCCGTCCCGATTTCGCCACGGCTTGCGAATCGTGGATTCATGCGGGTGGAGCGCATCATACAGGCTTCAGCTACACAGTGACCCGCGAGCATTTGGAAGACTTCGCCACGATTGCCGGGATCGAATGCGTTGTCATCGGAGACAAAACCGAGGCCGGAGCTTTCCGTCAGGAATTGCGCGCGAACGAGGTCTATCACCACATCGCTGGAGGATTCGTCGCGTGAGTCGGTTCGAGGCCATTCGTGAAGAATGCCGCGCCGCCAATGCCGCGCTGCCAGCTTCTGGCTTGGTCGATCTCACCTTCGGCAATGTCAGCGTTTGTGACCGCACTGCCGGAGTTTTTGCCATCAAACCAAGCGGCGTTGCTTACTCGGAACTCAAAGCCGAGGACATGGTCATCGTGGATTTCGACGGGCGCATCGTAGAGGGAAAGCTCAACCCCTCCTCAGACACTCTCACACACCGCAGGCTCTTCCTGGGATTCCCCGGCATCCGCTCGGTCGTCCACACCCACTCGCGCAAAGCCGTAGCCTTCGCCCAAGCGGCGCGCTGCATCCCGCTGCTTGGAACCACCCACGCAGACTACTTTCGCGGCGAGGTTCCTGTGACCCGCGCTCTGACGGCCTCCGAGATTTCCGAAGCCTACGAGCGGGAGACGGGAAACGTGATTGTGGAGCGCTTCGAGGGACTGAATCCCTTGGAAATTCCAGCCGTCCTTGTACGCAACCACGGCCCATTCGCCTGGGGACCCTCCGGTGCCAAAGCCGTCGAAAACGCTCTCGCCCTTGAAATCGTCGCCGACATGGCCTTCCACGCACTCACCCTCGATCCCTCCGCTCCATCGCCATCCCTGGACCTCTCCGAGCGCCACTTCCTCCGCAAACACGGCCCCACGGCAACCTACGGACAGAGCTGATCCATTTGGAGGGCCATCCTCCGGCATGGATCACACATCCCAACGGAAGGCGTGGAGGTGCTTTCAGAAAACTTCTTGCGCAAGTCGCTCGTGCAACGCCTCCGCTGCGCCGCTGAAAAATGGGGCATGCAAACCGAAGCCCTGGAAAGTGCGGAGAAGCCACATCGCAGATGGCCCGAAGGGCGCAAGCAAGGCAAACGATGTCCCCAGGGCGTCTGGCTGGACTGGTTATAAAACGGGACAGGAGTTGAGGCTGAGGGCTTCTCTGCGGAGGTGGTGGTATAATTGGAATAATGCCAATGTCTGCTCTTAGAGTTTAAAAATAGTTTGAACGGAAAATTTTCTCGGTAAGCGCGCCCGACACGGAGTGGCTTCACCAGCCTTCGGCCGCATTGTTATTGACTTGGCCCGCGTGGGCGCGTGCCAGAACACCCGAGGGAGGGCGTTTCCCCGGGACCATGCGCCCAACGCTGAAAGTAGTCAAAAGAAGCTCCAAAACCTATGAGCTTTTGGTGTAAATGAGAACTGATACCAGTGTCACTTTGAAATTGGACTTTGCTTCGCAAAAGATGGGGGTATGGCCGTCTCGGCCGTGTAGAGACTGGTCTACTCGCTCGCAGCCTACCCATCCGAACAAGGAGCAGCCCGACGCACACAGGCGGGACGCGTGTGCCCTTTCTAGAAATCCAAAAGCAAGGCGACTTGGGGGGCATGAACCGAGATGAAAATCAGTGGTTGAACGGAACGCAGTGTGAAAGGTAAAAGGGGGGGGGCTCGTAAATGCTGTTCATTTTTACCTTTCAAAGAGATTTAAAATCAAACTTTGTCTTCAAAATTGGCATCCAATGGCGGAGGTTCGGGATTCTCGCTCTTTTTCAATTTCTTGACGGGTATTCGAAAGCATAAAGCGCTAATCTGCATTGTTTTGGTGTTATATCTCGATCTGCCTACTCGAGAACATTCCGGTGCAGTAGGAATAAACCAAAATGGCCCAAAGCATGGCTAGAGGATATTGCTCACTACCGGTGCCCCGGTGATTGATTTGAGCCACGGATGTATCAACCGACTCAATAAAAAATGAGCAAAATGTGCAAATAAAAAGTCAATCCATCCATTGGAATTTGGGATCTTTAAAGTAAAAAGCGCGCGTGATTATCGCGCACACGAATACTAAGACACCCTCGAAAACCCGATCCAAGCTCTTTTCCCGAGCAGCAGCACTCGTCCTTGGAGTGTCTCTCGCCTCAACGTCCGCAGGCCATGCACAATTCAATCCTTGGACTGGTAATGGCAGCGATAGCAACTGGGGCACGGGAGGCAACTGGTTTCTTGGTGCGACGCCTCTGGCAGGAGAACAAATCGTATTCAGTGGCGGCGTAAGAACGACCAACATTAATGATCTGGTGGGCTTCACGGCTGGTAATGGCACCGATAACGCTTTGGTTATAAGCAACGCAAACCCATATCATTTCAGCGGAAACGCGCTCAACCTGAATGGGAATATTGTTTCGCAGGGGGGCAGTAGTGGGTCGATCATTACCCACGAGATCGCGCTAGATCTGGCACTTCAAACGAACGTGATCATGTCAGGTGGCTCAGGCTTCACCAACCTTAAAATAAGCGGAGACATTTCTGGCAACTTCAACATCATAAAGGGGGCGCAGGCTGCCGATTTGGAATTAACCGGCAACAACTCTTTTGGCAACCTCACCATTTCTGCCGGCCGAGTATTGGTAAGCACGATCGCCAATGCAGGACTAAACTCTAATGCGGGAGCGGGGTCTTTGATTCAAATTGGTTCCGGCTCTAACAGCGGCACGTTACTTTACACGGGTGCGAGCGCCTCAACAGACAGACAGATTCAAATCGGCGGTCCGAGCCTCCAGGATGTGCACACAGGGGCGGGTTCGATGCTGAACGAAGGCGCCGGGGAATTGACATTTACCAATGCGGCATTCAACACAAGTGTCAACCAAAATACGACGATCTCGCGCACACTAACCATTGGCGGCTCAGGCAACATTGCAATCCAAGGCCAGATTCAAAACAACTTGGCCGGTGCTGCGATCAACATCGAAAAGAGTGGTAACGGCCGCTTGACGCTGACCGGGAACAACACCTACACGGGCGATACGAGCATTACCGGAGGCACTTTCGAAGTGGCTGGTTCTGGCCGCTTGGGTGGGGGAAGCTATGCTGGAAACATCACTAATAGCGGAGACTTCATCTACAACAGCACTGCCGATCAAATTCTCTCCGGCACACTGAGCGGGAACGGTCTGCTGACGAAAAGCAGCACGAGCACCCTCACGCTGAGCGGGAACAACACCTACACCGGCGGGACGACTATCAGCGCTGGAACGCTCCAAATCGGTGATGGGGGCACCTCCGGCTCGATCTTGGGTGATGTGGCCAACAATGGAACGCTTGCTTTCAACCGTTCCAACGCCACCAGTTTCTCAGGGCTGATCTCAGGCTCGGGCGACCTTCAAAAACTGGGCGCCGGTTCATTGACCCTGACCGGCAACAACACCTACACCGGCGGGACGACAATCAGCGCTGGAACACTCCAAATCGGAAACGGGGGCACCTCGGGCTCGATCTTGGGTGATGTGGCCAACGATGGAACAATGGCTTTCAATCGCTCCGACGCCACTAGTTTCTCAGGGCTGATCTCCGGAACGGGTTCTGTTAATCAACTCGGAACAGGAGCCACCACACTCACTGCAAACAACACCTACACCGGCGGGACGACAATCAGCGCTGGAACACTCCAAATCGGAA
>JBILBH010000046.1:0-19235 GCA_044353785.1 Terrimicrobiaceae bacterium
GAAGAGGCTGGTTTCATTGACGCGGATTGCAGAGATTTTGAGTGTGCGGGCAGGTTTTGCCTGCAATCCAACACAGCAAGAATCATGCCTATTACATTCCGCGAAAAGTGGTTAAAAAGTTTTTTAGGGCTGACTAGGTTAGGTTGAGTGGCTTTGTTCTTGCTGCTCAAGTGGGAATGATGTCGTCGTTTTCATTTTGAGCGGCGTCTCTCTGCGTCCCGGAATCTTTTGCGCACGGCTGTGTATTTCACAGGTTTCAGCGACGGGCAGAATATGACTTGATTTTTTTGCGCCAAATGTCTGGGGAGACACCGTAGATTTTTTTGAAGGCTGAGGAGAGATGGAAGGCGGAGCCGAACCCTGCCGTCTCCGCAATGGATGCCAAGGTCTCTTCACTTGAAGTCATGATGCGACTCGCACGCGCAAGTCGCGAGCGCAGCAGATACTGCCAAGGGGAGAGGCCGGTCTGTTCGCGGAAGATGCGGCGGAAATAGGAATACCCTACGCCGAGTATCTTTGCGAGGGCCTCCAAGTCCACATTCTCGCTTTGGTGCTCGGCGAGGTGCCTTTCCGCGCGCCGCACGACCTCTTCAATTCTTGATGGGTTTTTTGCTGCATTCGGCAATTCCGCGCAGAGTCCGAGCAGTTCGTGCGCAGTGTTCGCCAACTCTGGCACTGTATATTGACGGCGACACGTGAAAAGCGCGTGTAGTTTCCCAAAAACCTCCCTGATTCCGCTGCTCTCAACTCCTGGGAAGACGCTTTGCCGGTTATTGATGACTCCCTCAGCGAGCAAGCTCCGGACTACCCATCCATCCAATTCGACCCAATGTTCCTTCCAGCCGGTTTTCGGATTGGGCCGGTAGCGGTGCCAAACATCTGGCAGGAGGAAAACCACCGATTCGGCGAAGATTCGCTGGCTTCGCCTTGACTCCGTCTGCAGCCACCCGCTTCCCTGCTCGATGAACAGGATTTGCAGTGCCCGAAGGCTGCGTCCGTTTTTAAAGTCAAAATGATGATCCGCAGGATGCCCTGGCGCAGGGTAGGGGTGATGGGGAGCAATCTTTGTGCAGCCAGATCCAAATACCTCAACACCCCAGCGGGCCCGTTCCGGAGTAGTGGAAAGGTAAACAAAGTAGTCGCTTTGCTGAGGTGTCATTTTTTGTATGTAAATGATCACTCTAAGTATTCCCGGCTTGTAAGCAATGTATTAGCATTTCGGTGCAGTCATTCTCCAAATCGAACTAAACACCCCGCTCAACCCCTTTGCCATGAACCATTATACCTCTGCTCGCAATCAATATGCCGCCCTTGGCGTGGATACAGAAGCCGCTCTTGTAATTCTCTCATCAACGCCGATTTCGCTGCATTGTTGGCAGGGTGATGATGTCGGCGGTTTTGAAAAAGACGGATCGAAACTCGACGGTGGAGGCATTCAGGCCACTGGAAATTACCCCGGCAAGGCCCGCACGATCGATGAACTGCGCTCAGACCTCGACAAGGCGCTTTCGCTCATTCCCGGCAAGCACCGATTGAATCTCCATGCCTGCTACGCCGACCTTTCTTCCGGTTTCATAGACCGCGACGCCTACACGATTGCCCAGTTCCAAAGCTGGGTGGATTGGTGCAAAGCGAGGGGACTTGGGATCGATTTTAATCCAAGCTATTTTTCCCACCCGCTCGCCGCCGATGGGCTGACGCTCGCGCATCCGGACAAGGCGATCCGCGAATTCTGGATCAACCACGGCATCGCCTGCCGCAAGATAGGTGAGGAAATCGCAAGGCAGATCGGCTCGCCAGTGGTCACAAATGTCTGGATTCCGGATGGCTCGAAGGACATGCCTTTTGACCGCAAGTCGCCTCGCGAGCGCCTTGCCGCCTCGCTCGACGAGATTTTTTCCGCGCCGGTTGACCGCAAGCTCAACCTCGACGCCGTGGAGAGCAAACTCTTCGGCATCGGCTCGGAGAGTTATGTCGTGGGTTCTCACGAGTTCTACCTCAGCTACGCCGTGAAAAACCAACTCCTCTATTGCTTGGACGCCGGGCATTTTCATCCCACCGAGAACCTCGCGGATAAAATTTCTTCGGTCCTGCAATTTGTTCCAGAAATCCTGCTCCATGTAAGCCGTGGGGTCCGCTGGGACAGTGACCATGTGGTGTTAATGGACGATCCCACGCGCGCTATTATGGAGGAACTCGTGCGCGGCGGGTTCCTTGGCCGCACTCACATCGGCCTCGATTTCTTCGATGCCAGCATCAATCGCATCGCCGCTTGGGTCATTGGAACTCGCTCAACCATCAAGGCCCTCCTCGCCGCCTTGCTCGAGCCGGCGCATCTCCTTCGCGATGCCGAGGCCTCTGGCGATTTTACCACGCGTCTTGCTCTCATGGAGGAAGCGAAGACGCTTCCGCTTGGTGCTGTCTGGCAAGAATACTGCCAGCGCCATAACGTTCCTGGAGATTCCTCATGGATCGCCGACGTCAAAAATTACGAAAAAACAATCCTCTCAAAGCGGAGCTAATCACAGTTCACACCTCAACCCTCAGAACATTACCCCATGAACCTTGCACTCGGCGTCTTCTTCCACTGGCTCGGCGGCCTCGCATCCGCTAGTTTCTCTATTTCCTATCGCGGCGTGAAACGATAGTCTTGGAAGACCCATTGGATCGTCGGTGGCGTCTTCAGTTGGGTTATCGCCCCTTCTGTGTTGGCCAGCTTGCTGGTGCCCGACGTCTTCGCTTTCATCGCCGCCGCACCGCGCTCTTCGCTGGTTTGGTCCTACATCTTCGGTATTCTTTGGGGCATCGGTGGCCTCACTTTTGGTCTCACGATGGGCTATCTCGGGATTGCTCTCGGCATGGCGGTGGCTCTTGGGTTTTGTGCCGCTTTCGGCACGCTTATGCCACCGATCTTTGATGGCAATTTTGGCGAACTGCTCGCCAGTGGCTCCGGCCTGACGGTCCTTGCAGGCGTGTTGTCGTGCCTGGTTGGCATCGCAATCAGCGGCGCGGCAGGCATGTCCAAAGAGAAGGAGCTTTCCCAAGAAGAAAAGGCAGCTGCCATCAAGGAATTCGATTTTACAAAAGGCATGTTCGTTGCCGTTTTTGCGGGTGTGATGAGTTCCTGCTTCGCCTACGGTCTTGCAGCTGGCAAGCCTCTGGGAGAAAGCACAAAGGTTGCTTTGGAGGCGTCCGGTGGAAGTCTTCTCTGGCAAAACCTCCCCGTTCTTGTCGTCGTCCTTTGGGGAGGGGTCACCACAAATTTTATCTGGTGTCTCACACTGAATATCCGCAACCGGTCAAGCCACGAAAACCTAAACATGCGTCCCCCCCCATATCTCTGAGATAGCTGCGGCCGAGGGCATGATGATCTCATCCGCTCCCGAGATTGCCGCCAATCGCGAGGCCGCCGCCCATGGTGCCTCCACAAGGGCCTCTCGCTACGAAGGGCCTGCTCCGCTCCTGCGAAATTACTTCTTCTGCGCCGTCGCGGGTGTGACTTGGTATCTGCAGTTTTTCTTCTACAGCATGGGGGAGACGAAAGTGGGCGCCTACACCTTCTCCAGCTGGACCCTCCACATGGCGTCGATCATCATTTTCAGCACGCTCTGGGGAATCTTCCTTCACGAATGGCGCGGCTCCAGCCGCAGAACAATGAACCTGGTTTGCCTTGGTCTCCTTGTCTTGGTCGCCTCCACAGTGATCGTCGGCTATGGAAACTACCTGGGTGGCGAGTCCGCGGCTCATTGAGTCGCCCTCTTCATTTCAAAATCTCAAAATACCATCAATACCCTCCCTTCGCGTCGGACTCTTCGGTATCGGCCTCGAAGCCTATTGTTCACAATGCGAGGGACTCAAGGAACGCCTCGAACTCCTCGAGCCTGCTAGACTCAGTGACGTGCACATTGCTTTCGATACTGGCCTCGAGAGCGAACTCTTGCTCAGCGGTAGCGACAAGTGCTCGGATAAATCTTTCCGTGGCCTGCAACCCCAAACCGTAAAATATCGCCGACCGATTAAAAATGGCAAAGTCGTCGCCGAGGAATTAAGTATCTATTTAGTGGCGACGGCTGCGCGCAACTAAGCGTATGATCTTCCGTTGCTCTCGATGATTTTTCCAACTTTGCTCCGCCTCATTTGTTTGCTCCTCGTCTCGACGGCGCTTGCGGATTGGCGTGTTGCGGTGCCTGGGTGGGATTACCAATTCCCATCTGATCATGGTAGTCATCCCGGCTTCAAAACCGAGTGGTGGTATTTCACCGGCAATCTGCGTACCAAGGGAGGTGAGGAACTCGGCTATCAGCTCACATTTTTTCGTCAGGGCGTCACGGATCCGTCCAAGCCCTTGCCGACATCGCGCTTCATTCAAAGGGATGTCAAATTCGCCCACTTTGCAGTCTCGGACGTTAGCCGAAGGAAATTCCATCATTTCCAGAAGCTCTCGCGCGGGGCCTTTGGCGATGCGGGCTTTGACGATGGCGGGCGGATTGCATGGATCGAGAATTGGTTGTGCGAGCGCACGGGTCTGCATGATTTCCACTTAAAAGCGCAGCAGGACGGTGTCTCTGTTGATCTCAAACTCGTCTCCCCAACTGCTCCGGTTATTCACGGACGCGATGGAGTAAGCCAAAAGGCGGTGGGCGAGGGGAGAGCATCGCATTACTATTCGCTCACTCGCATGAAAACGAGCGGAACGGTCGGTATCGACGGCGTGGAATATCCGGTGGAGGGCTTGACCTGGTTCGACCACGAGTGGGCCACGAACCAGCTTGCATCTCATCAGAGCGGCTGGGATTGGTTCAGCCTCCAGTTCGAGGAAGGCGGCGAGTTGATGCTTTTTCAAATCCGAACGAAAGATGGCGGGCGGGATGAGTTTTCCTCGGGCACAATTGTGGATGCATCCGGCGTGGCTCAAAAGATCGAGCTTTCGGATTTTGAACTTGAGCCGATCGAGTGGTGGACAAGCGAGGAGTCGAAGGGGCGCTACCCCGTAGCTTGGAAAATCAGAATCCCCAAGCAGGGTCTCGACTTGGTTGTGCGTGCGCGTTTTCCCAATCAAGAATTGGCTTCCGCACCGTTTGCCTATTGGGAGGGCACTGTCTCCGTCGAAGGCAGCCGCAGGGGCCGCGGCTACCTCGAAATGACAGGCTACGCTGGCCGCATCGTGGGAATGCAGGCTCCGTGAGAATGCGGCGCTATTGAGGAATCGATTCTCCCCGCACGAGGTCATCCATGCTCTGCCGCTCGCGGGCCACATGGAAATTTTCGCCGTCCACCAAGATTTCAGGCAGAAGCGGACGCGAGTTATAATTCGATGACATGACAAATCCGTAGGCGCCGGAGCTAAGCACGGCTATGCGTTCGTCAGACTGGAGCGGAGGCAAGGGTCGGTCCTGCGCAAAAAAGTCTCCGCTCTCGCAGACGGGGCCGACGACATCCATCGTAATTTTATCAGCCGAAGACTGCCGAAGTGGCACGATCTCATGCCAGCCTTCATAGAGGGCCGGGCGGATGAGGTCGTTCATTGCGGCATCGATGATGGTGAAAGTTTTTGCTGGGGTCTGCTTCACATATTGGACCGTCGAGAGAAGCGCGCCGGCGTTGCCCACCAGGAAACGGCCAGGCTCGAAGAGGATCCGCAGCCCAAGCGGCTTCAGCACAGGAATAATTGCGGCGGCGTAATCTTCCGGCGTGATGCGGCGTGAAGAGGCTTGGCCTTCCCACCAAGCGGGGCATCCGCTGCTCAAGGCTTCGTCGTAAACGATGCCGATGCCGCCGCCGAAATCAAAAAATTCGATGTCGTAGGATTTTTTTAAATCCTGAACGAGGGCCGCGAGCTTGGCTGCGGCTTCGGCGAAGGGACCGGATTCCAAAATTTGGGAGCCGATGTGCGTCTGCACGCCCCGGATTTTCAAATGCGGGAGATTGGCGGCGACTTGATAGACTTCGGCAGCCCGGTCGATGCCGATGCCGAATTTGTTTTTGCTTTTGCCCGTTGAGATGAATTTGTGCGTTTTTGCATCCACATCGGGGTTCACTCGAATGGCGATGGGAGCCTTCATGCCGAGGTCCCCGGCGACTTCGTTGATCCGGACAAGCTCGCCTTCGCTTTCAACATTAAAAGAGTAAACACCTTCCTTCAATGCGAAGGCGATCTCTTCGCGAGTTTTGCCAACGCCTGCAAAGGTGCAGCGGTCGGCACGTCCGCCAGCTTTCAGAACGCGGAACAACTCGCCGCCGGAGACGATGTCAAAACCGGAGCCGAGCTTGGCCAGCAGATTCAGAACGGCGAGGTTGGAGTTGGCTTTAACGGCGTAGCAGACGAGGTGCTCGAGCGGTCTCAGCGCTGTGTCGAGGCGTTGGTAGTTTCCGCGGATTGTGGCGGCTGAATAGACATAAGCCGGCGTGCCGAAGCGGTTGGCGATTTCATCAAGCTCCACACCCTCGCAGCGCAGGGTGCCATCAACATAGGAAAAGGAATGCACGCCGCGAAAATGGGGATGTTTTTTCCGGGTGTCAATCGGCCTGCGGAAAAATGTCAGGCTGCCTTGATGAGCTCGCGATTTTTAAAGAGGTAGGCGAGGCCGGAATAAATTGAGAGAATCACGGTGATGGGAACGAATACATGCGTTCCGACAAACCAAGCGCCTGGGAACCAGGCGGGGTGCTGGATTTCCCCGAGGGCGAGCAGGATGAGAAAAAAAGTAATGGTGATCATCTGCCATGTTGTCTTGTGCTTCCCGAGATTATCGGCCGGTATCACAAGCCCCTTTGTGGCGGCCAGAGAGCGCAGGCCTGTGATCAAGAATTCGCGGCTGATGATCAGGATGACGGCCCAGCTTGGAATCGCGCTGAATTCAATGAGGCAAATGAACGCCGAGGCAGTGAGAATCTTGTCGGCGAGCGGATCCATGAGTTTGCCGAAATCGGTGATGAGGTTCCAGCGTCTCGCAATCATGCCGTCTAGCATGTCCGTAAGCGCAGCTAGCACAAAAACAGCAAAGGCTGTTGTGAAGCGGAATGGGAAGTCGACTGCAAAGCAAAAAACAAAAGCGCCTGTGAATGCCAGACGGGCCACCGTGAGACGATTCGGAAGGTTCATTTGGTGGAGGTCTGAAGCGCAGCATGGGCGCGAGAGACCGTTATGTATTTATCCGCACTTGCCCGTAGTGAGAGCATCTCGGCCTCAGTGAGTTGACGCACAACCTTGGCAGGCGCGCCTAATACAAGCGAGCGTGGTGGGATTTTGGTGCGTGAGGTGACCAATGCCCCGGCTCCGATCAGGCACTCGTCGCCGATTTCCGCGCCATCGAGGATAACTGCCTGCATGCCGACGAGACACAAGTCTCCAATCGTGCAGGCATGGATGATAGCGGCGTGGCCCACCGTACAATAAGCGCCGACCGTTGCCCCGAGGTTGTCTGCGAGGTGGATGATGCATCCATCCTGCACATTTGTTCCTTCGCCTATCCGGATCGTCTCAATGTCTCCTCGGAGGATAGCGCCGTAGAAAACACTGGAGTCACGGCCCAAGCGGACATCACCCATGAGTGTGGCGTTGGATGCCACAAAAGCCGCCTCTGCTATCTGGGGTTTCGCATGCAGAAACCTCTTGAGGCGATCTTCGGTATTCATGAGTAGCCGCTTTGGTTTCCGCTGGCGGCGATGTTTTAGAGTGTTTTTTTCAGCCGACGTCTGGCTTCAGCCACGAGTTGGGACTCCGCTTCGATCCAGTCGGTCGAGGAGTTCCCTGGCCATCCCATGGTCTGGCGGCGCTCGGAAATGAAGTAGGCGCGCATCTGAATCTCATCGCGCGGAATTTGTGGAACTTCCACTACGGGTGCGGGCACACGAGCAGGTGCGGAGGACTTGGGAACTCCAGTCGACGGAGTTGCCGTTTTTTTAACTTTTGTTCCAGTGACGGACCTTGGTTTGGGCGTGTCTTTTATAGCGGGTTTTATAGCGGGTTTTGCAATTTTTTTCGCCGGAGTCTTAACAGCTTTTGCTGAGGTAGCTTTCACCTTCGGCGCTATGGATTGGCTGTTTTTCTTTGCAGGCATAGGCTCGTATCTTTGAATCGGAATCAGGGATTTGCAAAATAAATCTTCAAAAAAAAACGAAAGCGATTAGGTTGGTTTTGTGAGTGCTTTCTTAATCCGCTGGCTGGTTACAACGGTGGCAGTTTTTGCTGCCGAAAAGGTCATTCCCGGCATCAGTTGCTCCAGTTTGGGGGCCTTGCTTGGAGCATCGCTGCTGCTCGGAATCATCAATGCCTTTGTGAGGCCATTCCTGCTTTTACTAAGTATCCCATTTATTATCATAACAATGGGATTATTTATATTTGTCGTGAATGCCCTCCTTTTACTCTTTGTTGCGCAAGTGATACCTGCTTTTCAAGTGGATGGCTTCTGGAATGCCTTTTTCGGTGCGATCATCATCAGCACGGTCAGTTGGATTCTCAGCTCCTTTTTCCGCACGAGTGATGGCCGCATCCACACGATCACTCATCACCCCTCCATCAAGAAAGCCGATGCCCGCCTTATCAAGTGAGGCTTTTTGATTCAGGGCGCGTTGGTGTTAAAATTTGCGGTATCACAAACGAGGCCGATGCCGCGATGTGTGTCGAGGCTGGGGTGGGGGCCTTGGGCTTCAATCTTTACCCCGGCTCTAAGCGATTTATCGAGCCGGAGAAATCTTTCGATTGGATTCGCAAGTTGGAAAAGACTGTCGATCGCGTCGCTGTGGTCGTTAATGCGGACGCGGACTTGCTCGCTCGCATTCGCGACTCGGGGTGTTTTGAGTTTGTTCAATTCCACGGCGATGAACTGCCTGCGGATTGCGTGGCCTGTGGTGCCAAGGATTGGATCCGGGCCGTGCGAGTGAGAGACAGTTCCGTCCTCGATGCAGCTCTGGCTTTTTCCACTCCCTACTTGCTTCTGGATGCGTGGTCGGCGGCAGGATATGGCGGCACTGGACATGTCGCTGACTGGAATTTGCTCAGCAATTTTGTTCGCCTCAATTGCTCAAGAAAGTTTGTCCTGGCTGGCGGACTCACGCCCGAAAATATCACTGAAGCCATTCGATCCGTGAGGCCTGCAGCCGTCGATGTCGCTGGCGGCGTGGAGTCTGAACCGCGAAGAAAAGACGCCGATTTGGTCAAAGCATTTATCAAAGCTGTTGCTCTTGGATCGCAGTCGACGGGAAATTCCCCTTGACGCCCATGCGCTCGGCTCGGTTCATTCCCGCTCCTCGCGGGTTCACAAAATCTTTAACAGATCGGTTTTTTATTTCATGACGAAGTCATCTCTCTCACGGATTTATTTTCACACTGCGCTGCTGTTTGTTTCCATCCTGCTCTCTGGCTGTGTCACCGATAATCGCCACCGAATGGTCGTGAGCGTTTCGGATCAGAAAATGCTCGTTCTGCGCGATGGCAAGCCCTTCTCGATTTACCCTGTGTCCACTTCCAAATTCGGTGTCGGCGATCGCCCCGGTTCCTACGCCACGCCTCTTGGCGTATTCCGCATAAAAGAAAAAATTGGCCATGGTCTGCCTGCCGGATCGGTTTTCAAAAGCCGCCAACCCACTGGCGAAGTCCTCCCGGTCAATGCGCCAGGCCGTGATCCCATCGTTACCCGCATTCTCTGGCTGGAAGGACTTGATGACAAAAATCGCAATGCTTACCGTCGCTACATCTACATTCACGGCACGCCCGAGGAGCGCAACATCGGCCAGGCGGTAAGCTATGGCTGTGTTCGCATGAAGTCCCAAGATGTCATTGAGCTCTTCAATACAGTCGGCCTGAATTCGAAAATTCTCATCACTCCTAGTCCCTTGCCGCCAACGCTGACCATGGCTGTCCCTGAGCGTGATTCCCGAAACTTGTCTAACTCTCGCTAGGCGCTAGATTTTCCAAAATGTATCAAGTCATCCTTTTTCATTGGGCACATGACAAGTAATCCCGCCAAGCCAACTGTAATGAATCCCTTGGAAGAGCGAATTATCTACAAGTTCCGAAATGGATTGCTCCTCGCCGAGGCGCTGACCCATCCCAGTATTTCGCTTGAGCGGAAAAATTACCCCTTCGACAATCAGCGCTTGGAATTTCTCGGAGATGCCGTGATTCAGCTCAGCGTCACAGAGCACCTCTTCCGTATGTTTCCTGACTTTGGTGAGGGGCAACTGACCAAGCTCCGAACCCGCATCGTATCGCGCCCCGCCCTCAAAGATCGCGCTCTGGCACTCGATCTCGGCAGTTTCATTATGATGGGACGCGGTGAGGAGGCCAGCGGAGGCCGCGAGCGCGCCTCCACGTTGGCCGATGCTTTTGAATCCCTCGTCGGTGCGATTTACTTGGATGGCGGATTCGACGCCGCCCGTATTTTTATTCTGCGTCAGATGGACTCGATTTTCGCTGAGATTGCCAATCAGCCAGACGAGATCAATCCGAAGGGCTACCTGCAGGAAATTCTTCAAGCCATAGAACCCGCCGCTCCAGATTATCAAATCCTCTCACAGACCGGTCCTGAACACTCCAAGGTTTTTATTTGTTGTGTGCTTTGGAACGGATTGGAATTGGGTAGGGGATGTGGTTGCAGCAAAAAAGAGGCCCAAGTCGCAGCCGCCCAGGCCGCCCTCGCCGATCGTGTCTGGGAACAGACGGTCAAGCCAGCTCCTGCTAAGAAAAAGAAAAAAAAATGATCTACCAACTTTCACTGCAAACGACCGGGCTCGCTGTCGGCCTACTGCTGGTTCTCTCGCATGCACTGGGCCTGATCAAGCCCACGGCATCTATGGATTTCGCTCGCGCATTTCCCCGCTCCCGGCCTGTCGGCACCATCTTGCTGCTCATGGCAGCCGTCTGGAGTTTTCTCTTGGTGAGCGATGTCGATCTCGGCGAATTCTCGCGGCTACGCAATCTGATGCTTGTTGGCATTGTCGCAGGGGCGATCCTTTCCTGGTTGTATGTGGAGGAGTTTCTGGCCGTCCGCGCCCTTGGCATGTTGCTCCTCCTCGCAGCCGAGCCGCTTTTGGAATCCTGCGCGCTGCGCTCCGAACAAAGTCGGTTGCTTTTGGTCATCCTAGCCTACGCTTGGATTATCGCCGGGCTGTTCTTTGTGGGGATGCCCTATCTGCTGCGGGATGCTGTTAAAATCCTGACCTCCCGAAAGCAAATCTGGCTCTTGGCCGCACTTGGCGGTCTACTTTATGGTGCCGCCCTCATGTCGGCCGCAGTGATCTGGTGGTAAATCTCACCACTCCACGCCCACGATAGTCAGGGTCACAGAATGGTGCGGCGTGCCGGCAACAGTGTCCTTGGAGACATTTTGCTCGCCCGTTCCGTAGCTTGTCGGCGCGGCGGGATTCAAAAGTTGCCAAGGCTTTTCGACATCAAAAATCTGCTTAACAATTCCGTCAATTTCAGGCTTCAACTCGGGCGCCTGAGTCGTGATTTCGCGTTCACGCCCTTGAGGTGCCACAAAATCTTGTGCCATCAAAGCTGTCGGCAGAACCAAAATGGAAAATAAAACACGTGCCTTCATGATTTCTATTTTATCACTCGGAGCCCTTTGCTGCAAGTGGGGGGAGAGACCCCGGAAAACCGGAAATCTTGACGCCATGAAGTCTGCTCCCTTAAGTTCCGTTCCTCGCGATGCCGTTTCGATATCTACTGCTTTCTCTCGCTGCTCTTCTGGTTGTTTCCACGCTGGCAGAAGCTCAGACTCCTGAATCCACCGAACCTCCCCCGCCACCCAAGCGGCAGCAGGTCAATGCCGATGTCACTCCGGAAGAGAAGGCGGACTTCGATGAGGCTGCAGCCTATGATCAGGAGGGATCTCTATCCGCCACGCTCACTGGCTATCGGCGCTTCATTAAAAATCACCCCGCATCACCGCTTGCTATGAAGGCCCAGTTTCGCATCGCCGAGATTTATGAAGAACTCGGCGACAGCACAAAGGCTTTCAACTCTTACCAGAAGCTTGTGACCCAATACCCCGACACGCCCGATTTCGAGCGTTCTGTGAATCGGCAGGTGTTCATCGCCAACGAATACCTCGCGGGGAAAAAGGTGAAATTTTTCGGTCTGGCTTTCCTCTCTGGCACCGATCGCGCCGAGGAGATGTTCGCCTCGATTATTCAAAACGCTCCCTACAGTAAAAATGCACCGATCGCGCAGTTCAATCTGGGCCTCACCTACGAGCGTCAAAATCGCGTGCTAGAAGCCGCCAAAGCCTATCAGGGCGTTCTGGACCGCTACCCCAACAGCTCCATCGCCGATGATGCCATGTATCAAATCGGCTACATCTACATGAGGCTCGGCCAGTCTGGTAAAACGCAGGATCTCTCTGCGCTAGTTACGGCAAAAAACACATTCGAGGACTTCCTCCTTCAATATCCCTCCAGCGAAAAAGCCGCGCAGGCCAAGGACAATGTCGTGACCCTCGGAGCTAAAGAATCCGATGACCTCATGTCCATCGCCAAGTTTTACGATCGCTTCAAAAACTATCGCGCTGCCGCCATCTACTACAACGACATCATCCGCCGCGCACCGGATTCTGCGGATGCCGTGGCAGCTCGCGACCGTGTGCAAGAAATCCGCAGCGAAGCGGGCGACGAAGCTCTTCGCACAGGCCCCGAGCAGGCTCAAACTGGTGAGACCGCAGCACTCCGCCGCAGGCTCCAAGCCCAAGTGGAAACTTCCTCCCTCGCTGATTTCAACGGCCCGCCGCGTCAGGACATCGTCGCCGACGAGTTGCCGGTTGTGAGCAGTCCCAAACTCCGCACCGATTCGAGGGATGTCGCTCCGATGCCCGCAGTGGAACCCGCTTTGCCCAATCCATGAAGACCCCGCTCGCCTCACTCCTCGCTGCCGTCCTCATGCTCACCGGATGCGGTTACAAGTTGGGTGAGATCCGCCCCACGCCCATGCGCTCGGCGCGCGATTTGTCTGTTCCGACTTTTAAGAACAATACCTATGAGTCTCGCATAGAGGTCATGTTCGCCGACACCCTTGTGAAGCGCCTCCAACAGGATGGAAGCTACCACATCGTCAATTCCGATCAGGCGGATGCCATACTGCACTGCACCATCACCAAGATCGATCGCAATGCCCTCCGCTCGGTGCAAAGCAATGTTCTTGCGACGAGTGAATTTGGCCTGATCGTGCATGTCCGCTACGATGTCATCGATCAAAGCACCGGTGCCACCCTCATGAGTGGAACCGTTATTGGCAGGACCTCGTTTTTCAGTGGCAATGATCTGCAAACGATCGAGCGCCAAGCCCTCTCCAATGCTGCCGCCGATCTCGCGAATAATCTCGCCAGCCAGATCACCGAGGGTTGGTAAACCCGGCCGCCCGCTGTGCTAAGCGTCGTTCCCACACCCATCGGAAACCGTCAGGATATCACCCTGCGGGCCCTTGAGGTTCTAAAGTCCGCCGACCTGATTGCCGCCGAGGACACCCGCCACAGTGGGCTTCTCCTCCAACACCTCGGTATCAAAAAGCCCTTCCTTAGCCTGCATGGGCACAACGAGTCCTTCCGCTGTGAAGATGTCGCCAACCGTATAGCTGAGGGCTCGCATGTCGCCCTCATTACTGATGCCGGCATGCCTGGCATTTCCGATCCAGGCTACCGCCTCATCCGCACCTGCATCGACAGGGGATTGCCGGTCAGTGTCCTGCCGGGGCCTTCAGCCGTCCTCACCGCACTCGTCGGTTCAGGTTTTCCGTGCGACCGCTTTTTCTTTGGCGGATTCCTGCCTGTAAAAAGCGGCCGCCGCGCCAATGAACTCAGCGCCGCAGCTGTGAGAGGCGAGACAAGCATCTACTTCGAATCTCCGCATCGCATTCTCAAAACACTCGCCGCCCTCGATGCGATCTGTCCCGGGCGCACCGTTTGTGTCGCGCGCGAGCTCACAAAAACCTTCGAAGAATACCGCCGCGACACACCGGCCGCTCTCATCGCCCACTTTGAAAAGCATCCGCCTAAAGGCGAGATAACGCTGGTTATACCCTCTGGTTCCACCGCGCGTCATGAGGCGGATTTTGCTGAAGAGGGCGAATAACCATGCCGCCACTGACGCCGCGCCAGCGTTTGGTTCGACTTGGGATCATCGCCGTATCCGCTCTGGTCCTTTCCCTCCCGCTTCTCAAAAACCTGAATCCATCACTCCCCGCACTGCCTTGCGGTTTCAAAGCCCTCACTGGCCTTCCCTGCCTTTTCTGCGGAGGTACACGCTCCGCCTGTGCCGCTCTGCGCGGCGACTTCGCCTATTCTCTTTATCTGAACGCCCTCTCAATCCCGCTCATTGCTTTCATTCTGCTCCTCGCATGCGCAAGCCTGCTGGAAATCACACGCGGTCGTCCCTTCGCCGACTGGCACTCGCTATCGAAGCCTTTTTTCAAGCACTGGCCCGCCTTGATTCTTCTCCTGCTCGCCTGGTGGGCCGTTCACCTGATTTCAGCACTGCGAACCCCCAAGCCCGAGTTATTGAATCCCAAAAATCCCATCGCCAGGCGGCTCTGCGACCGTCAGGTATTCACACCCCGCCCTTTCCGGTCAGGGTTTGTTTTTGGTTCTCTATGGCGGGGTTCTCAGGAATCCAGCGAAATCGTGATTTTTGCGCGGCTTTGCGGTGCTCTTCCTCACCACTCTTCACGAACGCGGTTCGGGAAAGTGATTCCGCCCACTCATCTCATTTGGGAATAGTTGCCATCATGCAGGGACGCCGACGTCCCCGTCGGCACATTTTCCGCCCAAGTCCTTCGTGCTTTACAATTCCTACTCGCTACTTCCGCTCCCCGCCTCCCTCTCGCGCAACGCAATCCAGATTATTCTGCAAAATTGAAAGGAAATGTAGCCTGACCCCAATTTTCCTTGGAAAAGTTCGGTTTCTCATCGGATTTTCGTGCGGTCTGGCGCTTACGGCTTCCATGGCGCAGGAACACTTTGCGCGCCTCCTGCCGCGCGGAGGGTTCGCGGCGCAGGACGGCGATTTTAAGGCGCGCTTCGCGGTACGCGGTGGCGTGGTCAACAATCGGCTGCGGGTAATTCAGACCAATCCGGCATCCTGCGGCAAGTTGCTGGTCGATCGGCATGCGGTGTGGTTCGGCAAGCCACGAGGCGGGCACGTCTGCCAATTCCGGGACCCATAATTTGATAAAATGGCCGTGCGGGTCTTGATCAAGAGCCTGCTTAGCCGGGGAGTAGATACGCACTGCATTGATACCGGTAGTCGCACTCTGCATCTGGGCCTGGCTGAAATGAATGCCCGGCTCGAAATCCAAAAAATGGCGCCCGAGAAAAACCGCTGTGGGTCGCCAGTGAAGCCAGAGGTGATGGCTTGCAAAGCTCATGAGCATGGCCCGCATGCGAAAGTTGAGCCATCCCGTAGCCTGCACGCAGCGCATGCAGGCATCAACCATGGGATAGCCAGTGACTCCATTTTTCCAGGCTTCGAGGCGTCGATGGGCTTCAGGCGTGTCGGTGAAATCTTCCCTCAACCCGTCGCAGGCCCTCGACATATTTTCAAATTCGATGCGCGGCTCGTCCTCGAGTTTTTGCATGAAGTGGCAGTGCCATCGCAGTCGGGACGCAAAACTGCGGAGCGAGCCGCTCCAGCGACGATCCACGCACGCACCATACAGAGTCGCCTCGCGGAGTGTGGCGAGTCGCTCCTCCAGCGAGCGAACCGTCGAGGCCATCGAAAGGCATCCCCACGACAGGTAGGGGCTAATGCGCGAACAGCTGGACCAACCCTCGAGTGGGCTCGACATGGAAGCCCGGTAATCCACTCCGCGTTGATAGAGAAATGCGTCGAGTGTGGACTTGGCGACACCCTCCCCGCCGCGCTGGGCCCAAGGTTTTGTGGAAACCACACGCTCGCCTTCGGAGCGAAGTTGGTCATCGGCAAGAGCGGGCCCATGCAGGTGCTCTGGAGGATCCCACAGCGATCGGTGCATCGTGCGCTGCCATCGATCCGCCCATCCATTGCGATCCTTCAACCGCCGCACCACGCCATCTTGACGGAATTCACGCCAAAGAATTCCTTTCTCCCGACACCAGGCTTGCACGGCAAGATCACGGCGATAAGTCCAGTCGGCACCGGTCTCCTCATGAGACCACAGGCTGGTGATATCAATCTCTGAGGCGAGGCGATCCAGCACCTCGGTGGCATTTCCGCAGCGCTGCAGCAAGCTCACTCCAAGCTGCCGAAGGGAAGCGTCCAGATCGGCGAGGCATTCCGAAAGGAAGATGCGGTGCGAGTCATCGCATTCCGGAGTCGCCCACCACTCGGGTTCGTGGATGAATAAACATACGACTTGCCCTTCCCGTGCGGCAGCGGCGAGAGGTTGGTGATCGGTAATGCGGAGGTCTTTTTTGAACCAAACCACATGCGCAGAGTGGCGTTTCATCGGCCCGGTGTGCGCTTGCGGCGACAGGCATCGCTGCAGTGGAGCACTTCCTCCCAGCACCGCTCCCATTTTTTTCGCCAAGCAAAGGGACGGGCGCAAACGACGCAGATTTTCGTGGGCAAGTTCTGTTTTTTTACGCCCTTCATAGGATTAGTTCTGGCAACTGCGGGCGCACCGAGTTCCAAAACGGAAAAAAGCCTGCCTTGGCCAAAGGGAAAACCCGAGCATCCCAGCGCCGCCGAAAACGCGTCACGACGATGCCGCGTTCGCCGCACCATTGAAGAAATGGCTCCAATGAATCTCGGACCGGCCCGACAGACGGTGCCGCCATAACGAGGCGCCGGAGGTCGTGGCTTTCAACCCAAACCTTCAGAGAGTCCAGAGCCTGAATTTTGGTAACATTTTTTTGGAAATGGTTTTCTGCACGCGCTCGGGCATCGCCGACCGCTCGATGGAGCCAAGCCGCACGGATAGAAGATCGCGCAGGCGTTTTCCAAAAACAGGCCGCCAAGGGATGGAACTGGCTCAGGGGACTGCATTCGAGTGAAAGATCCTCCTCGTGCAGAAGTAATCCGGCGGCAGAGTCTCCAGGCGCTTCTGGGAGATTCTGCATGTCCCGAAGAGACCGATCCGCCGAATCCTGTGGAATGTTCAAGGAAGGCTCGCCCTCCAGCTGCTCCAAACCCTCCAAAGGCGCGTCGGGCCAGTAGGAGTCAAGGTTGGAGCGACGAACGAGGTAGGTTTTCCCGGGGGTTTGAAGGCCGGCAATCCAGCGCCAAGAGAGGGTGTTGCTGGCAGCGTCTGCATCAAGCAGGTGATCGAAGAAAAATCGCGCCCCAGCTTTCCATGGCAGACCCGCTCGATGGATCCAAAATGAAGCCCACCACATGCGGGCATGGTTGTGCAGATAGCCTGTAGAGACAAGTTCGCTGGCGCAGGCATCCATCGCCGCGCAGCCGCTTTGCCCCTCGTGCAGCCGCTCCGCGAGGGGGGCACCGGCCGACACGGCATCGGCAAAATCGCGCCAGACCCCTGGATGCAACTCCAGCCAGCCTTTCCAATACGATCTCCAAACAACCTCTTGGACGAACTTTTCAACAGTTGTTGATTTATGAACCCGCAGCACCGCACAGAGGACTTCAGCTTCTGTCACGAGACGGTGCGCGATCGCCGCCGAGAGCCTTGAGACATGCGTATGCCGATCGGCGATACGATTTCGCAAGCGCGCATATTGCAACACCGGCCCCTCAATAAAATCGTGCAAAGCCAGCAGAGCCTCCGCTCGTGTGGCGGGAATCAAGTCAGCGGCCATGGAGCAAAGTTGGCTTCGGTTGAAACAACGAGCTTGCGACAAGCCAAGCAGCAAGAGCCGTAAGAAAGCTTTTTTGTGGAATGCATAGCTTCTCATCCTACGAACGGCGAGGCGGACGTGGCTTTTCTTTCAGCAATGTTCGCCTTGAATGGTTGCAGTTTGAGGTAGTGGGTGAACCTGTCACCCGTGCTTAAGGCAATTAAATATTAATAATTTATGCTTACCCGTCTGCCCATAAACCAACACCTGAACCTCTCACGGAGACGCAAAGACGCAGAGAAAAGTGGTTCTCGGCCGGAACGCCGGCGTCCTCGTCGGCATCAGCAACTCTCTGCGATGACTCTACGGAAAATCCGCGAAACCAAGTGCGTTAAAATGCGGGGCCACTTGTTGCGCTTGCTGGATTCAAAGGCGCGCCTAGCGCGATTAAATATCAAGTGACTCGCGTGACCACTTGACAACCGCAATGCCGTATTACAGCATGACTGCATGACTGCTATTCCAATTTCAAAACGCGGAACGATCACTTTACCTCCAGAAATTCGGAGGGCATTGGGGTTGGATTTAGCTAAAAATCCGATGATGCTTGTTGAAATGCGTAGCGGCGGTGTGTTTCTCCAAGCCGCCGAAGCCATGCCAGTGCGAGACATTCCTATTGAGACGATCAACGAATGGATTGCGGAGGACGAACGCGGTGCGGAAGCCTTTTGGGAGAAAGCAGGGAAAGCTTGAAAATCTTTCTCGACAGCAGCATCATTCTGTCGGCGTGCGGATCAACGAAATCACTATCCCGCCTCATCACCGAGATCGCTGAGGAGCGCGGATGGAATCTCGTCTCGGCGGTCTACTGCCGCGCAGAGACCGTAAAAAACCTCGCCAAATTCGCGCCGCAAGCTACCGCACATTGGCAGAACTTGCAGACCCGCATCGAGTGGCTTCCGAATGCGCTCACCACAAAAAGACCATTGCTCCTGACTGCATCCAAAGACAAACCAGTTCTGATCTCTGCGCTCGCGGCAAAGCCTGATGTTCTCCTGACATTGGACGCTCGGGATTATGCACTTCTTCTTAATACGGAGGTTTATGGAGTTTTTGTTACCACTCCGAGGGATTTTCTCATTCGGGAGGGATTGGGGTAATCGTCGCAATCAGATTTTCCAGGCACTCCATTCATCCTGATAAATCATAGGAACACCTTCGTGCTCGTCTCGGGACGACTCAGACTTTCACTGGTTGATTTCATATATGTGCATTCGCATGAACGCCGACGCCCCCGTCGGCACCAGCACCTCTCTGCGATAATTTTGCGGAAACTTCGCCAAATCCAGTGCGTCATAATGCGGGACCAATTCGTGCTCTCGCCTGATTCAAAGGCATGCTTAAGGTAACTAAATATCAAGAATTAATGCCCGACCCCTTTGACTTCGATAGCGGATGGTCTTTCGGGATCAAGAGAATTTTGGATTCAAAAAGCATTTTTTGACAGGATAACAGGATTAACAGGAC
>JBILBH010000047.1:0-19206 GCA_044353785.1 Terrimicrobiaceae bacterium
GCGCGTAATCCCGAACTCCTCGCTCAGCTCGCTTACCGTAAACCGACCGCTTTGCGCCAAATTAATAAATCGTTGTTTCTGTTCCATTGGTAACTCATTTTTCCAGGGCATACTCCCCAGTCTATGTGTAACCTATGTCCTCGGTCAGTTTGTAACCGATCTCCTCGGTTCATACCATTTCAGCGGCTGGGTGCCGATCGTGCCGCGCAAGGAGTCGGAATACGAAGCGGAGCGCACCGCAGCGAGCATCTTGTGGGCGAATTCCAAACGGGATTTGAGCCCCAGGCGTGAAACCGTTTCCTCATTGTGTGGACGCCGGGTGAAGCTTTCGAGGTTCTTCACATGGCGGAGCCAGAGATCACGATCCACATCGGCCGCAGCCATGAGACGCTTTTGATACCAGTCGCTAGCAAGTGCAAAATCCGGATCAAAGAGGCTGCGGATTTCCGCATCGTTAAGCGTTTTATTTTTGAAATGCCCGTCACGCATAATGTGCAGCAAAGCGCAGAGCGGTGGACAGGCCAGCTCTACGCTGCCGTCGGCAAAATACGACTCCGCGACGTGCTTTTGAGTGGTCACGATATTGTCCATGCCATCCGCAAAGTCGGCCAAGCCTTGCAGCTCCGGCTGCAGCATTTCTGCCGTGAAGACGCTGTGGGGATAGTTGAAGATACGGCCGAAGAATATCCGGACAAATCGGCTATTGATACGCCAGCCAAGTCGGCTGGATGGCAGCAAGCGCCCGTTGAATTCGATGTCGGGAACGCGCTCAAGGCATTCGTTTTGGATGAGGAACTCTGGCGTTCGCTCCTCATGCGTCATCCGTGACCAGACCTCCGGGACAAGAAGGCTCACATCGTGGTCAACGCGGGCAGTCGGCCCCACATAACCAGCGGCGGTGATAAAGACTGGCTGTCGAGTGAGCATGTGGCCGACGAGGGCGGCATTCAGATCAATGATCGGTGGCAGAGCGTTGAATGGGCCCTTGGTGAGGGCGCCTTCACTTCCTGCACCGGTCGTGGATGGCGACTTCCCGGTGAGTGAGCAGATGTATTCAAGGAATAGCTCGGGAAGTTCGAGGAGGTGGATGGGATTGAAAACAGCCAACGAACGAATGCCAGCCTCGGCGGGGTTATTCCGACGACCCGGCAAAATGGCGGTGACTGGTGCATGCAGCGGTTGGGAATAAGGAATACGACGCTGCAGACGTTGTGTGACTTCGGATAAATACGCCACCTGGGGCTCAACAAGATCCTGACGCATCTGCAGGTAGCGCGGATTTTTAGAAGGTTTGCCATCAACAAGTCGTGGGGCGGTGTTGGAAATAAAAATCCCTTCCCCGTCCGCAAGTGCTCTGCGAATCGACTCCTGCATGGCGGGCGTGAACTTGGAGAAGCTCACGGCATCCTCAAAAAGCTCGCGCACCTCATCAGAATGAAGCGGCTGATAATTGGAAAAAAAATTGCCCTCCGAGGCGAAGTCCCTCTCGGTTTGCTTATCGTAGCCCGGATGAATGGCGTCATCGGGGCGCTGGAAGAGCCTGTATTCGCAATTCTCAGCAAACTTGAGCGAGCTGCCGGGCGAATCCTCCGGGGGATTTTCTAAGGCTGACCGAGGTACGATGATCGAAGCCGTGATATCGTCTTCCATCTGCAACTTTGCAGCCGGAAAGAAATCCTGTCGAAGGCTGAAAACCCGCCATGAACCGTCGGCTTCATACCCCATGCGGAGAAAGTCAGTGGAAAGGGCCTTGCTTCGGAATTTCAATTCATGACCGGGAACCCCGTTGACGCTGTCCACCCCAAAACGGGAGCGCCAGTCATCCCCCCACGAGATGTCATAGAATCGCTTCACGATGAAAAGCAGTTCCTTCACGTGTTGCGGAATCGTGTTAAGCCAGAGGTTAAAGTCTTCCGAGTACTCGCGTTTTGCAGGCGTGAAGAGTTTGATCACGGAGCCCAACGAGCGCTCGGAACTCAAGATCGGGCGGAAATCTTTTCCATTTCTCTCCGGGTCGCGAAAGCGGTTCGAGTAGTCCCTCGCAATCAATTCATCCACCTGATGAAAGTCGCTATTGTAGTCCGCGACATAGACTGGGCCGTGAATAATGGCGTCCGAGATGGACTTGGATATTTCCGATTTTCCACCGCCCGACACAGTGCAAGGCTTGTGACAAAAGGTGGCATCCGCACGCACCCCAACAAGACGCCAGTGGCGCCCGCCATCACTTTTTGCAAGGCTGATACGATACCCGGATGGGCGGATGTAAACGTGGTCTGGCAGCAATTTGAGCGATGACTGCGAGCCGTCGTCATGTTTCCAACTGAGGCGCAAATTGGGGAGGCTTACTTTCACATCTTCTGGAACATAAAAAATCCCAGCATGCGTTTTATCCACGCCGTAACCTCCGGGCTTCACCTCCATCACATCGGCGAAAAGATGGGAGGCTTCAGCAAATGAGTGGCCGCGATTTTTGACGTGGAGTGCGCCGTCAAATTCCTCGCCAAGATCATAGGCAGGAAAAACCAGAGCCCCTCCTGCATGCTCCTCCTCGACGCGGCCGAGCAAGTTGGCTGCAAAGCTGATCTGGGTTTTCACCTCCTTCTTGCAGTAACCGAAATAATTATCCGCGATGAGCGTTACGATCACACCCGCTTCATTGCGTGCGGTGAGTTTGAAAGCGAATCCGCCGTTGTAGAGTTCGCTTTCGTCTTTCCAGCACATGCCATCACGGCGCTGACGTTCACTGGCCGCATCCCACTTCGGAAGTCCGGCAGCCGATTTTGTGATTGTTGTGAGATGCGGAGCCAGAATCACGCAACCGCTATGGCCACTCCAGTGCTCCGGATCCAGACCGGCATCATTCTGTGGCAGGTAAGGATCGCCTGCATTGCCGAAAATGCTCTCCACAAAGTCGAGATTGCTCACGAGATTGCCAGGTGCAAAAAAACGGACTTCCATCCGCTTCTCGCTAGTAAATCCAGGCACCGCAGGACAGACCAGAGGGCGCAAGAGCAGCGACACAAAGCAAGAGGCCTCCTTCGCCTGTCCAGAGGTGAATGGCAGCCTAAGCAATTCCTCAGGGGGTTGGAGTGCGAATTCCAACAAGCGAGAAAATGTCTCTAGAGGGACGGATTTTTTATCATCGGGAATCGGGAGTCCGCCTTCGGCAACGTGGAAAACGCCCTGCGTGGTGCGCCGGTCTTTGGCGGGATTGTGCAAAACGCCTTGGCGACCTCGGTAGCTGCTTACGATCTCCGATACAAACTCATCGCCTTCGGAAGGCAAAGAGAGTGCTCGGGCGAGTCCGTGCCGATCAAGGATGAACGTCCGTGAAGGCAAACGCGGGATTTTTCCCGTTGAATAAAGATATTCGTCCAAGAACCGCTGGATACGCCAATCGGCGGGACATTGATAATCCGCAAGGAGGCGAGATGTCTCGCGGCTGTGGGCAAGCATCGACTCCGCGAGATTGCCGAAGCCGTTGTCATCGGCACCCGATTCGGCTGTGGGACATCCGATCGAGGCGAGTTTGAGATTGATGTATGTCCTCAACCGCACCCCTGTGACGTTTGATTGCGGGTTTTGACCGATTTTTGAAGAAATGTTTTCCATAAAATTAAAAAGGGTCAGGAATTAATTATTGATATTTAAGCTACTGCGAATTGATTGAAGCAGGTTTTTAAAAAGTCCGACAATAGCGGCCGGTCTTTCGGAAGCAAGAGATTTTTCGATTCAGAAAGCACTTTTTGACAAGATCACAGGATTTTAGGGTGATGTATCCGCCTCCGCGCTTCGCGGCTACGGCGTGACAAGGGAAGGCAAATTTTGGATGTTGAATTTTGGATTGTGGGTGGGGCTAATTTTGAAGGATTGTAGGTATGCGTCTCAATTCTTCGCCGACTTGCGCGTTGACTGGTGCTGTGGCTCGGGGATGCATCCAAGCAGTTTCCTATGCCATCCAACGCCGCTTCGCGGCTCAGAAATGGGACATGCGAGACGGTGACCCGTTGGACGCGGCGCGCTGCCGCGCGGTTTTTGTGAAGTGGGTGTGTGGCTCGTTTTATTCAACCTGAAAACGGATTTTTAAACAGGATGACAGGATGGAAAGGATTTACAGGAGTGCCTTAGGGGATGTTGGAGACCGCACAAGGCATTGGTTGCTGATGAAAGTGTAAACAACTTATTCTCCGTGTCCTTTGACTCGCTCGCTCCCGCTCGGCTCGCCCTTCGGGCCAACCTTCGGTTGCTCTATCTCAAAGGCCCCGCCTTTTCGATTGTGGCTAATTCTGCTGAACTCGGTTTCGATGCACAAAAAAACCGCCCGCGGTCTTGCGACGCGCGGGCGGTAGAATTTCCGGGAAACCTTTTACTTGGTTTCTTCGAGGGCGGCCTGGGCGGCTGCGAGGCGTGCCACGGGGACGCGGAACGGTGAGCAACTCACATAGTTGAGGCCGATCTGATGGCAGAACTTGACGGAGTCGGGGTCTCCACCGTGTTCGCCGCAGATGCCGAGTTTGATGTCTTTTTTCGTTTTGCGGCCTTTTTCGATGGCGATCTTCATGAGTTCGCCGACGCCGGTTTGGTCGAGGCTGGCGAATGGGTTTTTCTTGAAGACTTCGTTCTCGGTGTAGGCACCGAGGAAGGCTCCCATGTCGTCGCGGCTGATGCCGAGAGCGGTTTGGGTGAGGTCGTTTGTGCCGAAGCTGAAGAACTGAGCGGTCTGCGCGATTTCGTCAGCGGTGATGGCACCACGAGGCACTTCGATCATGGTTCCGACGAGGTAGTCGAATTTGATTTTCTTCTCGGCCATGACTTCTTTGGCGACGCGGTGAACGATTTCGACTTGGAGGTCGAGTTCCTTCTTGAAGCCGACGAGCGGGATCATGACTTCGGGCTTCACTTTGATCTTCTTCTTCGCCACATCGGCGGCTGCTTCGAAGATGGCGCGGGCCTGCATTTCAGTGATCTCGGGATAGGCGATGCCGAGGCGGCAACCACGGTGGCCGAGCATGGGATTGGACTCATGCAGGCTGGCGACGCGGGCCATGATGGTTTCGACCTTCATATTAATACTGCGGGCGAGGTCCATCTGCTGCTCTTTGGTGTGCGGCAGGAACTCGTGGAGCGGCGGGTCGAGGAGGCGGATGGTGGCCGGGAAGCCTTTGAGGGCTTTGAAGATGCCGGTGAAGTCTGCTCGTTGATAGGGCAGGAGCTTGGCCAAGGCGGCGCGACGGCTTGCTTCGTCGGTGGCGAGAATCATCTCGCGCATGGCGTCGATGCGGTTTCCCTCGAAGAACATGTGTTCTGTGCGGGTCAGGCCGATACCGGTTGCGCCAAAGGCGATGGCGTTTTCAGTCTGCTCGGGTGTGTCGGCATTGGTGCGGACATCGAGCTTGGTGACTTTTGAGCACCAATCCATGAGCTGCTTGAAGTTTTTAACCTTCTCGGTTTTGAGAGCGGCTTTATTGCCTTCAATGAGACCGGTGATGATCTCGGAGGGCGAGGTTTTGAGCTGTCCGGCGTAAACGCTGCCGGCGGTGCCGTCGATCGAGAGGAAGTCGCCTTCCTTGAAGACTTCGCCTTTCACGGTGACCGTGCGGGCGTTGTAGTCGATCTCGAGGGCTGCGGCGCCGCAGATGCAAACCTTGCCCATCTGGCGGGCAACGAGGGCGGCGTGCGAGGAGACTCCGCCTTTTGCGGTGAGGATGCCTTCGGCGGCGATCATGCCACGGAGGTCTTCTGGCGATGTCTCGGTGCGGACGAGCAGGACTTTTTCACCTTTCTCGGCGGCTTCGACAGCGCGTTCGGCGTTCATGTAGATCTTGCCGGAAGCGGCGCCTGGGCCGGCGGGAAGGCCGGTGGCGATAACTTTGGCTTTCTTGGCTTCGGCGATGTCGAACACCGGAGCGAGGAGCTGGTCGAGCTGATCGGCGGGGTTGCGGAGGATCGCTGTCTTCCAGTCGATGAGCTTCTCTTTCACCATGTCCATCGAGAACTTGAGCGCGGCCATGGCGGTGCGCTTGCCGTTGCGGGTTTGGAGCATGAACAGTTTGCCTTCTTGCACTGTGAACTCCACATCCTGCACATCTTTGTAGTGTTTTTCCAGGATGGCGCGGACTTTCATGAGTTCGGCATACGACTTCGGCATCGCTTTCTGGAGCTTGCTGACAGGCTCTGGTGTGCGCACGCCGGCGACGACATCTTCACCTTGGGCGTTGATGAGGAACTCGCCGTAGAATTCGTTGGCGCCATTGGCCGGGTTGCGGGTGAATGCCACGCCGGAACCTGAGGTTTCGCCGGTATTGCCGAACACCATGGCCTGCACATTGACGGCGGTGCCCCATGCGGCTGGGATATTGTATTTGCGGCGATAGACGATCGCACGGTCGTTCATCCAGGAACTGAAAACGGCTCCCACGGCGCCTTTGAGCTGATCCCAAGGATTGGCCGGGAAGGTTTTTCCGGTGCGGGTTTTGACGAGTTCTTTGAAGAGCTTGACGAGTTCCTTTTGGTCTTCGGCAGTGAGCTCGCTGTCCACAATTTCCGAGTGGTATTTCGCGTGCTTGAATTCGTGGATGACGGTCTCGAATGGCTCGTGGTCTTCGCCTTCGCGCTTTTGCACTCCGAGCACTACATCGCCATACATTTGAACGAAGCGGCGGTAGCAATCCCATGCGAAGCGCTCGTTCTTGGTGGCCGTGGCAAGGGCCTTAACGGTCTCATCATTGAGGCCGAGGTTGAGGATGGTGTCCATCATGCCCGGCATCGAGTCGCGGGCGCCTGAGCGCACGGCCACGAGGAGCGGGAAGCCTTTTGCATCGCCGAATTTCGTGCCCATGATTTTTTCCATGTTGCGCACGCCGGCTTCCATCTGGGACTGGAGTTCCTTCGGGTAGGTCTTTTTGTTGTCGTAGAAATAAGAGCAGACCTCTGTGGTGATCGTGAATCCGGGAGGCACTGGGAGGCCGATGCGAGTCATCTCGGCGAGGTTCGCTCCCTTGCCGCCGAGGAGGGCTTTCATTTTTCCGTCGCCGTCGGCTTTTGCGGCTCCGAATGTGTAGACATATTTGCCCTTTTTGGGGGCTGCGCTGGTAGTGGGCTTGTTGGTTTTTGCCATAGAATGGGACAAAAGACTTAGCAAATGGTTTCATGGTGTCAACGCGATGCATGCGGGGATTTTAACGGGGAACTTTTGTGAAAATGTCATTTCCTTTCCCATTCCAGCGGCTAAAAGACGGCCTCCCACCATCCCATGAAAACCATCTTTATCGGCACGGACAGCGGCGCAACCACCTCGAAGACCTGCGGGGTTTACGAAGACGGGACGCCGGTCACCTTGAATCTCGCGCAGAGTTCCACAAACGCCCAGCTCGGCACGAAGGCTGTAGTCGATGGATGGATCGAGGGCGTGGAGAAATTTCTCGCGGAAAACCATCTCGCTTGGGAGCAGGTGAGGGGAGTCGGACTTGCGATTCCCGGGCCCTACCTCGCTTATGGCGTGCTGGACCGCACTGCGAACCTCCCGGCCAGCTTCGAGGGGTGGGATTTTGTTGCCGATTATTCGGCGGCCATCGAAAGCCGCGCTGGGCGAAAAATCCCGCTCGTGGCGGGAAACGACGGCAACTATGGCGGAGTCGCCGAGGCGGCGAAAGTGCGCGGCGACAAAAAAGCAGGCGTCATCATGCTCGCGCCGGGATCCGGTCTTGGTGCTGCCTACATCAGCCCCGAAGGCCTGCCGCTCGAGGGCGACACGCTGGCTGGCATGGAGGCGGGTCACATGCCTTCGCCGCTGCATTTGCTCGGTCTTCCTGTTTTCAAATGCGGCTGCGGTCGTGAGTGGGGCTGCGTGGAAGCTTATGCGAGCATTTCCGGACTGGCTCAGTATCTGGAATATCTCCTGCCGAAGCATCCCGACCATGAGTTTCACTGCTCCGACAAGGCGCTGAAGGAAAAAACGCTCTCGCTTCGCACTCTCGCACAAAAAGGCGACGCTTTGGCGCTCGAGATTTTCGATTTTCAAGCCAAAGCGCTGGGAATCCATGTCGCGAATCTTTCCATGGCGTTGGATGCCGAGTTTGTCGTCATTGGTGGTGGACTCATCGATCCGCATTCGACGACCGATGCGTTCAGGGACCGATATCTTGGCGGAATCCGGGCCGCCGCCGAACCATGGCTTTTCCCCGTGCAGCGCCGCACCATGAAAATCGTTCCAGCGACGATGGGCGAGCTTTCGCAAGCGGTCGGAGCGGCTCTCGTTGCGCTCTACACATCCCGTAAAAACGCGGCCTGAAGCCATTCAAAGTCGCCGCGCTTGATTCAAGCGATGCCAAAAGATATACCCTGCCGCCATGAATCCAGAAAAAACCTTCCGCATCGCCGTTTTGGCGGGCGACGGAATCGGACCCGAAGTGATGACCGAGGGACTTCGCGTGCTCGAGGCGGTCTCGAAAAAATTTTCCATCAATTTTGAATTCGATCACAAGCTGGTCGGCGGAGCCGCCATCGACGGCGCCGGGCGCGCGCTGCCTGCGGAGACGATTGCCGCTTGCGAGGCGGCGGATGCCATTCTTTTCGGATCCGTCGGAGGGCCGAAGTGGGAGTCCCTTCCTGCCAACGAACAACCCGAACGCGCCGCTCTTCTGCCGCTGCGCAAACATTTCGGTCTCTTCGCGAATTTGCGTCCAGCCATTTGCCTGCCCGAGCTGACCCACTCCTCGCCGCTGCACCCGCGCCTGGTCGAAGGCGGCTTCGATGTGCTCTGCGTGAGGGAACTCACCGGCGGTCTTTATTTTGGCGAACCCAAATACATCAAAAGCGAGAACGGCGAGGATTTCGCGGTGGATACCATGATTTATTGGGAAAGCGAAATCCGCCGTATTGCCAAGGTCGCCTTCGAGGCCGCTCGCAAGCGCCGCAAGGAGGTCACCTCCATCGATAAAGCGAATGTGCTTCAAAACGGCGTGCTCTGGCGCCGTGTGGTGAACGAGGTGGCGCGCGACTATCCCGATGTCACGCTTAAACACCTGTATGTCGACAACGCCGCCATGCAGCTCATCAAAAATCCCAAGTCTTTCGATGTGGTGCTGGCGGAAAATCTCTTCGGCGACATCCTGAGCGACGAAATGGCCATGATCGCAGGCTCCCTCGGTATGCTGCCAAGCGCCAGCTTGGGGGAATCCACCGGCGGTTCAAACCGTTTCGGCATGTATGAACCAAGCGGCGGCACAGCGCCAGACATCGCCGGCAAGGGAATCGCAAATCCGATTGCCCAAATCCTCTCCGCCGCCATGATGCTCCGGTTTTCGCTCGGTCGCGAGGATGCCGCCACAGCCATCGAGAATGCGGTCAGGTCGGTTATTTCCAGTGGTTTACGGACGGGCGACATCCACGCGCCGGAAACCCGCCTAGTCGGCACGGCCGAAATGGGCGCCGCGATCGCAGCCCTAATTTAAAAAAAACTAAATCTTGACGCCAGTCTCGATCGAAATGAATCATCATCCGCTAACCAATATTTTGGCGCATCACCTGTCGCCGAAGGCTGTTCAGCCTTCTTCGACCGGAGGCTCCACCAACTTTTCCATAACATTCGATGTTTGATAATCTTCTGGGACTCTTTTCAAGCGACATAGGCATTGATCTGGGGACCGCCAACACTCTGGTTTTCGTTAAAGACCAAGGTATCGTTCTGCGTGAACCCTCCGTCGTTGCCGTGCAACAGGGAACCAACCGCGTTCTTGCCGTCGGCAATGAAGCGAAGCGAATGCTCGGCCGCACACCTGGCAATATCGTGGCCATTCGTCCATTGAAGGACGGTGTGATCGCGGACTTCGAGATCACCGAAGCCATGCTGCGCCACTTCATCAGCAAGGTGCACAATCGCCGTCGCATGGTTCGTCCGCGCGTGGTTGTGGCTGTTCCCAGCGGCATCACGGAGGTTGAAAAACGCGCTGTGAAAGACTCCGCCACCCATGCCGGTGCGCGCGAGGTTTATTTGATCGAAGAGCCCATGGCGGCGGCTATCGGCGTTGGGCTTCCTGTTCAAGACGCCGCCGGCAACATGATCGTGGACATCGGCGGAGGCACCACAGAGGTTGCCCTTATTTCGCTCTCGGGAATTGTCTTCAGCCGCAGCGTCCGCGTGGCGGGCGACGAGCTGGACGAGGCGATCACGAACTACATGAAGCGCGCCTACAATCTCATGATCGGTGAGCGCACCGCCGAGGAGATCAAGATCAAGATTGGCTCGGCCTATAAGCTGGAAAAAGAAGTCGGCCTCGAGGTGAAGGGCCGCGATTTGGTGGCAGGCTTGCCGAAAACCATTTCGATATCCTCGCAAGAAATCCGCGAGGCCCTCATGGAGCCTCTCTCCACCATCGTGGACTCCGTTCGCATCACTCTCGAGCGCTGCCCTCCCGAGTTGTCCGCTGACCTCGTGGATCGCGGTCTAGTTCTCGCCGGCGGCGGAGCGCTTTTGCGTGGGCTCGATCGCCTCATCGCCGAGGCAACCGGGCTTCCTGTGCATGTCGCGGAAGACCCTCTCAGCGCGGTGGCGGAAGGCACCGGACGCGCGCTCTCGGAGTTGAAATTTCTCAAAGCCGTCTCGGCGGAGCGTCCGCACGGGCGTTGACCGGAATCAAACGGGTGGAAGTTGACCTTCCTCTTTGTCGATGAACAGACTCAACATGGCGCTGGTGGTGGCGGTTTTGGCTGTGGCGATTTATTTCTCCACGATATCGCCCGGTGCCATGCAGTCGATGCAATCGACCTTCATGTCGCTCCTCTCGCCTTTTCTCCGCACCGGCAGTGCCGTGCAGGAAAATCTGGGTTCCGTCGGGCGTCGCCTGCAGACTCTCGATGAGCTCGAGGTGGAAAATAAAAAACTTTCCGTGGAGAACCGCGAGCTCCGCGCCGAAAACAAACTCCTGAACGAACTCGAGTCCGAAAACCAGCGCCTCCGCATGGCATTGGATTTCCGCGAGCGCTCGAGTTTCAAGCTCATGCCGGCCCGCATCATTTCCAGGGAGTCTGGGACTTGGTGGAACACGATCCGAATCAATCGCGGTTTCGAGGATGGTGTGGAAGCCGACATGCCGGTGGTCACCGATTTGGGCGTCGTTGGAAAAACCACGACGGTTTCGAAAAATGAAGCTATCGTTGTTCTCATCACAGATGAAACCTGCCGTATCGCCGCCAAGATTGATGGAACCCGCGAGCAGGGCATCATCACGGGCCTGCGGATTCAGGAAAAAGCCTCCGAAGGCTTGCTGCAGATGAATTTCCTCTCCAAGAATGCGAAGATCTCGGCAGCTCAGCAGGTTCTCACCGCCGGGGTCGCCCACGGCTCTTTTCCTCCGGGTTTGGTGATCGGACGCATCAAGGAATTCCGCCTTCGCGCCCTTGACGGGCAGGCCGTTGTCGAACCTGCGGTGAGTCTCGCGTCAGTCGAAGATGTGTTTGTGCTGATCGGTAAAAAATGAACAAAGTTCTGATCGATCTGGCAGCTTTGTTTGTGGGAGTCGTTTTGGCTTTCATCATTCAGGACGCGCTTCCGCCGATGACAGATTTTCACGGCGCCCATGTTTTGCTGGTGCCGATGTTTTTCTGTTTCGCCGCCATGGTGCTTCCCTTTGCCGCGATGCTTGTGGGAGCCTTCTATACTGGATTTCTCAGCGATCTCATATATCTGCATGTCGTCGGTGGAAAGGTTGAAATTCCCATCGGCTCGTCTATCGTTTTTTTTGTGATTCTCGGGAGCATCGCCAGTGGATTCCAGCCAGCCATGAAGAGCCGCAATGTTTGGCCGTTTGTGGTGCTCAGTGGCATCGGAACCTCTGCCTACCTGTTTCTTCAATTTTTAACCATTACCTTGCAACGCGGCGGCTTCCTCTGGGAACCTGCCGTGTCATGGCGCATCCTCGCGCCAGGCCTCATGGCCGCGCTCATTGCACCTCTGTTCTACTGGACTCTGTCGCAAATGGACCGCTTAATCCCTGATGGCTCGCGTAAAATGAGACCCATCAACAGATGAAGCGCACCCGGCCGGGATCACGCATTATTTTTCTCGGGTTGCTCATCCTTTTGAGCTTCGGCGGCATTCTTCTACGGCTCTGGAATGTGCAGATCGTGCGCGGTTCGGAATACGCCTCAAAGATCAACACCAACTCGCAAGTGACCGTCCGCCTACCCGCCGTTCGCGGGGAAATCCTCGACCGCAACGGCATCAAGCTCGTCGAAAACCGCGCCAGCTTTGAAGTGGATTTCTACCTCCCCGACATGGTGCGGGCCTACCGCGAGAGCAAGGGCAGCGTGCCCATGACGACCTATCGCGGCCGCGTGCACAACATGCCCCGCGATCTCAAGGAGGCCGATGTCGTGAAAATTGTCTCTGAGACAGTCATCCCCCGCATGGAGGAACTCGGCGTGGCGAGGGACTACAATGCCAATGCGCTGCAAATTCATTACCGAACAAACCGCGAGGTGCCCTATAACTACCGTCAGGATCTGGATTTTGAAGAGATGGCGATCTTCTCAGAAAAAAACCTCGGACTTGCCGGCGTGAATGTGAGCGTGAAGCCGGTGCGTTGGTATGTTTACGGCTCCATGGCATCCCACCTCCTCGGTTATGTCGGCTCCCCGCATGAACTCGACAAACTGCCCGACCTTCGCAATTTCAATTTCTACGAACCGGACATCGAAGGCAAAACCCAGCTCGAGCTTTTTCTCAACGAGCAGCTCAAAGGCAAACCCGGATCCCGCATCCTGCAGCGAAATGCCAAAGGCGTCATCGAGGGGGAGGTCGGCCGCCGGGAGCCTGTGCAGGGAAACAACGCCTATCTCACGATCGATGCGAAAATCCAATACATCGCCGAGCAGGCCCTGCGCGTCGTTGGTCGTGGTGCCGCCGTGGTCGTCGATCCCCGGAATGGCGATATCCTCGCCATGGCGTCCGTCCCCTCCTATGATCCGAATGTGTTCATCCCATCCATTCCCGCCTCGAAGTGGACAGAGATCAACAAGGATGAGACGAACCCCCTCGTGAACCGCGCCATCAGCGCCTATGCGCCGGGCTCAACCTACAAAATCCCCATCGCCCTCGCAGGAATGCGCGCCGGGGTTGGTGACAAATCCTTCAGCTGCTACGGCGGTGTCCAATACGGCAACAAATACATGAAGTGCTGGATCGCCGAAAAAAAACGCACCCATGGCCAACTTTCCCTCGAGGATGCCATCAAAGTCTCCTGCAACGCCTATTTTTACCAATTCGGCAACGCCATCGGCATCGAGCAGATCGTCGCCATGGGCAACATGCTCGGCTTGGGGCAAAAAACCGGCATTCCCGTCTCCGGCGAGTCCCCCGGCGTGCTTCCCGGCCCGGAATGGCTCTCCGCAGTCAACCCCCGCGCGCGTTGGTCCAACGGCCTCACGGCAAATACCGCCATCGGCCAGGGTGATGTTTTGGCATCCCCTCTCCAGATGGCCGTGGTTACAGCTGCTGTCGCCAATGGCGGCACGGTTTACTACCCCCGCCTCGTGGATCGTATCGTCGATCAAAGCGGCAAGACCATCTTACAGGAGCCGCCGCGCATCCGTGCTAATATCCTCACTGATGGAGGCATCACACCCGAGCAGATCGCCGAAGTCCGCAAAGGTATGTGGAAGGTGGTGAACGAAGGAGGAGGCACCGCCGGCCGTGCTGCGAATTCCAAAATGATAGCCGCGGGCAAAACAGGCACCGCCCAGTTTTGGCGCTCGGGGAAGAAAGACAACCACACCTGGTTCATTTCCTTCGCGCCTTACGACAATCCCGAATATGCTGTCGTGGTGTTCGTTCAAGGCGCAAAGTCCGGCGGTGGTGTCTCGGCGCCGATCGCGGCGAAAATTCTCGAGGGAATCCGCAAATATAAGTCCGGCGAAGAGGATGTTCAACTCGCTGCCCTTGAACCCGCCAAAGGAAATTTTCTCTTTACCGAGAGCGTGAACTTTGACCGCGAGGTCGCCGCGTCCACAAAGCTTTTTGATGATGGCGAAACGGCAGAGAGTCCCTCCGCTGCCGGACAAGAGAACCGGCCAAATGCCACTCCCAACGTGCGCGAGGAAGCCGATGCCGCAGGCCGCGTAAAAAACAAAACCAAGCCAAAGGCAGTCGATTCCGATTCTTCTGCACCGAGGCTGGAACCCGCGCCCGCCAATCCAGTTTCCACCCCCAAACCCAACCCAATCCAGAACATTTTCAATTTCATCGGAGGCAAGCGGGAGAATTCCAGCGGCTCTGACCAAAAGAAGAAATCCGAGAAGCCACCGGCCCGATGAACACTCTCAACCCATGCTCCCCGGGGAGCGCTCAAACTACCAACCACCCATGTTAGAAACCGTGAAAAGACTTTTAGGAATCGGAAAAAAAGCCACCGGCATCAAGCTGGTCATCAGCTGCGAAAAACTCGAAAAACGCGTCGCGCTTCTCGAAAACAACCGGCTCGAGGAATACACCATCGAACGCGAAACCGACCGCAACATCGTCGGCAGCATTTTCAAAGGAAAAGTCCGCAACATCGAGCCCGGCATCAAAGCCATGTTCGTTGACATCGGATTCGAGAAAAATGCCTTCCTCCAGTTCTGGGACGCCATCCCGGCCGCGCTCGACAGCGGGATCGAAACCATCAATCGCGGCAACGGCAATGCCAAGAAAAAGGCCCCGCGCATAACCCACAAGGATGTGCCTAACATTTATCCCGTCGGCTCGGATGTCCTCGTGCAGGTGAAAAAAGGCCCCATCAGCAACAAAGGTCCTCGCATCACGACCGATATCAGCCTGCCCGGCCGCTACCTTGTTCTTATGCCTTTCAACGACCAATTTGGCATCTCCCGCAAGATCGAGGATCCCAAGGAGCGCGAGCGCCTGCGCAAGATCCTGCGCGAACTCGAAGTGCCCGAGGGCATGGGAGTCATCATGCGCACGGTCGGTGCCGGCCAGCGCTCCCGCTACTTCGTGCGCGATCTGAGCATCCTCCTCGAGCAATGGGCGCAGGTGCAAAAAGGCCTCGAGGAAAAACCGGCGCCAGCCTGCCTCTTCGAAGAGCCCGATCTCATCGAGCGCTCAGTCCGTGATTTCCTCACGGACGAGGTGGATGCCGTGATTATTGACGACGCCAAATCCGCCGAGCGTATGCAGGATCTTGTGGGTCAGATTTCCAAACGCGCCAAGAAATCCATCCAGCACTACACCGGCGTCCAGCCGATCTTCGAGTGCTTCGGAGTGAAGGCCCAGATCGATGCCGCCTTCCACCGTCAAGTCTGGCTGCCCTGCGGCGGCTACATTGTCATCGATGAAACGGAGGCCATGATCGCGGTGGATGTCAACACCGGCCGCAACAAGGGCGCGAAGGACATGGAAAAAACCATTCTCCAGACGAACCTCGAAGCCGCCGAGGAAATCGCCCGCCAACTCCGCCTCCGCAATATCGGCGGATTGATCGTTGCCGACTTCATCGACATGAAGAACCGCAAGGATCAGCAGGCCGTTTACACGCGCATCAAAGAACGCCTCAAGCGCGACAAGGCCCGCACCCATGTGCTCCCGATCTCCCAGCTCGGCCTCATGGAAATGACCCGCCAGCGCGTCAATGAGAGCCTCGCCAGCGCTGTCTTCATCCCGTGCCCGCATTGCAGCGGCAAGGGCGTGATCAAGAGCCCCATGACCATGAGCGTGGAACTCCAGCGCGCCCTCCACTCCGTCATGCGCAAGCACCAGGAAATCGTCCATGAGGTCCGCGTCACCGTGCACCCCGACCTCCTGAACCGCCTCCGCACCGACGACGAGGAGCACCTCATCGACATCGAGCGCCGCTACGCCGGCCGCCTCATCTTCCGCGCCGACCCAACCTTCCACCAAGAAAAATTCGTCATCGCCGACGCCAAAACCGGCGAGGAACTCAAAGGTTGATCCCGTGCTGCTCCGCGAAGAATACATCGCCGCTTTCACCCACGAAGACCGGGTCGTGCGAAACACGGCCCTGGAACTCGTGACCCGGTGCAAGGCGGGTGGAATGGACGCAACCCGCCAAGCCCTGCGCGCCATAGAGGCACATGGCTTCGATGGGGGCTTTCTTTATTTGCACAACCTCCTCGAATTGACCCTCGATGATGAAACCTCCGGGCAGCTTCTCGGTCTCCTTTCCAGCGAGCATCATCGAGGATCGTCACAGCTGGCTTTCAATTGGTTGACCAAAATGGCCCCCGTTGGCTTCCTGGGCATTCACCGCGAGGCCATCCGAGGGCTTGAAAAAGACTATGAATCTTTTTTTCCCGATGACTTTATCGGAAAGCGCATCGAGGACAGGCTGCGCTTGGCCGCCACGCCTTCCTCGGAACTGTTGCTCCGTCTCGACGCGCTTCCCATGGAGTGCTCGGTGCCTCGGCCTTGTTATCCAGTCGATCTGGTCAATGAAGCGTCTAAAATCATAGACACTCTGGCCGACATTCCCGCGTTTCGCGGCGAACTCGAATCCCGGGCCAATTCTTGGATTGCCCTCGAAGTGGCGGGGGATGCACCTGACATTGCAGAGGGGGATGCCCCAGTCCTCGACAATTTCTGGTCTGTCTTATTCGCTGTTTCCATAGTCGGTAAACTCCGCCTTCAGCACACAGTCCCGACCCTTGTGAAGCTTTTGTCTCTCGATAACGACAGCATGAACGAACATGTCGCCGATGCCCTTGTCGAGATGAGCTCCATCCATACTCTTCAATCCTGGGAGGAGGCTTATCCGAAACTCGAGTGGCACGAGCGTCTCTTTTTGGGCGGCACCTGCAGCCACATCTCCGAACCCGGAGTGGACGCCTTCCTCCAACGCTTGCTGGACAGCGAAGACGATCCGGAATTATTCATACGGCTCATGGCGTGCCTCTCCATGCAACCCACCAAACGCGCCACTGAAACCTGCGCGGAATTTTATCGGGATTATCAGGATGATCCCGAAGCCCAGGAAATCGCCGAGAATCTCTACACGCGCCACATTGTTCTCGATCAGTCTCATGCCGATTTAAAAATCTGGCAAAAAGTTAGTCGCGATATCTATGAGCGTTTCCTCAAGGCCAAAAATTCTGTTTCCGATTTCAGCTTTCCCGAGCCTCACAGCACTGACGAGGAATCCCTCGATGAGGAATCCTTCGAAGAGGAATTCCTCGACAAGGCTCCCTTGCGATCAAATTCTCCCGCGCCCTCTTCGAAAATCGCCGAGCCATTCATCGCCGCTCCCAAGACCGGTCGAAACGACCCTTGCCCCTGTGGCTCAGGAAAAAAATTTAAAAAGTGCTGCTTCACAGCCTGATCTGCGAATCCTGCTAAAATCCCGGTGCCAATGTCCTCTCGACGAGGGCTTGACAAGCCGTCCGTGTGCGCCAACTTTGGAGCACAATGAAAACAGCAACCGTCCGGGACTTAAGAAACCGCTACACCAGCTTATTGAGTTGGATTGGAGCGGGAGAAGAAATTCTCATTACGCAGAGAGGAAAAACCATTGCCCGACTCATCCCTGAACAGGATCAGCCATCTCAAAGCGTGGACTGGTCCCAGAGCCCTGCCGTGAAGAGAGACCGATCCGGGGCCCATCGGCTGACGGTTGCGGAATCCCTCGAACTCATCCACGAGGCTGGTGGAAAATGGTAATCTGTGCAGACACCAGCTTCTTGTTCTCGCTCTACGGGAACGATGGCAATACGCCGCGTGCGGTGGCATGGATGAAAATCTGCCGCACAGCCCTTACCCTCAGCATATTGAACGAGTATGAGCTGGGAAACGCGCTTCGATTTGGAGAGTTCCGGAAGGGGATTGGCGCCGGAGAAGCCGCTCTCTTTTGGGCGCAATTCGAGGTGGATCGCGCTGCTGCGCGGTTGAAGGTTCAGGTCTGTAATCTCGCGGATGTCGTGGATGAAGCCAAACGGCTCTCCTCCACATATTCAATCACAGGCGGGCATCGCGGCTTTGACATTCTCCATGTGGCAGCAGCCCTTCGACTGAACGCGAAACAGTTCCTCACCTTCGATGCCAACCAGAAAAAACTCGCCGAAGCCGAAGGCATGAAGGCACCATTGTAACGCTGAGTCGCTTCGTTCGCGTATTGGTTTTTTGAGGCAAAGAAAAAAGGGTTAAAAAACGTTCGCCGCGTCTGGATAGAATGAGGTCGTTAAGCAACAAAATACATTGCTGCCGTTCGCCGACATGTTAGAGTTTCCGCGTGAAAACAAAAACCATTCGTGATGTCGCCGCGCTGGCGCGAAAAAGAAGGCGTGAGCTTGGTTTGGCTCAAGCGCAGCTGGCAGCGGCTGTCGGCGTTGGACGCGAGTGGATCATTGATTTCGAAAAAGGCAAATCCACCGTCGAGTGGGGCTTGGTGTTTCGCACCCTCAAGGAGCTGGGATTGGAGATCGACCTTGGCGAATCCCGGCAAGTCTTGCCACCACCCGCAGAGTCGGATTTGACCGCCATTCTGGAGCGTGGCCAGAGGCGTCCATGAGCGCTCGATTGGTTGCGGTCGCCGATGGACGAATCATGGGTGAGGTCCGCTATGAAAGTGGGCGTTTGGATTTTCACTACGATCCTTCTTGGAGTGATGATGCTTCGGCGTTTCCGATGTCCCTGTCCCTGCCGCTCGTGGTTCGCGAACACGGGCACTTGAAGACGGAGGCGTTCTTATGGGGCTTGCTGCCCGACAATGAAGTGGTGCTCCAGCGATGGGGCCAAAAGTTCCGCGTCTCTCCGCGAAATCCCTTCCGCTTGATCGAAAATGTCGGCGAGGATTGCGCTGGGGCTATCCAGTTTGCCAAACCGGATCGTGTGGAGCATTTGCTCGGACAACCTCAAAAACCGACAGTGCACTGGATTTCCATGCGCGAACTGGATGAACGCGTCGCTCTGTTGGCAGGCGATGCGTCTGCAACAAGGCTCGGCGGAGACAATGGCCAATTCAGTCTGGCAGGCGCTCAACCCAAACTTGCGCTCTACCGGGATATCGACTCAGGCCGCTGGGGCGTGCCCGAGGGGAGAACGCCCACAACCCACATCTTGAAACCCTCGACGGGAGCGTTCGATGGGCAAACCGATAACCCTAAATTCGGCAGTTAGGAATTGAAAATGGGCGTGGAAGTTGCTTGCGGTATGGTTGATGGACTCAAAATCCCTGCCTGAAACGGCTCACCCTGTGGGTGAGG
>JBILBH010000049.1:0-19138 GCA_044353785.1 Terrimicrobiaceae bacterium
TGCACTCCTCGAGAATGGCATTGGCGCTACGGAGTTCCTCAATTCCAGAGATCATGGGATACATGACGCGGATGTTATTCGAAACGGCAGCGCGCAAGATCGCCCGGAGCTGGGTCTTGAAGATGGCGGGGTTTTCGAGGCAGAAGCGAATCGCCCGGCAGCCGAGGAAGGGGTTCTCCTCCTCCCAGGTTTCGAGGCTGGACGCCACCTTGTCTCCGCCGATGTCGAGCGTGCGGATGATGACGCTGTGCGGTAGCGCCTGCTCGGCCGCGCTGCGGTAGTGCTGGAACTGTTCATCCTCGGTTGGAGGGGTGGTGCGGTTCAGGTAAAGAAATTCTGTTCGGAAAAGACCCACGCCCTCGGCGCCGTTTGAAGCCACATCGGACATTTCATCGGGCAAATCAATATTTGCCGAGAGGACGATGTGGCGGCCATCGCGCGTTGTAGAGGCCGTTTCGCGAATGAGGCGAAGGCGCTCGACGACTTGCTCCTTTTCTCGTGAGAGGCGCTCGTAATCGAGCAAAGTGGCCGACGACGGATTAAGAATGAGCAATCCATTGTAGCCATCGATGAGGATATCATCTCCGATTTGGATTTGCTGGCAGATTCCCTGCATGCCGACGATCGCGGGAATCTCCAGGGAGCGGGCCATAATGGCCGTGTGCGAGGTCTTGCTGCCAATCTCTGTCACAAACCCATGCACCAAGTCCCGGTCCAACTGGGCCGTGTCGGATGGTGTGAGGTTGTGTGCAACGATGATGTGCGACTGGTCATGCGCCGCAGGATTTTGTGGTGCCTTGCCAAGAAGATGGCGAATGACACGACGGGCGACATCCTCGATATCCACAACGCGTTCCCGCAGGTAGGGGTCGTCAATGGCTTCAAGGGTCTTGCAATATTTGCGGGCTACCTCTTGGAAGATATACTCAATGCAGAGTTGGTCTCTCTCCAAACCACGCAACACCTCATCGATGAGCGTGCGGTCTTCCACAACGAGCAGATGGGCATCGAAAATACTGGCATCATGCGCGCCGATGGCGCTGGAGATCTTCTGCTGAATTTCGAGAAGCTCGATGCGAGTCGCAATAAGAGCCGCCTCAAAGCGAGCAATCTCCGCCGAGACTTCGTCTTGGGAAATTGAGTCAGGAAGAATTTCCTCCTCCTCGGCAAAATGAACGAGAGCAGGAAAGTGAGCGATACCTTGGGCTACAGGTATGCCATGGAACCGCTTCTCGGACTTTACTTTTTCAACTCCCCGCATTTACAAGCAGTTTGAACAAAAAAAAATGGGAGGCAATGAGAAGAAGGCCGTGAACCTCAATCTTCGCCGAAGCGGGTTTCGACCAAATTTTTGATTTCAGCGATGGCTTTTTCGGCGTCGGCACCCTCCGCAAGGATGGTGAGTTTCGACCCCTTGCCCGCTGCGAGCATCATGAGACCCATAATGCTTTTGCCATTGACCCGCTCGCCGTCTTTTTCCACCCATACCTCTGCCCGGTAACGACTGGATATCTTTACGAACATGGCGGCCGGTCGCGCGTGGAGGCCGTTACGGTTGTCGATGGTCACCTCGCAGGTTGTTTTCTGCAGGCCTTCCGATGTCTTTTTTTTCGTAAGAATTCCCATTATCTGTTCCGGCGTTCGCTGATCATGTGAAGCAGTTTCTGATTAAATTCCTGTGCGCTGTTTTCGCCCATGTCTTTTAACTTCTGGTCCAGCGCGGCCACCTCGACCAGTCTCGCAATGTCGCGCCCGGTGCGGACGGGCAGTGTGACATGCGGGACTTTGATGCCCAGAATTTCATATGTTTCACGGTCAAGGCCTATTCTATCCACATTCTCGACTTCATGCCAATCTTTGAGTGTGACGACGAAGTTAAGTTTTTTCTGAGGCACCACGGAACCGGCGCCAAAGATCGAAGCGATGTTGATGATTCCGATACCGCGAACTTCCATGTGATAGCGAGAAATGCTGTCCGACATGCCAATGAGTTCGCTCCCTTCGACAGATCGAAAGCGTGTAATGTCGTCGCTGACGAGGCTGTAGCCGCGTTCGATGAGGCCAAGAACGCACTCGCTCTTGCCAATGCCGCTTGCGCCGCGAATAAGCGTTCCGACACCGAGAATACTCACCATGCTCCCGTGCTCCGTCGTCGAGGGGGCGAAGTCCGTCTCGAGAAGGATCGTGGCCGCATTGATAAATTTCATCGTGATCATGCTTGTGCGAAGCACGGGTGTCTCGAACTCGGCGGCGGCGTCCAAGATGGCCGTGGGAACCGGAGCGTTTCTGGCCACAACCACACAGGGCATGTTGCGAGAGAGCAATCCGCGGGCGCGCTCCTTGAGTGTCGCGACAGGGAGGCTCTTAAGATAGCTCAACTCTGCGGCTCCGAGAACTTGAATGCGTTTCACAGCGAAATAGCTGAAGAAACCGGATAGCGCCAAGCCGGGGCGATTAATGGTTGGTTCGCGGATGAGGCGATTGAGACCGCGCGAACTGCCTTCCAGCCTGAGTCCGAGCTTCTCGGCGTGGTTCGCATAGAAATGACCGACCGTTATGTGGCTTACTTTTTTCAGCGGTTTGCTGTTGGCGGGCATGGAAGTTTTGAAAAGCGCTGCGGGATGGGGATACTGATAAACTGCGCGGAGCGTTTATGCAAACCAGCACTGCGAGCTTGGATCACATCGAGAAAGATTCGCCGAGATAGAGTTTGCGGCTAATCGGATCGTTCAAAAGAAACTCCTTGTTCCCCTGACTCTCCACCCGGCCTTCAAAGATCAAGTAAGCGCGATCGACGATGTTCAGGGTTTCCCGCACATTGTGGTCGGTGATGAGGATGGCGAGCCCCTGCTCGCGCAAATCTTGAATGATCTGCTGCACATCATGAACTGCGATGGGGTCCACGCCGCTGAATGGCTCGTCGAGCATGAGCAGAGAGGGATTCGTGACCAGTGAGCGCGCGATGGTGAGCCTGCGTTTTTCTCCTCCCGAGAGGGTCAGAGCCTCGTTCTTGGCGATGTGCTCAATGCCAAAGCGGGTAAGAAGCTCGTCACAGCGCTCTTTGCGGGCCTTCTTGGCAAGTCCTGTTGTCTCCAGGATGGCGAGAATATTTTCCTCCACGGTGAGCTTTCGGAAAATCGATTCCTCCTGCGGAAGATAACCCATGCCATGCCGCGCCCGGCGATACATCGGCATGCCGGTGACATCGTCGCCACGAAAAAAGACCTTCCCTCCGTTGGGGCGCACGAGACCGACGATCATATAAAATGTGGTCGTCTTTCCTGCCCCATTCGGTCCAAGGAGCCCAACGATCTCGCCTTTTTTGACATTAATATCCACGCCATTGACCACAGCTCGGCGGTTGTAAACCTTGACGAGCCCCTCGGTGTGGAGAAGCGGTTTTTCGGGATTCTCGCTCATTGCGGCTTTGCGGTATCGGCGATCAGAGTTTTGCTTCCGCCAATCGTGCGGGATTGCCCGCTGCTCCGAAGGATCATGATAGTAGATTGCTCGGTCGCGACTTGATTATTGATCCCCTGCTGAATCGAAGGCCAGTCGCGTAGCACGACCTCGCCGGAGTCGGGCTTGTAGGTCACCTCCCCAGCGCGGCCAATAGCTTGTTGCGCGTTGCTTTTGGGGTCGGACTTTTCCTGGACGATGAGAACATTCCCTTGAGCCTCGGCCAAGGCGATGCCTTTCCGATCGGGGCTAAGTGAGACTTTCAGCCGGTCGCAGGTAAGCGTGAACTGGACATCCCGCACAACAACGCGCCCGGTGAATTCGGCGACATTTTTTTCGCTATCAAAACTGGATTCCTTGGTCGCAGTGATCTCTGTCTTTGCACCCGCCGGCCGGTCGCCTCCAACCATATTGAAGAGACCAGGAGCCTTACCGGTTTTGGAGTCGGCGGATATCGAGGCCTTGGCTTCTTCGGCGTGAGCCGGAATGAGGGTGAAAATTAAGGGCAGAAGAGCCAGAAAGCCGGATTTGCAATTGATCATTTGGGATTTCCTTCTGTGGAGATAACCATTTTTACATTTCCCCGCAGGGTTCCGAAGCGGGTTTTGGTGTTGAACTCGATACTGTCGCCGGTGATTTCAAAATCCTCGCGAGAGATTTTTGCGGAATTTTCTCCGGACAGAATATGGGATTCGAGGTTAAAGACCGCCTGCGGCAGTTCAACGAAAATTTTCCGCCCTTCGCCATCGAGCGCTTCGAGCTTGAGGCTCTCCATCTCGACCCGCTGTTCATCGACTTTTTTTGCAACGGCCGCCTCGAAAAGCATGAGACGCCTGCCGTCTTCAGAAGATTGAGGAACCTTTATGCCATACACGGGCATGCCGACTGGAACAGGCAAATCAAAATCGGCAGGCTCACTGGAGGCTTCCTCCGCCTGGAGAGAAGCAAGCATCGAAGCAAGAACGAGAATGCGAAAAAAATCAGACCACGACATCGCGCAGAGCTTTCAATTGTTTGATCAAACGCGGCAGATCGCGGAGCGGAACTTGATTGGGCCCATCGGACAAGGCCTTGGCTGGATTTTCGTGGGTTTCCAGAAAAACACCGTCGCAACCCGCAGCCACAGCGGCTCGTGCGAGAACGGGCGCCAGCTTGCCATCGCCCCCGGTGGTTTCCCCTGCCCCGCCCGGACGCTGCACCGAGTGAGTGGCGTCAAAAACGACAGGACAACCCAGCTCCTGCATCCAAGGAATCGAACGCATGTCAGCAACCAGATTGTTGTAGCCAAAAGTCGTGCCCCGCTCGGTGAAGATGTAATCCTTGCACCCCGCCGCCTCGAGCTTCAAAGCGACATTTTTCATGTCCCAAGGTGCCAGAAACTGACCCTTTTTGACATTCACAATGCGGCCTGTCTTGGCTGCGGAAACTATCAAATCGGTCTGGCGGCAGAGAAAGGCGGGAATCTGAAGTATGTCCACGAATTGCCCGGCGATTTCCGCCTCTTCCGGAGAATGGATATCCGTTGTCACCGGCACTCCCAAATCGGCGCCGATTTCCGCCAGCAAGGCGCAGCCATCGTGAACCGATGTGCCCCGGAAAGACTTGTTCGAAGTGCGGTTCGCCTTGTCGTAGGAGGCTTTGAAAACAAAACTAACGCCTTCCCCATCGCAAATGGCCTTGATTTTAGAACCCATGCGGCAGGTGAATGCCGGACTCTCGATCACGCAGGGACCGAGGATGAAAAGCAACTCACGCCCTCCAATGGATTGAGAACCGATCTTGAGAATACAACGTTTCGCCATGTGGAGACATCGTATTCTTTCGTTACGAATGGGCAAAGATTTTCGTGTCCTAACCACGCCTGCTGAAAACAAACGCCTCAACGCGGCGCTGTTCGGGACCGATCCCCTTGAGGCCATGCTCTTCAGCAGGCGCGATGTCCCACAGCCAACTTTCAATCGGTGCAGGCAGCCGGACCTCGCTGAGAAGCGGAGACCATTCGTCACTTCCATAGCGTTGCGCGGTGTCAGTGATCAAAACAGCCGTCGGGGCACCTTCGAGAAGGTCGATGTGGTTTTGCTGGATACTCTGCGCGCCGGGCTCGACCAAGGCGGCGTCGAAGCGCTTCCCCCAGCGATGCGAGATCGGCAGCGCAAGCTGCGTGAGGAGGCAACAGGAGACCAAAGCATCCGCATGCTTCAAGAGACAGCGGAGATTTTGATCCAGAGCAATGGGCGAACGTGGTTCCCTCAAATGCAGCGCTCCGGAAAGATCGCCCGAGCAGAGCCGAATCCGGCCGCCGGAAAGGAAGGCCAAGATTTGGACTTCGAGCGGGTGAACCACATCGACGAGGGTGATGCGGGTGAAGATTCTTTTCAAATGCCGGAGGTCGATATCCCGGAGGTGTCCGCTTCCAAGAACAGCCACATGATTTCCTCCCGAAAGCTGCTGACTGAGAAAACTTTTGCACGACTGCAGATGGCCTCGCCACGAGCTACGGCAGCGTCTGGCGCGGTGGCGAATCGCGATCTGCTCGGCCAGGAGGCCGTTAGTTCTTGCACTCAGCGAGGCAGGCGTGAGGCACCATTCCAGTAATTCCAAAATCATGGGAAGTGCCCGCGAAACTATGCGCAAGCGGGATTCCGTGCGACGAAGTTTTTTGTATCTGGAATTACTTCCGGCGTTCCAGTAGATGTTGCCCATGGCAAGAAATGTTTTGGGAGGCGATCTGGAGCCCTGCTGCTACGAACCACTGACCGGATACTACCGCGATGGCCATTGCCACACCGGCAATGGAGACACAGGCGTGCATACGGTGTGCGCCGTGATGACCAGTGAGTTTCTGAAGTTTTCCCGCGAGCAAGGAAACGATCTCTCCACTCCCCGCCCGGAATATGAATTTCCAGGGTTAAAAGCCGGCGACAAATGGTGCCTCTGCGCCAGTCGATGGAAGGACGCCTACGATGCCGGAATGGCTCCCAAAGTCGTTTTGGAGGCCACCCATGCCTCGACTCTCGAGTTCGCCACGATCGAGGAACTCAAAGCCAGCGCCGCCGATTAGATCGACTCAACGCCTTGCACTGCGGGCATTATTGCGATCAGTGAGAAACAGATTGGCTCCACGCTGCTGGAGGACGAAGGTATTGTTGTCACCGTATTTCGTCCAAGGACCGGGAGGGACTTCGCGAAAATCCACGAATTTCCAATCACACACATCCTTGCCACTCATGCCAAGGTAGTCCCTCACGGCAGGCGAGACATCGAGCCCCGCGCCTTGGTTGAGGTTGGGCCTCGGACGCTCGTTGCCGAAGACATACTGCCAGTGATCGGTTCGGAAGGGACCGCAATCCTCCCATTGGGCGTAGGCGATACGATTTCCTCGTCGGATTGCCACCCAACGCCCCTTGCACACAGACTTTCCCTCTTTTTCAAAAGCCTCGCGGAACCATGGAATCACGCGACGCGACTCGGGCTTGGTCGATCCTCTGGTCACGTCGTTAAAGGGAAGGGCGACATAGAAGGGATTCTGACGCGGACTAAACTTCGGAAAAAATCCACGACGGGTAGCAGGATCGGGGTTGTCATACCCTCCAAAACTTTGGTGCCACTCCGGATCCCATGAACTCTTGCAGTTCGGCACAGGGTTGTTGCGAGTGGGGCGCTCGCCGACCCAGAAAACCGTGGTCACAATGTTGCGCTTCCAAGGGTATCGAGTCAGTCCGAGCGTGGATGAGGCTTGGGTGGAAACGGTGGGAGGCTCGACTCGGAGAATGGCCTTTTCCCTGAGATTCATAGCAAACTTTTCAAATTCCAGATCAGCCGTAGCAAAGGTAAATCCCTGTGCCAGAATCAAAAAAATGAGAGCGAGAAAGCAGTATCGACTAGGCATTTGACCTAACTTGATCCAGCAATTCGACGACCGCAAATCAAAAGTCTCTTTTTCCAAAATGCTTTCAGATTCCATCCTCGCGCGAACCTTACAGCCCTCGTTGCGAGAAGGGCGTTGTCTTTTCACTCGCGGGGGTCTTGTATTTTGCGCCATGTCGCGTGCGTTTCCTTGGTTTTTGGCATTAATGAGCGGGCTGCTTCTGGGTTTGTGCTATCCCCCATTTGGTCTCGGTGATCTTTGCTGGGTGGCGCTGACACCACTTGTATGGGCGGTGTGGTTTTGCCCTCCGGCGAAGCGGCGGGATTGGCTGAGAACTGCCTGCCTCGGCTACGCAAGCGGGTTTGTCTTTTTTGCGATGAGCGCCTACTGGCTCACGACACTCACCTGGCCCGGCTATGTGCTGCTTGTTCTGTATTTCGCGTTTTATTTCAGCGCATGGACGCTGTTCGCCAGAGCTCTGGTCAACACCCACACCAATGAAGAATCCTGGCTCAGATCGATCCATAATCTTCGCGTCTGTGCCCTTGGTGCCGGTGCTTGGGTTGCTCTGGAATGGCTTCGCGGCGTTATTTTCCCAGCCTTCGGATGGAACGGTCTCGGCATTGCGCTGCATGAAAATATCGCCCTCATCCAGATCGCAGACATCACCGGAGTGGGAGGCATTTCTTTTCTCGTCGCAATGACCAACCTCATGCTCGCGGCGACTGTTAAACGCCTCCTCCTCGAAATCAAACGCGGCGCGCGGCGAGCGCACTATGATTTTGCCATTACGATTGCCCTCGTTGCCCTCACTTGGAGCTATGGTGTCCGGCAACTTTTCAGCCCGGAGCCGGCCAGCGAACCACTCAGCTTCGCCGCCGTTCAGCCGAACATTCCTCAAAATGTCCGCAACGATCCCAACTTCGAAATCCAGGTCCTCGAAACCCTGAAAAACCAAACCCTCCCGGCGATCGCCATGGGGCCAGACCTCATTCTTTGGCCCGAATCCTCCACGCCCAGCCCACTTCTCGGCAATCAATTCACCTGGGACCTCGTTCGAGGACTCGCCGAGCAATACTCCGGAGACATCCTCATTGGCACAGTCCACTGGAGCAATGATGGCGACTACAACTCCATCGCCTTGCTGACCAAGCAGGGCAAGGAAGCGCAACTCCACCACAAAATGCACCTCGTCCCCTTCGGCGAGTATGTCCCGCTTCGCGAGGAATTCCCAATTATCGCAAAAATCGTCGGCGACTTGGTGCCGGGTGATTTCAACGCCGGAAAAGAATACACCGTCCTCGAGCTTCAATCGAAACCCCTGAAACTCGGACCGCTTGTGTGTTTTGAAGACACCGTGGCCGAGCTGGCCCGCCGCTTCGCACTGCTTGGAGCCCAAGCCTTCGTGGTCGTCACAAATGATGGATGGTTCCTCAAAAGCGCCGGCTCGGTTCAGCACCTCAACAACGCGGTTTTCCGCTGCGTGGAAAATAAAATCCCCATGATCCGCGCCGCAAACACCGGCGTGACCTGCGCCATCGACCGCCTCGGCGTCGTCCGGGAAGTCCTCCGAGATACCTCGGGAAGCACATTTCTTCAAGGTGTCCTCTTTAGCAAAATCGCAGCGCCGACATCGCCGCAACCCACGTTCTTCGCCCGCTACGGCGAAGTCTTTTCAATTTCCTGTCTGGTAATAAGCCTTCTTGCGCTCGCCATTTTGCTCATCCAATTCAGAAAAAATAAAAAATCCTCTTGTTCAGATCAGCCCGAAACGAAAACCTCCGCACCATGAAAGTCCTCGTAACAGTCCTGCCGAAACCATCCGTCCTCGACCCTCAAGGCGCCGCCGCCGCTGAAGCCATCCGCCACCTCGGCCTCACCGGCGTGGGACGCGTCCGCATCGGCAAAGTCATCGAACTCGAACTCCCCGATTCGACGCCCGACTCCGAAATCCACCGCATCGCCAAAGACCTCCTCTCCAACCCCGTCATCGAGGACTACTCGATCAGCAAATAATGAAATTCGCCGTCATCCGCTTCCCGGGCTCGAACTGCGACCAGGACTGCGTTCTCGCTCTCAATAACCTGCCCGGCGCCTCCGCCGACTTCGTCTGGCACAAGGACACCTCGCTCACCGGCTTCGACGCCGTCATCATTCCCGGGGGCTTCTCCTACGGCGACTACCTCCGCTGCGGAGCCATCGCCCGCTTCTCGCCGATCATGCAAACGGTGAAAACCTTCGCCGCATCCGGAGGCACCGTCCTCGGCATCTGCAACGGCTTCCAAATCCTCTGCGAGAGCGGACTCCTCCCCGGCGCCCTCGTTCGCAATAAAGGCCTCCACTTCGTCTGCAAACACCAAAGCATCCGGGTGGAATCGCCCAATTCCCGATTCACCCGCGCCGCCACCAAAGGTCAAGTCCTCAATATCCCCATCGCCCACGGTGAAGGCTGCTACTTCGCCGACGACAACACCCTCGCCGCCCTCAACGCAAACGACCAAATCCTCGTCCGCTACTGCGACGCCCAAGGCCAAACCACCGATACCGCAAACCCAAACGGCTCACGCGAAAACATCGCCGGCATCTGCAACGAAACCCGAAATGTGTTCGGCCTCATGCCCCACCCCGAGCGCGCCTGCGACCCCGCCCTCGGCAGCACCGACGGATTAGTGATCTTGCAAAGCCTTCTCAAAAATTGACCACAGAGGACACAGAGAGCACAGAGGGAGGGATTTATCGCGACTTAACCGAAGCGATTATTGGAGGTGCTATCACCGTGCACAGGGAACTTGGGCCGGGACTGCTCGAATCGGTTTATGAAAAGTGCCTCGCCTTCGAACTCGCCGATCGAGGCTTGTTAGTCGCCACGCAAAAAGAAATCCCCGTTCGCTATAAGAACCTCACCTTCGATTGCAGCTTCCGAGCAGATCTCATCGTAGAAAACAAGGTTCTCGTCGAACTCAAATCCATCGACCAACTCAGCCCGATCCACACCTCGCAAGTGATCACCTACCTCAAACTCACAGCTCTCCGAACCGCCCTCCTCATCAACTTCAACGTCCCAACCCTAAAAACCGGCCTCAAACGAATCTCCCTCTAACCTCTTTTTTCTTCCACTCCGTGTCCTCTGTGTCCTCTGTGGTCAATCATCCGAATATGTCCGCCATCACACCCGAAATCATCTCCAAACACGGCATCACGCCCGACGAATACGAACGCATCAAATCCATCCTCGGACGCGAGCCCAACCTCACCGAACTCGGCGTTTTCTCCGTCATGTGGAGCGAGCATTGCTCTTACAAAAATTCGAAGCTCGAGCTAAAAAAATTCCCCGTCACCGGCCCGCGCGTCCTCGTGAAAGCGGGCGAGGAAAATGCCGGCGTCATCGACATAGGCGACGGATGGGCCATCGCATTCAAAATGGAGAGCCACAACCACCCGAGCGCCATCGAGCCATTCCAAGGCGCGGCCACAGGCGTGGGGGGCATCATCCGCGACATCTTCACCATGGGCGCCCGCCCGGTTTTTTCGATGAATTCCCTCCGCTTCGGCGACATTCGTGGTGATTCCCAACAAGCCGCCACCAACCGCCGCCTCTTCGCAGGCGTGGTGAATGGCATCGCCCACTACGGCAATTGCATCGGCATCCCGACCATCGGCGGCGAGGTGTATTTCGACGACAGCTACTCCGGAAATCCGCTGGTCAATGTCTTCTGCCTCGGCGTCCTCAAGCACGAGCAAATCGCCCGCGGAGCCGCCAAAGGCGTGGGCAATCCCGTTTTCTATGTCGGTGCCGAAACCGGCCGTGACGGCCTAGCCGGCGCCGCCTTCGCCTCCCGCGAACTCACAGAGGAATCCAAAGAAGACCGCCCCGCCGTGCAAGTCGGCGACCCCTTCCGCGAAAAGCTTCTCCTTGAAGCCTGCCTCGAACTCCTCGCCAGCGGCTGCGTCGCCGGTATCCAAGACATGGGCGCAGCAGGCCTCACCTGCTCGACCTGCGAGACCGCCAGCCGTGGCGGCACAGGCGTTGAAATCGATGTGAACCTCGTGCCGAAACGCGAGACCGGCATGACCCCCTACGAAATCCTGCTCTCCGAGTCCCAGGAACGCATGCTCGTCATCGTCAAAAAAGGCGAAGAAGACAAAGTCCGCGCCATCTTTGAAAAATGGGATCTCCCCTACGCGCATGTCGGCGTGGTCAACGACGACGGCATGATGCGCGTCCGCGAGGGCGACGAAATCGCCGTCGAAATCCCCGCTCGCCAACTCGCCGACGAAGCCCCGCTCTACTCCCGCGAAGCCGCTCCGAAAAAGGCTCCCGAGCCCCTCGACCTCGCCAGCGTGCCCGAAACCGACCCGCTCACCGCTCTCGAAACCCTCCTCGCCCATCCGAGCATCGCTTCCAAGCAATGGGTCTGGCAGCAATACGACCACATGGTCCGCCTCGGCGCCACCGTCCTGCCCGGATCGGATGCCGCCGTCTTCATCGTCCGCGAGGCCAATAAAATCCTGGCCGCATCCACCGACTGCAACGCGATCTACTGCAAACAAGATCCCCGCGAAGGCAGCCGCATCGCTGTCGCCGAAGCCGCGCGCAACATCGCTTGCACCGGCGCAACCCCGCTCGCCGTCACGGACAACCTCAATTTCGGAAATCCCCACAAACCCGAAAATTTCCTTCAACTCCGCGAAGCCATCGAAGGCCTCGCCGAAGCCTGCCGAGCGTTCGACACACCCGTCACCGGCGGCAATGTGAGCCTCTACAACGAATCCCCAGCCGGAGCCATCGACCCCACGCCCACCGTCGGCATGGTCGGCCTCGTTGAAAAACCCGAGCACATCACCACTCAAGCCTTCAAAGCTGCGGGTGACATCATCCTCCTCATCGGCGAACCCGGCCACGAACTCGGCGCCTCACACTACCTCCTCGCCGTCCACGGCCGCAAAGCCGGCGCCCCGCCGCAGCTCGACTACGCCAAAGAACTCGCCGTCCAAAATGCCGTCCGCGAACTCATCCGCAAAGGCCTCGTCAAAAGCGCCCACGACTGCTCCGAAGGCGGCCTCGCCGTCAACCTTGCCGAGTCCTGCCTGAGCGGAAACCTCGGAGCCAAAACCGAGATCCACGGCACCCGCGCCGATGTCGCCCTCTTCAACGAAAGCCAATCGCGCATCGTCATCACCTTCGCTCCCCGCCACGCCAGCGAAATCCTCGACTTCCTCAAATCCCGAAGCGTCCCCCACTCCCGCCTCGGCGAAGTCACCGCAGATCCATCCCTCTCAATCCAAGCCGTCGGCAAACCCTTCACCTGGCCGCTCGAAAAACTCCGCACCCCTTTCGAAAAGAGCATCCCTTCGCTGATGAGTTGAGAGAAGTGATCCACAGATTACGCAGATGGACACAGATTCTTCAAATTTTAATCTGCGCAAATCTGCGAAATCTGCGGATCGTGATCCCTCGACCTATAACATCATTGGAGCAGCGATGCGAGTCCACGCAGAGTTGGGCCATGGTTTTTTGGAATCCGTCTACCAAGAGGCATTACAGATGGAGTTTCAGGCCTCTTCGATCCCATATCAGCGTGAGTGCGACTTCATCATCCGATATCGAGGCAAAGAACTCCAGAGCGTCTACCGCGCGGACTTCGTTTGCTTCGGAAACACCATCGTCGAATTGAAAGCCCTGCAAACCCTCTCCGGAAGCGAAGAAGCCCAAGTCATCAACTACCTCAAAGCCTCCGGTTTCACCAAAGGTCTGCTTATCAACTTCGGAGCCCCATCTCTTCAACACAAACGCCTCATCCTCACCGAAAATCACCCCCGATCCACAGATTGCGCAGATTCACGCAGATTATTAGGCGAAATTTTAGAAACTTGAAATCTGTGTAAATCTGCGAAATCTGTGGATAAATCTTTCTTTATGAAAACCGCTATCACTCCCGGTGAAATTCTCCTTGAAGACTATCTCGTGCCAATGGGCATTTCTCAAAACGCCCTCGCGCGAGCCCTCGGCATCAGCCCACGCAGCATCAACGAAATCGTTCTCGGCCGCCGCAGCATCACGCCCGAAATGTCCCTCAAACTCGGCAAATTCTTCAAACAAAGTGCCCAATTCTGGTTCAACATCCAAACTACCTGCGATTTTCGGCAATTGCTCAAAAAAGAAAAGCAAATCACTGCGACGGTAATTAAGGACTACACAGAGTTGGCGGCTTGATTGCGGTTCTGCTCAATCCCGACGATGCTATTCAATCCCCTCCCATCCAACTTCAGGCCATACGATGGCACTCGCTTGTCGCGAGGACGCACCCACGCCGACATCGCCCTCTTCAACGAGTCGCAATCCCGCATCGTCATCACCTTCGCCCCCCACGCCAGCGAAATCCTCGACTTCCTCAAATCCCAAAGCATCCCCCACACCCGCCTCGGCGAAGTCGCTAAAGACCCCACCCTCACCATCGAAGCTGCGGGCAAAACCTTCGCCTGGCCGCTGGAAAAACTCCGCACCCCATTCGAAAAAACCATCCCGTCACTCATGAGTTGGGAGAAGTAATCCAGAAAGATCATCCACAGATTACAGGCAAATACGTCAGTCCCACACATTCACACAATTATTATCTAGTCAGTTCTATTTTTCTTGAAACAGAAAGAAAAATAGACAAAGTTTTCGATGTGAGTCAAAACTCAATCACGGATCGAAACCGAATGAAATTAAACCCATGAAAATCAAATTGGGAACCCAGATGGAAGAGGAGGTTTACCGGAACCTCAAAGTCGCCGCAGCCCGCGAAAATCGGGCCATCGGAGAAGTCATTCAAGAAGCCGTCGCGACCTATCTGCAGCGCCAGTCGCCCTCTCGCGGACGCAAATCCGGCCTTGCCCGCCTTCTCGAGTCGCCACGCTTGGCGCTCTCCGACTCCCAATTCAGGGAAACGATGGAAGCCGACTTTTTTGACCAATGACTCTCGATGACATTCCGGACGGCAGCCGCGTTTTGGTGGATGCGAATATCATCATCTACATGCTCGGGAGGAAATCCCCGCAGTGCCGCAGCCTGCTCGCCCGCTGCGATTCCGGGGCCGTCCAAGGCTGGATCACAACCACCATCGCCGCGGAAGTCTGCCACCGCCGAATGATGCAGGAGGCCCAGTGCCGGGGACTGGCGGGCTCGAACCCCGCCCGCGCCCTCGGCCAGAACAAGAGGCTCATCCAACAACTCTCGCAATACTCCAGTGAAACCCGCGACCTTCTCGGCGGCGGACTGGAGGTGGATACCGTGAAAATCGAAGACTACTACCTCGCGCTCGAACTCCAAAGACAGCACGGTTTGCTCACCATCGACTCGCTTAATCTCGCCGTCGCCCGCCGCCTCGGCATCCAGGAGATCGCCACCACCGACCCGAATTTCGACCACATCCAAGGCCTCATTGTTTACAAGCCCGGCGACCTCGCGGCATGAGCGCTTGAGCGATGGGTATTCGCTGCCGTAATTCGAAACGGCATAAAAATGTGACTGATGAAAGTCCCTGCCGATCGCATCAAAAAATTATCCTGAATCCAGAATGGTATAATCCGCCAAATCCTCAGGCGCGCGGACGTCCCCGTCGGCTCATCGAAAGAAAAACGGTGTAAGAAGCCAACGAGGACGTTGGCGCTCCCAAGACAATTCTGTAACGACTATTTTTGTTAAAAAAGAAGTTTTTGTCGTTACAATCTGCGCTTCTAGGGTTTAATCTCGTGACAATTTCAGTGCCATGCCGGGCAACCCTTTTCAATCCAAGCTAAAGCCTTACGAAGCCGAGTTGCGGGAAATCCTCGCCTCTGAGGTCGGCTATCGTGGCGCCGCGCAGGAGATCAATCGCCGTCACGGGTTGGATGTGAGCCACAATGCGGTTTTTTCCTTTTTGAAAAGCCGACCGGCACTGCGCGCTGGGCGAGGGCTTTTTTACGAGAGCTTTCCGCCGGATATCCGTGATCAACTCCTCAAGCGCCTCGCTGCAGAGTGGACGCACGAATCCACAGCCATCGAGGGCAATACTCTGACTCTTGGCGAAACCGTCAAAATTCTGGAACTCGGCCTCACCATCGGAGGCAAGCCACTGCGGGATCATCAGGAGGTTTACGGGCACGCCAGGGCGATCGACTTGATCTACGAAATGGTCGGCCGCGCGCTCACTCGGGAGGATCTTTTCGCTCTTCAGAGGGCGGTGATGCCGCTTTCTGCGGTGGATTCACTCAATCCCGTGGGCGACTGGAAAAAAGATTTCAACGGAACAACCGGCGCGGTGGACGGAAAGAGCGTTTACATGGAATATGCGGCTCCGACCGATGTGCCGCGATTGATGGATCGCTGGCTGACCGATTTCAACAAAACACGCCCGATCAATCGCCCCGCACAGGCCGTTGCCACCTATGTCCGGACGCATATGGTTTTCGTTCGCATCCATCCCTTCTTCGACGGTAACGGCCGCATGGCTCGGCTGATTGCCAATCTCCCGGTGCTGGCCGCAGGCTTTCCACCGATCCTCGTGCCGATGTCACGCCGAGCCGATTACATCGACCTCCTCTGGCGTTACCAAAACGCCGTCGGCCGCATCGGTCGCGGAAGTCGTCTGCTGCCACCCCATCCTGCCCTTCGCGACTTTGAATCCCTGCTTTTGGAGGAATGGCAAAAATCGACATCAATCTTCGAAGAAGCCCGCCAACTCGCAAGACAACGCAGCTCCGAAGCATCCTGATTTTCACCGATCTGAGCAGCGGAGGGCTCGTGTCGTAGAACTTGACAAGGCTAATACATTGTATAACTTCGAGTCATGACTTTCCGCTTTATCAAGCTTCAGGCATTCACTGAGGAAGTGTTGCGCGTGGCCGATGAGGAAAGCCTTCGGGAGTTTCAGATGGAACTTGCCGCCAATCCTGAATCCGGCGCCCTCATTCAGCAATCTGGAGGTCTGCGCAAGGCAAGATTTCGCCTCCCGGGTCGCGGAAAAAGCGGTGGAGCCCGAGTTATTTATCTTTGGCTGCCAAATCGTGGTATTTTCGTCCTGTTCATGCTATACACCAAATCCGCGCGCATAACTATCAGCGCGGCGCAACTTTCCCGACTACGATCCGCGGTCGAATCAATCAAAACTCAATACAACCGATGAAAACCAAACCAAAAGACATAAGACTGAATTTCGACGCTCTTATCTCACGCGTCGAAGGATTTGCATCTGGAACCGAACCTATAAAGGAAACTCACATTACTATTCCACAACCAATCAAAGCCATTTCGCCAAAACAGATTCGTGCCACTCGGGCATCTCTCGGCTTTTCGCAGACCCAGTTCGCAGCCCTTCTCAATGTTCCAAAGGTCACTGCCATTTCCTGGGAAAATGGAACCCGCAAACCCAGCGGGGCAGCACTCCGATTGCTTGCCGTCGCAAAAAGCCACCCCGAAGCACTGCAAACCGCTTGAGGAAATCCCGCCAACCAGAACGCAAATCTGGAGCAAAGATTTCCCCGGTAACAAATGCGGACTTCGATAGATCGCATCAAAGAAATAGATGCGGAGCTTCATGATCTGGAAGTTCGCAGGCAGGGATTGCTTGCAGAAATGCGCGAAATGCGCAGTGCCGCGGAATCTCCTGAATTGCCTCTCGGCAAAGGCACACCGGGCACCAATGAAGAAAAGATCGATTTGTTCTTGAGCCTCTTTGGTGCGCGCCGGTCTGTTTATCCGAAACTTTGGATCAACCTGCGAAAGGGTTCGAAAGGGTATTCCCCCGCCTGCAGTAATGAATGGGTGCACGGAGTCTGTGAAAAACCACGCGTGAAATGCTCGGATTGCCCGAACCGGAATTTTCCACCGCTCGATCATTCGGCAATTCACTCGCATCTCATCGGACGCCACACCATCGGAACCTATGCGATCCGCGAGGACGACAGTTGTATTTTTCTGGCAGCGGATTTCGATGGCGAGGGGTGGATGCAGGATATTGAGGCATACCGCCGTGCAGCGGAGCAAATGGGGATTTCCGTCGGCATGGAGCGTTCGAGATCGGGCAACGGAGGGCATGCTTGGATTTTCTTTGCGAGTCCTGTGGCAGCAGTCCTGGCGCGCAGGCTTGGAACGCTGATTGTAGCTCGAGCTTCGTCTTTTCACCGGGGCATGAAGCTTTCAACCTACGATCGATTTTTCCCAAATCAGGATACATGCCCCAAAGGTGGTTTCGGAAATCTCATAGCGCTACCGCTCCAGCAGGAGCCTCGGAAATCGGGTCACACACTTTTTCTGGATGAAAATTTTGCGCCTATTTCCGATCAGTGGGCCTATTTGGCGAGTCTCCAAAAAATCGATTTAACCGAATTGCAGCGACTTCTTGAAACCAGTTGCAGTCCCGAGAAAGACAGCGAAACCACGGAGACCGTATCGCTGAATTTTGACGAGAGCGCATTGAATGTGATTCCACAAGCCGTTCGACGAGGGGATTTCAAAGGAACGCTGAAATTGATTAGAAATTCGCAAATCGCCATTCCTCTCTCTGATCTGCCAACAAGTCTTGGAGCAGCGCTCAAACGCCTCGGGACACTCGCCAATCCGCTTTTTTATGAAAAACAGCGACTTCGTTTTCCAACGATAAACATTCCGCGATTCATCTTCTGCGGAGAGGAGCATGACGACAAATTGGTGCTCCCGAGAGGAACCCTGCATGACATCGAAAAGCTTGTTTCCAAGGCAGGCGGAAAGGTTGAAATCATCGACAAGCGACCTGATCCGGCAACGACTGGTCTCTCCTTCATTGGAACTCTCACAGCCACCCAGAGCGCTGCCGTGGATGCCATGCTGGCGCATGAGGAGGGCGTTCTTGTCGCCCCTCCGGGCGCTGGAAAAACCGTGATGGCCTGCGCCGCCATTGCCCGTCGAAGCACACCCACATTGATTTTGGTTCATCGCAAACAACTTCTCGATCAATGGAGCGATCGGCTTCAGAAATTTCTAGGGCTCTCAAAAAACGAGATTCATATTTTAGGCAAAGCGCGCTACCCCGATGCGCCCGTGGCCCTAGGAATGTTCCCCACGCTCGCACGGTCGGAGTTCCCCGAGGCTCTGCTTGCAAAGTATGGACATGTCATCATCGACGAATGCCATCATGTGCCAGCGGCGTCTTTCGAAGCTGCGATGAAACGCTGCGCAGCCCGCTACATTTTGGGATTAACTGCCACACCAAATCGAAAAGACGGATTACAAAAAATCCTCTTTCTCCAATGCGGCCCCATCCGTCACCGAATTGATCTCGATCATTCCGAGGAGCAGTCGAGAACTGTGTTTGTGAGGGAATTTTTCCTACGCCTCCCTGCAGAGACGGATCGCCTGCCGATCCATCAAATCTGGAAACATCTTATTCAATCCAGCGAAAGAAATCGCGCCATCGCATCGGATGTCTCCGCCGCTCTAAAAGAGCAAAGGTTTTGCGCACTATTAAGCGACCGCAAAGAACACCTCAACGCCATTGAATCCTTGCTGCGCGAGAAACTGCCTGAGGAATATATCTACCGAATCGATGGTTCGACCAATCAGAAGCTAAGGACGACCATTCTTGGCAATCTCCGATCGAGAGCGTCCGAGGGAAGACCATTCGTGCTTCTCGCGACCGCCTCCTTGCTCGGCGAGGGGTTTGATATGCCGGAACTCGACACGCTTTTCCTTACCATGCCGATCTCCTTCAAAGGCCGATTGATCCAATATGCCGGACGACTTCACAGGTTTTCCGAAAAAAAGAAGTCCGCGCGAATCTACGACTATGTGGAACCCGACCATCCGCTCACAGC
>JBILBH010000084.1:0-5740 GCA_044353785.1 Terrimicrobiaceae bacterium
ATCGGCGACAAAGGATTCCGAGGCAAAACGCATTGTGGCACAACCGAGATTGTGACTCCCAACAGGCCCAAGAAGAACGCCACCGCTTACGAAAAACGAAAGGCGAAAGCGCAATTTCGCAGACGGGCGGCCATTGAGCCACGAATCGGGCATCTGAAAAGCGACTTCCGCTTGGGCCGAAACTTCCTCAAAGGCCAAGTGGGTGATGCGATCAACCTGCTTCTGGCCGCAGCGGCCTCGAACCTGAGCCTCTGGATGAGGCAGATTCTTTTTGCGCTTGTTTCAGCAATCCAAAATTGGGCGCGAGAATGTCGGACTTTCCGCTCGCCCATTCCAGCGTGAGAGTTTTTCAGGGCCGACTAGATAGTCGTTTTCCTTAAGCTCGGGGTTGTAGCGCCGCGCATATCTGCTTTGTGTTTATTTTATTTTGGGTCTCTTTCTTTAGTGAGCCACTCGCGGTTTTTCGAGGTAGGTTCAGGTGTCGGGGTGGGCAATCCAGACCGATAATGCTTCCTTTGCTTGGCAGAGGTAGCGCGGTGTATATCTCCGCAGCCACCAACCGGTCTTCTTTAAAAAGTGTTGGCGTTTCGCGTGACCGGCGAAACGACTTGCCTCCACGCCAATCGGTAAATAATGTCTTCGCTTCACCGCTTGCTTGAGATTGTGGAAAATCATACGCGATCCCCTGCATGTCATTTGCGCGATTAGCTCAGCGGTAGAGCGCTTGCTTCACACGCAAGAAGTCACAGGTTCGAACCCTGTATCGCGCACCATCCCTCCAAGCCCTCTCTTCCCTCTTGAAACCGCATGCAATACCCTTCTGAGGGCGACAAGGCCAAAAGTCGCCGTTGCGTAGTTCGGCAGAGGGACATTTTAAAAAAAGCCTTGGGCATATCGATCGATGTGCCTGGAAGCGCTTTGAGATGATGGAAGCGAAAACAGGAATATTCCATCAGCGAAATGGCCAGAAGCTCTGGAGGTCTCGGCAAGCGGATATGCCGACTACCTCAAAAAAGAGGAACGCCCCAGAAACCGACAAGACCGAGAGTTTGGCGAAAAGCTCATAGCCATCTTTGAAGGCAGTCGGAAAACCTATGGTCTTCCTCGGCTACAAAGCGCTCATCGCAATCAAGGAATAGGGTGCGGCAAAAGTCGCAGCGAGTGCCTACAGAGGCGCTTTGGCCTTCATCCCGTTCAGAAACGCCGGTTTCAACACAAAACCACGCAAAGCGATTCAGATATTCCGGTTGCCTGGAACTGGCTGGGCAAGATAGCGGCCTCCGATCAGTCCAACCAAGTGAGGGTCGCCGACATCACATAAATCGAAACCCGCGAAGACTGGCTCTACTTGGCAGCCCGATCCAAAAAAACCGGGTTTTTGTCCCCGATGGATTCGTGCGTGAAAATCCCAACCCGCACGTTCGCACCACAGTTCAAAGCCGAAAGACTGATCTTGATCCTATACGGTCATCCCGACCATATCCTTCATCGAGGCGGCAGTGAACTCGCGGTTCATGCGACCGATGAAAGCGGCGGGGACACCAGCGGGGCAGACGGCTTCGCAGGCGTAGTAGTTTGAGCAGTTACCGAAGCCTTCCTTGTCCATTTGGCGAACCATGCCAAGAACGCGGCGGTCTGATTCGGGCTGGCCTTGAGGCAGGAGTCCGAGATGCGTGACCTTGGCGCTCACGAAGAGCATAGCGGAGCCATTTGGGCAGGCGGCGGCACAGGCGCCGCAGCCGATGCAGGCAGCGGCATCCATCGCCTTGTCAGCTATGGTTTTTGAAATCGGAACGGAATTGGCATCCGGAGCTGAGCCGCTGCGCTCGCTGATGTAGCCGCCGGCTTGTATGATGCGGTCGAAGGCGGAGCGGTCCACCACCACATCGCGCTGGACGGGGAATGCGTTGGCACGGAAGGGCTCGATCGTAATGGTGTCGCCATCGCGGAAATTGCGCATGTAGAGCTGGCAGGTAGTTCCACGGCCCGAGCCGTGGGGAATGCCATTGATCGTCAGCGAGCAACTGCCGCAGATGCCCTCGCGGCAGTCGGAGTCGAACTGGATGGGTGGCACATCTTTTCCCGTGAGGCTGTTGTTCACGATGTCGAGCATCTCGAGGAACGAGGCGTCGGCTGGGATGTTTTCAGCTGTGTAATCCTCGAGCGTTCCTTCGGAGTTGGAATCTTTCTGGCGCCAGACTTTGAGGTGGAATTTCATGGTTAAGGATTATTTGTAGCTGCGTGTGGAGGGTTTGACCTGTTCGTAAACGAGCGGCTCCTTAATGAGCGTGGGTGTATTGCCCTCGCCTTCGTGTTTCCAAGCGGAGACGAAGGAAAATTGCTCGTCGTTGCGGAGCGCCTCGCCATCCGGCGTCTGGTGCTCGGTGCGGAAATGCCCGCCACAGGATTCGTCGCGTGTGAGGGCATCCAGGCACATGAGTTCTCCGAACTCCAGGAAATCGGCAACGCGACCAGCTCGCTCGAGTTCCATGTTGATGCCATCGGCTCCACCAATAAGCTTGAGATCGCTCCAGAATTCCTTGCGGAGTTTTTGAATCTTGCCGATTGCCTCGGTGAGGCCCTCTGCCGTGCGGGCCATGCCGCAGTAATCCCACATGATGAGCCCCAGCTCGCGGTGGAAACCGTCCACCGTGCGCGTGCCTTTGATGTCGATGAGACGCTGCACGCGGGCCTTGGTTTCCTTCAGAGCCTGCTCGAAAGCCGGGTGGTTGGAATCGACTTTCTTGCCGAACTGCGTGGTGAGGTAATTGCCGAGGGTGTAGGGAATCACGAAATAACCATCGGCCAGACCTTGCATGAGGGCGCTGGCTCCGAGTCGGTTCGCCCCGTGGTCCGAGAAATTCGCCTCCCCTAGCACATGCAGTCCAGGAATGTTGCTCATGAGGTTGTAGTCCACCCAGAGCCCGCCCATGGTGTAGTGGACGGCGGGGTAGATGCGCATCGGGCGTTCGTAGGCGTTCTCACCAGTGATGTTTTGATACATCTCGAAGAGGTTGCCGTAGCGTTCCTCGATGGTTTTTTGACCAAGGCGTTTAATGGCGTCCGCAAAATCAAGATAGACGCCAAGTCCACCTGGGCCGACTCCCCTCCCCTCGTCGCAGGCCTCCTTGGCCGAGCGGGACGAGATGTCGCGCGGGGCGAGGTTGCCGTAGCTCGGGTATTTGCGCTCGAGGAAATAATCGCGATCCACCTCGGGAATCGATGACGGCTCTTTCCCGCAATCCTCTTTGCGCTTGGGAACCCAGATACGGCCATCGTTACGGAGCGACTCGCTCATAAGCGTGAGCTTGGACTGGTAGTCACCGCTCACAGGAATGCAGGTTGGGTGAATTTGGGTGAAGCAGGGATTGGCGAACAGCGCACCCCGCTTATGGGCACGGAAAGTGGCTGTGACATTGCAACCACGCGCATTGGTTGAGAGATAGAAAACATTGCCATAGCCGCCGGTGCAGAGCAGAACGGCGTCGGCCGAGTGGCTGGTAATCTCGCCGGTGTTCAGATCGCGAACGATAATACCCTTAGCGTGGCCATCCACCAAAACCAGGTCGAGCATTTCCGTGCGCGGAAACATTTTTACAGTGCCCAGGGCAATCTGGTGGCTGAGACCAGCGTAGGCCCCAAGAAGAAGCTGCTGACCGGTCTGTCCGCGGGCGTAAAAGGTGCGCGACACTTGAGCCCCACCGAACGAGCGGTTGTCGAGTAGGCCGCCATATTCGCGGGCAAAGGGGACACCTTGAGCAACGCACTGGTCGATGATGTCCGCACTGACTTCAGCCAAGCGGTGCACATTGGCCTCGCGGGAGCGGAAGTCGCCGCCTTTGATGGTGTCGTAGAAGAGGCGATAAACGCTGTCGCCGTCATTCTGGTAATTCTTCGCGGCGTTGATACCTCCCTGCGCGGCGATCGAATGGGCGCGGCGCGGACTGTCCTGGTAGCAAAAGCATTTCACTTTGTAACCCTGCTCGGCGAGAGTCGCAGCGGCAGAGGCCCCGGCAAGACCGGATCCGACAATGATGAGCTCGAATTTCCGCTTGTTGGCGGGGCTGACGAGCTTCGCGTTGTTTTTATAGGTGGTCCACTTTTTGTCTAGAAGACCGGCGGGGATGTTGGCGTCGATTGTCATTGTGCGGCTCCTTTTCCAAGTCCGAAAACGAGGATTGCTATCGGGATAGAAACATAACCAAGGAACAACAGCCAAGCGAGCGTGCGCCCGGCGAGTTCATAGTTTTTGCGAATGCGGATATTGGTGATACCCAGCGTCTGGAAGAGGCTGCCGAGTCCATGGCTCAGGTGGAAAGTGAGTAGAAAGAGTCCCACCGCATAAACGGCTACGACCGGCACATTGCTGAAGCCTTTCACAACCATCCCATACACATTGTGAACCTGGCGACCGTCAAGTGTGGTGGTCATGGTCTGGAACGAGGGATCCACCACCCGCGCGGTGAAATGGGCGAGATGGAAAACCACAAAGGCCAGAACGATGATTCCGCTCAAGCGCATCGTGCGGGCGAAGACAGTCGTGCCGACTGGATTCGAGGCAATGTATTTTTTCGGCCGAGCTTTCTGGTTTTCCTTCCAAAGAAGCATCGTGAAATAGATGTGGAGGCCAACGACCGCCAGCAACCCGAGGCGCACCACCCACAAGATCGGGCCAAGGCTGTGGAGCTTCTCGGCGTAGGCATTCAAAGCATCCGGACCGAGGAAGACCGCGAGGTTGCCAATCAAGTGGCCGATCACAAAAAGCACCAGCAAAATGCCGGTCACTGCGACGAGGGTTTTTTTTCCGATGGATGAGAAAATCCACAGGTGAGCCGGACATGGTCCAGAACGGGTGGAGGAGGCAGATGATTTAATCATGGGTTGAGAGCGACAAAATCTTAATACGCCCACCACCGCAAAGTCGATGCAAACCTCAATTATCGCGCAGGGGGGGAAATCCCCCAATCAATGGCAACTGATCCGCCAGAGCCTTCGAAACTCCTCCCTTGGCAGTATTCATTAGAGAAGAAAAAGAGGCGGTCGATAGCCCCCCTTGTGAGCCACACACAATCGAGTTGGCTATATATGGCCACTACCAACCGCATATGAACCAAAGTGACCGGCACGATGCCCCGCCACCAGATGAAAGACCCAATGATCCGGTGAGACTGGAGAGACGATTGAAGGTTCCAGAAAAGGGAGCGGGTGAAGGGAATCGAACCCTCGTATGCAGCTTGGGAAGCTGCCGTTCTACCATTGAACTACACCCGCAGAGATGAGGGAAATTGTTAACGCCAGAGCCCGATAGTTCCAAGGCAAAATCAACAACCGGCGATATTCACCGCGATCTGACGGAATTGTGGAGCACGACGGTGCTCGAAAAGAAAAATTCCCTGCCAAGTCCCGAGAACCATTTTTCCGTTTGAGACTGGCACAACCTCACTCGTGCGGGTGAGAGCCATTCTGATGTGGGATGTCATGTCATCAGGTCCCTCGAAGGTGTGGGTGTAGCCATCAGCATCCTCGGGAACCAACCGCTCAAAGAAACTTTCCAAGTCCCGTGAAGCCGATGGATCCGCATTTTCAAAGATGACAAGGCTCGCGCTCGTATGCCGGATAAAAACAGAAACCAGTCCCTCCCGAATGGATGTGCCCTGCAGCACGCTTTGAACTTGTGAGGTGATTTCATAGAGCCCCTTGCCGCGCGTCGAAACATCAAAAAAACAGGTCTGTGAGTGCA
>JBILBH010000085.1:0-5727 GCA_044353785.1 Terrimicrobiaceae bacterium
CAACGAAGCTGACTAAACAACCCCAACCCGTTGGCTAAGCAAACCTCCATCCAAACATCAAGCATCGTCGTGGATAGCCCGTATCGCCGAGTGGCCAGGAAATTCTTTTCCGACCGCCTGGCGGTTGTCGCGCTGGTTTTCATCCTTTGCTTCTTCGCGGTCGCCATAGCAGCGGGAGTGCTAAAGGCGCTGGGATTGCCCATGCCGATGGACCCTAATACCACAAATCTCGAAGCCAAGTTGCTGCCTCCGAGCGCTGCGAATTGGCTCGGAACCGACAACCTCGGCAGGGATGTCCTCTCGCGCATGGTGGCTGGGTCGACGATTTCCCTCACTGTGGGCTTCGTAGCCATGGCGGTATCGCTCGGCATCGGCATCTTCGTTGGCGCGGTGAGCGGCTATTTTGGTGGCTGGATCGATAATCTGCTCATGCGCATCGTCGATGCCCTGCTCTGCTTCCCGTCATTTTTTCTCATCCTGACGGCCATAGCCATTCTTGGGCCAAACATCTGGATCATCATCGCCGTGATCGGTCTTGTGAGCTGGACCGGCACCGCCAGACTCGTTCGCGCCGAGTTTCTGACGCTGCGCGAAAGTGAGTATGTGCGCGCCGCCCGCTCAATGGGGCAGAGCGGATGGAATATCATCTTCCGACATATCATGCCGAATGCGGCCGCACCGATTTTTGTGACTGCCATCGTTAGCATTCCCGATGCCATCCTTGTGGAATCCGGTTTGAGTTTTCTGAGCTTTGGTGTCCCGCCTCCACAGGCCACTTGGGGAAACATCATTGCCGATGGAAAAACCTACATCCTCGATGCCTGGTGGCTCATCGTTTTTCCTGGCCTCGCCATCTTCACTGCCTCACTGGCCTTTTACATCGTCGGCGACGCCCTTCGCCGTGCCTCGGAAACCCGCCCTCAATGAAATCACCACTGCTCGAAGTCGAAAACCTCTCGATCTATTTCAAAACAGAAAATGGAGTGCTCGAGGCCGTCAAGAAGGTGGGCTTTTCCATTCCCCACGGCGGTTCGCTGGCCATCGTTGGAGAGAGTGGCAGCGGAAAAAGTGTCACCGCGCTATCTCTGGCAAGGCTCCTGCCGTCGCCGCCCGCTGAATTTGCAGGCGGCGCGATCCGTTTCGATGGACAGGATGTTTTAACCATGTCGGAGCCTCAACTCCGCAAAGTCCGGGGTGGGGGGATTGCCTATGTTTTTCAAGAGCCTGCGACTTCCCTCAATCCCGTTTACACCATTCGCAGCCAGATTGCGGAGGGAATCCGATTGCATCGTCCCGAGGTGACGGATGTGGATGCCGAGGTCGTGAAATGGCTCGCGACTGTAGGAATTGTGGATCCCGAAAAGCGTATGCGGGATTATCCTCACCAGCTCAGCGGAGGCATGCAGCAGCGCGCCATGATAGCCATGGCTCTGAGTTGCCGGCCCAAGCTTCTTATCGCCGACGAACCGACCACAGCCCTGGATGTGACGATCCAAGCTCAGATTCTCGCCGAGTTGCGACGACTCCACGCGGAGTTTGGAATGGCACTCATTCTGATCACGCACAATTTTGGAATCATTCGCGGCCTCTGCGACCGCGTCGCGGTGATGTTCCGTGGTGAAATTGTGGAATCGGGAGACACGGAATCTGTTCTTCAAAACCCTGTCCACCCTTACACCAAAGCCCTCATCTCCTGCGTGCCTCGTCTGGGCTCGAAACAAAAACGGCTTCGCACGATCGATTATAACTGGGAGTCTGTTGGCCAATGAAAATCGAACGCGTCAAATACATCATCTGGGCCAAAAACACGCCGCGTGCCGTTGCTTTCTACCGGAATGTTTTCGCCGGCAAAGTGACCCGCCAAAACGAGCATATCGCCGAACTCGATATCTGCGGTTCCACACTGGCAATTCATAGTGGTGGCGAGGATGAGACAACTTGGACTGGGCTCAGCTTTCAAGTCGAGGATGTCATCGCAGGCGCCGCCGAAATCGTGACGGCAGGCGGACTCCTCCGCCACGAACCTATGTCCGACAACCCTGCTGAACCACCGCACCTCGCCATGTGCGCTGATCCGGAGGGCAACCAGATCATGCTTTTCCGCAAGCGCTGACCGAGGGGGATTCCGATGTCCACACTCGCCCAACGAGCTGCCCAGGGCCGAGCCATCTTGCTCGCGGGTGTGTTCATCAATCTCCTGCTCGCCGTGGTGAAGATGACTGCCGGCTGGTTGGGACACTCGGATGCCCTGATCGCTGACGGACTCGAGTCCACGCTGGATGTCCTGAGTTCGGCACTCATCTGGCTTGCCTTGAAATATGCCGCGCGTCCGCCGGATTCCGAACACCCCTATGGCCATGGAAAAATGGAATCCCTCGCTGGTGTTGGCGGAGCGCTGATCCTCTTGGCTGCCGGCGCGATGGTCGCGTTGAACAGCCTGCGCGAAATCATCTACGGCGCGCCTGACCGACCAGTTCCAGCCATTTTCACTTTGGGCGTTCTGGTTTTTGTGGTCATCGTGAAAGAAGTCCTTTTCAGAATAACCAATGCCCGCAACCGCGAAGTGGAGAGCCGGGCGCTGGAATCGGACGCATGGCATCACCGCTCCGACGCCCTCACTTCGCTCGCTGCGGCTATCGGCATTCTCATCGCCTTGATTGGAGGCCCTCGTTTCGTGAGCGCAGACGATTGGGCGGCGCTTTTCTCCTGCGGCATCATCGCCCTCAATGGTCTTCGCATGCTGCGAGGATCCCTTGGGGAATTGCTGGATGAACAGGCACCGGACAAAACGATCCAAAAAATCATGACCTGCGCGCAGTCCGTCCCAGGCGTTAAAAATGTGGAAAAATGCCGTGTTCGAAAAAGCGGGCTCACCCTCCTCGCCGACCTTCATGTGCGGGTGCGCGGCGATGTGACCGTTTCCGCAGGCCACCATATCGCCCACATGGTCAAGGATGCGCTCATGGATGGCGGGTATCATCTCAGCGATGTCACCGTTCATATTGAACCGGCGGATGAAGCAGCAATCGCCAGTGCGTGGCAACAAAGTCCCCACTTGCAACGGGGAAAAACCCGCGTTTAGTTCAACAGTAATGGTTCCCAACACACAGGCCTTGATCAGGCTCCTCCGCGATGACGATCCCGAAACCGTCCGCCTTGTGAAACAACAGCTCTTCTCGATGGCCGAAGATAATCCCCATTGCCTCGATGGTCTGTCCGATGCGGATGATGAACAGGTTTCTCAACACGCCCGCGACATCATCAATGACATCGAAGGCCAAAATGCGGCGCGCGAGTTTGAGTTACTCTGCCACTTGGGAGGCGAAAATTTTTCGATCGAGCAAGCTGCCTGGATGCTTGCCCGCGCCATCGAACCTGAAAGGTGCACCTCGCCATTCGAAGAGCAAATCAACGAGTGGGGCAGGGAATTTCTCTCTCGCATTCCACGCGCCTTGGACAGCGGTGAGCGCGTGCTTTTGCTCACGGAATTCCTCTCCGATGAACTCGGCATTCGCGGAAACTCATCCTGCTACTATTGTGAGGAAAATTCGCTACTGCCTCATCTGGTTTCCTCCCGTGTCGGCATACCGATCAGCCTCGCTCTTGTTTACATGATGGTCGGCTCGCGCGCGGGCATGCGCATCGAAGGGATCAATCTCCCCGGACACTTCATCGCCCGCCACTCAGGCGTTTTTTTCGATCCATTCCATGCCGGCCGTATTCTGACACTCCCGGATGTAAAACAGCTTCTCGTCCGGCAAAACATCGAATTCAAGGAGACCCATCTCCTGCCGGCCACCCCCCGCCAGTTCCTCCTCCGCATGCTTGCGAACCTTCTCTATGTCTATGATCTCAATGAAGAGGATGAGAAAAGAGATCGCGTCAAAAGCTGGATGGATGCCATTTCATTCTGTGCCGTCGTGCAATGACGGTCGAACTCATCAACAGCGGCACCGAACTCCTCCTTGGTGAGGTTGTAAATACCCATGCAGCGTGGATTGCAAAGCAGGTGTTTCCACTTGGACTACGCATCTCGCGGCAAACAACCGTTCCAGATGGACCGGACATCCGGGATGCCGTTTGCGAGACATTCAACCGTGCTGAAATCGTTTTCATAACCGGTGGCTTGGGGCCAACAACGGATGACATAACGCGCGAAGTTGTGGCCGAGATTCTTGGATTGAAGCTGGTCGCCAGCGAAGCCATTCGATCGGCTATCGAAGCGCGCTTGGCGGTGAGGGGCTACAAACTTCTCGAGCGCATGCTTCGCCAAACAATGGTTCCCATGGGCGCCGTTGTCCTTCCCAATAAAAATGGAACTGCTCCCGGACTCTATATTCCGAGCTTATCCACGCCCTCATTATCATCTCCGCATTTCTTCCTGCTGCCAGGGCCGCCGCGCGAATTGAAGCCGATGTTTGACGAATCTGTCATGCCTCTTTTACGCGGCTTGCTGGGTGACATACCCGAGAAGGAATGCCGCATCTATCGAGTCGTAGGCCTTGGCGAAAGCACAGTGGAAGAAATGATCGGCCTCGAGCTTTCAAAAAACAATGACCTCGAAGTCGGTTACTGTGCCCGCCCGAACGAGGTGGATTTTCGACTGATCGGCTCGAAACCACTTCTCGAGTCCCTCGAACCACGCATCCTTCAAACCCTCGGAAAAAACCTCGTCTCCGCAAAAGGCGAGGGGATCGAAGAGTGGATTGTCCATCGCCTCGCCGCCATGGGACGCACCATCTCGACGGCCGAGTCCTGCACTGGTGGTCTTCTGGCAAGCCGCCTCACAGATGTTCCCGGTTCCTCGAAAGTCTTCAACCGAGGTTTCGTGACATACTCTAATGAATCCAAGAGCGACTTGCTTGGCGTGAACGAATCGATCCTCTCCGAGCATGGTGCCGTGAGCGAACCTACCGCCCGCGCCATGGCCGAGGGCTCCTTGCTTCACGCAAAATCCGATTTCAGCCTGGCTCTGACTGGTATCGCAGGCCCCGACGGTGGCAGTGCTGAAAGACCAGTCGGCACCGTTTTCATCGCCATGGCTCAAGCCTCAAAGCCCACGCATTGCCAAAATTTCTCGTTTCCAGTGGACCGCGCAACCTTCAAGCAGCTCGCCACTCAAGCTGCCTTGGACATGCTTCGCCGAGCCATCGTGGATTAAAATTCAGCAAGAAGGTATGGATTTCGTATTGCCAGAAATCCACATTTCACTAAATTGAGTTGCAGTAGCCGGCGTGGCGGAATTGGCAGACGCGCGCGACTCAAAATCGCGTTCCGCAAGGAGTGTCGGTTCGATCCCGACCGCCGGTAGTTTTCGTTCCTCCCAAGAGCAATTTTTTCGCTGCTTTTTCAGCCATTCGAATGTTCAGGCTATTGTTTTCTGAGTCTTTGTTTCAGCTGATCAGGAGCAGCCTTGGAGAATCCGTTCGTGGAGCGCGATGGATGCATGGAGGAACAGGGCATCCGGGATGTTCAAGAGCGATGCGCCAGAGATTTCCTATGCCGAAAGAGTAGGGTTTCGCATTCGGAACGGCGCAATAGTGCAAATGATAGCAATTTTCGGTTAAAAACTCAGAAAATCCCTCATCATCATACCCACCATAGAGATCCAGAAGCGCGGCGCGTGTTTCAGCAATATCGACATGCCTAACAACATCTTCATTGCGAATGGCCTCGCTGGAGGCTCCAAAATAGGTGCAGAGCCATGTTTCTGCCTGAACTGGAGCG